>NZ_JBMSDT010000016.1:0-204884 GCF_049445795.1 Larkinella sp. VNQ87
CACGGACCGCCGGGCGGCCCCGTTCAGTCCGTGTTTTGGGAGTTTATTCCATCTAATTGGTCATACCAACTCACACGGACTGAACGGGGCCGCCCGGCGGTCCGTGGGTACGTTAGCGGAACGTGTAAACCGGAAACGCTTCGCCCTCCGCGAACTCCGTCTGGTCCGGCGGCAGTTCCATAAAACCGTCGCAGCGGAGCAGGTTGGCGTAGTCAGCAGAGCCGCTGCCGGGCAAGGGTTCGGCTAGCCAGATTCCTTCGGAATTTACGGATAAACTGACCGAAAGGAAATAGGTTAGCTTCGGGGCAAACGAAATTTTTCGGACCAGCCGTGCCACGGGGGGCGGAGCAATCGGCAGGCCCAACGACGTTTGTAGCCAGGGGAGCAGATACCGATACGCGCACAAAAAGGTAGAAACCGGATTGCCGGGCAGGCCAAAAACGACTTTACCCGCTTCAGAAGCGCCAAACCAGAGCGGTTTTCCGGGTCGCTGCGCCACTTGATGAAACTGTTGCCGCACGCCCAGCCGCGCCATCACACCGGGTACAAAATCCGCTTTTCCGGCCGAAACGCCCCCACTCAGCACCAGCGCATCAAACTCCGCCAGCAGCGTTTTCAGGGCGGTTTCCATCGCGTCGGCGTCGTCGGGCAAATGCAGCAGGGCGGTTTCGGCCCCGGCGCTTTCCAGGACGGTTTGCAGCAAATACGTATTCGACCGGCGAATCTGGTACGGCTCCGGCGTTTCGGCCACATCGACCAATTCGTCGCCCGTCGAAATCAGGGCAATTCGCGGTCGCTGGCTGACCCGCACGGTGGCTTTTCCGACCGATGCGGCCACGGCCATCTCGGCGGGGCCTAAGCGGGTTCCGGCCGGAACCAGTTCCTCGTGCTGCCGCCGATCTGTCGCCCGACGATGCACGTTCTGGCCCGGTTGGACCGTATCAAGCTGAATTTCAGCCACTCCGTCGGAAATCTGAATGTCCTCATACCGAATGACCGAATCCGTTCCGGTTGGCAGCATGGCGCCGGTCATGACTTCCAGACAAGCCGTTTCGTCGGTCAGCGTCTGGGCGGGTTGTCCGGCAAACTGCGCACCGGCCACCCGAAACCGCCGTTGGCCGTCCGCCCAGGAAGCGTACGCAATCGCGATTCCATCCATAGAAACGCGGTCGAACGGCGGCAGGTCACGGTCGGCAGCCAAGGGTTCATGCAAAACCCGTCCGGTAGCCTGCGTCAGCGGAATGGCTTCGGCGGCTACGGCCAGCGGGTGGTTCAAAACAATCGAGTAAGCGTCGGAAACGGAAATCATCGGTCTGGTTTTAAACGAATGGATTGACAAAAAAAGGCGGATTGCGGAGAATTTACCCGAAACTTAGTAAAAACTCCGCAACCCGCACTGCAATCAGAAACCACACCTTAGTCTTCGATCAGGATGCCCATTTTTCCAATCCGGAAATCCCGGTAAGCTTCCATCACTTCAATTTCACTGTTCATCACAAACGGCCCCTGCGCCACGATTTTCTCGCCACTCGGTTCGCCCGACATCAACAGGACGCGTGTGTCTTCGAGTGCTTCGAGGGTCAGGCCGTCGCCGTCGTTTTCGGGCACGACCATGTACCGGGCCTGCACGTCGGTTTGTTCACCAACGCGGAGTTTGCCGTCCAGCAAATACACAAACGCGTTGTGGCTGGCTGGCAGCGGCAGGTAAATTTTGCCACCGGTTTTCAGGTGCAGGGTTGCCGAATTAATCGGCGTAAAGGTCGGAATCGGCCCTTTTACGCCTAGCAGTTCCCCCGAAACTACGTTGACCGTCACCAAGCCGTCCTCGCTGACAAACGAAGGCGTTTCTTCCTTTAACAGCGGGTAATAGGAGGGCTGGTCTTTTTTATGCGCCATCGGCGTATTGACCCACATCTGAATGATTTCCAGCTCGTCAGACAAGGGCCGTTCGCTGTGCATGATGCCCAGACCGGCGTTCATCCACTGCGTACCGCCTTCGTAAACACTGCGGTCGTTGCCCCGGCTGTCGCGGTGCCGAATACCGCCCTTGAACACGAACGTCACCGGCGAAAAGCCCCGGTGTGGGTGCGGGCCCACGCCCGCGTGATCGGGATTTTCGTTCTCTTTCAGAAAACTATGCCCGTGATGCAGCAGGACGAACGGGTCGAGGTAACTCAGCCGGGAGGAAGGCAGCGGCTGACGAACCCGGAGTTCACCCATGCTCATCAACGGCGCGGGGATCAATTGCTGAATGGTGCGTTCAGTTTTCATGGCGATGTAATTTAAGGTATAAACATTTAATGTATATACATTAATTATAAAAAATTAGTTCATGTTCTTACCTGCGCTTAGCTTAGCTTAGCTTCCGGTTTCAATAGTGCTAAAGAGATAAACCGGGTCGCTTTTCGAAGCTACTAGCTGATTTACAGTTAGTTATTGAGGATGCTGGTTAATCACTATCTCCGTCGTTGGTGCCAGCAGCGGCACACCGACAAGAAACGTATGCTCATCGTAGCGGATTGTGACGGGCGAGTGGGCGAGGAGTTTGTACTTGATCATGATGTTCTGCAAACCGATCTGGTTGGAGGGAACGGCGACCTTCTTTTTCTGGATGTTGTTCTCCACGAAGAGATGGCCTTCCTCGGTATAAAGCCTGATCGTCAGCGGTCTACTGACGGCGATGATGTTGTGTTTGATGGCGTTTTCGAGCAGAATCTGGAGCGTCAGGGGCGGAATCAGGTAGGTCAGGTAATGCGGCTCGATCTGGGTTTCCAGAAAAATACCGTCGCCGTACCGGGTTTTGAGCAGATGAAAGTACGCCATGATGAAGTTCACCTCATCGGTAAGCGGGCACAGGTCGCGGTTGTTTTGCTGGAGTAAATACCGGTACACCGACGACAGTTCATCGACAAACCGTTCGGCCTGGTCGGTATCACTCGTGATGAGCGACGAGAGCGAATTGAGGTTGTTGAACAGAAAATGGGGGTTGATCTGGGTTTTGAGTGAATCGAGCTGGCTTTGCAGGTTCACTTTCTTCAATTCCTGCGCTTCCGTGTACGTGATTTTCCAGCGCTGATAGAGGTAAACGCCTTCGTAGTAGGCGGCAATCTGAACGGTGCCGACTACCGACACGAGAGTATTAAAAAAATACGGTTTGAAGAGCAGCGACTCCTCCGAGGGCCAGATTCCGATCAGTTCGTAGAAAAACGTTTGCGTAATCCGAATCAGGCTGGCGAAGAAGACAAACCAGCTTAACTGGTACACAATCCGGCGCAGGGTTTGGGTCAGTTCCGGATATTTTCGGCGGGATAAAATGATGCCCCAGCGGTTGGTTTCCCAGACCAGCACACTGCCCAGAATGAAGAAAAATGGGATGCGCCAATCGTCCGGATACGGCACATTCGTATACCCGTACATGGTCCACTGCCCGATCAGCGCCAGCAGCGGAACGCCAACCAGGCGCATCCAGGTATCATTCAGCTTCTGCATTTATCGTCCGATCCACGCTTTGAACGCCCGAGTCCGGTCACGGCTGACCAGGATGTCATGGACCAGCCCGCCGGAATCCAGATCCAGTTTGAGTTGGCCGTTAAGGTAAGCATGAATTTGCGAAACCGCCCCGATTTCGACGATAAACTGGTCGTTGATGCGAAAAAACCGCTGCGGTTCCAGCGATTCTTCCAGCACGTCGAGCGAGTAATCGACGATGTAGCGGTTTCGGTCCCGGCCGTACAGATAAGTCACCCCTTCTTTGGCGTAGAAAAACCGGATGTCGGCGGCATCGACCGAGACCAACTGCTGTTGCTGACGGGCCAGAAACTGGCTGCGGAACTCCGGTTTTCGGCTTTTTTTTCGCAAATCTTCCACCAGTTCGCCGATGTCGGTCGAGGTAATGGTCGGTAGGTTATGGTCTGGGAGAGAAGCCAGCACCCGTTCCAGTTCGTCTTTCTTAATCGGCTTGAGCAGGTAGGTGAAGCGGTTACTCTGGAACGACCGGACCGCAAATTCGTCGTAGGAGGTCGTGAACACAACCGGACATTCGATCGAAACCTGCTGAAAAATCTCAAAGCTTTGTCCGTCAGAGAGTTCGATGTCCATCAAAACCAGGTCGGGTGACGGGTTGGTTCGAAGCCAGTTAACGGTCGATTCGATGCCGTCGGTTACGCTCACCACCTGCGAAGCGGTTTTAAGCTGGGCCAATAGCGTAACCAGCTTCCGGACCGCCAACGGTTCGTCTTCCACGATCAGAATTTGTATCATTTCATTGTGCGTAAAAAATAGCTGAAAAACGGGTTTTGCCGGGAAGATGCAAGTTAAAAAATCCGTGAACTGTTTTATTTGCCGGGTGAACTGGTAGCTTGGCGGTTTGAACTGTCATCGACTTATTTCGAGGGATGTTTGGGAAAACAGGAGCGTTCTGAGGGGGGCTGAGTGTGCATCTACGGCGAAGGTTCGCTAAATTTTTTCGAAGAATCCGCTTTTGTCGCACAAAAAATAAGAACAAACTGTTACCGGATTAGAACTAAATTTGCAGCGAAGCTATTTCGATAATGCAATTTTCAAGGCACTTCTCATCAGCCGTACAAACGCAGCAAACCGACCAGTCGATTTGGCAGGCGGCTGTGCTGGCGGGCTTTCCCGCAGCGCTCTGGCGGTTGCCCAACCAAACCGCGCGGGAATTGATTATCGATGCATCCGGAACGGTATCGACCGTGTCGATGGAACTGGAGGAACTGCCGATGGGGTTTGCGGTTAGTCCGTTCCTGAATCCGGAAACAGAACAAACCTTATTTCTAAAAGCGGATTTCTACTGGCGTTTCGACGAAAACGGTACCATCCTGGAAACCCACCACAAGCTTTCGGCGGATCATCCGGCGTCCGGCGCTCTGTTTAAAACCGCCCGGTCGGACGAACAATTGCAAGCCCGCCCGACGGTGCAGGTCGTGCAGCCTCCGGACGAACAGCAGAAGCAATTTGAAGAAAGCGTCAGCCGGGCCATTCGCCGGATGGAACGGAACCAATTTCGAAAGGTGGTGTTATCGCGGACCAAAACCGTGCGGTTCGATGAGCAGCCGGATATTCCATCCTTGTTCAACCGACTCTGCCAGGCTTATCCGACGGCCTTCGTTTCGGCGGTTTACCTGCCCGACCGCAACCAGGTCTGGATTGGTGCGACGCCTGAGCGGCTGGTCAGTGTCGACGGAGCCGGTATTTTTCGCACGGTGGCCCTGGCCGGAACGCAATCGGCGTTCGATTCGGAAGGCCGGCCCAAGCGCCCCGCTGATGCGCCCTGGACGCAGAAAGAAATTGAAGAACAGGCCCTCGTTGGCCGCTATATTATCGGGTGTTTCAAGAAAATCCGGGTGCGCGAATACCTCGAGGAAGGCCCCCGGACAGTGGTGGCCGGGAATCTCATGCACCTGCGGTCGGATTACTCCGTCGATACACGAACCGTGAACTTCCCGCAACTGGGCACCGTGATGCTGCGGCTTTTGCACCCCACCTCGGCGGTCTGCGGCATGCCGCGCGAAGCCGCCCAGGAATTCATATTGGCCAACGAAACCCACCAACGGGAACTGTACAGCGGATTTCTCGGCCCGGTCAATCTCTACCGAACCGAGGGAGCCGAAACGCATATTTTCGTTAACCTGCGCTGCATGAAGCTCGAAGGTACCGAAGGCACCCTATACGCCGGAGCCGGTATCACCGAAGACTCCGTCCCCGCCAAGGAATGGCGTGAAACCGAAATGAAGTGCGACACACTCCTTTCTTTATTGAGTTAAGAATTAAGAGTTAAGAGTTATGAGTTGCTTCGCGACTAGCGAATGCGTCAGCCAACTCATAACTCTTAATTCTTAATTCTTAACTCATAACTCTTCATTCCCTCGCTCCTTCCGCCGGATCATTCGGGGCGCGGTGTTCTTCCGTGGTGCGGTTGGCCTGGGCGCTTTCGGCGGGTGGTTCCGAATCCTGGTCGTGATAGGTTTCCACCGATTCTTCTTCAGGTTGTTTGTTTTCTTCAGGTTCCATCGTTCGTCAGAATTTAAGGCTGGTTATAAAATGGATGGGGCCGTTGGCCGGTTTTGCCGATGATTAGACCTCATCCTCGTCTTCCTCATCAACCGGATCTTCGTCGTCATCGTCGGTGATGGTGAGTTCTTCTTCGTCGTATTCTTCGTCGTCTTCATCGGGGCCGGTTGGCATCGATGCCGAGCCACCGTAACCACTGGTAGGCATGTTTTCGGGGTATTCAGCGTCGGCCGTGCGGTCGGTTGCCGTCGCAACAGGGCTGTTTGGGAGTGCCATGACAAGACAGGTTTGAGTGGAAAATACCACTAAAACGCGGCCTGGCGGAGAAGGTTTGAAAGATTTGTGCCCTTTGACGGAATGGGATAGTCCTTTTCACTGTAGTAACCTGTATTTAGTTATATTTACTTGGCGATCAATTCCTTGCGTAATGTACCGGACCGTAGTTGCCTGCTTGATACAATTTAGCCTTCTTGCGCACGCCATCCAGGGACAAACTGGAATGGGATCGGAGAATCGCAGCCAGTGGGAATCGCTAAAACGCCTGCCCATTACCGAAACTTCCTTTCGGGCAGCTTGTGACCTGATGCAGACTACCGCCCGAACCGATATCAACCGCAGTTATGGAATGTTGGCGGAGTACGTGCCGCTGGTACGAAAAACCCGCAACCGGCACTGGGTGCATATCCTGCTGATGGGCTGGGCACGGGCTAAATCGTCGATGGTTTTTTCAAAAGAGGGCGAATTACTGTACCAGCAGGCGCGTGAAAATGCCGGCCCTCATACCCGGTTTTTCCGGGAAGCCCTTGTCGGAACAGCCCTGATGTACGGTGAATGGGGGCGGGAGGAGGAATTCAGAAAGTACCTGACGCTGGGCGAACGGGAATGCCAACAGGCGAAAGATTGGGAAAATCTGTCGTTCATCTACACCTTCATGACCAATTTGTATTTGGATGATACGGCCAGAGTGCAGCAATACTTTGCAAAAGCCATCCGGTTGGCGACTAGTTTACCCGATAAAAACGCTTTGTTTACAGCCCGATACAACCGGGCCGTGCGTTTCTACCAAAACAGTCCGCAACGGCAAGTCACCGAATTTGAGTCACTCCTGGAACTGGCGAAAGATTCGAGCCTGAACCGATATCCCCGAAAATTGTACGAACGGACCGCCTTTACGTTCCGAAACGCCGGGCCGAGCGTATACTACCAGTTGATGCAGATCAATTTGCTGCTTACTGACTACGAAAACGCCTGGAAGTTTGCCGAGCTTTTTTATAACGCCACCGTCAAGCCCAATCCGGCGAGCATTCAGGCGGCTTATTTCAACGCGGAAATTGCGGTTGTCAAAGCGTACCAGAACGATCTGGCGACCGCCCGAACTTACCTGGATCGGAGCCGACATCTGTTTGGGGTAAAGGAAGACCAGATTCCGTATGCGGGTTATTTCACGGCGGCTGGTTTGCTGGCCGAGAAGGCAGGAGAGTATAAAAAAGCGTTGGGGTACTACGGGATGGTCAGGAAATTCGGGGGAGCGAATACCGGGCTAAATTTGTTGCCAAACGATATTTATTACGCCCATGCGCTGGTATTGAATGGCCAGTTGGACCAGGCTGGTCGGATTTTTGAAACGTTTCGGCCGACCATCAGCAACCGGGAATATACGGCGGCCGGTTATTACTACTATAAACAGTATGCCGGTTTTCTGAAAGCGAAAGGCGATTATCTCGGCTACAGTACGGCCCTCAATCACTTTTACGCCATCAAAGATTCGTTGACAAATCTGAATCAATACCGGGCGATCCAGGAAATTTTGGCGAAGGTTCGGATTCGGGATAAAGAACAGCAAATCAGTCGCCTGAACGCCGAGGGGCTGGCACGAGACCGCGAAATCCGGCGGGAACGCGGTTTTTATGCAGTCGTAATCGGCCTGGCTGTTCTCATCATCGTGTTGCTGGTTTTATACCTGAGAAATCGTCAGATTCGAAGCCGGCAGCAGGAGGCTTTACAGAAGAGTCAGTTGGAACAGCTTGAAAAACAGCGTCATATTGAACTGATGGAAGGAATCATGCAAGCGGAAGAAAAGCAACGCCATCAGATCGCCGATCAATTGCACCACGAAGTAAACGCGATGCTGGCGCTGGCAACGATCAACATTTCGTCGGCTCTCGAGAAGGGCATTACTCATGATCGGACCGAACAGAAGTTATACAAAACCCAGGAGGTGCTGACGTCTGTTTCGACGACGATCCGGGGGCTGAGCCACCAGTTGATGCCCTTAAATCTCGAGCGGTATGGCTTTCGGAAAGCCATTGAAGAATTGGCCGAAACCGTAAATCTGGCCGGTAAAATTAAACTGGAAACCGTGATCATCGGGTTTGAAAACCCGCAACGATATTCTATTTCGTTGCTGAACGACGTCTACCGGATTATCCTGGAATTGGTCCAAAACATTTTGAAACACGCAAAGACGAATTACGCTTTGATCGAGGTAATCGAACACGAGCATACCCTTTCCGTTATGGTCGAAGATGAAGGCATTGGGATCGACGAAGCAGCGATCGATCATGGCAAGGGCCTCCGGGAACTGAAAGCCAAGGTGGCGTATTTGAACGGTCAGTTGGAAATCAAACGGAAGGCCGACCGAGGAACAATCGTTGTGCTGGAGATTCCTACTTAAATGCCTGACTATGAGGATGCCGATTCGCGTTCTGATTGCCGATGACCACCCGTTGCTAGTCGATGGGCTGGTATCGGTGCTGGAAGAAATGGACGATGTCCGGGTGGTCGAGCCGGTTTTCAACGGCCGTCAATTGATTGATCGGCTCAGGACGCAGGAAGTCGACATCATTCTGCTGGATTTGAATATGCCTTATCCGGACGGAATTGACTCCCTCAAAATCATAAAAAAAGATTTCCCACACCTGAAAGTTATTATCTTCACCAGCTACGACCAACCCCAATTAAAGAAGGAAATCCAAGTGTTGGGCGCAGACGGTTATTTGCTGAAAACGAGCAATTCCGGCACGCTGAAGAACGCCATTCGGACACTGGCGGAAGGCCGGACCTGGTTTCCTGAATCAGCCCACACGGACGTTTCAGAACCCCGGATACAGGCAGATGATTTTGCCCGAAAATACCAGATTACCAAACGGGAAACTGAGATTATCCGGATGATTGCACAAGGGCTGACCACCCGGCAAATCAGCGACCGGCTGTATGTCAGCGAGTTTACCATTAACGCTCACCGTCGGAACATCTGCCGTAAACTCAACATCTACACCCCTGTTGGGCTGCTCAACTTTGCCAGGGAACAGGGGCTGGTTTAACTCTCTACCGGCAAGTCGAGTTCTTCGATCCTTTCTTCCGGGCGCACCGGTGCGCACCATGCTGTGAAAATGGTTAGCACTAACTATTCCGATCTGCACTCCGAATCGGAAAATTTGGTCGTTCAATTTTAGGGCCACTCTCCATCAACGCATTCCCTTATGAAACCGAAGGCGGTATTCACCGAATACGTCCATGCTACGGACATCCGGCGTTTTCCGACGGATTCATAACGCCTTATCCTTGTAAACGTTCGTGCTATGAGAACAGTCGACTTCCTTCTTTCAGGTCTGAAAACCGTACGGCTCATCCGGGCAGGCTTCAGTACCGTCTTAGTCAGCATCTGGGCGATTGTGTCGGTAGCGGCCCAGCCTTCGGTATCTCTGGCTACCTGGCGGATCGATGTAGGACTTTCACTGGCAAAACCCGTCTGGAGTTTCGGGTCATTCCACTCGGTTGGCTTTGGAATTGATGCCAGCGCAACTCGTCCGGTATCAGTCTTAGAAAATCTGTATGTAGGTGGGCGGCTGAATTACACGCATTTTCTGGCCCGGAAAGAAACAGCCTATTTTTTTTCAACCGGAGAAGCGGCCAACCTGGTCAGCGTGCTCGGGGAGGCTCATTATGTACACCAGGATAAATACGTGATCGGCGGTAATTTGGGACTTGGGCTGCGCTTTCCGTCGTTCTTTGGTTCCAGCGGTTTTGCCCGCGCCGGGTATATCGGCTACCAATTACCGGTCAATAACCGGATACTGACCGTGGCTCTGTACCTGAGTCGAACCACGTTTGCCACCCATGCCTTTGGGTTGCGCGGAAATATCCGGTTGTAAATGAAGCGGCTCTTTCAAGGCTGGATGCTATTCTACAGTCTGTGCGTATCAACGATCGTATCCGGTCAGGACGTTCGTTGGATTGATTCTACGGCTCCCCCCCAAAAAAGGGCAGCTTTCTATGGCACCATCGCGCTCCACGGAGTGGCTGCAACGGGTTCCTGGCTAGCCCTGTACCAGTCCTGGTATGCCGATTATCCCAGGCAGGCGTTTCAGTCTGCCAACGACTGGAATGATTGGAATCAAATGGATAAGCTGGGCCACCTCTGGACGGCTTACTCACTCGCCCGTCTGTCGTCGTCGACCTGGAAGTCGGCGGGAGTGAGTACACCGAAAGCCGATCTGATCGGGTCCCTTTCGGCCTTCGGCTATCAAAGTCTGATTGAAGTGGCAGACGGTTTTTCGGCCAACTGGGGCTTCAGTTGGAGTGATTTTGTGACTAACCTGATGGGGGTGAACCTCTATCTCGCTCAACAGACCGCTTGGCACCAGCAACGGCTCCAGCTCAAAGTGATGGCCTATAAACCGTATCCATACGAAAGGAGATTGGAAGGGCGCGCCGATCAGCTACTTGGGCGTGGCCTTCTGAATCGACTTTTGAACGATTATAACGTACAAACCTACTGGATCAGCGCGAATATCCGGGCGTTTGTTCCCAAAAGCCGTCTTCCGGCCTGGCTAGGCTTTTCCCTGGGATACGGCTCCCGGCTGATGCTGGGCCGACGTGAAAACCGCTGGCTGAGCCCGACGGGCGATCCGATGGATCGATCCGATATTGCCCGCTACCGCCGTTTTTTTATAGCGCCTAGTGTTGATCTGACGACCATCCGAACCCGAAGTCGATTCGTTCGGTCGGTATTTCTGCTGCTAAATACCCTGCAATTACCCAGCCCGGCCCTGGAATTTTCGACGCAGGGTAAAATCAGAGGGCACCTTCTGTTGTTGAACTGACTCGAACCGCGTTTAAAAGCTGCCCCCCAGCGCTTTCAGCAATGCGACGGTATATGACGCCTGCTGACCTTGTAACACCACCAGTTGCCGTTCGGAATCCAGAACCGTCCGCTGGGCGTCGAGCACTTCCAGGAACGTGGTCAGCCCTTTCACGTAAAGTTCGCGGTTAAGTCGCTCGGTATACCGGGCCGATTCGAGGGCCGTGTTCTGGGCGTCGATCTGCTGACGGGTCGTTTGCAGGTTGTCGAGGGCGGTTTCAGCCTCGCGCTGGGCGGTCAGCAACCGTTGCTGATAGGCGACATCGGCGGTGCGGTATTGCTGCTTAGCCAACGCGATGGTTTGCTGGTTTCGTTTGCCCTCAAAAATAGGCACGCTGGCGTTGATCCCGAGCAGGTACGTCATGCTGGCCGGGAAAAACAGGTTGCCGATCCGGCCGGTCAGCGTTCCGCCATTACCGACCAGGTTGATGCGCGGGTACAAAGCGGCCTGATTCACCTGAATCTGGACATTAGCGATCTGCGTCTGTTGTTCGGCCTGCAACAAATCGGGCCGACGGCGAAGCTGGTCGGCGGTAATCGTGGCGAAGGGCAAGGCCGGAAAACCGGTTCCCAGCCGACCGGGCGAGAGCGAAAACGTGGCCGGGTTCTGTCCGCAGAGTGCCCCCAGGCCGTTGACGAGCTCGGTCCGGCTGCGTTCCAGGCCCAGCAGCAGCACCCGGACGTTGGCCAGGTCGGTTTCGGCCCGCTTGGCGTCGATTTCGTTGGTCAGACCAGCCTGAAACCGGGCGCGGATGATCGAGATGGTTGAGTCGCGCAGGCTGATGTTCCGGCGCACGACGGTCTGTTCGCTGTCATTGGCCCGAATCAGGTAATACAACCGGGCAATTTCCGAAGCAACAACCAGTTGCGTGATCTGCACATCCGACTCCGACACCTGCCGTTGCAGATCGGTAAGCTGCACGTTGCTCCGAATCCGCCGGAACAGATCGACCTCATAACTGGCGTCGATGGGCAGAATCTGAAACGTGTTGAGCTGAATCCGGGGGAGCCGTTCGCTGGCGACCGGAACGGCAACCGGGCGGTATTCCGATAAACTTTGTGTGGTGATATTCAGGCTGCTGCGGATGGACGGAGACAGAAACGACTGCGCCACCCGAACCCGAATCCGGGCTTCTTCCACCCGGTTGACGGCCACCCGGACATCGGGGTTGTTGGTCAAGCCTACGTCAATCAGCGAATCGAGGGTCTGATCCCGAAAAACCGCCCAGCCGCTGCGCACGGGATTGGGCATGGCAACCGCACCGCCCGACGAACTTCCGGACGAAGCCGCTGGCTGCGCCCACGTGGCTGTTACACTCAACAAAAGAACCGCAATGCGACAATAAACTGATTTTCTCATACTTTCTGTTTTGGGGCCGAGCTTTGACCCTGCAATTTAATCCGAACCTGCTGCCCGTCTTTCAGCCGGTCGTTGGGGTTGGTGACAACCTGCTCCTGACCCTGCAGACCCGACAACACTTCAAGTGTAGTGCCGTAATCCCGGCCCAGCGTAATGGGCTGAAACCGTAGCACCCGGTTGGGCTGAACCACCACAATGCGCGGACCTTCGGAAGTAACCAGCAGGGTGTTGGCCGGAATCAAAACCGGCGGCTGGATAGCCTTCAGATTGAATTTTACCTGCCCGTATAAACCCGATACCAGTTCCTGACGGTGGTTCGGGATGGCGACTTCGGCCAGCAACGTCCGGGATTCCGTGCGGAGCGTGCCCGAGGTCCGGACGACTTTCCCGGTAAAGGTTTTGCTCAGTTCCGGTACGCTAACCGTGGCCGTCATGCCTACTTTGATCAGTTGGTAATACGTTTGTGGTACATCGACATAGACCCGCAGCGTGTCCAGTTGCGAGAGGGTATACATCGGCATCGCGCCCCCGGTCGACACCAGGTTACCCACCTCGGCATTTCGGGCGGTGATGATTCCGTTGAACGGTGCCCGAATTTCCTGAAGGGCTTTCAGGGCTTCCAGTCGGCGGAGGTTAGCCTGGTTCATTTCGTAGGTAGCCTGCCGGTTGTCCAGATCCTGCTGCGAAATCGCGCCGGGCAAACTGACACTCTTCAGCCGGTCGAGGTTCGATTGGGCCAGCCGGACATCGGCCCGGGCGCGGATCAGTTCCTGGTCCAGTTCGGGCGCTTCGACTGTCGCCAGCAGTTGGCCGCTGCGAACCGTGGTGCCAATATCGACCAGCCGTCGTTTCAGAAACCCCTGCGTGCGGGCGTACACCGGCGTTTCGCGAAAGGGCATAATCTGGCCCGGAAGGACCAAACCCGTGCTGTCGCTCGAGCGGGCTACGGTGGTGACGGTCACCAGTTCCTGCCGGTTTTTCTGCTCATCAGCTTCCGCGCGCAGCTCCTGCGTATTTCGCATGCGGGGCAAAATACCGATAAAAACAAAGACTAAAACTAGGCTCAAAGGTACGAACCAAATCCAGATGCGTCGCATGTATGAAACGTATTCAGTTTACGGTTTTACGGTATTCGGTTTTCCATTTATGGAATTCAGTTTTCGATATTCAGTATTCATTGTTGGCAATTGGCTACCGAAAACCGCACCCTATTTTTTCTTTCCGGCCAGATAGCTGAACACCACCGGCACAAACAGCAGCGTAGTAAACGTCGCCAGCAGCAAACCGCCGATGACCGCCCGACCCAGGGGGGCGTTTTGTTCTCCACCTTCGCCCAGACCCAGCGACATCGGTAACATCCCGATGATCATGGCAATGGCCGTCATCAGAATGGGCCGCAACCGGGTTCGTCCGGCTTCCAGAGCCGCTTCCAGGGCGTTGAAATTTACCTCCGGCAAGTGATCTTTGGCAAAGCTGACCAGCAAAATACTGTTAGCTGTGGCGACACCGACGCTCATGATCGCACCCATCAGCGACGGGATGCTGAACGTCGTATGGGTCAGAAACAATAGCCAGACCATGCCACAGAGCGCCCCCGGCAAAGCCGTAATGATAATGAACGGATAGCGGAACGACTGAAAATTGACCACCATCAGCAGATAGACCAGGACGGCCGCAAAGACAATGCCGAGACCAAGACGCGAAAAGGCGCTGTTCATACTCTCCACCTGACCCCGAATTACGATCTGGTTACCCGGTTTTAGTTGCGGACGGTATTCGGCCAGGATTTTTTCGATCTGGTTGGAAACCGAGCCCAGATCGGTCCGCTCGACGGAGGCATAAATATCGTACGTCGGTTGGGTGTTGACGCGGTTGATGATCACCGGCGTCAGCTTGCGTTCGACCCGGGTCACGTTGCTCAGCAACTGGGGTGTCGACCGGTTTTGACTGACGGCCAGCGGGGTTTGCAGCACCTTGTCGAGTGTGTTCAGCCGGTACGGGGGCGTCTGCACGGCGATCAGGTACGGAAAACCGGTTTGCGGATCGGGCCAGAAGTTGGGCGTTACCTGCGCCGTGCCGCTCATCGAAATCATGAGGTTGGTCGCAATTTTCTGCTCGTTCAACCCGAGTTGCCCGGCCCGTTCCCGGTCGACGTTGACGAACAATTCCGGCGCATCGAGCACCTGGTGGAGATGCACGTCTACTGCGCCCGGCACCTGAGCGATTCGTTGCAATACCCCCCGGGCAATTTTGAGGTTATTTCCCCGGTCGAAGCCCATCACTTGCACGTCGATAGGCGCCGTTAAGCCAAAGTTCAGAATCTGGCTGACAATGTCGGCGGGTTGGAAGAAAAAGGTTACGTCGGGCAACTCTTCCCGGAAAACCTGCCGCAGTTTGCGAATGTAGTCCTGCGTTGGGCGGCTTTTATCCTCGTTCAGCGACACGAGCAATTCGGCGTCGGCAGCACTGATCGAAGAGTTGTCCGAGAAAATAAAGTTATACCGTTCGCTGGTCAGGCCGATGTTGCTGATGATGGAGCCCACTTCCTGCCCCGGAATGACCTCGCGAACCAGCGCTTCGGTGCGGGCGGCAATGCGTTCGGTTTCTTCCAGCCGACTCCCCGCCGGGGCGCGCAGGTGTAACCGGAATTGCCCGGCATCGACACTGGGGAAAAAATCACGACCGATGAACGGCACCATCGCTGCGGTAAGCAGTACGACAAACACGAAAACCGCCAGAACCGACCGGCGGTGACTCAACGCCCATTCCAGCCCGCTCAGGTAGCGGTTTTGTAACCGATCGAACTCCCGGTTGAAACGGGCGTGCAGGCTGTTGTCAACCTTTCCTGAAGCAGGCTGCGCATGTGTTTCGTTCCGCAGCATCAAATCGGCCATCATCGGCACCAGCGTTCGGGAAAGAATATACGACGCCAGCATGGCAAACACGACCGCCAGCGCCAGCGGCCCGAACAGAAACCGGGCTGGCCCTTCCAGGAACAGGACGGAAACAAAAACGATGCAGATCGTCAGGGTAGCCACCAGCGTGGGCGTGGCGATTTGCTGCGCACCGTCCAGAATGGCCTGCCGGAGCGGTAAGCCCAGTTCTTCGTTGCGGTGAATGTTTTCGATGGTCACCGTGGCGTCGTCGACCAGAATCCCGATCGCCAACGCCAGTCCGCCGAGGGTCATGATGTTCAGCGTTTCGCCCATCAGATACAATACAGTCAGCGAGGTCAAAATCGAAAGCGGAATCGAAACCGCGACGATGAGCGTACTGCGCCAACTGCCTAGAAACAGCAGAATCATGGCCGCCGTCAGCAGAGCCGCAATCAGGCCCTCGACCACCACGCCGTGAATGGACGCCCGGACAAAAACCGACTGGTCGAACAGCCCAACGATTTTGAGGTTGCTCGGGGCCGCAGCCCGCAGGGTTGGAATGATTTCGTTCTGGATTTTATCGACAATGGCCGTGGTCGACGCATTACCAATCTTGACGATGCTCATCAACACACCCCGACCGCCATCCTGTTTGACCACGTTCGTTTGAATGGATGAACCGTCGTGGACGTTGGCCACATCGCGCATGTGAATCGTGACGCCGTTGACCACTTTGACCGGAATGTCGTTCAGCGACTCGATCACGTCGGGTTTGGTATTCAGCCGGACGGTGTATTCGCGCTCGGCCAGGCGCAACTGCCCGCTGGGCAGCGTCAGGTTTTGGGCCGAAACCGCATTGACCACCTCTTCGGGCGTCACGCCCCGCGAGATCATTAAATCCGGGTCAAGGTCGACCATGATTTGGCGCGATTTCCCCCCGAACGGTTGCGATAAACGGCTGCCCTGCACCGTGGAAATCTGCGGCCGAATGCGGGTGACGCCGTAGTCGGTAATCTGCGATTCGGTCAGGCTGTCGCTCGAAAGGCCCAGTTGTAAAACCGGTACGTCGGTAGCGTTATACCGGACAATCAGCGGGGGTTGCGTACCGGGCGGCATCCGGACGCGGATGGTCTGGGCAATGGCTGTCACCTGGGCCATGGCTTCCTCGATCTTGACCGTAGGCTGAAAATAAACCTTCAAAACCGCCGTTCCGTTGTAGGTCTGCGATTCCAGCCGCTGAATATCACTGACGTTGTTGATGATGGAGGTTTCGCTAAAATTCGTGATCATCTTCTCCATCTCGTTGGTCGACAGGCCCGTATAACCCCAGATCACCGACACCACCGGAATGTTGATGCGCGGAAAAATATCAGTTGGCATCTGGATGATGGACACAACGCCCATGATCAGAATCAGTAAGCCCATTACGGCAATGGTATACTTTTTCTCAAGCGCTAAACGGACAATCCACATGGCCTAACGTCAGGAAAAGCAGGAATGAAAACAGACTAAAAATGGGATAAATCGAAGGCGAGATGGCGCGGAATGGAATTGTTTTAAGAACAGCAATCGATTTTGAAAAGGTTTCTACAACCCGATAGATTTATGTAAATTCTTCATTTCCTCGTACCCACGGACTTTAGTCTGTGATTTAATGCTAACCTTTCGAATAGATTGGCACTATCACGGACTAAAGTCCGTGGGTACTATTTATTCTGCAAGGCAGTGGGCCGGACGGTCGGAACGGTGGGGGCCGGGCGTTCGGCGGGTGTGGTCGGGGTAGGAACGCCGGGGCGGGGTGCTTCGGGCGCGGGGCCAAACAACCGGTTGAACGACCGGGTATACTGAATACTCATGCCGCCCCCGGTCGTCAGCGTGCCGTAGGTAGTGGTGTTGAAGGCACCAAGCTGGTTCTGGTTGCGGTTGTACATTTTCAGCCGCAATTGACCGTCGGGCGAAAGCCAGTATTCGAGCGTCCATTCACCGAGTAGGCTGGCCACGCTGGTCTGGTTCTGGCCGTAGGTAAAACCGCCGTCGCGGCTGATCCGGAACCGGTCGTTGAAGCGGTACGAAAACCGGAACTGGAGGTTGTTGACCATGTTCTGATCCAGGCCGTTCAACGAAACGCCGATATCCAGATTTTTGTCCAAATTCGACGCCAGACGGCTGATCTGGTTGGAAATTAATTCGCTGAGGCTGTTGGTCAAACCCGTCCCGACCATGTTGTTGTTGGCCGAGGCCGGATCGATCAGGCCGATGCCTTCGCCCGGAGCCAACTGGCTGAACAATAAAATGCTGCTTACCTGCCGCCCTAATTCCTGATCGTTGCTTTTCAGCCGGGATTCAAAAGCCGCCACGGCCTGCCGAAAATCCGGCTGCTGCGGGTATTCTTTCACTTTCAGGTCGTACGAGATTTCCGGTTGCAGCAGCCGTCCGTTCAGGTTAATCAGCAGGTCCACCGGATACCGGCGGTTGCGGTCGGGGTTGTTCGAGCTGTTGGTGGTATACGATTGCAGAATCGGAGCCAGCGACGCATACTGGGTGTAGGCGGTTTTTACGTCGACCATTGCTTCATAGGGGTCGCCGGTCCAGGTGATGCGGCTGTTGGGCAACATCTGAAACCGTTTGTTGATGACGTTTTCGAACGTGAATGTGTATTCGCCCTGCTGGATTTCGTAGGCCCCGGTCATCGTAAAATCGCCTTTCGTATCGATCCGCATGGCGAGCTGGCCGGTGCCATAGGCTTTGATGATGTCGCCGGTTTGCCGGTCAAGCTGAATTTCGCAGTACGCATCGGGCGTAATCGACAGGTTGAAATCCATTCGAATTCCCGATAGATCGACCACCGGTTCATTCGGTTTGCTAGTGCTGTCGCGTTGGGCCGGGTTGACGTTGATAAACCGGATCACTTCTTCCTGCGAAACCGTAGCCGCCTGATCGAGCGGGATGAAAATCCGGGTGCCTTTGTTGCTGGTCACGTTGGCCCGGATCGCCAGGTTGTCAAACGGCCCTTCAATGCTAGCCCGGCCGCTGGCGACGGCGGTGCCGTAAAAGTCCTCGTTGTCCTTCAGGGTCGTGTTCATGATCTTGAAGTTTTTCATGTCGAGGATATTCAGGTCGACGGTGAAATACTTGAAACCGTCGTGGAAAATCCCGCCGTTCAGCGTCGCCCGGCCACCGTTCAGGTCGTTCAGCACCATGTTTCGGGCAACGATTTCGTTGGGGCCAAAATGGATTTTATCCGAAAAACCGATGTCGGCTTTCAGGTAGTCGAGCGTCAGCCGACCGTTGGTTACGTCGACCGTTCCGTCCAGAATCGGATTGGCGGCCGGTCCTTTAATCGTCACGGTGCCGGTGGCCGAACCGCCAATGTTCGTCGCGATGCCCCGTAGAAAGGGTTCCAGGATTCGCAGGTCGGTTCCGTCCATAACGGCTTTCAGATCGAGCGGATTATTGGCGGATTTCGCCGGGGAATACACGCCGGTGATGGCCAGCACTTCGCGGTCGAGCCGACGAATCCGTGTGTCCAGATTAATCCGGTTTGATTGGTCGAGGGTGCTGCGGTTGATGATATTGCCAATCAGGAAGTCGTTGTATTTCAGAGAATCGATCGTAATGTTCCCATCGAGCAGAGGCAATCCGTACAGCCCGCGAACGGCCACTTTGCCGTTGGCAACGCCGGAAATCCGGGTGTTAAAAACCGGGTTGAGGGTCGACAGCAGGAAGTTTTTGGTTTCGACCTGGAGCGTTTCCAGGGAATCCGTCGAAACTCTGCCGCTGAGGGCAATCAGTTGATTTCGGTTGGATACCGCCAGGTTTCGAATGGTAACTTCCGGCCCGACAATCCGGATCAGGTTCTCGGGCGAAAGTGTCCAGGTACTGTCGAGCAGCCGAAACCGGGAATTCCGGAGTTCAATATCGATGGCATCGCCTTTGAACGTCAGCGATCCGCCCAGATCGGCGCGGTTCGTGCTTTTCTGCTGTTGCAGGCTGGTCGTAAAATCGATGTGGTTGACATCCCAGGAAGCCTCCGCCTGCAGATTTTCGGTGGCCGCCAATGAGCCGAACTGCTGTTGGACCGAGTTGATAATCAGCGACGCCAGCACCTCCGGGGAGTTGACAAACTTCGAGGTGTTCAGATCAACCGTGCTTTTGTAAAAATTGTACTGGTCAAATTTGAGCGTATCGATGGCCCCGTTGACGGTCAATAAGGAGGTTTGATCTACTCCGAAGCGACCTTCCAGCCGGGTGTTGGGCGATACGTACAACGACGGATATACCAGCGCCAGCAGGGGCTGTGAATTCTTGAGCAGAAAAGCGTAATCGATGTTGTAAGGCACAACCGGCACCGGTTTGCGAAGTTTCTGCTGGTAGTAGGCGGCCATTCCGGCGGCATTCCCAGCAAAATTCAGGCGGTATTCTTTCGCAATCCGGTTCAGGTCGTCGGCTACCTGTGTCAATTGAAAATTTCCTTTCAGGTCCGCATCGAGATAATCCGAATTGACCGAAATCGAGCGCACACTGTCGGTGACCGACGAAGACAGAAACAGCGTATCGAGCACCAGACTGCGCTTCCGATAGGTCACGGCGGTATTCAGCAAGCGGGCGTTTCCGACCAGTTCGTTGAGCGTATTGCCTTCCAGTTTGACGTCCAGATCGCTCCGGACTTGCAGGCTGTCGTCCAACAGCCGGGTTGCCAGAAAGTCGGCTTTCTGCACCGAACCGCGCACGTCGAAGAGGTTTTTCCGGCCCCGCAGGTCGAATTCTCCGTTCAAATTGAACGCCAGGTTGGTATCCTGCACGCTGACCGCCCCCCTGAAAAAAGATTGTTGCAGGTTGCCCCGAACCGTCAGGTTCTGGTAGTTGTACTGCCGGAAACCGACGCGGCTAAACCGGGCGTTCAAATCAAGCGAGCCATCTTTGATCGTCAGGCCCCGGCCTTCAAACTGTCCCTGCCCGTCGATGCGCTGTACCAGGTCGGGCTGGTCGATTAGGGCACCGACATTGACATCGCTGAGTTTCAGATTGCCCCGGTATGTCGTTGCCTTGTCGCCGTTGAGGTGCAGCGCCAGGTCGCCCGACACCGAGCCGATGCCAGTCCGAAACGTCCCAACGGTTTTGAAGTCGATAAACCGCCCGGCGTAGGTGGCCGCAAAGTTGACGACGCCGAGTTTGGCCGCAATGCGGTTGAACGCTGAATCCGAATAGTAGGGACGCAGGTCGAGTAGGTTGACCTCGGAAGGTTTAAACCGGAAATCGACCACCGTATTGACATCCGTATCGGGTAAGCCCTTGAACGACAGGTCCCCCACGAGACGGCTTCGGCGGTTTTGCCCAAACCGGATGTCGGCGTTGGTGACTTTAAAATTCCGGATATAACCCACGTAGTCGCCCGATGCCTGGGCGACGTCGAAGTTCGTATCAAAATAGGAGGTAAACGGTGCCAGGTCCTGCGCCCGGACGACGGCATTGCGCAGGTTGGCCCGCATAATCACCTCGTCGTTAAACTCGTTGAAGGCCGAAAAGCTATCGTACGAAAACACCAGCCGGTTTTGCACCGTGGAGCCGTTGATGCGGGCCAACAGGTCGTCCAGCCGCATTTCCTTGGCGCAATAGAGAAATTTCGTGTCGAGCCGGTGAATGCGCAGATCGGCCTGTTTTTCAACCCCTTTCATCCGTTTGATGTCCACGGCAATGGTGTCACCGAGCAACAGAAAATCTTTCAGGTTGGCGCTTAAGTTGTTGACGATAAAGTGGTTGTAGTCAAACCGCCGACCGCTCATAGTCGGTTTCCGCATGTCGTGGTACGTAAACTTTCCGTCGATGAGCGTGGCTTTTCCGATCGTGAACGGGATGTTCTGGTTGGCAATCGACGGTTTGGTGGTGTCGCGGGTCATTTCGTTGATCCGCGCCAAAAAATCGTCCATATTCAGGTTACCGGTTTTGGCGTCTTTCACCAGCACCACGTCGGGTTGGTACAGCAGGACTTCGTCGAGGTGAATGTCGCGGTCGGCGTTGTTGATCAGCTCTTCGAGGGCCAGCGTCACCTCCAGCCGGCCCACGCTGATCATCGGTTTCAGGTCGCGGTTCCGGATCGTCACCTCCTCCAGCGTGAGCGAATTGACCCAGACGTTCGGAAGCGAGAAGTTGATGGCAATCCGTTGAATATCAACCGGGAAAAGTAGCTTTTCGGAAACCCGTTTAGCCGCATAACGGACCAGTTTAGTTTGTATGGCCGGTATTTGCAGACTGACGCCCACCATCCCGACGACCAGCAGCACCACCAGCACGGTGTAGAGCAGGGTCTTGAGGAGTATGGTGAAGAAGGAACGCATCAGGGATGAATGAACAATGAATAATTAAAAATGAAGAAGGAACGTCTGGAGCGAGGGACTACCGGACGGCAAATCAGGCGCTCTGGAATTGATATTCATTCTTCATTGTTCATTATTCATTACTTTCGGGATTCATTAAAGTTGAAAAATGACCATTCTGGCTATTGAATCTTCCTGCGACGAGACGTCGGCTGCTGTTTGTGTTAACGGAAAAATACAATCCAATGTTGTAGCTACCCAGCTAATCCACGAACAATATGGTGGTGTGGTGCCTGAACTGGCTTCACGGGTACACCAGCAGCGAATTGTACCCGTTGTAGAACGGGCCTTACAGGAAGCAAACATACAAAAAAACGCGCTAACTGCCGTTGCTTTTACCCGCGGACCGGGCTTGCTGGGCTCGTTGCTGGTCGGTACGTCCTTTGCGAAGGCCCTGGCCTTGGCGTTGGACATTCCGCTCATCGAAGTTCACCACATGCAGGCCCACGTACTGGCCCATTTTATCGATGAACACCACGCGCCCCGGTTTCCGTTCCTGTGCCTGACCGTTAGCGGGGGGCATACGCAGATTGTGCTGGTTCAGGATCACCTGGAGATGAAAATTATCGGACAGACGCAGGACGATGCCGTGGGCGAAGCCTTCGACAAAACCGCCAAGCTTCTCGATTTGCCCTATCCGGGTGGTCCGCTCATCGACCGGTACGCTAAACAGGGCAATCCAACGGCGTTTGCCTTCCCGGAGGTTGAAATGCCGGGGCTGGATTATTCGTTCAGCGGAATAAAAACCGCCTTTCTGTATTTTCTGCAAAAGCAGACCAGAGCCAATCCAGACTTTGTTGCCCAGCATTTGCCGGACATCTGCGCCAGCATTCAACACACGCTGATCAAAATTCTGCTGACCAAACTCCGGAAAGCCGCCCGGCAAACCGGCATCCGGGAGATTGCGCTGGCGGGCGGAGTATCGGCCAATTCGGGCTTGCGGGCTTCACTAGCCACAATGGGGCAGGAGGAAGGCTGGAACGTCTACATTCCGAAGTTTGAATACTGCACCGATAACGCGGCCATGATTGCCATGGCGGCTCATTTTAAATTTCTGAAGGGCGAATTTACCTCGCAGGAGGTTAGCCCGCTGCCCCGCTGGTAAAATTGGTGGGCGATCAGTCGACGGCGATGCGTACCTTTGCCGCATGAACGCACCTATCCTGAAAGAAATCCGAATTTATCCCATCAAATCGCTGGGCGGAATTTCGCTGTCGGAAGCCGTGGTCGAGCGGAAAGGCTTTCGCTACGACCGGCGCTGGATGCTGGTCCGGCCCGACGGCGTGTTCCTGACCCAGCGCGAAAATACCGTCATGGCGCTGGTCGAGGTGGAACTGACCGACCGGCATCTGCGCGTTTACCACCGTCACCGCCCCGACGATGTGCTCGAAATTCCGCTCGACCAGACGACCGACGAAGCTCTCACGGCCTATGTCTGGGACAATCAGGCCGTTGAATCGCGGGTGGTCAGTGCCGAAGCCGATGCCTGGTTCAGTCGCCTGCTCGGTTTTCCGTGCCGCCTGGTGTACATGCCCGAAACCTCCCTTCGTCCGGTCGATCCGAACTATGCCCAACCCGACGACGTGGTCAGCTTTGCCGACGGTTTTCCGTACCTGGTGATCAGTACGGGTTCGTTGGACGAGCTGAATCGCCGGATCGGAGAGCCGCTCGAAATGATCCGGTTTCGGCCCAACCTGGTGGTGGAAGGCGTTGGTCCGCACGATGAAGATACCTGGTACCGGTTTCAGATCGGCGGGTTGTCGTTTCTGGGCGTGAAACCCTGCGCCCGCTGCGTGCTGACGACCATCGATCCCGAAACCAGCCAGAAAGGAAAAGAACCGTTGAAAACCCTGGCGACTTACCGGCGTTTAGACAGTAAAATCTATTTTGGTCAGAATGTGCTGGCTGAAACCGGGGGCCTCCTGCGCGTCGGTGAGCCGGTGATCCTACTGGAGCGACGGCCCGCCCGCGTTCCGTTTTCTTAACTATTCTTTTCTCGTCCACTGGTCGATGGAACGAGAATTACTTTTTATGAACGTGAAATCGTTTTTGCAAAAAGCGCATTACCTCAGCCTGGATGTGGTGATCGGAGCGGTGTTGTCGCATATCCTGGTGGCGCGTCTGCCCAACGGGCGTCAACCGGTCGACTGGGCCACCACTATTCTGCTGGGAATTTGTGTGTTTATTATTTATACTGCCGATCGCCTGTACGACGTACAGAAGGGCCTGCCGACGCGTGCCACGCTACCCCCCCGGCACCGGTTTCACGCCGAAAACCGTCCGGTTTTGCTGAAGGTTTTGCTGGGGTTGGTGGCGGTTTGCCTCATTCTGGTGTTCTGGCTTCCCAAAAGTGTCATCTGGTTTGGCTTGGCGCTGGGGTTGGCGTCGGGCGGATATGTCTGGGCGGTTTCGCGTCTGCCGGTTTCCAACCAGAAACTGGTCTGGAAAGAACCGGTGGTGACGGTGCTTTATACGGTGGGCGTTTGGGGAAGCTCGTGGGCGCAAAAACCGGTCCTTGGGTGGTCTGAAATCGGGCTGGGGCTGTTGTTTCTGCTGATTGTGTTCCAGAACCTGCTGCTGTTTTCGGTCATGGAAACCTACGAGTTTCCGCATGGTTCGTTTTCGCTGGCGACGCTCTGGGGCGTCGATCGCAGCGATGTGGTGCTGCGGACGCTGACGGGGGTAATCACGGTGTTGGCGTTGGTCATTTTCTTTCTGGCCGATGACCGGTTTGCGCAACGGGCGGCCGTTATTGAAGGGCTGATGAGTGCGGTTTTGTACGCCATCCAGCGCTATCCGAACCGGTTTTTGAAAAACGAACGGTACCGCTGGATTGGCGATGGCGTGTTCTGGTTACCGGTTTTGATACTTTAGGTTATTTCAACTGGTGGAATCTAAAGCTTTTACCGAAAGGATTTGACTCCATCATTTAGAACTGTAACTTGGAGGCCGATTCCAACACTCATCTGATTATGACAACCGCAATTGATTCTGCTACCCAGACTACCATCGACCACTGGCTGAACGGCAATTATGATTCTGATACCAAAGCGGAAATCCGCAAAATGCTGGATAATGGCGAAGCTTCCGAACTCATCGACTCTTTTTATAAAAACCTGGAATTTGGTACCGGGGGATTACGTGGGGTAATCGGCGTAGGCTCCAACCGCATGAATCGGTACACCGTCGGGGCGGCTACGCAGGGGCTGGCCAACTACCTGAATGCGGCTTTTCCGAACGAACCGATCAAGGTTGCGATTGCGCACGACAGTCGCCGGATGAGCCCGGAATTCGCCCGGATTGTGGCCGATATTTTTTCCGCCAATGGCATCGAAGTCTACCTGTTCAGCTCGCTGCGCCCGACGCCTGAACTTTCCTTTGCCATTCGCCAACTGGGTTGCCAGAGCGGAATTGTGGTGACAGCTTCACACAACCCGCCGGAATATAACGGGTACAAGGCCTACTGGAACGACGGCGGGCAGGTGGTGGCCCCCCACGATAAAAACATCATTACGGAAGTCAATAAAATTACGTCCATCGACGAAGTGAAATTTGACGGTGTTGCTGACAAAATTCATTTGATCGATGAAGAAATCGACAGCGTATACGTCGAACGGATCAAATCGAATTCAATCAATCCGGATGTCATTGCGCGGCAAAAAGACCTCAATATTGTCTACACGCCGATTCACGGCACCGGCATCACGCTGGTTCCGCGCGTGCTCGAAGCGCTCGGGTTTACGAATGTCAGCGTGGTGGAAGAACAGGCCAAACCGGATGGCAATTTTCCGACCGTCAAATCGCCGAATCCGGAAGAGCGCGAAGCCATGCGGCTGGCACTCGAAAAAGCCGAAGCCCTCAACGCCGACCTCGTCATGGCGACCGACCCGGATGCCGACCGCGTGGGCGCCGGAGCCCGCAACCACCACGGTGATTTTGAGTTGCTAAACGGCAACCAGATGGCCAGCCTGATTATTTACTACCTGCTGCAAGCCTGGCAGGACGCCGGAAAGCTGACCGGAAAAGAGTTTGTTGCGAAAACCATCGTGACCACCGACCTCATCGACAAGATGTGTGCGCAGTACGACGTGGCCTGTTACAACACGCTGACCGGGTTTAAATACATCGCGCAGATCATTCGCGAACTCGAAGGCCAGCAGCAGTTTATCGGCGGGGGCGAAGAAAGCTACGGCTACCTGATCGGTGATTTTGTGCGGGATAAAGACGCCATTGCGTCCTGCGCCATGATTGCCGAACTGACGGCCTACGCCAAGGACAAAGGCCTGAGCCTGTTTGATTTGCTGATGGAGATGTACCAGAAATTTGGCTTCTACTACGAAGGTCTGATTTCGCTGACCAAAAAAGGCAAAACCGGTGCGGAGGAAATTCAACAGATGATGGCCGATTTCCGGGCCAATCCGCCAGAAACCATCGCCGGGTCGGAAGTCGTGCGGGTCGATGATTACAAAAGCCTGGAGCGGACCGATTTGACGACAGGAAAGAAAACCGCCATCGAAGCCGGGAAAATGGGCATCGAGTCGTCGAACGTATTGCAATTCTTTACGGCCGACGGGACAAAAGTATCGGCCCGGCCATCGGGTACCGAACCGAAGATCAAGTTTTACGTCAGTGTGAATGAACCGCTGGAGAAAAAAGAAGATTTCGATGCGGTCTATGCCAAGTTAAAAGAGAAAGTACAGACCGTTGTTACCGATTTGAAGCTGTCGTAACCTATACGCCAAGCGTTACTTTCTTTGATTCTAAAAAGCCGAAACGATGTTTCGGCTTTTTTATTGTTATGTCAAGGAAATTTGAAATTATTTTTTATTAAATGGACTTGAAAATTTGATTTTTGGGAATAAAAAAAGTTACTTTGGCAAGATTGTGCCGTGATAAGTACAAATCCATTCGCTTTTTATCTAACCATCTACCATCTCTATTTTATGAAACATTCTTACCTGAGACCGATTCCATCGGTGGCAGCGCTGGCATTGCTATGCTTGCTGACAATCTCAGCGTGGGCGCAGGACCGGAAGGTAACCGGGAGCGTCATCGACGGCAACGATAAAACGCCCCTGCCGGGGGTCAACGTTGTCGTCAAAGGAACCACCACCGGGGTTTCGACCGACGCCAATGGGCGCTTCACCCTCAATGTTCCAACCAACAACCCCGTTTTAACGGTCTCGGCCATCGGGTACGAACCACAGGAAATCAGCGTAGGGAACCGTTCCGACATTTCGATCTCCCTGAGTAGCGACATCAAAACGCTGTCGGAAGTGGTGGTGACGGGCTACGGTTCGCAGCGGAAAAAAGACATTACCGGGGCGGTTACGGTGGTGAAAGGCAGCGAACTGACGGCGGTTCCGGCGGCCAGCCTGACGCAGCAGTTGCAGGGCCGAGCTGCCGGTGTAACCGTCGGGAACGACAACTCGCCGGGGGGTGGAACGATGGTGCGGATTCGCGGGTTCGGAACAATCAACAACAACTCGCCCCTGTATATCGTCGACGGTGTGCCGACCACCGGTTCACTAACCAACATCAACCCCAATGACATCGAGAGCTTGCAGGTGCTGAAGGATGCCTCGGCGGCTTCCATTTACGGGGCTCGGGCGGCCAACGGGGTGGTGATTATTACCACCAAAAAAGGCAAAGCCGGCGAACCGAAAATTACCTTCGACATGTATACCGGGATTCAGCGGAACGGGAAGTTGCTGGAACTGACCAACTCGCAGGAACTCGGACAGTTGTTGTGGGAGCAGGCGAAAAATGTGGGCCAGACGCCCACACACGGGCAGTATGGTAACGGTGCCGACCCCCGGATTCCTGATTATATTTATCCGTCGGGCGCGATGGAAGGTGACCCGCGACTGGCCCGCGATGCCAGCGGCAACTACATCAACTACACCTACGACCTGACCGATCCGGCTCTGGGGAGTACCAAATTCATGATCACCAAAGCCAACAAGGAGGGTACCAACTGGCAGGATGTGATCTTTAACCCGGCTCCCATTCAGAACTACCAGATTGGGGCCAGTGGCGGAACGGACAAAACCGCTTATTCGATTTCGTTCAACCATTTTAACCAGAAGGGGATTCTGGAATACACCAACTACAAACGGTATTCGATTCGGGCAAACACCGAATTTAAGGTGAAAAACCGCCTGAAAATAGGCGAGAACCTGACGGTTTCGTACGATGAGCGGGTCGGGTTTACGAACAACGACGAATCGAACCCAATTGCTTTCGCCGTGCGCTCACACCCGCTGATTCCGGTGTATGATGTGGCCGGTAACTTTGCCGGAGCCAAAGGGCTGAACCTGGGCAACGCCCGGACACCGCTTCAGGAGTTGTACCGCGCCAAAGACAACGTCACGAAAGGTGTTCACCTGTTCGGGAATGCGTTTGCCGAAGTCGATCTGCTGAAAGGGCTGACGTTCCGGACGAGCTTTGGGGTGGAGTATAACCTGTTCAATTTCAACCAGTACACCCCGCGCGACCCCGAATCACCCGAAGCCCGCAATGCCAATAGCTTCCGGTCGGAAAACCGCTACGACAACTCCTGGACCTGGTATAACACCCTGACCTATAACCGGACTTTCGGCAATCATAGCATCAACATCCTGGGCGGAACGGAATCGATTGCCACCTACGACTTCATTTTTGATGCCACCCGCAGCAACTACGCCTTCGATGACCTGGATTATCGCTATTTGAACGCCGGGAGTCCGCTAGGGCTACAAAACAGCGGTCGGGGCGCCAACCGCACGCGCCTGTTCTCGCTGTTTGGGAAAGTCAATTATTCGTACAAAGACTTTTTCCTGGCCGACTTCACCTTGCGCCGGGATGGTTCGTCGCGGTTTAGTCCCGCCAACCGGTATGCGATTTTTCCGGCGGCCAGCGTGGGTTTCCGGCTGACGGAACTGGACTTCATGAAGAGCGTGGATTTCCTGTCGGATCTGAAATTGCGGGTCGGCTGGGGTAAAACCGGTAACCAGAACATTCCGAACATCTACAATGCCTATACCATCTACGAATCTCGGCCGGTTGAAAACCATTACGACATCAACGGGTCACGGTCGTCGATTGTGCCGGGCTTCGACCTGGTGCAGTTCGGAAACCCGAACGGAAAATGGGAAACGACCACGTCGACCAACATCGGTCTGGATGCCAGCTTGTTGAACAACAAAATTGAGGTGGTATTCGACTGGTACGTAAAGAAAACATCGGATATGCTGACCCAGATCGACATTCCGTTTACGCAGGGGATTGCCACGGTGCCGTTTACCAACATCGGGGATATGCAGAACAAAGGGATCGATCTGAGTATCAACTACAACGGCAAGGCGATGGGTGGAGAGCTTCGCTACTCGATCGGTGGTAACTTCTCGACCTACCGTAATGAAGTCCTGAAAATCAACAACGACCCGAACTCGATCAAGTTTGGCTTTGCCACCCGGCTCCCGGCCATGAGCGCCACCAAGGTTGGGTATCCGGTCGGCTCCTTCTACGGCTATTTCATCGATGGTATTTTCCAGACGGCGGAAGAAGCGAAAAATGCTCCGCAGTTCGGCACGTATAACCGCGCGGGTTCCTTCAAATTCCGCGATACCAACGGCGATGGGGTCGTAACCACGGCCGACCGCGATATCATCGGCAATCCGCACCCGGACTTTACTTACGGCTTGAACATCAGCGTGGGCTACAAAGCCTTCGATCTGACGGTTTTCGGCCAGGGCGTGTACGGAAACGATATTTTCAACTACATGAAGTACTGGACCGATTTCAACACGTTCCAGGGCAATCGCAGCAAGCGGATGCTGTATGACTCGTGGCGCCCCGGCAAAACCGACGCCATACTGCCCGAACTCCGCTCGACGGATGCTACCAGCGCCCAGATTTCGACCTATTTTCTCGAAAAAGGCTCGTACCTGCGCATGAAAAACATTCAGTTGTCGTACACGCTGCCCGCCGGAATCCAGCGCAAACTGGGTCTTGGAGCCACGCAGATTTATGTCCAGGGCCAAAACCTGTTTACGTTCACGAACTATTCCGGCCTGGACCCGGAAATCAACCTGCGTCGTTCGGGCGAAAACAACCAGGATACACACATCGGGGTTGACGAAGGCGCTTATCCGGTGGCCAAAACCATGCTGGTCGGCTTGCGACTCAGTTTCTAATTGTTTAAATGGTTGAATGGTTAAAAAGGGCTAAATGGTTAAAAATGGTTGAATGGCGTTTAACCATCTAATCCTGCAACTCTAAAAATATTGACTTTCTGATGAAAAAGATATTGATGCTTACCTCACTGCTAACGGCCGGGCTGGTCACGTCGTGCAGTGAATCGTTTCTGGATGTGAAACCACAGGGGGTGGCTTCGCTTGATCAGCTTTCAACCAAAACCGGCGTAAACGCGCTGTTGATCGGGGCTTATTCGCTGCTCGACGGCATCGGCTCGGGAACTACCGACTGGCACGCGGCCGTGTCGAACTGGGTCTACGGCGGGGTGGCTTCCGACGATGCCTACAAAGGAACCGACGCCAGCGATCAGCCCGAAATCACCGGGATTGAGCGCTACGAAGTACAACCCGGTTTTGTGCACATGCGCGGCAAATGGCGGCATGTGTACGATGCCATTTCGCGCTGTAACGAGGTGATTCAGACCGTTGCACTGGTGAAGGACATGACCGACGCCGAAAAAACGCAGGTGATTGCTCAGGCACGGTTTCTGCGTGGGCACTATCATTTTGAGGCTAAAAAGATGTGGAACATGGTGCCGTACATCGACGACAAAACGTACAAGGCCACCGATCCGAATTCGACCAAAGTGCCCAACGACAAAGACATCTGGCCGAACATCGAAGCTGATTTCAAGTTTGCGATGGATAATTTGCCCGAAACGCAGGCCCAGAAAGGCCGGGCCACCAAGTTTGCCGCGATGGCATTTCTGGCCAAGTCGTACCTGTTTCAGCGGAAATATGCTGACGCCAAACCGTTGCTGGAAGGAATCGTGAACAGCGGAAAATACCGGCTGGTCGATTACCTCGACAACTTCCGGGCGGCCACCAACAACAACGCCGAGTCGATCTTCGAGGTGCAGTTTTCGGTCAATGACGGAACGAACGGGAACAACGGAAATGCCGGGGAGACGCTAAACTGGCCGTATTTCTCGGGCGCACCGGGCGGGGGCTGCTGCGGTTTTTACCAGCCGTCGCTCAACCTGGTCAATGCCTACAAAACCGACGCCAACGGTCTGCCGCTGTTGGATACGTTCAACGACACGGACCTGAAAAACGACCAGGGACTCAAAATCACGGATGCCTACGCACCGGACACCCAGACTCCGCTGGACCCTCGTCTCGACCATACCGTCGGTCGGCGGGGTGTTCCGTTTCTGGACTGGGGCGCGATGCCGGGCGTGACCTGGGTGCGGGATCAGAATTACGGCGGTCCGTATACGGGTAAAAAATGGATGTATTACCGGAGCGAAGAGGGCACCAACACCCACTCGACCAACAAACGCCGGGTGGCCAATAATTACCGCATGATCCGGTATTCGCACGTATTGCTGTGGCTGGCCGAAGTGGAAACGGAGGTCGGGAGCCTGGAGAAAGCCCGCGAGCTGGTGAATCAGATCCGGCGTCGAGCCAAAACCAGTGTGTACGTGACCACCGCCGACGGGAAACCGGCGGCCAACTACCTGGTCAACGAATATCCGGCGGGTTCACCGGTTTTTGCCACGAAGGCATCGGCCTGGAAAGCGGTTCGGCACGAGGAGCGGCTGGAGTTTGCGATGGAAGGCCACCGGTTTTTTGACCTGGTTCGCTGGGGTATTGCATCTGAAACCATTTCGGGGTATCTGAGTGTAGAGTCGAAAAAGCGGGCCTACCTGAACGGAGCTACCTTCACCAAAGGCAAACATGAATACTTCCCGTTGCCGGTCGATGAAATCAACAACAGCTACCTCGACGGCAAGCCGACGTTGAAACAAAATCCGGGGTATTAATCCGTACCGCCGGACTTAGTCCGTGTTAAAGCTAGCACAGCTTAAAAGTTAGCTATAAAAGCACGGACTAAAGTCCGGCGGTACGTTAAAATGCCAGCACTTTTCGGGTCTGGCTGCTTTCGGTGGCCAGTTCGATGATGCGCATGACGGCCAAAATCTGCTCGGGCGTCACTTCCGGCGGAATCTCGCCGACGATGGCCCGGTAGAGGTTGTCGTACAGCAGATGGTAATTTCCGGGTAGGCTCGGAACCGTCGAGCGGCCTTCCGGGGTGGTCAAGGTGCCGTACTGGCTGGCCGGTTCGGCACCCCAGTCGGGCGTGTTGGGCAGGATATTCTTGCGCTGGGTTTCTTCCTGGATGTCCAGGCCGTGTTTGATAAACGAGCCTTTCGTGCCGTGAATGATGTAGCGCAGGCTGTTGTCGACGGCCAGCATCGACGATTTCAGAATCACCCGTTTGTCGGCATAGGATAGCCGGACATCGAAGTAGTCATCCAGAACGCCATTTTTTCGAACAATCCGCACGTCGCCCGAAACCGCTTCGGGCAGTCCGAACAGTGCAATCGCCTGATCGATCAGGTGCGGCCCCAGGTTGAACAGATTCCCACCGCCCTGCGGATCTTTCTCCTTCCAGCTATCGAGAATCTCGGGCCGATACCGGTCGTAATGGGATTCGAACTCGACCACCTCGCCCAGCCGGTTTTCGTCCAGCAGTTGCCGAATCGTTCGGAAGTCGGCGTCGTACCGTCGGTTCTGGTACGGCATCGCCACCAGCCCTTTTTGCTGCGCCAGGTCGAGCAGTTCACGGGCTTCTTCAAGCGAATTGGCAAACGGTTTTTCAATCAACACATGCTTCCCGGCTTGCAGAGCGGCTTTGGCGAACGCAAAGTGCGTGTCGTTGGGCGAACCGACAATAATCAGGTCAATGGTCGGGTCGTTCAGCAAGTCTTCGTGGCTGCGAACGGTTTTGACCGTCGGGTCAAACGCTTCGGCTTCGTTGCGGTGCCGTTCGACCACTTTTGCAAGCTTAAAATGGGGGTTAACCGTCAGAAAAGGGGCGTGAAAATACCGGCCTGACAGACCGAAACCGATCAGCCCAACCTGAATGGTACGAGACATAGGCATAGGAGACAAAAAGTTGAGGGCCGAAGATGGCTATTTTTGCCCAGAAGGTCAACTACGGTACGACCTGCAAAGACTCAAAAAAGTGTTATCTTTGAAATCGAAATTAGCCCAATGGAATGACACTACGCTTTCAGAGCCTGGCTGAGCTGGATGGTGTGGCCGGTCAATTGCTTGATGCCGGGCACTCGCGGTCCGTCTGGCTGTTCGAAGGTCAGATGGGGGCGGGAAAGACAACGCTGATTAAAGCTGTCTGCCACCGGTTGGGGGTTCCGAATACCGTTCAAAGCCCAACTTTTTCGATTGTCAATGAGTACGTTACAAAAACCGGCGAACCGGTCTACCATTTTGATTGTTACCGACTGCGTGACGAAGAAGAAGCCCTGGACAGCGGACTCGAAGAGTACATCGATTCGGGGGAACGTTGTCTGATCGAATGGCCGGAACGAATTGCCGGATTGCTACCGCCTGATGCCTGGACCATCCGCCTGCGGGTCGAAAATGGGGAGCGAATACTGGAAACCAACTAAAACCAATGACGGATTACGTATAGCGTCTGATGGTATGTTCCGGACAGTGGACCGAATCACCCGGATCAGACAAGTTGCCTTCGTAATTCATAAATCCCGTTTATAGTGACTGGGTTTGAAGAACTAGCCAAGCAAACGGCTTTATATCCGCAGGAAGCGCCTGCCGCTGTCAAGAAGCAAAAAGGTAGCCTGATGATCGGGTTGCCAAAAGAGGTCTCATTACAGGAAAACCGGATTGCGCTGACGCCCGAAGCCGTGGCTATTTTGGTCCGGCACGGCCACGAGGTGCTGGTCGAGCGGGGGGCGGGACTGGGTGCCAAATTTTCCGATAATGACTACAGCGAAGCCGGTGCGCTCATTGCGCCCTCGGCCAAAGAAGTGTACGACGCGAACCTGATTCTGAAGGTCGAACCGCTGGTCGATCAGGAGTTTGACTACATCAAAACCGGCAGCACGCTCATTTCGGCGGTTAATTTACCCAACCACGATAAGAAATATTTCGAGCGGCTGAACAGCAAGAAAATCACTGCCCTGGGCTACGAATACATCGAGGACAAGGTCGGCGGAATGCCGATCATCCGGGCGATGAGCGAAATTGCCGGGAGCACCGTCATGTTGATTGCGGGCGAGTATCTCAGCAGTGCCAACAACGGCCGGGGCGTCATTCTGGGCGGAATTACGGGCGTTCCGCCGACAAAAGTCGTGATTCTGGGCGCGGGCACCGTCGCCGAATATGCCGCCCGGACGGCCCTCGGACTGGGTGCCGAAATCAAGATTTTCGATAAGTATATCTATAAACTGCAACGGCTGAAATACGCCATCGGGCAGCATGTTTATACGTCCATCATTGAAACCGATACGCTTTCGGAAGCCATTCAACGGGCGGATGTGGTCATCGGGGCTATGCGGGCCGAGGATGGGCTGAGTCCGGTGGTGGTGACACAGGATATGGTGTCCCAGATGAAACTCGATTCGATCATTATCGACGTTTCCATCGATCAGGGTGGCAATTTTGAAACGTCCAAAATGACCACTCACAAGGAGCCGACCTATAAGTTTCAGAACGTGATTCACTACTGCGTCCCGAACATTCCGTCGCGGGTTGCGCATACGGCCAGTCTGGCCTTGAGTAACATCTTTTTGCCTTTTCTATTGCAAACCGGTACCATCGGTGGCATTGAAGAAATGATGTTTGCGAACCGTTGGTTTATGAAAGGTGTTTACAGTCATAACGGGCTGCTGACCAATGCTTACATTGCCAAGAAGTTCAACATGCGCTTCAAGGACCTGAGCCTGCTGCTGGCTGCGAGAATTTAGTTGAACGGTTTACAGTTTATAGTGGGCTGACGCATTCATGGCAGGACCATAAACTAAAAACCGTAAACTAAAAACTGAAAACTAGAAAACATGATCCACCATAGCAACGAAAACACACTGCTCGACGACGCCAACTCCCCGGAGATCAACCGGAAATTGATGAGTGCGATTTCGTCGGATTTTGTGAAAGTGGCCGATGCGTTGCGCGAAGCATCGTACCAGATCCGGAAACGCGGTTTCTCGGAAAATCCGGTTTTTGTCGCCACCCGGCGGGCTACCGAGATCGGGCAATTGCTGCTCGGTCCGAACGAACTGGCGGGCAATGCCTGGACGTACCGGGCGTCGATGCTCGACGAGTTCGTGCAACGGCGGCTGGTCGGACCGGAGTCGGTCGAGTTGTTCCGCGAAAATTACAAAAATCCCGACGAGTTTTGCTGCCTCTTCGTCATCGACGGCGACTTCGCTGGTTTTGTCTTTATTCCGTTCCCGGAAGACTGAACCGTAGTTGTACCCACGGACTTTAGTCCGTGTGAGTTCTCTAAATCTTGAAGTTATTATTAACTCACACGGACTAAAGTCCGTGGGTACGAACCTACTTCCCAATCCGGTATTTGTAATAATCCCAGGTTTTCCGGATTCCGGCGTAGACGGCGCTGCTGTTTTCGAATAAATCGCCCTGGTCGGCGGCAGCGGAAAACGTGACGAGTAACCCGCGTTGGTTGAGGGGTAGTTCCAGTCCCATGAAGGCCGAAAACTGCCGGGCGGTTTGGGCAAAGGGCGCTTCGTACGTGCCGTAGTTTTCGCTGTAGGAAAATTTGAAGAGGAACGAACAGGCTTTCGAGAAGTTGCCCTGCAAGCCCGTATGGTAGGCCCGGACCCGGTTGTTGCTGAAAAAACCGTACTGCGAGAGCGTCGGCCGGGAGTCTGTCACGGGCGTAATGAAGGGGGTGCCGATGGTACGGCCCCGGTACGACCAACCGTCGCGGTATTGCGCGTGGTTGAAGTAATTATCGCGGCCCCGGTGTTTGTTATGGTCGTTGAACACGCCCCCGCCCTGGCTTTTGGTGTACAGAAATTCAATAACGGCGCCCGTGATTCGCAGACCCGAAGGTGCTGGATTCAGGTTTCGGAACCGCAAACCGGTCAGGCCGTCTTCGATGTTGGTCAGGTAATACAGCGACCCATCTTCGTAAACGCTCTGGTGATAAAGCAACAGGGACACCTCCCGCGTGCTGTATTCGATGCCGACATCAATGCTGCCGAGGTGATTGCCGATGCGGTTTTCCCGGTCGAATTTGCTGTAACGCGTCGTGTCGAGGTCGATGAGTCGCCCCAGGCTGTTGCCCATCAGCACGAACAGATAGTCCTGCAATTTGGCGGGAAGCTGGCCGTTTTTTGCCAGCGATTCGGGCAGTTCGGTGGTGTTGCCACCCCACTGCGCCTGGTGGTTAAAACCGGCATAGAGCTTGATGGGCCAGCGAGCTTTACCCAGTCGGGCATACAACGATTTCTGGTGCAAGTACGAATTTTTGACTTTTCGATCATTACCAAACCAGCCGTGGGCAAACGATCCCCGAAAGGCAATCAACCCTTTTGTGAAACCAATCGGGGTGTAGTCGGGCAGGCTGATCTGCACTTTCGGCATGGGCAGCGCATTCCCCGACCAGCTATACGAACCGGAACTCAGCGTGGAATCGACCAGACCCACCACCTCGCGTCGCCGACCAGCCAGCACCTCAAACGCCCCGGCTTTTACTTTTACATACGCTTCCGGAAGTAGAATCGGATTTTTTGCTTGTGCAACAAAATTAGAAACTACATCTAAACCATACCCGATGCCAAACTTATCCGGGCGTTTGGCCGAGGTGATGTCGGAGAGGGGATAATACCGATAATCTTGCCGGACGCCTGCCCGCAGGGTCGCGTAAGGCAGTGTGCTGGGAACAAGGCCGTATTGATTGGTTCGCAGCCAGAACGGGGTGGCTTTGCCGGGATTATAAAAACCGCCCAGTTCGGCAAAAAAATGGCTGGGCCGGGTCTCAATCGCCGGTTGGCTGAAAGCCAGCAAGGGCAAAAAAACAAGCAGGAGTAGTGCTCTGATCATCGCTTACCGGGGTAAGAATAGTCACGTTTCGGGAGCACTTCAGGTAACGAAACGGCATGTTGCTACCTAACGGATCGCTTGTTGCAGCGGAAAAAGGTCGCGCAGTAAACCTGGAGTGTATTTTGTATATACAAAAACTGTTCCAGTTTTCGGCTTACCCGATCACGCGCGGGCCTTCGTGGTTGATGCCGGAAACGTACACCTCACTGTCGATGCCGACGGCCCGGAAGGCGCTTCGCATGCTTTGGCCAATTCGCTCGGCAGTCTCGGGGTCGCGGCTGAGGGCAAACATCGACGGCCCGGAGCCGGAAATGCTGCAACCGAGCGCCCCGGCATCGAGGGCCGCCTGTTTCACTTCGTTGAATTCCGGAATCAGAATCGCCCGGACCGGTTCGATGATCACATCGACCATCGAGCGGCCGATCAGGTCGTAGTCCGGTTTCATCAACCCGGCAATCAACCCGGCCACGTTGCCCATCTGAATGATGGTGTTTTTCATGGAAACTTCATTCTTCAGAATCTGGCGCGCATCTTTCGTATTGACCTCAATCTCGGGGTGAACGATGGTGGCGTAGAGTTGGTCGGGCGTATTGACGGTGATGATATCCAGCGGGTTATAACTTCGAATGACGACGAACCCGCCCATCAGCGAAGGCGCAACATTATCGGCGTGGGCCGACCCGCAGGCCAGCCGTTCGCCTTCCATCGCAAACGGCAGCAGTTCGACCTGTTTCAGCGGACGCCCCATCAGTTCGTTGATGGCAAACACCCCGGCTACGGCGCTGGCGGCACTGGAGCCTAGCCCGCTGCCCAGCGGCATTTTCTTGTGCAGAATGGCCTCCACGCCCTGATCCGAGCCGATGTGCTTCAGGTACGATTGAATGGCAATACCGGCGGTGTTGCGTTCGGCCTGTTTGGGCAACCGGCCTTCATCGCCGACAATGGCTTTGATCCGAACACCTGGTTCGGTACTCTTGTGGAGAATAATTTCGTCGCCGGGGTTGTCGACGGCAAAACCGAATATGTCAAAACCGCAGGCAACATTGGCCACGGTGGCAGGGGCAAATACTTTGATGGAGTCCACGGTATGTAACTTATTGCATCCGCAATAATACGTTCAACAGTAGGATGGCGAGCAAGGCCGCCGTTCTATAACTTCTTATTTTTGTCAAAGATACAAAAACCGCATCGCATTGGTTCAGGCCAGGTAACTCCCGATGCTGACCACATCCGCAAAAACACCGGTTGCCGTCACTTCCGCGCCCGCGCCGGGGCCTTTAATCACCAGTGGGCGCTCTTTGTACCGTTCCGTTGTGAACGAAACAATGTTGTCAGCCCCCGACAGCGAATAGAACGGATGATCGAATCCAACCGACCGTAGCTCGATGGTCACCTTGCCATTTTCGAATGTAGCCACGTAACGCAGTTTTTCGTTCCGGCTTTCGGCCTCCTGCAACAGCCCCTCAAAATACGCGTTATTACGCTCCAGTTCATCGAAAAAGGCTGGGATCGTGGGCGCGCTCAGGCAGCTTTCGGGCAGCAGGTTGTTGATTGTCACATCCGAAGGTTCGAGTTCAAAACCGGCTTCTCGGGCCAGAATCAGGATTTTCCGGGCTACATCCATGCCGCTGAGGTCTTCGCGCGGATCGGGTTCGGTAAAACCTTTTTCTTTGGCTTCCCGCACCACGGCGGCAAACGAGACGCCGGGCCGGAACGTGTTGAAGATATACGACAACGTTCCGGACACGATGGCTTCGATCTTCAAAAACCGGTCGCCGGATGTCATCAGGCCTTGGAGGGTGTTGATGATGGGTAAACCGGCACCGACGTTGGTTTCATACAAAAACTTGACGCCCCGCCGGACCGTCGCCCGTTGCAGCCGTTTGTAGTCGGCGTACGAACCGGAATTGGCTACTTTGTTCGGGGTGACAATTGAAACGTTGGCGTTCAGCAGCGGTTCGTAAAACAGCGGCATGTCTTTGTCGGCGGTGCAGTCGATAAAAACACTGTTGGGGAGGTTGTAATCTTTCAATTTGTCGACAAACGCCGGGAGGGAGGTCGTCACGCCTTCGCTTGCCAGCCGTTCGGGCCAGTCGGTCAGGTCGATGCCTTTCGGGTCGAGCAGCATTTTCTTTGTATTGGCTACGCCAACCAGGCAAATTCGCAGCGATTTTTCGGTCCGGAGGTGATCATACTGCGCCTGAATCTGTTGCAGCAACGTCCGGCCGATCAGCCCCGCACCCACCAGGTAGAGGTTCAGAATCCGGGCTTCCGACTGGAAAAAAACGTTGTGCATCGCGTTGAGCGCTTTCGAGAGGTTGTTTTTGTTGATCACCACCGAAATGTTGATCTCCGACGACCCCTGGGCAATGGCAACAATGTTAACGCCATTTTTTCCCAGTACCGAAAACAGCTTTCCGGCAATCCCTGAGCTTTTTTTCATGCCTTCGCCCACGGTGGCAATGATCGACAAATCGCGCTCGATGCTAATGCTGTCGACGTGTTTGTGCTCGATTTCGGTCGCAAATTCCGCTTCCAGAATCTCGCGGACACGCTCGGCGTTGCGCGGGTCGATAGCAAAACAGATGGAGTGTTCCGACGACGCCTGCGAAATCAGAATGACACTAATTTTGTGATGCGCCAGCGTGCTGAACAATTTCGCCGACACCCCGGCCACGCCGATCATCCCGCTGCCCTGGATGTTGACCAGCACGATGTCGTCGATGGATGAAATACCGGTAATCGTAAAATCGCGTCGGTCGGCGGTGCGGCTGATCACCGTGCCTTCATGGGCAGCGTTGAAGGTGTTCAGAATCCGGATCGGAATGTTTTTGGCAAACGCCGGTTGCAGCGTCGGCGGATAAATTACCTTGGCTCCAAAGTGGCTGAGTTCCATCGCTTCGGCGTAGGTGATCGTCGGGATGTTGAACGCGTTCGGTACCTTGCGCGGGTCGGCGGTCATCATGCCGTCCACGTCGGTCCAGATGTCGATGTAGTCGGCGTTCAGGGCTGCGCCGAGAATGGAAGCCGTATAGTCGGAGCCACCCCGCCCGAGTGTGGTCGTTTCGTTGTTGGCGGTTGATCCGATAAAACCGGTCACAATTGGCAGATCAGAACCGATGGTGGAAAAATACTCGCGAATGAGCTGGTTGGTGGTCGTTTCGTCCACTTCGGCCATGCTAAACTGCGCGTCGGTTTTGATCAGTTGCCGGGCGTCGCAAAACCGGGCCGGAACGCCCTTGCTTTTCAGGCATTCACTGATCACCAGGCACGACAACCGCTCCCCGAAGCTCATCACCAGGTCCATCGTCCGGTCCGACAGTTCCCGAATCAGGGAGACACCCCGCAACAAATCTTCCAGTTCGTTGACCGTACCGCGCACCGTCGCAAACACTTTGCTTTGCTCCTTGATCGGAATCAGCCCTTTGATCACGTTGAAGTGCCTGTCTTCGATCCCGCGAATCAGTTCCAGGTAATCCGGATTGTTGATGGCCGCCATCCGGCCAATCTCAATCAACTGATTCGTGACGCCACTCATGGCCGACAGCACCACGGCACCGATCGGGTTGCCGTTCTGGTGGTAGTCTTGAATAATGGCAATGACTTTCTTGATATTCTCAACGTTCTTGACCGACGTTCCGCCAAACTTCAATACATTCATACTGTGGGATCTTAGCAAATGATGGAACGGCTGGCTAGCGCCAGGGATAACCGTTCGGCTTTAGCATAGGTGATGAAGGGAAAAGGAGCGCAAATATAAGGAAAAAGCGGGTTGGTGCTGGAAAGAAATGGAAAGACCCGGATGATTTGGCCCGGTTATCAGAACGCCGACGGATCGCCGGAGTCCATGCCGGGAAAATGCCGGAAATTTCGTACTTTCAGGAAACGAACAAATCCGCGTCAGGCACTGTTCAACGAATAGCGACAACGGCTGACCAACGTTTCCATTGCATGAAAGGATTTCAATTTTCCCAATACATTCCGCCCGAAAAAAAAGAAGGCAGCAAATTCGACCAGTTGCTGAATATTTTCCAGCAATTGCTGCTGATGACCTCGGGAAACGTCGAGCAGGCGCTGGCGTACCTGAACGACCTCGACCGGCGCTACGGCCTGACCGACGACCAGTACGGCATCGGCAATTTTGTCGAAGAAATGAAAGAAAAAGGTTACCTGACCGAGCAGAACGAAGAAGGGACGCTCGCGATGACGGCCAAAAGTGAGCAGTCGATCCGCCGGTCGGCGCTGGAAGAGATTTTCGGAAAGCTGAAACGCTCGAAATCCGGCGGCAACCACCACACACCGTACACGGGCGTGGGCGACGAGCTGAGCAGCGACCTGCGCGACTTCCAGTTTGGCGATACGCTCGAACAGATTTCGATGACCGAGTCGATTCGCAACGCCCAGATTAACAGCGGGGTCGAGGAGTTTACGTTGATGGAGCGCGACCTGGAAGTGGTGGAGAAAGAGCAGAAAACGCAAACTTCGACGGTGCTGATGATCGATGTCAGCCACTCCATGATTCTGTACGGCGAAGACCGGATTACGCCCGCCAAGAAAGTCGGCATGGCGCTGGTTGAACTCGTCAAACAGAAATACCCGAAAGACACGCTCGACATCATCGTGTTCGGTAACGATGCCTGGCAGATTCAGGTGAAGGATTTGCCGTACCTGGAAGTGGGGCCGTACCACACCAATACGGTGGCCGGGCTGGAACTGGCGATGGACTTGCTGCGCCGTCGGAAAAACAAGAACAAGCAGATCTTCATGATCACGGACGGAAAACCGACCTGCCTGAAAGAAGGGATCAAATATTACAAAAACAGCTTCGGGCTCGACCGTAAGATTGTGTCCAAGACCCTGACGCTGGCCGCCCAGTGCCGTCGGCTCGACATTCCGATTACCACTTTTATGATTGCTTCGGACCCGTACCTGAAGCAGTTCGTCCACGAATTCACAAAGGTGAACAACGGCCGGGCGTATTACAGCAGTTTGCAGGGTCTGGGCAACATGATGTTCGAAGACTTTCAGCGAAACCGGCGCAAGAATATTAAATAATGGCAGCTATGACGACGATTCAAATTTCTTTGGAAGAAGCAGAAATAACGCGGTTAGAGCAAAAAGCGCTGTCGCTCGGTTATGAGTCGGTGGATGCATTAATTCAACAAACGGTCCATCGTTTATTGGAAACGGAAGAGGAGCACAAGACACGTTTAATGCATTTTATTGTAGATAAAAACGCTGAATTGTATCGGCGTTTGTCTTAGAAACATGACTTATCCAAATGTTGAAGATATTGTTCTGCTTCACGGGATTATTATACAGCAATCTGGCGGGGGAACAGGCATTCGCGATCAGGGTGGGTTAGAAGCTGCAGTTGCTCAGCCCCAAATGACTTTTTCTGGTGAAGATCTCTATCCGACTATTATTGAAAAGGCATCGGCCATCTGTTTTTCACTGGTGATGAATCATCCTTTTGTGGATGGCAATAAACGAATCGGACACGCTGCTATGGAATTCTTTTTAATGATCAACGGATACGAAGTGAGGGCTGATATAGATGAACAGGAGCAGATAATTTTGGATTTAGCCGCTGGTATACTGGACCGTGACGCGTTTACGCAATGGTTAACCAAACGGATTGTTCTACTTACTTTTTAACCGAGCCAGGTAATGGTAAACAAAAACTAATTTCGGAAAATCCCCGTTAAAATAGTACCACCATTTTCGACGCTACCCAACGATTTCATGAGCTATTCATCCCTGAAGAGTAAAGAGTTATTGAAAATGACAACCCTCGGCGAACTGAAAGCCGCCGGTTATAAATCCAAATCCATTAAACAGGAGCTTCGTGACAACCTGATTGAGAAAATTAAGGAGAAGGAAGTCGTTTTTCCCGGAATATGGGGCTACGAAGACACCGTGATCCCGGATGTGGAGCGGGCTATTCTGTCGATGCACCACATCAATTTACTGGGTTTGCGCGGGCAGGCCAAAACCCGGATTGCCAGGCTGATGATCAACCTGCTGGATGAATACATCCCGGTGGTGGAAGGCTCCGAACTGAACGACGACCCGCTGCAACCGCTTTCCCGGTTTGCGCAGGATCGAATTGCCGAAAAAGGCGATGACACGCCCGTAAGCTGGCTGCACCGCAGCGATCGATACACCGAAAAACTGGCAACGCCGGATGTGTCGGTAGCCGATCTGGTGGGGGATGTCGATCCGATCAAAGCCGCAACTTTGAAGTTACCGTATTCTGACGAACGGACAATTCACTTTGGGCTCATTCCACGTTCGCACCGCTGCATTTTCGTCATCAACGAATTGCCGGATTTGCAGGCCCGGATTCAGGTGTCGCTGTTCAATATTTTGCAGGAAGGTGACATCCAAATTCGCGGTTTCAAACTGCGTCTGCCGCTGGACATTCAGTTCGTGTTTACGGCCAACCCCGAGGATTATACGAACCGGGGCAGCATCGTAACGCCCTTGAAAGACCGGATCGACAGCCAGATTGTGACGCACTATCCGAAAACGCTCGAAGTCGGTAAGAAAATTACGCAGCAGGAAGCCATCGTCAAAACCGAGCAGAAGGGTATGGTCAAAACCAACGACCTGATCACCGATCTGATCGAGCAGATTGCACTGGAAGCCCGTGAAAGTGAGTATGTTGATGCGAAAAGTGGCGTCTCGGCGCGGTTGACGATTGCAGCATACGAAAACCTGCTCTCGGCCGCCGAACGCCGGGCCCTGCTCAACGGCGAGAAGGAAACCTACGTCCGGATTACGGATTTGTACGGCGTCGTTCCGGCGATCTGCGGTAAAGTTGAACTCGTCTACGAAGGCGAAGTAGAAGGCCCGGTCATTGTGGCCCAGAACCTGATCGGGAAAGCGATTCGGACGCAGTTTCTGAACTACTTCCCGAATCCGGAAAAAGCCAAAAAACAGAAGGGCGGTAATCCCTACAAAAAAATAACCGATTGGTTCGGCGACGGAAACGTCATCGAATTCCTGAACGACCTGCCGACCCGCGACTACGAAAACCGTCTGCGGACCATCGACGGCCTGGACGATGTGGTCGACTCGCTGCATTCGCGGTTGAGCCGCCCCGAAAAGTTGTTCATGATGGAGTTTGCGCTGCACGGCCTGGCTGAGTATTCGCTCGTCGGCAAGAAAGCGCTCGACACAGGTCAGCAGTTTAAAGACCTGTTAGGCAGCATGTTCAGCCCCGGCAACGCCTTCGGCGACGAAGACGATGACGACGAAGACCGGTTTTAAAAGAGTTAAGAGTTAAAAGTTAAGAGTTTTTTTGTACCCACGGACTTTAGTCCGTGTGAGTTTATCTTATCCGAATGGTTAGGCTAACTCACACGGACTAAAGTCCGTGGGTACTTTTGTGTCGTAAAATGTTACAGGGAAACTACGCGATTTTGTAATTGCGTAGTTCTTCTCTAGCCGGGCTTTCATGAGCGATATAATTTTGCAGCATCAGTAACAACAAATACACATTAAGAATCGCCCAAATGAAAGCATCACTATTGACCATTTGCCTGGTCGCGGTCGGTCTGTTGGCAGAAGCCCAAACGGCCAAACCAAAACCGACCGCGACCAGTACGAAACCGGCCGCAACCACCCAAAAGAAACCGGTAGCGACCACTCAAAAGAAACCGACCACCGCTGTCAAACCGAAAGCAACAGCGACGGCAGCGAAAAAACCGGCTCCCAAACCGGCCGTAGCTACCACCCCGCCGGCCACCACCACGGCTGTAGCTTCTACGACGACCGCGGCCGAAACCGAACCGGTAGTTGCTCAGCATACCGTAACAGAAACCAAACCGGTGGCGGAAACGACTGAAAAAGAAACCGGCAAACGCGCGAAACGCAGCAAAACCGAAAAGATAGAAAAAGCGCCGAAAGCAGAGAAAACCGCCAAAGCCGAAAAACCGGCTAAACCCGAAAAGCCCACAAAAGTAAAAAGCGAATCGGCTTACTCCGGCAAAGGGTTGTCGATCGGGATTCGGGGCGGGGTCAACGCGCTACTAAACGAATACGTTCCGACGTCGGATCTGGAAGGGAGCGGTCAATCCGAAACCGCACCGGGTTTCACGGGTGGGCTGGTGATCAATTATGGGATTGGCAACGTCTTTTCGATTCAGCCGGAAATTCTCTACACGCGCCGGGCCGTCAAGTTTGCCGGTGAAGATCAGGGACAGACGTTTTCGGTTCAGGCGTCCGTCAATGCCGTGGAGGTTCCCCTTTTGCTGAAGTTATCGTTTGGGCGTAAAACCCGATTTTTCGTAAACGCCGGTCCTTATGCTAGTTATGCGCTGGATGCCAGAACGAAAGTTGTGTTCGCAGGTGAAACACTGCTCGATGAAAAAATAAAACCGGAAGATAACAACGGTCGCATTGAATACGGTGTAACGGGCGGGCTGGGCGTCTCGATTCCGGCGGGGCCGGGTTCAATCCTGGTCGAAGGGCGGTATCACTATAGCCTGGGCACCAACGCCGATCCACAACCGGCTGAATACGTCAGCCAGCAAGTGGCGACCTTTTCCGTGGGCTACCTGATCCCGCTGGGCCGAAAGTAAACAACAAACGGTTTTGCCTGAAGCGTTTCGGAAAGTCACGAACGCTTCAGGCGGGGCCAACGATCAATCCACCACCACCGCCGTACCGTTGGCGCTCACCATGAGCAAGCCGCCGTTGTGCCCGATGGTTTGATAATCCAGGTCGACGCCGATGATGGCGTTGGCGCCCAGGCGCTGGGCCTGCTCAATCATTTCTTTCATCGCAATGCTTTTGGCCTCACGCAGGGCCTGCTCGTAAGCGGCTGATCGTCCGCCCGCTACGTCGCGCACGGTCGCAAAGAAATCCTTAATCAGGTTGGAACCAATGATGGCTTCCCCGTTGGCAAGACCCAGGTACGAGACGATGCGCTTGCCTTCGATGGATGGAGTAGTTGTTACCAGCATAGACTTGATTCTGAGTGTAACCGGCTGACGGTTTTCGTTAGTGAGAAAGCAGTCCCCAAAATTAAATCCTGGGATCGTGCCGTAATACAGAGTTACACAGAAGATTATTTTTTAGGTATGGTGTATTTATTTTTTCGTACAGGCGGTAAATGGTAACATTCTTTGGTTCGCCGGATAGCCTGATGCAAGCAAAAAACGGACACGAAAGGCGGCATCAACCTGACAAGACACTTCAACCGATGGAAGTAACTGTTTAACCATAAAGATACGCATTTCATGCCGAACTCACTGGGTAACCACACCATTTACGCCCAACTTTGAATCATAAATCCATTTTTTCTAAACAAATCAAATCAAAAACAACAATGAAAACGACAACAGTACTTTTGAACCGTGTGAATTTCCGTTATGGCTGGACGCTGATCATGTTACTGGCCCTGCCGCTGTGGTTTGCAAGCTGTAGCAAAGACAAAGATGGTAACGGCGAACCGGACGTAAAACCGTCGGCCGTGAGCGGAAGCTGGAAAATTTCGGGCATGAAAGTGAACCCAGGCATTGATTTTTTAGGAACGGGGCAGCCGATTACGGATTTGCTGGGTTTCTTTCAACAATACGGTGGCGCTGATGCGGTGGCTTGCCTAACGGACACGAAAATCACCTTCAACAACAACGGAACCATTTCCGGAACGCCTTCTCCCAATTGCAAATCCGACGATCTGGACGATTTTAACCCGGCTGAAAATAATTCAAAATGGTCGGTAAACGGGAACAAACTGACAATTACCGACAGCGATGGCGCTCAGGTGTATGACCTGGAAACATCGGGAAATACGATGAAATGGAGCACCACGGAGAAAGATGACCTGGACGGTGATGGTACCATCGACACCTACACGATGACGATTGAATTCAAAAAAGCGTAAGGCTTTTCAGAATCATAAAAATAGCAGCCCGCCGACGATTCGGTGGGCTGCTGGTGTTTGATAGCTGGTAGAAAACCACCTATTCCCGGATCAAATGCTGATCGTAGCCCGCAGCAATCAGCTTTTCATACGCTTCCCAAACGTCGGCGGGAATCTCCTGCGGAATCTGGAAGCCTTTCTGCGGGTACTCCCTAATACGCTGCAAATCGCCCACCATGATGCTGATGACGTAGTCCGGCGACAGATCGGGGTTCGAATAGTCGTCCAGGTACGCTTCGTAGGACGCTTGCGGGGACGTGACCCGCACCGGTTTTTCAGGCCAGACTTTGCAGAATGTCGCGTAGCTCCGGCGCTCCATGTACGGTTTTTGGACGAGCAGAAACCGCTCCGGGTCAAGGCCCCGTTCCTTCAGCAACTGGCGGGTAAACTGCACATTCTCACCCGTGTTGGTCGATTGATTCTCAATCAAAATCGCTTCTGACGGCACGCCCATCTGCCGGGCGATCTGCGCAAACTGATCGGCTTCGGGCTCGGTCCATAGCGTTCGGGTAATCACGCCCAGACCGCCGGAAAAGATAAGCAACGGCGCCCAGCCGTCGAGCCAGAGCTGGGCGGCCCGTTCGGCCACGCGTTTGTCGTAACTGCACAACACCAGAATGGCGTCGGCGGGTTCGAGCGGTTGGTTCATCCGGTGGTAATCCCAGAGTCTTTTAGCGAGCGAATGAATGGACGAAGGAATTGGGGTCATGTCGGCTAAATCGGTAATGGCAGCACAAAGAAAACCGGTTTCGGAAGGCGCGCAACGTTTAGTAGATGTTTCCAGTGAGTAAGTAAGGGGGCAAAGGGCAAACAATCGGCCTTGCGTTGGGCTTTTCGAAAGAGGAAACGTCTCAACTTTTCACGCATGATCGAAGACCTCTGGTATAAAAATGCCATCATCTACAGCCTGGACCTCGAAACCTTTATGGATGCCAACGGCGATGGCATCGGTGATTTTGAAGGGCTTTGCCGCCGATTGGATTACCTCCACGCGCTGGGCGTGAATACCGTCTGGCTGGCTCCGTTTCAGCCTACACCCAACAAAGACAACGGCTACGACATCCGGGATTATTACGGCGTCGACCCCCGGCACGGCTCCAGCGGGGATTTTGTCGAATTCATGCACCAGGCCCACAAACGGGGCATTAAGGTGATCATCGACCTGGTCGTGAACCATACGTCTGATCAGCATCCCTGGTTTCAGGAAGCGCGCCGGGGCAAGGAGTCCCGGTATTATGACTGGTACGTCTGGTCGGACAAAAAACCGTCGGACTGGAACGAGGGCATGGTGTTTCCCGGTGTCCAGGAAGCCACCTGGACGCTCGACAAAAAGGCCAAAGCGTATTATTTTCACCGGTTTTTCGAGTACCAGCCGGATCTGAATGTCGACAATCCGGAGGTTCGGGCCGAAATCCGCCGGATCATGGGCTACTGGCTGCAACTGGGCGTGGCCGGGTTTCGGGTTGATGCCGTGCCGTTTATCCTGGAATCACCGGCCCCCGGCCCAACCGAACCGGAGATGCGCTTCGAGTACCTGCACGAGATGCGTCGGTTTTTGCAATGGCGGAAAGGCGACGCGATTTTGCTGGGCGAAGCCAACGTGCTGCCCGACGAGAGTACCAACTATTTTGGACAGAACGGGGATGGTATTCACCTGATGTTCAACTTCTTTGTCAACCAGCACCTTTTTTATGCCCTGGCAACGGCCGACATCGCCCCGTTGATTCAGGCACTGGAAGCCACCCGGAACATTCACCCGACCGCTCAATGGGCGCAGTTTCTACGGAATCACGACGAATTAGACTTAGGGCGGCTGACCGATGAGCAACGCCAAAAAGTATTCGCTCGGTTTGGCCCGGAAGAAAACATGCAACTCTATGAGCGCGGCATTCGTCGGCGGCTGTCGCCGATGTTGGGAAACCGGCCCCTGACCGAACTGGCCTATAGCCTGATGTTTTCGCTGCCCGGCACGCCGGTGATTCGGTACGGCGACGAGATTGGCATGGGTGACGACCTGACGCTCAACGAACGGGATGCGGTTCGGACGCCGATGCAGTGGTCGGATGATCCGCAGGCCGGTTTTTCGCCGGCCGACAAGGTGGTGCATCCCGTGATCGATGAAGGCCCGTATGCCTATCCGCATCTCAACGTCGAAGGGCAGCGTCGCGACCCGTTCTCGTTGCTGAACTGGATGACAAGCCTGATTCGGCTGCGAAAAGAATGTCCGGAAATCGGCTCCGGAGACTGGCAGATTCTGGACACCAACGGAATTCCGGTTTTGGCGATGCACTACCACCGGACGGGCAATTCGCTGATCATCCTGCATAACTTCGACGAAAAACCGCAGGAGGTAACGCTAACCCTGAACCGGGGCCAGACGTCGCGTCTGGTGGATCTGATGGTGAACCGGGAAGAACAGGCCGATGTGCATGGCGTTCACCGGATTACGCTCGATGCCTACGGTTATCGCTGGTTCCGGGCCGGTGACCTGAGTCATTTGTTCTGAACACTAGCGCTCCAGACAATCGGCCAGCGTCCGGACATACCGGTCGACGTATGAATCGATGTCGCGGCTGCGGTATTGCAGGATGTAGCGTGGATGATCGAGCGTGGCGACCCGGCCGAAAAAACCGTGTTGCTGGTTGAGTCGTTGCAGAAACGCTTCGTTTTTACGACCCAGGCAAACCACCACATTCCGGTTGCAGCCAAACGTCAGTTGCTCCCGGACAGACGCGACGATGGCGGGCCAGAGCGCTTCGGTGGTCGTTTTGTCATCGTAAAAGTTGTAGTTTTTGCCCCCTTTGATCAGTGCTAGCGGATAGAGCGAGGTCAGGAAAAAACGGGCGTAAAAAGCTTCGGCCCCGCCAAAGGCTTCGACGATCTGGTAGATAAACCGGCTCGACAGTTCGGGCGTGGGCGGTAGCTCGTTGTCGATGTCAAATACAAAAGATAATGAGAAAATTAAGCTCATAATTCGGCATTAGGTACAGAATAATATGAGAAAACATACAATAGTTAGTGAGAATACTTTAGGTTTCTACAGAAAATGATGAAACTGTTTATGTTAATCTAAGCCGTGATTGCGACAAAATCAGATCGACTACCTTACTAAGAAGTGGAAGGAGTCGCTAACCAAATTCCTGAATAAGGAAAGAAACGCTTATGGCAGCGGTTGTTCGGCTAAGTTTTTTTTAACCTATCAAAATCACATCGCTTAATTTTCATTAAACCGAAAAAGAATAAAAAAAGAGGCAATAAATGGGTTGGTAAGCTGGTTAATAGCTTCTTTAAACATTCTTGTTTTGTGTTATTCGAGTATTAATAGACAAACATTTTTTATACGTAATGAATTAATTTTATAAGATTGCTGGCAGTTTTCTTAAAACCCTGTAATTTTAGTAACCATACCTTTCAAAGTAAGAGTATGTAATATAGGGTCTGTATTTGACTTTACTACAATTATTTTTTTTACCTCACCTTCATCACCATCACTGTTGTAAGTTACCTTTATTTCAGCGGATATCCCGGCAGGAATAGCCTCTTTAGGATATTCAATATTTGTACAGCTACAATCACCACTCACATTTAGTATATTCAAATCTTCATTCCCAATATTATTTACTTTAAAAATCGCCTTAAAAGGTTTTCCATGTGATATAGAAAAATTAACTGTGTCTTTATCAAATTGTATCTCGGTCTGGCCGTTATTGTTCTTGCAAGAACAATAACTAATGCTAGTTAGCAATACTACTAAAACAAATGGTGCCTTTTTCATAATTATCTATTGACTAAATCTTCTATTACTGAGAGTGCTTCCTGAAGATAAATTTCTTTTAAACCAAAAGAATATATTACTTCTTTTACTTCACTATTTCTATTTAATCGTATCTCTACTGGATACCCATCGATACCAATCTTATATTTCTTAATGAATTCACCTCCTGGATCATAATAAGTAGGAAACTTGTATTTATGTCTTGATAAAAAAGAATTAACACCAGATAATGAATTTATTTCACCATCAATTACTGTTGCAATAATTACATCAGGATATTTAGAAAAATGGGAAAATATTTTTTCATATTCTCTATGTTTTAATAGGCAGGCTTCACAACCAGTATACCAAAAATCAAGTACAACAATTTTATTTTTAAAAAACTCCTTAGGGACAGGAGCTCCATTTAAATCTTGAAAATTTAATTCAAGTTTTTTTTCTTTCAGATGAGCTAGACTAGGATAGTCCCTCATTTTATTAAAAAAATGTGCTGGTAATAGCTGATAGCACCCATATACTTCAAATAGTAAAATAACAACTAACCCAGAGAGTGAAGGGATTCTGAAAAAATGGGAAAGATACCCGAATAAGTAACCACAAACACCTGCTATGAATATAGTTGGTGCAATTGCAGGGTAGAAGTAAGAATAGTCTTCAAAAAACAAAAGAATAGCATAGGAAATTAAAGATAGTAAAACAATACTATGATAAATAAATATATTTATTTTGAATTTGTTATATATTAATCCAATGATAAAATAACTAATAGTATAAAAAAGATAAGCGGATAGCCAATTTGCTAAACCACGAATATGCCCAAACGCTAAAAAGGGAATTAGCGTTAATAATATTAATGTTACTGACCTAATTATTGATTTCATAAGTAGTTATTGTACAGTGTACGCATTGACTCCTAAAATCAGGAGTCAATGCGTACATATTAATTTAAACACACTTACCAGTACAAACTGATGTCCCTGCAATACCGCAATTTGTACGGTTATCAAAGCTTGGAGTCGTACAACTTTTGTTGTCAGGGCATCTTGCATCTGAGCAAGAAATTCCATAGCGACAATCGCAGGCTTTTAGAGGTGCTTGCACTCTTCCATGTGCAGAAGAGTTTCCAATACTTGCTAATGAACTTATTGCTAATAATTGTTCAACAGAAAATAAATTCGATTCAACAGATTTTACGAACCATTCTTGATGGAAATCCTCTAAGAATTTTTTAGTCTCTGGATCATTTAAATTTTTATATAGATCAGCGTTTATAATTTTATCTAATTCTTTTATGTGATCTATCTGTGATCTATTATAGCTTTTATTCAATAGCATTTTACCTAAATGCCTGTGCCAAAGAACCGCTTTCTCTTCAGGATTTAAATCAGGATAACTTACCCAAACAACACTATTTGGAGATTGCTCAAGCTCCTCAATAAGCTTCAAATTTACACTTGAATTAATAGGTTGATCTACAGCCTTTACATTGTCAGGACTTTTACATGCCTGAATGATTGATACAAAAAAGCCAATGCATAGCAGAAAGCGAAGTAAGATCGCTCCGTTGAATAAAGATAGGGTCTTTTTCATTGAAAAGAGTTGTTAAGTTATACGAACATGGTAATTATCGAACAAGGTAGTTCTTTGTTTAGTCTTTCACAAGTATTACATATGTAAATATTTCAGCAAAGAAGTAACAGTATTGAAGTATTCTTTTGTTTGGGGTATGTTTGATAGATGATTCAACACTTTGATAGCTAAACACTTGAGGTAATGTACTCATTTTTAGATGGTTATCATAGGATTAAGAGTCGAACACAACGAATATATTTCCTTTTTTGATGAAGTTGAATTCCTAGTAATCTAGCACGTAGACAGAAAAACATCAACATGTACCCTATTGCGTACAATGGAAATGATTCTGAATCAAATCCGGAAGCGTTTTTAAGTCTGAAAAGCAGGACTTAGGTGGACAAGTAGTGCAAGAAATTTTAACGCACTAGTGTCCCGGCATCTTTTGTATATTCTCATCTTCTTTTGTCATTGACACTCCGACTGTTGGTACGGGTTCAGCACGCTTACACCGGTCGGCAAATGCTCTGGCTCGGTCAGGTGGTTGTAGTAGGCCATGGCCCGGTCGGCGAAGGTGTTCATGCGGGTGTCGGATTGCGGTATTCGGTTTAAAGTTTTCATCATTGAGCCATTATGAGTCCGGTTTGTCATCCCGACGAAAGGAGGGATCTTCGAGCGCTGGAGGAATGTCAGCCTTCACCCGAAGATCCCTCCTTTCGTCGAGATGACAAAAAAGCCACTGAAACTAAAGGGTAAACTGCCTCACCGAAAACGAAGTTACTGCAACTGCTGGTAACAAATCCGGGCGATTTCGCCGATGATGCGTTGGGCGTTTTCCGTGTCGGTGCCCTGGACAAAAACCGACAGCACGAACGGTTTCGGGACATAAAAAATACCGGCATCACCCTGGACATAGGCCAGACCACCGGTTTTGTGGGCAATGACGGTCGACGGGGGCAAGAACCGCCGGAAGGTCAGGTTGTCTTCATTGCGTTTCAAAATATCGAGCATCTGGTCGCAGAGGGCGGGGGTGGCTACTTCATGGCGGTGGATTTTGGTCAGCAGGGCATTCATTTCGCGCACTGTCACCCGGTTTTCGCGGCCCTGCCGGGCCGCCAGCGTATCCATCATCATTCGGTTCAAACGGCTTTGGGTCAATCCCAGCGTTTGCATGCGCCGGTTGATTTGCTCCATGCCCAGTTCGCGGATCAGGATGTTGGTGGCGGTGTTGTCGCTGTGGGTCATCATCAGCGTCAGGACTTCGCGGTTGGAAAGTTTGCTTTCGTTGGGATAGGTCTGCAAAATGCCCGAGCCACCGGTTTTCTCCGCTGCCAGCAGCACGTGCGTTTGGTCAAGGTCGAAACCGCCGGTTTTGACACGCTCCATGGCTTCGACCATGATCGGAATCTTGATCACGCTGGCCGAGGGCACCAGCGCATCGGCCCGGTGATAAAACCGCACCGTATCCGCCAGCGATTCAAGGGCGACGCTCACCTGCACCGAAGCCGGTAGTTTTTGCAGATAAGCCGACAGCGCGGACGAGAGGTGTTGAGCCGTTGCCAAAGCCGGAAGAAGCAGAAAAATAAGAAATTTCATCGCAGGTCTTTGAGTTGACGAACCAGCACTTCGTTGATCCGCACGTAGCTTTCGTGGGTCCAGCCCGCGACGTGGGGTGTCAGAATGACCCGGTCGGAGTTCCGGAGGTAGTCGAAGGCGGTTTGCTGCTCGGGTGTCAGTTTGGCCAATTTTTCGTTTTCCAGCACATCCAGCCCGGCCCCGCGCACTTTCCCACTCTCCAACCCCCGTACCAGCGCCGACAGCGATACAATTTCACCCCGGGCAATGTTGAGCAGGTAAAACGGTTTGCCCATTCGGTGGATCAACCGGTCATCGACCATCTGGCGCGTTTCGGCAGTCAGCGGAATGTGCAGGCTCAGCACGTCGGCTTCCTCCAGGATCTGCTCCAACTCGGTTTCCTGGGCATACGCTCCGCCGTAGTGGGTGAGGTATTTGTCGTAACACAACGTCCGGCAGCCAAAACCGCTCAGTCGCCGGGCCGTGGCGCGGCCGTTGTTGCCAAAACCGATGATACCGACGGTCAGGCTGCCGAGTTCGTAGCCCCGGTTGCCTTCGCGGTCCCAGAGGCCCCGGCGCACTTCCCGGTCGCTTTTGGCAATATTCGCCAGCAGACCGAGAAGCAGGCCCACGGTGTGTTCGGCCACGGCGTCGCGGTTGCCTTCGCCTGCATGAAAAACCTGAATGTTACGGCTTTGGGCAATTGCCAGGTCGATCAGGTCAAGTCCGGCTCCGGCCCGGCCGATAAACCGTAGTCGGGTGGCCCGTTCGAGCATTTCGGCATCGACTTTCGTTTTGCTGCGAATCAGCAGGCCTTCGTAAGCGGCAATCCGTTCGAGCAACTCTGGGCGTTTGATCTGGGGTTCATAGTGGTAGGCAAATCCCGCCTGGTCGAGCATCGAAAACAGGGAGGGGTGCATTTCGTCGGCAATCAGGATTATGGGGTGATTCTGGGACATCCGTTGGCTTTTTGTAACTTGCAAAGAAAATGAATAATGAACAATGAATAATGAACATTAAAAACCGGCTTTTTCGCTTTTGGAGCCTTCTTTGCCATTCATTGTTCATTATTTATTATTCATTAAAAACCAAAGGCGAAACTACGAACATAAATGGAACCGCGCCAATCGGAGAAAAATAACGAACGTCAACCGGAACCCCAAACCAAACGACCCGTGATCGGCATAACGCTCGGGGATTATAACGGCATCGGACCGGAAGTCATCCTGAAAGCTTTGCAACACAACCGGATGCAGAAAATCTGCACCCCGGTGATTTATGGCTCCATGAAAATCCTAAACCGGTATCGGAACCTGTTGCAACAGAGCGGGTTGTCGCTGAAAGACTGGAACCTGAACGGGATTCAACAGGTCGGGCAGGCCAACCCCAAATTCACGAATGTGATCACCTGCTGGAGCGATTCGGGCGGGCAGAATCAGGACGTACAGCCGGGCAAAGTAACCCCCGAAGCCGGTCAGGCCGCTCTGGCCTGTTTGCAACGGGCGACCGAAGATCTGAAAGCCGGTTATCTGGACGCCATTGTGACGGCTCCGATCAACAAACACAACATCCAGACCGAAGCCTTCACCTTTCCGGGGCATACCGAGTATTTCGCCGAAGCCTTCGACGTGAAAGAAAACCTGATGTTTCTAGTCAGCGAGCACCTGCGCGTGGGCGTCGTGACGGGGCACATTCCGCTGGGTCGGGTCCGCTCGAATATTACGAAAGAAAAAGTGTTGCAGAAACTACAACTCATGCACCAGTCGCTGCGGGGTGACTTCGGCATTCGGAAACCGCGCATTGCGGTTTTGGGCCTGAATCCGCACGCGGGCGAAGAAGGCTTGTTGGGCAGCGAAGAACAGGACGTGCTGAAACCGCTCATTCAAGAACTGCGCAACAAAGGTCAACTGATCTACGGGCCGTTTGCCGCCGACGGTTTTTTCGGAACCCGCGCCTACCGCAAATATGACGCCGTGCTGGCGATGTACCACGACCAGGGGCTGATTCCGTTCAAAACCATTGCCTTCGACGAAGGCGTGAACTTTACGGCCGGGATGCCGGTGGTGCGGACTTCACCCGACCACGGCACGGCTTACGACATTGCCGGAAAAAACCAGGCCGACGAAACCTCGATGATCCAGGCGATCTACCTGGCCTGTGACGTGGCAAAGTACCGGAAAGAAATGGCGGAAATTGACCAGAACGCCCTGACCAAGAAGACCATTAGTGGAAAAATAAGCGAGCAATCTGCTTCAAATTGAACGTATGCTAAAATCAATGACGGGATTCGGCAGTGCCACTCAGGAAGCCAATGGCTTGACGGTAACCGCTGAAGTAAAAACGTTAAACTCCAAGTTTCTGGATATTTATTGCCGCATTCCGCGAACCTTTGCCGATAAAGAGGTCGAACTCCGGAATCTGCTCACCCAGCGGCTCGAGCGGGGCAAAGTGGAGCTTTCCCTCAATGTAACCCGTCTGACCGACGTACGGCCCGGTGTGACCGTCAACCGCCCCCTCGTGGAAGCATATCTGACCGATTTGCGGGAAACTTCACAAAATCTGCTGCTGGATGTGTCGGATGGCGAATTGTTCAAACTGGCCCTGCAACAACCCAATGCGTTTAATTCGGAAGTGGCGGCCCCGACTGATACGGCGGCCAATGACTGGGAACTGATCCAGTTGACGGCGCTCGAAGCGATCCGGAAGTGCGATGAGTTTCGGCAGCAGGAGGGCAACGGGCTCGAAAGCAAGTTTCGGGAATACATCCAGATCATTACCGACCGGCTGACATTGATCGAAGTGCAGGATGTCAAGCGCATTCCGGCCGTTCGGGAGCGGATTCGGAACATGATCACAGAACTTCAGATCAATGAAGAGTTTGACCAAAACCGGTTTGAGCAGGAGCTGATTTATTACATCGAGAAGTTTGATATTTCGGAAGAAAAAGTCCGGCTGAAAAACCACCTGAGCTATTTTCTGGAAGTGCTGTCGGCAGAGGAAGCGAACGGGAAAAAGCTGAATTTCATCGCACAGGAAATTGGTCGGGAGATCAACACCATCGGCTCGAAAGCCAACGATGCGGCCATTCAGCGGCTGGTTGTGCAGATGAAAGACGAACTGGAAAAAATCAAAGAGCAAACGCTGAATGTGATCTAAGCAAGTCTGCAAAACCCCTGTCAGGGCTTTGAGCGCTTCGACGGCCCGGCGCTGACAGGGTTTCGCGGAAAATCTTATCCCGGTTTTACCTAAAAAAAGCCCCGTTCTCCGTTCCCAGCAGCCGATCGAACGGAATGTCTTCCTGTTTGAGAAAGCCCTGTTGCGGCAGCAAGCCGTCGGCCACCAGTTCGACCACGGCGGCTACCGACCCGGCGGTGGTCCAGGAGATGGCCCGCCAGGCTTGGCCGTCGATCTCGCGCGGGTGGTACGCCCGGAAAAATTCCTCGCGTTCGAGCAGCGTTCCTTTCCAGCCTTCCACCACGGCGTAGACATACACCACGTCGGCCTGCACGGGCGGTTTGGCTTCGGTCAGAATCTGCTCCACCAGCACGCGTTTGTCTTTCAAAATCAGCTCATACAGCAAAAACCGCATCAGTTTGGCATGCCCGGGGTAGCGAATGGTCTTGTAGTTAAGCGTATCGACCTGACCCGCATAGGTTTCGCACATGGTGCCCAGCCCGCCCGAGGTGCTGAAAGCTTCAAATTCCTGGCCTTCGATGTTGATGACTTCGATGCCGTCGAGGGCCGGAACCATCTTGCGGTGACCGTTGGCAATCACCTCACAGTCATTGAGATACTCGTTGATTACTCCGGCAGGCGACCACGTAAACGAATAGCCGAGCAAACCGTTGGGGTAGCGCGGCAACGCCCCGACCCGCAACTCAATATCGCGCAGTTTGGTGAACCGCTTCGCCAGGTTGGCGCCGACAATCCCGATCAGGCCGGGAGCCAGGCCACACTGTGGGGCCATGACGGCTTTGGCGGTTTCGGCCATCTGGCGGATGGCCGTGGTGGTCGGAACATCTTCCGTCAGATCGAAGTAGTGCAGGCCCAGTTGCCAGGCGGTTTTAGCGATGGGAAGGTTGAGGTTGTAGGGCAGGCAGGACACCACACCGTCGAAATCGGCCAGCGTCTGGAGCAGCGTAGCGTCGTCGGAAACATCGCCCTGGATGACCTCAAAGGGAAGGTCGTAAGCCGGTGGTAGTTTATCAAAACCCGTTACGGTGAAGCGTTTGTTGAGCAGAATGCCGACCAGCGAGCCGACTTTCCCCATCCCAACGACCAAAATTTTGTTCATATCAGGATTCCATCTCTTTCTTGATCTACTCGACATAGTCAACCGGTACGTCCACCAGTCGGGCGATGTCTTCGATCGTGAATTTGTTTTCCGCCAGGAGGGCTTTGGTAAAGGCCCGGTTTTTTTCCGAAAGCGTTTTTTCGGCACCCCGAATATACAGCGGATCTCTTTCTTCCTTAAAAAATTCTGAAACGTGTACCATGATGTTTTCGAGTTCAATTTCTAAACTACGCAATTGCGCTAAAATTCGCAATTGCACGTAATGCCGTTTCAACGCAAAATCACCCGCGGTGGTTTGCTTCAGAACAGACCTGGTCAATTTGCGGTTATTGTTGCCGATGAACACAAAACTTTCCCCCGAATTTTACGAGCAGGATACGATGACCATTGCCCGGCAACTGCTCGGTTGCGAACTGGTCCACGAAAGCCCGGAAGGAACCACGGCGGGCCGGATCGTCGAGACCGAAGCCTACCTGACCGGCGACCCGGCCTGCCATGCGTACCGGCGCAAAACCGCCCGCAATGCCGCCATGTTCGGGTTCCCCGGCACGTTGTATGTCTATCTGATTTACGGTTTTTATTACTGTTTGAACGTCGTGACCGGACCGGAAGACGTGGGCGAAGCCGTGCTGATCCGGGCGCTCGAACCCACCGAAGGCATCGACCTCATGGGCCAGCGTCGCAACCTTGACCCGACCACCAAAACCGGGTTGCGCGAGTTGACCAGCGGCCCCGGCAAACTTGTCATTGCCCTGGGTATTGCACGGGACCACAACTTTCAGTCGCTCTCCGCTGCGGATTCGCCGATTTACATCCGACCCCGGCAAGCCGACAACTTTGAAACGATAACGACCACGCGCATCGGGATCACGCAGGGCATCGATCTGCCGTACCGGTTTTACGTGAAAGGAAACCGGTTTGTAAGCAAGTGGTGAAGTTCTGCTCCGAGAGAGAAATAATGAAAAATTCTGACCTGCCATCGAAAGCTAACCTATAAGGTAAAATAGGCCTTTATAGAACCTGGAGCCGGTTTTTACCAAACATAGCTATTTTTTTAGTGAAAAAGTTGGGAGAGAAATAACTCGGATATACCTTTGTAATTATAATTAGTCTAAATAGTCATTATGAATACAACCTTGACAAAACTTATCCCTCTCAATTTCAGAATACTAACTGCCCTGCTAACGATTGCTGCTAGCCTATACACGCAATTGGTATTTGCCCAAACCACCGGCAGCATTACGGGCAAGATTTTGACCTCCGATGCACGCCCATTGGCTGAGGTGAGCGTCCGCGTCGCCGGAACCCGATTAGGCGCGATTACGAATGATGCGGGTGAATTTGTGGTCAATAATGTTCCCGCCGGTCAGCAAACGCTGGTGATCAGCCGGGTCGGGCATCAACGGGTTCGCCAGGTGGTGACGGTGATTGCCAATGAAGCGACGACGATGGCCGATATCGTTCTGTCTGAAAACGCCGAGCAATTGCAGGAAGTGGTGGTTGAAGGGAAAAATCCGTATAAAGCGGATGTTCCATCCCTCAGCCTGCGACTCAAAACGCCCCTGATTGAAGTGCCACAGAACATTCAGGTGATCAACCGGCAATTGCTGGCGGATCAGCAGATTTTTGACATGCTGGAAGGCGTTTCCCGGAACGTCAGTGGCGTGACGCGGCAGGAACACTGGGACAACTACGCCCGGCTGAACATGCGCGGCTCGCGGGTGGCGCCGTTCCGCAACGGCATGAACGTGCAGTCGACCTGGGGGCCGCTGGCCGAAGATATGTCGATGGTCGAGCGGATTGAGTTTGTGAAAGGCCCGGCCGGTTTTATGATGGCCAATGGCGAGCCCGCCGGTTTTTACAATGTTGTCACCAAAAAACCGACTGGCGTCACACGGGGAGAAGCCGGTTTTGCAGTCGGGAGTTTCGATACGTACCGGGCCACGCTCGATCTGGACGGCAAACTGAGCAAAGACAATCGGTTGCAGTACCGGTTAAACCTGATGGGCCAGTCGAAAGGGTCGCACCGCGACTTTGAATCCAACGACCGCTACACGATTGCGCCGGTGCTGAAGTACAAAATCAACGAGCAAACGTCGATTACCGCCGAATATACCTACCAGTACTCGAAAATGTCGGCCATTGGTTCGGCCTACGTCTTTGGCGCGAACCGGCTGGCGGAGTTTCCCCGGAATGCCACCATTGCCTCGGCCAACCTTGACCCAACCGTGATTCACGATCACAGCGCCTTCCTGATTCTCGAACACCAGATCAGCTCCAACTGGAAGCTGACCGGTCAACTGGCGTACTTCACCTTTAACCAGGTGGGTAGCTCACTCTGGGCCGATTCGGCCAAGGCCGACGGGCGGATTTATCGGAATGTCGGTATTTGGGATGCGGCCAACGAAAGCAAATTCGGGCAGATTTTTGTAAACGGGGAAGTGACGACCGGCCCGGTGGTCCACCGCATTCTGGGTGGACTGGATTTGGGCACCAAGAAGTATATGGCCGACTGGGGGCAATCGTTCCCGCTCTACGACAGCAACTTCGTTTTCAATGCCAACTCGCCCAATTATTACCTGCCGGCCAACCTGCTGCCCCGGTTTGATCGTTCGGTCAGCTTGCGGTACCGCGCCGGAGTGAATATTCTGTCGCAATCGTTTACCGGTTTGTACGTGCAGGACGAACTGCGGTTCTGGCAGGATCGGATTCGCCTGACGCTGGCAGGCCGGTTGACCTCGGCGAAAGACAGCCAGTACGGGGCCAACACGACCGAAACCGTATTTACCCCGCGCGTGGGCATCAGCGGTTCGCTGAATAAACACACTTCGATTTACGCGCTGTACGATCAGGCCTTTTTGCCCCAATCGGGTGTCGACCGGCAGGGCCGGGCATTCGATCCGATTACCGGCAATAACCTCGAAGCCGGTTTGAAAAAAGATTGGGCCGATGGCCGCTGGAACTCAACGGTTTCGGTGTATCAAATCACGAAAAATAATGTGCTGACCACGGACCCGACCAACCCGAATTATTCGGTTCAGTTGGGCCAGACCCAAACCAGTGGGGTGGAGGTCGACGTTCGCGGAGAACTGCTGCCGGCCCTGAATCTGGTGATCAATTATGCTTACACGGATGGTAAGATTACAAAAGATACCCGGTCCGAAAACGTCGGCCTGCCGATTCCCGGTTTTAGCAAACATGTCACCAACGCCTGGTTATCGTACCGGCTGCGTACCGGCGCGTTGCAGGGCCTGGGCGTTTCGCTCGGTTACCAGTGGCAACTCGACCGCTACGGCTGGTTCTCGGACGCCACCAGCAAAGAACCGACCCTACCCAACACGTTCCGGGCCGATGGCGCCATTTCCTGGCAGAACAACCGGGTTAGCGTAGCCCTGAATGTAAACAATCTTTTCGATGCCTATCTGTATTCCGGCGCGTATTACGCCTGGAGCAATGCGTACTACTGGCAGTCGGAAGCCCCCCGCAATTTCCGCTTAAGCATGGCGTATAAATTTTGATCGTTGACAGGATGACGGTAAAAAAGTTGGTTGGAAAACTACACCTGTGGCTCGGACTTTCGTCCGGGCTATTGGTGTTTATCGTGGCGATTACGGGTTGTATTCTCGCCTTTGAGCAGGAGATCAAGAGCATCACCCGACCGTTTCAGTATGTCGAACCGGTTCCGAACGGCGCGTATCTGCCGCCTTCTCGGTTGCAGGCTATCGCCGAGCAGCAGGTGCCGGGAAAACCGGCCAAAGGGGTTAATTACGGAGCCGTCGGCCACAGTGTCAATGTGCCGTTTTACGGAGCCGCGCCCGACTATTACGTGCAGGTGTACCTGAACCCCTATACCGGCGAAGTGCTGAAGGTGGTGGACGAGGAAGCGGATTTCTTCCATTTCATTCTGCACGGCCATTACTACCTCTGGTTGCCCGAGGAAATCGGTCAGCCGGTGGTGTCCTACGGAACGCTGGTGTTTACGATGCTGCTGATTACCGGCCTGGTGCTGTGGTGGCCGAAAAAGTGGAACCGGACAAACCGGGATAAAAGCTTTAAGATCAAGTGGAAAGCCCAATGGCGTCGGGTCAACTACGACCTGCACAACGTACCCGGTTTTTACGCCCTGCTCATCTCGCTGGTGCTGGCCATTACCGGGATGATCTTCGGGATTCAGTGGCTGTCCAAATCCATTTACTGGACTACGACGGGCGGGAAAATACTGCCGGACTACAGCCTGCCGATGTCCGATTCCACCGCAACCCGTCAGTTTACCAACCCCGTCGACCGGATTTGGCAACCGTATTTTCGCACCAAACCGACCGATGCCAGTTTGTACATAACATGCCCCGAACTACCTTCCGAATCCATCGGGGTTTCGATTAACTATCGGCCCGGTACCTACTACAAAACCGACTATTTTTACTTCGACCAGTATACGCTGAAGGAGTTGCCGAATGACGGGCCGTATGCCGGAGCCTACGCCAAAGCCGGTTTCGGCGACAAACTCCGGCGCATGAACTACGACATTCACGTCGGGGCCATTCTGAGCCTGCCCGGTAAAATTCTGGCTTTCTGTGCCAGCCTGATCTGCGCCAGCTTGCCCGTCACCGGCTTTATCATCTGGTGGGGACGTCGGAAGAAAAAACAGCCCGCGCGTCCGGTGCAGCGCATCCGGAAAACGCAGGCTATTTGATTGTGTTCGGGTTGCGGTATTCAGTTTACGGTTTTTGGATACGGTTGTATCATAGCCCTGGAAGTATCCTCGAATCTCCTCTGAAAACCGAATACTGAATACCGTAAACCGGTTACTGATTGCAGTACGGTTTGCTTTCTTCTTCCGTCAGTTTAATGGGCCAGGTGGTGCTGGATACTTTGTAATTCTTGATTTCGATGTCTAGCCGGTCGGGAATGGAGCCTGCGCGGAGTTCGTAGGCTTTGTTGAGTTCAATGAACACTTTGGTGCTGAGATTCGGCCAGCGCATCACCGGCAGGTCTTTCCACTCGTCCTGGCTGTTGGCGGCCCGGTATTGCGAATACAACACTGTGAAGGGCAGTTTGTCGGGATTGACTCCTTTCGCGCCACACTTGAATTCAAGCGAAATCGTCACTTCCTTGCGCGTATCGGCCGGAGCGGGCGGCAGGGGCGTATAGGGAACCGAAGTCAGGTCAAACGCCACTTCGGTATTCGAGCAGCCGTCTACTTCCGGCGAAATGTAAGCTTTGTTGTCTTTGTCGAACATCCGAAGCCGGATTTTCAGGCCTTTTTTAAGGTTCGTCACCCGAACGGAATTGCCGTTGTTGATGGCCCGCCAGAAGCTGAGTTCACCCCCCGCGCGAACCACCGGATTTCCGGCCGGATCGATCACGTCGAAGCGGTAATCGGGGCTGCGTTCGGGGTATTTGCTGCTGAATTTGAACGTCGGACCATCCGTGCAGACTTCCTCGGTAAATGCTGCTACCCAAAGCGAAAGGTGTTTAATATCGGCGACGTACTCCAGGTTGCCACTGGCGTTGCGCTGTACTTTCCCGGGTTCTTCCTGCGTCCAGCGGTTGGTTACTTCGTCGAAGCTGAACAGAGGAATCACATCGCCCGGCTGGATCGCCCGACCGGCGTTCGGATTCCGCATTTGCGAATTCAGTGCAAACGTAATCCGGATCGGTTGCGAGAAATTTTTGACCAACTGATAGTCTTCGTTGTAAATCGTCAGGTGTACGCCCCCCGCTACGAGCAGCACCTGCTGGTTGCCCAGATAACCGCCCGACGGATTGGATGCATTGATAATGCCATTGCCCGGCAGTTCGGAAACCGCTTTGGCCGTCGAACTGTTGTTGACCGGATCGGCCGTAATCGTCAGCGAACCACCTACCGGTTGCCCTGCAACATCTTTAACTTCCGTACCCTGCGGCACCGTAACGGTGGCCTGGCTGACGTTGGCTTCGGTTTTCGTCTGGATGCTGGTGTTGGCTTGTACGGTACCGCTTTCCGTGCTTTTGAACGATTGTTGGGCGGGCTGGCTGGCACTTTGCGTGCTCAGTAAGCCAATTGTCATCGTACGCAAATCGGCATTTTCCAGTTGAATCGGCTGGATGTCGACGACCGATTGGTCGGACAAGGCGACGACGTTGAACCGGATCGGCGAAGTGGCCGAAGGGGTGATCGACGGCTTCAGACAGAGAAACAACTTTCCGTCCGATGTCAGTTTGAATTTTCGGGTGTTCAGCGTCGTCACTACTTTTTCGCCGTCCGGACCGGCGACATCGATCGTTACTTTGTCGGGCGACAAACCGCTTGGCAGGTTATATTTGACCTGCATGACAACTGCCAGCGGGTCCTTGAATTTGAGTTCAACGTTTTCAACCGGATTCTGGCAAGCATCGAGCAGCCCCACCACCAGGATACACAAAAAAGATAGCAAGCGTTTCATAACACGTAAAGTTGAGTAAAGAAGAGACATATAAAAGAATAGATGCGGGACGATCTTATCTTCGGCATCGGGTAGCCAGCCGCTTTATAATCTGTAGGTTATCAGAAATTGCAGCGAAGGCAGGAAGCGGTAACTTTTCAGGTTGTTTTCAATAATGGGTATTTGCTCATCAATGGTAGTCGTTTCCAGAAAACCGGTATACTGCAAATCGACATTGGGCGATCCGAGGTAATAAGTGCCCAACTCGACTGCAAAACCCAGCCGACGAATGGGCGTGGAGCGGCCATAGCCGAATCCGGCGTAGCCCAGCACATGATTCCAGCGGAGGGCCGCATTGACAGTTCCGACATTTTCTTCCGAAATTTGCATGCCGCCAAACTTGACGTCGCCTTCGGCAACCACGCTGGCTTTGACGTCGGGGCGCCAGGTATAACCGGCTCCGGCCGTCAGAAAGAGTTGGTTGCGCTGGAAGGGATGCCATTTTACGGAAGCCAGCGCAATGCCCATGACAACATCGGGCGTAATGTGCAACTTCCCGTCTCCGGCGTTTACCTTGAAAGCCCGGTTGTAGGCGAAGTAACTGACGCCGACGCGGCCGGTCAGGCGGGCGTCGGTGCTGATAACCCGCGCAAGCTGGATACCCGCGCCCGTTGTACCGAGTTGCAGGCCGATGGCATACGGCGATGGTTTCCGGCGACTGGAATCAGCAGACTGCGCTGCCGAGCGTTCCGCTACGGACCCGATCAGAACCAGTGCGAGTAAAGAAGTAAACAAATGAGTCATAAACGTTGAGTTGGTGATGCCAGGTTTTACCACTAAAATTAATTAATTATCAGACATTAATTATGCCAGAACGGAAGAAATATTTGTAATCAACGGAGTAAAAAGCGGTCGAATTCAGTTATCGGCTGTATTGAACGGCCATTGAAAACCGGTCCGAACCGGTAGGTTCAAGGGTTGGTAAGCGAATGGAACCCGGAAATGACTAACCAGCAAAGTCGTATGCAGCAATTCCTTCAAAAACTAAAAACGCAGCCGTTAATGGCCGGAACCAGCACCGGACAGGCTTTTTGGCATTCCCAACCGACCGATGGAACTGACCCGCTGCTTGATTCTTATTCACCCGTCGATGGTCAATTGATGGCCCGGGTGTATCCCACGCAGCGCGGTGACTACGCTAAAGTGGTCGAAACGGCCCAGGCGGCTTTCCTGGAATGGCGGAAGGTCCCGGCACCAAAGCGGGGTGAGATTATCCGACAGATGGGCGAGCAGTTTCGCCAGTTTAAAAAAGAACTCGGGACGCTCGTCAGCTATGAAATGGGCAAGTCGCTACAGGAGGGGATGGGCGAGGTGCAGGAAATCATCGACATTTGCGATTTTGCCGTGGGGCAGTCGCGCCAGTTGTACGGCCTGACGATGCACAGCGAACGACCCGACCACCGGATGTACGAACAATGGCATCCGCTGGGCGTCGTCGGAATCATTTCGGCCTTCAACTTCCCGGTGGCGGTCTGGTCGTGGAACGCGATGCTGGCCTGGGTGTGTGGCAATGTGTGCATCTGGAAACCGTCGGAAAAAACGCCCCTGACGTCCCTGGCCTGTCAGCAAATTATCAAAGAAGTGCTGGAGCGGAACGACGTACCCGAAGGCGTTTCGTGCCTGATCACGGGCGGACGCGAAGCGGGCTCCTGGCTGACCGAAGACCCGCGGATTGCGCTGATATCGGCCACGGGGTCCACGCGCATGGGCAAGGCTGTCGCGCAAACCGTGGCGGGTCGGCTGGGCCGGTATTTGCTCGAACTGGGTGGTAACAATGCCATTATCGTTTCGCAGCACGCCGATCTGAACGTTTCCATTCCGGCGATTGTGTTTGGGGCGGTCGGTACGGCGGGGCAGCGTTGCACCTCGACCCGGCGGCTAATCATTCACGAATCCATCTACGAAGACGTGAAAAACCGCCTGGTAAAAGCGTATGGCCAGCTCCGGATCGGGAATCCACTGGACGAGAAAAACCATGTCGGGCCACTGATCGACCAAGACGCAGTGGCGGCTTACCGGACCGCTTTGTTCCAGATCAAAGAACAGGGCGGTCGGTTGCTGATCGACGGGGAGACTCTGGAAGGGCCCGGTTTTGAGTCGGGCTGTTACGTTCGTCCCGCCATCGCCGAGATGCCCTCGCAGACGGCCATCGTGCAGCACGAAACGTTTGCGCCGATTCTCTATTTGCTAAAGTACCAGACACTGGACGAAGCCATTGCCTTGCAGAACGGAGTACCGCAGGGGTTGTCGTCGTCGATTTTTACCCTCAACCTGCGCGAAGCCGAGCGGTTTTTATCGGCCGTCGGATCGGACTGTGGTATTGCCAACGTCAACATCGGAACCTCGGGCGCCGAAATCGGAGGGGCGTTCGGGGGCGAGAAAGAAACCGGCGGAGGCCGCGAATCCGGCTCCGACGCCTGGAAAGCCTATATGCGCCGTCAGACCAACACCATCAACTACGGCACCTCCCTGCCCCTCGCGCAAGGCATCAAATTTGAGTTATGAATTATGAGTGGAGAGTTAAGAGTTGGCTCCGCCACTTTACAGGAAACGGCGGAGCCAACTCTTAATTCTTCACTCTTAACTCTTAACTCTTAACTCAACGAAACGCGTATGGTGCCGCCCGTAATTTCGTTGGGGGCCAGGACGATGAGGCCTTCGCCGTTGTTGAAGGCATTGACGTTGCTGGTGAGCGGTTCAATGGCAATGTTGTCGCGGCCGATGGGCGTGTAAATCACCAGGTAGTTAAACTTTTTCGACCCGGTTTCCTGCCAGACGTTCAGTTGCAACCCTTGTTTGGCCGACCGCAAAATGGTCGTAACACCGCCGTCGGTATTTTCTTCGACCAGAAAGGCCGCATCCAGTTCGCGCTCCCGGAGCGCAATTTCCCCTTTTTCCGTCAAAATAGTTTCGCCTACTGGCAACAGGTTGTCATCCAGCACTATTTGCCTGGCTGATGGGACTTCGATGGTTAATTGATCGATCGGCTCTTCGTTAATTGTGAAGTACGGATGCCAGCCAAAGCTTACCGGAGCCGGTTTCGGACCGGTGTTTAGCACCTCGTATTTTACCGTAAAACCGGTTGTCGACAAGGTATAACGAACCCTAAATTCGAACGGGAACGGATAACCGGGATAGGAACCATCGTGTACGTAGCCCAGCGCCAGCGATACTCCGGTATCCGTAACTGTCTGCCCCAATAGCTCAAACGGTCTTCCCGCCAGAAAACCGTGGATGGCGTTGTCCTGATTGGCTTCATTCATCGGCAGCGTATACATCTCGCCCTGAAAACCGTAAATACCGTGCCGGATGCGGCTCGGAAAAGGAAACAGCAACGCACTGGCGTGGGTCTCATCGGCCAGTAAGGCCTGTTCGGATTTGGGTGCCCGGATTAGCGAAAGCAGCCGGTTTTCGGGGTTGGGAGCAGGGTTTCGCAGAACCAGTTGTCGGACAACGGCACCGTAGGCAGGCAGAATGCTTGCGTATTCACCGGTATCAGAATTGTGCAGAAAGTATTCAGTGAGCGATCCGAAAGATTGATGCTGAATTTCAAAAGGCATTGTCTGAGTTGAGTTAGAGGTCTTTGGAGATACTATTGAATAATTTAAAGTGACATATGGTGAAAAAGTTCATTTTCATGATCAAATGGCACCTTGTAATGTGACTTTTGCCCTAATTCTTCGTATAGTATATAGTTGCCGTTCGATCACACCTAAATCATTCGTTCGCCGTGTTTGCATCCAACGAAGTACTTTCCCTCGACGAGATATACAAAGCCCAGAAGGAGATTGCCGACATTAAACTGGACCTGGAGCGGCAGGCTTTGTTCGGTGAAGGACGTTTAGCGCTGAAAGAAGTTGAAGAACGCGAAAGAATTCACAATCATCGGTATTACCAACTGGCCATGTCGGCGCCCATGATCCGAATTTATGATTTTATTGGTCGGCCTGACTGGCAACCGGCCGCCGACCTGTCGGAACAGCAACTTACCCAGGCCGTTGATCGCTTTCTGATTCTGCTGGCTAACCACGGGATCGAAATCACCATTTCTGAGCCGCATGAAAATGCAGGTGACCCAAAGCTGTACCACTTTATCACCGAAGTTGTGTTTCCGAAAGAGATCCGGGAAATCCGGCTACCCGGCATGAACTATAGTATCGACTACAATTATTACGAACCGGATCATACCCATGCCTGTATCTTCATCACGGATACATTGCTGACTGGCTTGTTCGAGCCCGGTTTTGGCCGACTCAACGGTTGTTTGGCAGAGCATTTTTTTGTAAATAACGATACCTCTGAGGAACTATATAACCACATTGCAGAAAAATTTAACGCCTACCACAATTACCTGGATGGCTGTCGGCTGACTGACTGGAGCATTGAAACCATCGAACTGGATGAAAGCCATCGGAAGTGCGTGATTCATTTGATTTTGCGGTACGGGATAGACAAGCTTACAAAACCGCTGTTTACGCATCGGGGCAGTGTGGTATGCTACGGAAAGGCCAACAACTGGTGGTACATTCACCGGGTAGACTGGCCCGGTTTGTACCTGGATTAAGCATACACTTAAAGTTCACCCTCGACACCCAGCCCGAATAAGGCAAAATCATATTTGACCGGATCGGCTGAATCAAAAGCTCTGAGCGTTTCGGTTAGTTCCAGGGCGGCTTTCCAGTCGGTTTGCGGGCGGGTGAGCAGGCCAAGCTTGCGGGCCACGCGCCCGACGTGCACATCAATCGGCATGACAAGGTGGGCAGGATCGATTCGTTTCCAGAGGCCAAAATCAACGCCCCGGTCGTCGCGCCGGACCATCCAGCGCAAAAACATATTCAGCCGTTTGCAAGACGAATTCCGTTCCGGAGTCGCAATGTGTTTGCGGGTTCGTTGCGGGAAAAACGGATCATTGCAAAACCGGTTGTGGAAGGTGGCCAGGACCGTACTCGTACCCACGGACCGCCGGGCGGCCCCGTTTAGCCCGTGTTTTGGGAGTGTATTCAATCTGGATGGTAGAATTATCTCACACGGGCTAAAGCCCGTGGGTACGGGGACGAATGCGTCTTCCAGGGTATCGTGCTGCTGGTAGAACGTATGGAAGAAGTGGAGGAAATACAGCGTATCGGTAGCGTTGAAGGTGCGGTGCTTAAACGCCAAAAACCGTTTCAGATCGGTCTCCTGATGGTTTTTGATAAAATCAAACGGCGCGCCGTCCATCAGTTCGATCAGCTCATTGGCTTTTTTAAGAATAACCGGACGCTGGCCCCAAGCCAGGGTGGCCGCCCAGAATCCCATGATTTCAATATCCTGCTGCCGGGCAAACCGGTGTGGGATGCTGATGGGGTCTTTTTCAATAAACGAACGCTGATTATACTGCTCGACTTTCTGGTCGAGTAAGTCCCGGATTGAATCGTACATGAACGAAGATAAACCGAAAACCGCCGGGTGAGCAGGGCGCATCGGTTGGTTTGAAGTTACCGGCTTCTGCCTCCGCTCAGCACCCAAACGACGGCTTGCGAGATTTTTGAGAAGACGGAAACGACGACGGAGAAAAGGGCGGTAAACGTCGCAATAATCGGGTACGAAAGCGTAAACACCACACTCCACACTTTATAACCGGTGGTTGCCTTCATTTTCTCGTCCCGTTCTCTATGCCGACGCGCAATGCGCTCAGCTTTGGCCTCTTCCGGAGTAAGCATATAAAAAAATAAGTGCTGAAGTGTTAGATGGTTAAATGGTTAAAAATCGGGTTACGGTTCTTAACCATTTAACTATCCAACCGTCAATAAGTTAAGGATGTAAATAACTGACCTCTGCACGAAAACGCCGATCGGCGGGAGAAAGTTTCTCGAAGGCCCGCGCCGAAATTTTAACGATGACTTTTTCATTGACACTTGTGTCTGGCAGGCGGCCGATAATTTTGACCCAAATCGACTGTTGATTCATGTCGTTCCGAACCAGCACCAGCGTTCCGATGGGGGCGGTGCGGTGAAGTCCCAGGTACTTGTTCGAGTTACCGGATTGTTCGATGACCTCGGCCAGACCAATTTCCGAAACCCGCTTCGCGTTGCCGCCCGGATTGGGGAACGGGCCGGTATCGCCGGGCCGGATGATGCGGGGTTCGGAAGGGGCGGAGTTGGTCGATTCGGGGGCCGACCGCTCCGGCTCGTTGGGGTGCGAAGCTTCCTCGGCGGGTGTCGGCATCGTGCGCGGGGGCGCCGGTCGTTCGGTTTTGGGCGAGTCGTTTCGGGAGGTTCGGGATACGTCGGTTGAGGAGTCAGAGCGGTGGGCGGTTTCGGTTTTAGGCGAAGGTTCGCGGACGCGCCAGGCTTTTTCCGAAACGATCAAGGGTTGACCGCTCACAATATTGTCAGACGTAAGGTTGTTCCATTTGCGGACATCGCCCATCGAAACACCGTATCGGCTGGCCAGGCTGTACAGCGTCTGCCCGGGTTCGACCTGGTGAATCCCGCTGTTGGCTTCTTTGGCGGTTTCCTGTCGGACTTCTCGCTCGACACGCTTTTCGGCCTGTTCTTCTTTTTTCAGCGCTTTGCTTACAGCTTTCTCTTCTTTTCTGGAGAGGTTGCTGGCCGGAATCCGTACAACCTGATCGTAGCGCACATTGTCGGGCAAGCCCGGATTGGCTTCTTTGATGGCCTGGATGGTTGTATTGTATTTCCGCACGAGCGAATACAGCGTTTGTCCCTGTTCAATCCGGTGCAGAACGTAAAACTTCCCTTCTTTCTTCTCCATCCCGAGCGAATCCGGCAGGAGGGGGTGGGCCTGGGTAATGATGCTGGTCAGCCAGCTAGCGAACAAGAGGGAAAACAGTCGCTTCATGGCAGTGGTGTCAGGTAATAACTGGTAATACACGTTGCAATGGGTTGAAAAATGATCTGGTTTTGCCAGACGCAGAAAGAGCCGTTTCCGAATGACGGCTGCGTGTTCGGTTCGGGAGTCGACTGCGCATCATCCGGGTTCGGACCCGTGTTCTGATGCAGCCAGATGGTTGGTTGTCGGTCGGTAATCAACAGCGCTGAGCGAAGCTGATCGGTTGCTTCCCGATAATAATACAAAAAAAACAGTTTGTCACCAAGTTCCAGATAATCGATCGTTGCGAGGGCCTGGTGGTGCATATTTTTTTTTATAAAACGGTCGAAGACCGGCCACCAGGTGCTTGCGGTTGTGTAGGAAACGGGATAATGCAGCCGCGCATTGTGAACAACCGGCGGTTTTTCAGCGGTTTCGAGTGGTTCGCCATCCGCCAGCCGAAACGCCCGGACTGGCGACAGGGTTGTGTCGGCCAGCGACGACCGCTGCGCCCAGACACGCTCGGCATCGGCTCCGATAAAATGATGTTGCGGCCATTCCCAACGCGGGCGCCCCGTTTGTAAATCGAGGTTCCCAAGCGCCGTCGGGACCGGTAAGCGCGGGTTATCGAACCGGTGGTACAACGCCTGACCTGCCCAGATGCCGACAAGAGCCGAATGAAACGGGAGCGCTGGAACGGTTTTCGAACGAATTCGACCCGTGGGCAACTCAGCCGTCACCAGCGTCAGGGTTTGGGTGTCGCGGCTCCGGAGCTCGGCCGCGAAAAGGGCCGGAGCCGCATCGACTTGTTCGAAAACCAATCGCCAAACCGGCTGTAGAAATTGCAGTTGAAAGGCAAGGGGCAATCGATGTATACTCACAGGGCTCATTCCGGCAGATCGTTCAGGCAAGAATTGGCACTCCGATGCTGGGGCGGAAACCGACTTCGGAGTATCTTGCGCAAAATTACCGAAATTTGCGGATGAATATTCTGGGAATTATTCCGGCGCGCTACGCTTCTACCCGGTTTCCGGCCAAAGCCCTGGCGATGATCGACGGCAAAACCATGATTCAGCGTGTGGTGGAACAAGCCGTGCAGGCTCGGTCGCTGAGCCAGGTGGTGGTGGCGACCGACCACGACGCCATCGCGGAGCATGTTCGTTCGTTCGGTGGAACGGCCATCATGACCGCCGAACACCACCAGAGCGGCACCGATCGTTGTTTCGAAGCCATGCAATCCGTGCGGGGGCCGGTCGATTATGTGATCAACATCCAGGGCGACGAACCCTTTATCAAGCCCCAGCAGATCGACTTGCTGGCGTCGGTGCTTGTGGGAAATACCGAGCTGGCGACGCTGGTTAAAAAAATTGACGACCCGGCAGTATTGATTAACCCGAGCACGCCCAAAGTAGTGCTGAACAGCCGGAGTGAAGCCCTGTATTTCAGCCGCCAGACGTTGCCGTACCTGCGCGAACGCAAATCGGAGGAGTGGTTGCAATACCATACGTTTTACAAACACATCGGCATTTACGCCTACCGGGCCGACATTCTGGCCCAGATCACGCGTTTGACGCCTTCTCCACTGGAGAAAGCCGAAGCTCTCGAACAACTGCGCTGGCTCGAAAACGGTTTCCGTATCCGCTGCGTTGTGACGGAACTGGACAGCCACGGCATCGACACACCGGAGGATTTGGAGCGGGTGCTTCGGCGGTAAAGACCCAATTATTTTCGATTTTATAAGGTTACAGCCTTATAATTGCCTGATATAAGACTATAACCTTATAGTTGCCTGAAAGCCAAACCGCCCGGCGTTTTGTTAATTACTGTTAAAATCGAACCGCTGAAACAGTTTCGGGCGTTAGCAGGTTGAATAAGTGTAGTGTAATCAATCAAACCACCAGCATCCAGCAACATGCAAAACTATTCCATCCTCTGGGCCGACGACGAAATCGATTTGCTGAAACCCCATATTCTTTTTCTGAACAATAAGGGCTATTCCATTACGCCCGTCAACAGCGGAGCCGATGCGCTTGAGAAAGTGGATCAGGAAAATTTCGATCTGGTGTTTCTCGACGAGATGATGCCGGGGATGACGGGGCTGGAAACACTTCAGCAGATCAAACAAATCCGGCCGAATTTGCCCGTGGTGATGATCACCAAAAGCGAGGAAGAGCACATTATGGAGGGCGCCATCGGTGCTAAAATTGCCGATTACCTGATCAAACCACTGAACCCGAACCAGATTCTGCTGTCGGTCAAGAAAATTCTCGACAACAAACGACTCGTCACCGAGCGCACCAACCAGAGCTACCAGCAGGATTTCCGGAATTTGTCGATGATGTACAACGACCGGGTCGATTTTAACGATTGGGTCGATATTTACCGTAAGCTGATTTTCTGGGAACTGGAACTGGACGGAACCCAGGACCGGGGCATGGGGGAGGTGTTCAATATGCAGAAAAGCGAGGCCAATTCCACGTTCTGCAAGTTTGTGATGGACAACTACGAAGACTGGCTGAACGAACCCAAAATGGATAAACCGGTTATGTCGCACCAGTTGATGCGCAAAAAGGTTTTTCCGTTGCTGGAACAGAACAACCCGCTTTTCTTCGTCCTGATCGACAACCTGCGCTATGATCAGTGGAAGGTGATCGAACCGATCATGGCCGAATACTTTACCGTGGAGGAAGAGTCATCGTATTACTCGATTCTGCCGACCACCACGGCTTTTGCCCGGAATGCCATTTTCTCGGGGATGTTACCGAGCGAAATGGAGAAAAAACACCCGGATTTGTGGGTTAATGACGACAACGAAGAAGCCGGTCTGAACAACAACGAAGACCAGTTTCTGAAACGGCAGATTGAAAGCAGCCGACTGAACATCCGGTTTTCGTACAACAAAATCCTGAACATCAACCAGGGGAAACAACTGGTCGATAACTTCAGTAACCTGATGCAGAACGATCTGAATGTGATCGTGTACAACTTCGTGGATATGCTGTCGCACGCCCGGACCGACATGGCGATGATCAAGGAACTGGCCCCCGACGAAGCAGCTTACCGGTCCATCACCCGCTCCTGGTTCAGCCACTCACCCCTGCTCGAATTGGTGCGGAAAATCGCGGAGAAAGGCGGTCGGTTGATTGTAACCACCGATCACGGCATGATTCGGGTACAAAAACCGGCCAAGATTGTAGGCTACCGCGATACGAACACCAACCTGCGCTACAAGCAGGGCAAGAACCTGGGTTTTGACGACAACCACCTGTTTGTTTGCCGCAAACCGGAGAATTTCTTCCTGCCCCGGATTCACGTTTCGACGGCCTACGTCTTTACGCTTGAAGATTACTTTTTCGCGTATCCGAACAACTACAATTATTACGTCAACTATTACCGGGATACCTTCCAGCACGGCGGGGTATCGCTGGAAGAAATGATCATCCCGTTCGCGTACCTGAAAGCGAAATGAGTGAAGAGTTATGAGTTAAGAATTAAGAGTTGGCGGACGCATTTAACTAACTCTTAATTCTTAACTCATAACTCTTCACTCTACAAGCCTTGTTCGATCACTTTCCCGTCCTCGACGCGCAGGATGCGGGCGGGGTATTTGCGGAGAAAATCGTAGTTGTGCGTCGCCATCAGAATGGCCGTGCCGGAGTTGTTGATGGTTTGAAACACCTGCATAATCTGCTCGCTGACGGCCGGGTCGAGATTACCGGTCGGTTCGTCGGCAATCAGAATCATGGGTTCGTTCAGCATGGCGCGGGCCACCACCACCCGCTGTTGCTCACCCCCCGACAACTGGTGCGGCATTTTCTTGTGCAACGTGCCTAAACCGACCTGCATCAACACGTCCGAAATCCGGTTGCGCATCTTCGTCTGGTCTTTCCAGCCGGTGGCTTTCAGGACAAAGCGCAGATTTTCCTCGACGTTACGGTCCATAAACAACTGGAAATCCTGAAAGACGATCCCAATTTTCCGGCGCAGGAAGGGTACATCCTTCGGTTTCAGTTTTTCCAGGGCAAAACCGGCCACCATGCCTGTTCCGGCCTGAAGCCAGAGGTCGGCGTAGAGGGTTTTCAACAGCGAGCTTTTACCACTGCCCGTTCGTCCGATCAAAAACACAAAATCGCCCTTGTTGACGTCAAACGTTACATCCGCCAGGACAATTCGTCCACCCTGGTAAATATCAGCCTGATTGAGAGACAGAACCGGTTCGGTTGAAAACATCTTTTTCAGTGAAGAGTGATGAGTTAAGAATTAAGAGTTAGGCCGACGCATTTGTCTTAACTCTTCACTCTTAACTCTTAATTCTTAACTCATTTTGCGCTGGCTTTCTGGTGGTCGGCCAGGAATTTAGCCAGACCGCTATCCGTCAGCGGGTGATTGAAGAGGGCCGTGATGGCGCTCAGCGGGCCCGTCATGACATCGGCACCCACTTCCGCACACTGAATAATGTGCATCGGGTGACGAATGGATGCCGCCAGAATCTGCGTTCCGTAGCTATAATTCCGATAAATTAGGGCAATCTGCTCGATCAGCGCTACGCCATCGAACGAAATATCGTCCAGCCGACCGACGAACGGGGAGACATACGTAGCTCCAGCTTTCGCGGCCAGCAGCGCCTGCCCGGCCGAAAAGACCAGCGTACAGTTCGTCTTGATGCCTTTTTCCGAAAAATAATTGATGGCCTTGATGCCGTCTTTAATCATCGGAACTTTCACGACAATCTTGTCATCGATTTCGGCCAGTTCTTCGCCTTCCGCGACCATCTCTTTAAACGTCGTGGCAATCACCTCCGCGCTCACATCGCCATCGACACTATCGCAGATCGCTTTGTAGTGCTGCATAACCCGGTTTTTGCCGGTAACGCCTTCCTTCGCCATCAGGGAAGGGTTGGTGGTGACGCCATCTAAAATACCCAAATCCTGCGCTTCGCGAATGTCGTTCAGGTTGGCGGTATCAATGAAAAACTTCATGTGTACGAAACGGGTGTTACGAGATGGAAAGGCTTTTTAAACCAGCGTTGAATCAAAAGTAAAAATTATCCGCTGAATTCAAGTTGCGATTTTTCGGATTGAGCATCGAGAGAAAACCGCCGAAAACAAAAAAAGGCAAACCGACATCTCACCGCTACAACCGCCTACCCTTGCTTCTGTCAAGACCTGGGGGATTCAGCAGGAGCTGGTAGTGCCTGTTTGCCGGGTGCAAAAGTAATGATTCGTGCAGGAAAATAAAAGCCGGTCGCTACTTTTGTGAGAATTTAGGTGAACACATGGTAACGATAAACATAGAATACAACGTAAACCGACGCATTCGAAAGCTCCTGAGCCAGATCAAAAGCGGTTTTTGGCTGGTGTGTGGACTCGGAATGGTGCTGTTGCAAGCCTGTACGTCCTCGGCGGATAAACTGGCGGAGGGCCGGAGCCTGATGCAACAGGGTAAATTTCGGGAAGCGATTTCGCCGTTGAATGATGCCATCAACGCGGATGCCAGCAACTACGAAGCCTTCAACAGCCGGGGCGTGGCTTATTTTGAATTAAAAGATTACGAAAATGCCCTGCTCGACTATGAACAGGCGATCAAGTTAAACCCGGAGTTTTACAAACCGTATTACAACCGCGCCAAACTGAAAACCGCCCGGGGCGAAACCGATGCCGCCCTGAAAGACTACGCCGAAGCCATCCGTCGGGCACCGGATACTTCAGATATCTTCCTGGATCGCGGTCAATTATTTGCTACGATGGGCAATCTGACCTCGGCTTTGTCGGACTTCAACCAGGCCATTCAGCTCGATCCGAAAAGCTCGCTGGCGTATTTCAACCGGGGCAACATACGGTTTCAGCAGGACGAGTTTCAGCAGGCCCTCGAAGATTTTACCAAAACCGTTCAATTGGATGCTAAATTTGGCAAAGCCTTCAACGCCCTCGGTGTGACGCAGGTGATGCTCAACCAACGCGAAAGCGGTTGCCTGAGCCTGAAACAAGCCAAACAACTGGGCTATATCGAAGCCGATGCGTACATTACGGAATACTGTCAATGAATTAAGAGTTAAGAGTTGCGCTGCGGTAGCTAACTCTTAACTCTTAACTCATAACTCTTAACTCCCATGCGTAAAACCATTTCCATCATTTTTGGGATTCTTTTCCTGCTTTTTGCAGCTTTTCAGTACAATGATCCGGACCCGATCGTGTGGGTGCCCATTTACGGCTTTGCCGCCATTATGAGCTTTCTGGCGTTGGGAAGCCTTACGCCCGTTTGGCTGTACCTTGTGGCCGGAGTTGTCTACTTGGGCGCAGCCGTTTACTGGTGGCCGCCGGTTTTTGAAGGCTTTCTGCTCGACGAAATGGGCATGAAAACCCTGAACATTGAACTAGCCCGAGAATCCGGCGGGTTGGCGATCTGCGCAGTAGCAATGTTTATTTTGGCGGCTCTGACGCGGAAAAAAGCGGTTTAATCAGGCGTAACTTCCTAATTGCCAGCGTACGGTTTTGCAGTTGTAAGGCGGCATTCGATCGCCTTTGGGTAGTTTTACCGTTTCGTACAAAAGCGGCCGGTGCCGTCATACCCGGCCAGGGCGGCTTGTAAAACCAACTTGCCCGCAGTTGTACTGCTGTCAACACTTGGCTCCTGTATGAATCTGATGCAACATTTGATTTTGGCATCCATCTTTTCAATGAGATCGCCTATGACTCATTCAAATGTCCTGATTTACCAATATGATGTGTTTTCAACGGTACCTTTTACTCTATTTCTTCCTACTTTTTGGTCTAACTACCTTCTCAAGCGCTCAGGATAAGTTGCTTTCGACAGCCGCCATACGGGAAGATTTTCAATTCATTCGAGAACAACTATTCAACGTACATGCCAATCCGTTTACCCAGCTAACGAAGGAGAGCTATAAGGCCTACTTTGATTCGCTGGAGGCCGGGTTGAACCAGCCGTTGTCAGTTGCCGACTTCCAACGAAAGGCGAGTCTGGCCTTGATACCGCTCGGCGATGAGCACGCAGCGATCTCGATGCGCAGTGCGAACGCGCCGAAAAAGACTCCGAACTTGGCTGATAGCGTCGCCACCAACATATCGTATCAGCGGCTAGGTACTATCGGATATATTTTCGCCCGTTCCTTTGCGACAAGAGGAAGCCAGGATTTACGGGTCTATGAGCGGTGTATCGACAGCATTTTTGCCGTAATTCGTCGTGATCAGATTACGCGGCTTGCCATTGATGTGAGTAGCAATGACGGCGGGGCGTCTGCTGTCGGCACGATGATCATCAAGCACATCTCCCAAAAACCTTACAAAAGTTATTCGATGAGTTGGAAACGCAGCGAAGCGTATCTGGCCAAACTCACTTCCTGGGGATTCCGGGATGAGACGTATCAAAAAGCCGCACCGGGGGAACTACTGCACTTTCCCTCCGGAACCGTTATCCCGGGCCAGGTGTCGAGTCCATTTGACGGAGAAGTGGTTGTGATCATCGGCCCCGGGACCTTTTCCAGTGCGATCCTGTTCGCAACCCTGGTGCAGGATAATAAGATAGCGCTATTAGCCGGAGAATCACCCGTGAACGGGCACCCCACCCATTTTGGCGAAATGTACTCGACTATACTTCCAAATTCCCAACTGGAATTACGTTTTGGGGTGAAAGAATGGGTTCGGCCCGCCGGACGTGACAAAATCAATAAACTAGTGCCGGATATTCCCTGTAAGCTCCCAACCAACAAAGACCTTACGATGCTGATTAAACAGCTTCAATGGTAGCGCACGGGAAAATGAGATCAGCGAATTATTTTTGCTTCTCTCGTCTCCTGTCCCTTACCTGCCCGCCAACGTCAACCGTTGTTGGTCTTTGAGCAACACTTCTTTCAATTTCTGGTACGGGAGTCGCTGCGGAGAAACCTTGTGGTTGATCGCCAAAACCGCTGCCGTGGCCGCCGATTGGCCCAGAATCATAAAAACCGGCTCCATCCGGATCGACCCGTAGGCAATGTGCGAACTCGACACGCAGACGGGCACGAGCAGGTTGCTGCATTCGTTCTCTTTGGGCAAGATGGACCCGTAGGCAATCGAATACGGTTTGTCCGGATGCACCCCAATGTCGCCCTCGTTCTGCACAAAACCGTCCGGTTTGACGTACCGCTGCGAATTGTGAGCATCCAGCGCGTAGGAACCCATTCCCACCGGGTCCGGCACCTCGGTTTTTCCCAACGCATCGGCTTCTTTCATGACAAAAACGCCCTTCATGCGCCGGGCTTCCCGGATGTAAAGCTGGTGGGGCCAGTTGCCGTTGTCGGTAAACTCGTCTTTGGCCAGGCCCCACTGCTTCATTTTTTCCTGCACATCGGCCGGGATGCGCGGATCGTTCGCCATAAAATACAGCAGGCCCTTCTGGTACCGTTCGTGCTCCTGAATGATCTGTTTCCGGCGCTCGTAGGTGGCTTCGGGGTAGTCGTAATTTTTGCCGATATAATCCGAACTGAACGGGCCGTGGTTGTTGGTGTCGGTTTTGCGGTTCGGGATGGGGTCAAATTTCTGGAAGGTTTCGCGCCAGCCGGTTTCAAACACCCGCGCCAGCAACTCGTACCGGGCCGGATCGTAGCCCTCCGGTTTCGGAAACGGCAACCGGTTTTCGGGATGATTGCTCATGCACAGCCGGAAGCAATACGCCTGAATCTTGTGGTCGCCGGAGCCTTTTTCGCCGTGCGGTTCTGCCGAAATTTCTGGAAGCAGCCCACTGGCCGGATCGCCGGGAATCTTGTACGGACTCACGTTGGCTTTGAAATGGTGACCGTGCTGGAACACGCCCGGCTGAACCCCGTTCCAGGTTTCGTTATACACTTGGTTGGCTTCCCGGCCGACGTGGTAACTCACGCCCGCTGCCGCCATCAGGTCGCCTTCGTAGGTGGCATCGATGAACATGGCTCCTTCGTACACCGTACCGCTCAGCGTCCGGAACGACTGAATTCTGCCTCCTTTTTTGCGAATTCCCTGCGGGGAGCGGTCGAGCCATTCGTCGCGGTGAACAGTCAGTTTGTATTCCCGGACGAAATCCTCAAAAACCTGTTCGGCGGCATGGGGCTCAAAAATCCACATCGTGCGGTTGGTGCCATCGATGGCGGGCGTACCCTGTCCTTTGTTGCCGTATTCTTCCCGTTTCTGCCATTTCCAGGCATCCGGTTTTTGGTAATGCTGGTACAGCCGCTGGTAAAACTCGCGGGACAGCCCGCCAATCACTTCCTTATTGCCCGTATCGGTAAAGCCCAGCCCACCGGAAGACAGTCCGCCCAGGTGTTTATCCGGCGAAACGACCAGGACGGTTTTGCCCATTTTTTTGACTTGTACAGCCGCGATCACAGCCGCTGAGGTGCCGCCGTAGACGATGACATCGGCCTTCCGAACGACCAGCGGTTTTTGTTCGGATATGGTAAAACTGGTAAGCGAGGCAGTCAGCCCAGCCAATAAGGTGATCGCAGATCTTCTTTTCATGTTGGGATTCGGAAGTTGATCATAAAAGCAGTGGATGCGCAAAAGCTACCGAGTGCGAAACCCACAAACCGCCTGAAAACCGGCTCTCCGCCAATAAAAAAGCGGGGCCAACTTACGCTGACCCCGCTCTTGGATGATTTGCTGAAAACCAACTTACATCGAATCGGCGTTGAAGTGAATGTCTTCCAGCGCAAACAAGGGTTTGCCTTTGGCATTCGGATTCACGTACACGAAGTACAGCTTATGCAGACCGCTCACCGGTGTTTTGATCGGAATGCTGACCGGCTCCATTTTCTCGCTTTTCACGTCGGCAGCGCCCAGCAGTGTTCCGGTCGGGGAGTCGAGCCGGACTTCCAGCTTGCCACCGGCCATGTAGGTCGAAACCGCCGAGCCCATCGCCGTCAGGCTGCGAATCCCGGCCAGGTCGATGTCGTTGAAGGCAAAATAACCGTTGTTTTCGTTGGCAAACACGATTTCACCGCCCGTCGGTAATTTAAACCGCGAGACACCTTTCCCTTCGTCGTAGGTAGTCGCTTTGGTTTTGGCGCTGCGCAGGGCCACCGTCGAGGTGCCCGTCAGCGGACCAATCACGTTACCACCCTTGTCGGTATAGCTGGCCGAGAAAAGGTACGAACCATCTTTGGCCTTCGGTTCGGTCGTGTAGGTGCCTTTCAGCGGTTTTTTGTCGGCCTGTTTTTTATCGGCCAGTGACATAACGTAGCTGACCATCTCTTTCGCTTCGTCTTCTTTCAGTTGCGGGTGGGCGCTCATCGCCTGTTCACCCCAGACACCACCACCGCCTTCGATCACCTTGCGGGCCAGCTTGTTGACGATTTCCGCCCGACGCTCCTTCGCGTACTTTTTCGCCACATCCTGGTAAGCCGGTCCAATCGATTTTTTATCAATGCTGTGGCAGGCTTTGCAATCGCTGAGTTCGATCAGGCGTTTACCGGTCGCAAAACCGACGTTGGCCTGGTGGCCCTGCGCAAGCAACGTTTTGTCGAAGCCTTCGAGGTAGTTGATGGTCATCGTCACGTCTTCGGGGTTGATTTTACCCGCCGTCAGCGTGCCGTCTTCTTTGTCCACCACTTTCACTTCGTATTCAACCGGTTTGTTGTCGAAGTAGAACGTTTTGTTGCCTTTCACGGCGACTTCCACTTTCGGCGTTTCATTACCGACCCGCACTTCGAGTTGCTTGGTCGATGCATTTCCGGCCGCGTCGGTTACTTTCAGCGTCGCGTTGTACACACCCGGTTTGGCGTAGGTAAACGTCGGGTTGGGCTGGGTGCTTTTCGGAAGCCCTTTGCCGAATGTCCATTCGTATTTGATGGCATCACCGTCGTAATCCAGCGAACCTTTCGACGTAAACCGAACGGCCAGCGGAGCCGCGCCCACGAGTTGGTTGGCGCTGGCGATGGCCAGCGGTTTGCGGTTTCCGGCGTTGTAGGTGATGTGTGACAGGCGGGCGTCGTCGTTCTGGGCAAACCAGTTGCTCCCGTATTCCAGCACGTACAGCGAACCGTCTTTGTGGAACTGCATGTCAATCGGGTGGCTGAATTTCGTGTTGGGCATGAAGGTTTCCATCTTCACAAAGTCGCCTTCTTTTGTCATCGTTACCGGGTGAATCCAGTCGCGAATCCAGTCGTAGGCGAAGAATTTGCCATCGTAATGACGCGGGAATTTCACCGAACTTTCTTCATAATCGTCGTAGTAGTAAACCGGGCCACCCATCGCATTCCGACCCCCTTTGCCGACAATCGGGCCAAATTCGGGCGAGTCGGCATACGGATAATAAATAAACGCTTTCTGGGCCGGGGGTAATTCGCTCAAGCCTTTAATAAGCTTTGAGGGATTGATCGGTTTAGCCGGGTCGTACGAGGGGCCGGAGGTGCTGTCGGCGAAGTTAAATTGGCGGTACGCCCGGTTGTCGGCCACGAACAGCGGCCAGCCGTAGTAACCGGCTTTGCGGGCCTGGTTTACTTCATCGTGTCCGCGCGGGCCAAACCGCTCGAGGTCGTTGGCGGCATCGGGGCCTACTTCACCCCAGTACAGATAACCGGTGCGCTGATCGACCGAGATGCGGTACGGGTTGCGGTTTCCCATGACGTAGATTTCGGGCCGGGTGTTGGGCGTACCTTTCGGAAACAGGTTGCCTTCCGGAATTTCGTACGTACCGTCGTCCAACGGCTTGATTCGCAGAATTTTCCCACGCAAATCCATCGTGTTGCTCGAGGTCGTCAGGGCGTTGAATCCTTCGCGACCCGGGCGGTCGTCGGAGGGGCTGAAGCCTTTCGATTCGAACGGGTTGGTATCGTCGCCGGTCGACAGGTACAGGTTGCCCGATTTGTCCCAGGCAATCGAACCGCCGGTGTGGCAGCATTTGTTGTCGCGTTTGACGGGCACCCGCAGCAACACCTGCTCGGTTTCGGATTTCAGTTCGTCTTTCTCCGCATCGAACTTGAACCGCGAGAGGTGTTGGGCCGTATCGGCTTTCCAGACGGCCGCGTCGGGCGAGTAATACAGGTACAGCCACTGGTTTTCCTTGAATTTCGGGTCAATGTTCATACCCATCAAACCGTATTCCTGCTTGGTGTAGACCGGCAGGTTGGCGACCACTTTCACGGCTTTCGTTTTCGGGTCGTAGACCTTCAGCGCGCCTTTCCGCTCGGTGAACAGTACTTTGCCGTTGTCCAGAACAACCAGTTCGGTCGGTTCGTCGAGTTTCTCGGCCAGCACTTCCTTCGTAAAGCGGTTTTCTTCGGGGAACGGCTGCGTTTTGGCTTTAGCGTAGTCCAATTTCGTCGCCATCACCGACTGAATGCCGCCGAGCAGGTGTTTGAGGTAAACCGGGTTGACAAACGTTTCGTCGGGGTGGCCGAAGTTGGTATAAAACACCTTACCGCCGTCGTAATCGTGGAACCACGACATGGGGTGGTTGTCGCCCATTTTACCCTCTTTGTAGGTTTTCTCGTCAATTTTCACGAGCACCGTCACGTCGGGGTTGAACTTCTTGAAGTCGTAAAATTCGTCCTTAATTTTCCAGCGGTCCGGAAAACCGAACATCGACGCGTGGTTTTTGTTCGTGACATACGCTTCGCCTTCCTGCACGTTGGGGTTGCCGGGGTGGCTGGCAAAATAACCGCCCACGAGCTTGCCGTACCAGGGCCAGTCATATTCGGTATCGGCAGCCGCGTGAATGCCGACGTAGCCGCCACCAGCCTGGATGTAGCGTTCAAAAGCCGCCTGCTGCTGGTCGTTCAGCACGTCGCCCGTCGTGCTAAGGAAGATAACGGCGCTGTAGCGTTTCAGGTTGTCTTCGGTAAACCGGGCCGCGTTTTCAGTCGTATCGACCGCGAAACCGTTCTCCTGCCCCAGTTTTAGGATGGCGGTTTTTCCGGCCGGAATCGACGCGTGCCGGAAACCGGCGGTTTTGGAGAAGACCAGTAATCGTTTCTGGGGCGTCTGCGCCACCGACCACAGGGCCGATGCCGTCAGGCAGCACACCAGCATCCAGGACCTGAACACCCGCAGGCGAAACAAGGAGTTGGGTTGGGAAGAATACATAAAGGTTGGTGAAAATGAAGCTGTTGTTGCGAAAACCGTCTTATGAAAATTCGGATTTCAAATAGACTTTTCCAAAGCTTCAAAAGTACAAAAAAAACGGGCTGATACCCAAGCCTTCGCTGTATCTTTGCGAAGTATTAATTCAACATGTTGGATGGAATTTTCGCAGTTGTTAACCCACCTGGTCGCCGACGATACGCTACACGCCCGTTGGCTGAATACGCTCTCGATGATGGAAAATACCGGCGCCCGCAAGATTTCGGCCGCCGAACCTAAGACCACCGTCGACCTGCTGATGCTCAAACACGCGGCCGAAGAAGCCCGCCATGCTTATTACCTGAAGAAACAGATTCAGAAACTTTCGAAAGCCGACTGCCCCACCTACGAACCGGCTTACCTGCTGGCCCCGACCGACAGCCACGCCTACCTGAACCGGCTCGATGTGCAGGTGTGCCGGTATTTGAAAACCGCCCTGGGCCTGTCGGGCGCCGAGTTGAAATACGCGGCTTACCTGCTCGTAACCTACGCCATCGAGGTGCGCGCTGACAAGCTGTATCCAGTTTATCAGGACGTGCTGACCGAAGCGGGCAGTAAGGTCAACGTACGGTCGATCATTGTGGAGGAGGAGGGGCACCTGGCCGAGATGTTGCGGCAGATGGAGACGTTTTTCGGTGATGCGTGGCAAACCCATGCCGAGCGGGCGGTGGCGATCGAAACCGGGTTGTACGCGGCCTGGCTGGAAAGTCTGACGGCTCTGGAAAAAATCAATGCGGTGGAAGAAAACTAATTTTCGTAGCTTTGTGTTCTCTACTACACACGCATCTGGGGACGACCGGAATTGACAGCTTGTTGAGGCTGCGTGTAAGCATGTCGGGAGTTGAGGGCATTTCCTGTATAACAAACCTTCAAACAATAACTGGCGAATATAACTACGCCATGGCTGCTTAATCCGGAGGATTAGCATTTAGCCATTGTCTCCCCGGCCTCTGTGCTGCTGGCTGGATCAGGGGGCATCGACTCGCAGTACTGGCCCGGTTTATGGTGTTAACGACCGGGTAAGACACAAGCACCTACGGATGAGGTTTGGCCTGATGCGAGCCTGACCGATTCCCGACAATCCCAATCGCATCTAAGCATGTAGAAAGCACGACGGTTTCCTTGTCTGGACCAGGGTTCGACTCCCTGCGTCTCCACTAACAAAAAACCGCTCCTGAAACCGGGAGCGGTTTTTTATTTTATTCCACTTTGCTCAATTAAAAAAATAATGTTTGTCCCTGTCAAATTCAGACCATATCTAGTCATTTCATCATCAACTTTTTGAGGGACTTGTCCTTGACCATGTCCTCCAAGTTTATTTCTAATTGTTGGGATTCCGCTTTCGAGCAAATTTTGGAGCGATGAGAACTGATTCTGTGTAAAAGTAGGAACTAAGTTATTTTGAAAACAAATTTGAATTAGTTTTCGTGCTGTGTCGGTTTGATCATATTTCCACCCTTTCTCTGTACATATCACTTTTAATGTGCTTTCAAAAGCTTTAAGGCAATCATTTAAGCATTCTTTATTCTTGCCATTTCTATAGTGCTCATGAGCATTTAGATATTCCTCGTTTGCGCCTTCGAATTTTTTATTTGATAATAATGAAAGTAGTGGTTTGGTTACTTCTGAGTGGATATATTTTGAATCAATTCGAAGGATCTGGCCTTTTTCATAACTGTAGCCAATACCATTTTCTTTAAACCTAAGATTTAGTTCTTCGATTGCGTTTGGTAATTCTATTTTCGCATTTACATGATACATGAAATTAGAATCATAGTCATAAGCTTCTAATGTGTAGTGGAAAGAAACTTCAATCACATCTAATATTTCTTCTATCTCCTTTGTGTCAGTAATAAATTCAATAAGCCTAGTTAAGTAATTTTCGTGAGGATCTCCTAAATAAAATAATCCATATTCTCTGCAAAGTGTATTGTGAATCAGCTCATAAATGTCACTTAGGTCATTTACAAATCTTCCATTGCCAATTAGGTCTGTAAGAATATGTATGATTTGAACTCTTAAATTCTTTGGAATTTCATTATATATGTATACCTCAAAAGGTTCACTATTAAGTCTCTTTTGACGTCTTGAATATAGATCAAATATTGGCATATCTTTACATTATGTTTTTAGTAATGGTTGAATTGATAAACTTTATGAAATTTAATGAGTATATATTTTATGAAGATAACAGCGTGGAGTGTATAGTTTAATATTAATAATGCAAGGGTGTTATTCACCGATAAGCCCGATCCTTAACCATCCGAATGTTGTTGAATTTCGGAATTTCTACCACACAGTCTTTCGGGATCGTACCCCGGCGAATCCAGTTTGTGACTACGTGAGAATCCAAACCGTACTTTTTTCCGTATTCAGAGATGGTTAACCATTCGTCGAGGTGAAGTTCAAAACCGTTTACCTTTAAAAAGTTTAAGGTTTTTGCTGTGCTTTTCTGAATTTCAGCTAACTCAGCTTCAAAATCAACTTTGCTTTTCATACAACTCCACAGGAATATGAATACCGGTTATCTGAATCAATCAGAGACATATAAATAACTTTGCCTCCGATTGACTAATCTACAACCCCACCGGCAAGGTCACAAGCACCGTGTCCCAGCCCAAATACATCGTGGCGGTTTTTGCATCTTTTTTGGCAAATTGAATCGAGAAATTCTCAATTTACGCGGTCTGATTTCTACACCGGCTATCAGTTGCTAAAACGATTTTGAAGAAGCTTAGGCTGAGTCGTTAATCAATTCCAGATACGTATCCAGTTCACCGGGTGCTAAATCTTCTTTCTCCGATTTGTCATAAATCGCTAACAGATAAACCGCTTCCTGAACTACTTTCACAAAAGTGATGACCCGCGCACCGCCTGATTTTCCCTGTTTTTTACTGGCGATTGCCATGCGAACTTTATAACAGCCTTTCCCTAAAGCCGCTCCCTGGGTAGGTTCGCCCCGTAGAGAATCGAATAATATTCGTAAGTCTGTGCTCAGCGAGGGGTATTTTTTAGCCAGCCGTTTGGCCTGCCGGTCAAACGTAGGTAAGCTTTTGATGTCATAACTCATCCAGCAAATCGAAAGCGTTTCGGGCTTGTGTTTTACCCGCGAGCACGTCGTTCAACTCGTCAACTGATTCCTCAAATTCTGCCAGGAAGAGGGCTTTCTCGTCAGAAATGCCGACGGGCAGGGGCTTGGTTTTTACGAACGAAAGACTACGCAACAACTCCATCATGAAGCCGACTTTATTTTCCGGTATGTCCAGGACGATTTTCATACAAGCAAGATACTAATTTTAGACGAATTGTATCACAACCCCACCGGCACGGCCACCAGCACCGTGTCCCAGCCCAAATACATGGTGGCGGTTTTGGCGTCTTTTTTGACAAACTGAATCGAGAAATTCTCAATCAAACTGTCGGATTTCTGCACCGGCACGGTCACCCGGGCGACATCGAGGGCTTCGTTGTAACTGTAGGCACCCCACTGGTCCACGTCGGAACTGAGGATGATCGTCCACTCGGTTTCGGTCGGAATGGCGAGCAGGGCGTAGGTTCCGGCCTTGATCTTCTTGTCGCCGAACGTCACGTCCTGGTAAAATTTGATCTCCGGGGCTTCGTTGGCACCCGCCCGCCAGGGTTTGCCGTAGGGAGCCAGTTTCGTCCCGAAAATTTCCCGCCCGTTCTTCGCCGGACGGCTGTAGGTAATCCGGATCATGGCCTTGTCGGTGCCGATTTTGGCGGGCGCAAACTTGCGGTCGTGGGCGTAATCGTCGGGGTAGTAGGCCATGTCCATCGGGGATTTGTCGAGACCCCGGAAGGTAAACGATTGAGCCTGAGCCCCGGTCAGGGCCAGGAAAAGAAAGCAAACGAAAAAGGCGGTTTTTTTCATGCGGTTTTTGAAGCAGAAGGGTAGGGCAGAAAGATAGCATTCTTCGGATTTTTTTCCGAACCCCCAAGCGGGTTTTCGATTATACCTGCCAATGCTTCGAGTGATGAGACAGGATTCCTTACCGGAGATAGGTGCTTGCACACGCCCCCGGATCGCAGCCTCCCCGGATCGTGCCCTCCCCCGGATTGCATCCGGGGTTATCAGAAGTTAAACCCTGCGGGGTTGGGGATCGATAGTCTGCTGGGAAACTTTGGTTTATTTGTGGATTTTCTTGTCAGATTTGCGGAAAAATGCGTCTTTACAAACTCCTGACCGGGGCCGGGCGTTTACCAACCTGAACCACATATTGCATTTATGGTTGCTGATGTAGCCACTTCTACGAACTTACCGACTAGCTCTCAGGCCATTACGGGCCACACGGGCGTTCACTACGAAATTTTTGTCCGGGCCTTCTGCGATTCGAACGGCGACGGCATTGGCGATCTGAACGGGGTTACCTCCAAGCTGGATTACCTGCGGGACCTCGGCGTTTCGGCGATTTGGCTGATGCCGATCAACCCGTCGCCGAGTTACCACATGTACGATGTCACGGACTATTACGGCATTGCCTCCGAATACGGCACGCTGGACGACTTCCGGCGACTGATCCGCGAAGCCCACCAGCGTGGCATCAAAGTCATTTTGGATTTTGTGATCAACCACACCAGCCGCCAGCATCCGTGGTTTGTGGAAGCCTGCAAAAGCAAGGACAACCCCTACCACGACTGGTACGTCTGGATGAGCCAGCAGGAAATCAATTCGCTCAACATTGCCACCCGCGAAATCACGGCCGATTCCCAGGAGCGAAATCCCTGGCATCGCGTACCGGGTGCACCGTTTTCCGAAAAATACTATGCTTTGTTCTGGAGCGGTATGCCCGACCTGAACTACGATAACCCGGCCGTTCGGGCTGAAATCTACAAAGCCGGGAAGTTCTGGCTGACCGAGGTCGGCGTCGACGGTTTTCGGCTGGATGCCGCCCGGCACATCTACCCGGATTGGGAAGAACCCAAAAATCACCAGTTCTGGGAAGAGTTCGGGCGGGAAATGGAGTCGGTCAAACCGGGTGCCTACACCGTTGGCGAAGTCTGGACGCGGGCCGAGCGGATTGCGCCCTATTTCCGGGGGCTAAAAGCCAATTTCAACTTCGATCTAAGTCTGGCTTTGCAGGAAATTATTGGCAAGGAGCGCGATACGGCCGGAATTATTCCGATGCTGCTCCACAACCACACGGTTTTTGCGCAGGTCAACCCGCAATTCATCGATGCTATCATGCTGACCAACCACGACCAGAGTCGCATCGGCAGCGTGCTGAACGGAAACCTGAGCCACCTGAAAGTAGCGGCTAACTTGTTGTTGACGCTTCCCGGCAATCCTTACATTTATTACGGCGAAGAAATCGGCATGCTCGGAGCCAAACCCGACGAAAATATTCGGGAACCGTTTTTGTGGGATGTCCGAAAAAACGATAAAAACCGCAGTCGCTGGCGTCGGGCCACGTATTCGACCGACGCAACCGTAACGCCCCTGGCGCAGCAGCAAGCCGATCCGCAGTCGCTTTACAACCATTACAAACGCCTGATTCATTTTCGAAACAGCCATCCGGTTTTGAACGATAACCTCAGCCAATTGGAAGCCAGTGGCATTCAGCACAAAACCGTGCTGGCCTTTGTTCGGCGCTCGGGCCAGCGGTCGGTGCTGGTATTGCACAATTTGGCCAAACGCGGTACGGAAGTACTGATTTATCCGCAGGAAGCTGCCGAGGGCCGCAAAATCGTGCTCGACACGATCGGCAGTGCCCGGATGGTCAAGGGCGGCAACGTGCGCGTGCCGGGCTACGGCTGCGTGGTGCTGGAGTAGAGCTGTAACTACTGTAGGCCGGAGTGGCACTCCGGCCTACACCTTTCGGGCACCGGTCGATCGGCCTGAATTGCTCCCTCGTCGTTTAAAACCGCCGGTTCACGAAAAAAAACGGGTCAACCGGGCTTGATGTTGTTACGTTTGCCTATCAACGCTGACGGAACGAGACATGAGAACAACCCGGAAAGCCCTGATTATCGGTTGCGGAATTGCTGGGCCGGTCATGGCACTTTTTCTACAGGAAGCCGGTATCGAATCGGAAATTTACGAAGCGCAGACAGCTCCCCGCGATGAAGCGGGTGCTTTTCTGAATCTGGCACCCAACGGCGTCAATATCCTGAAAACGCTGGAGCTGGATCAATGGCTTTCGGTCGCCGGTTTTCATTCGGCCGGAATGGACTTTTTCAACGGCAGAGGCAAGCTGTTGGCTCAGTTGGAAAGCGAGGACGAAGAAGAGCGCTTCGGGAGCCGAAACGTCGTGATCAAACGGGGGCAGTTGCAACGCATCCTGCGCGACGAAGCGGTTCGCCGGAATATCCCGATCCATTGGGGAAAAAAAATAACCGGACTTCAACCGGGCGGTTTTCAGGGCATTGTGGCGAAGTTTGAAGATGGTTCAGAAGCCGCAGGCACCTTTCTAGTCGGATGCGACGGAATTCACTCCCGAACCCGGCAATTGATATTTCCACGGGCACCCCAACCCGTCTATACCGGCCTGATCGATTGTGGCGGATTTGCCCAATGTCCGCCCGGCCTGTCAACTTCCGGGGCCATGCAGATGATCTTCGGCCGCAAAGCGTTTTTCGGTTATATTCCTAAATCAGACGGCGAAGTATACTGGTTTAGCAACATCCCCCGTCCTGCCGAACCGACCCGGCAGGAGCTGAATGCCTTGTCTGATCACGACTGGCGGCAACAACTCCTGCACCACCACGCCACCGATCCGGCTTTTATTGCCGAAATTATTCAGGCGACGCCGGGCGAAATCGGCAAATGGCCCGTTTACGACCTGCCTTCGTTACCGTCCTGGCACAAAGGACCGGTTTGCCTGATCGGGGATGCCGCCCATGCCACCTCCCCGCATTCGGGTCAGGGGGCGTCGCTGGCGCTCGAAGATGCGGCCGTGCTGGCCCGCTGCTTGCGCGATTCGCTGGATACCGAAACCGCCTTTGCCACGTTTGTACAGTTGCGAAAGGAGCGGGTTGAAAAGATCGTTCGGCAAGCCCGCCGGACCGGCAACAGCAAAGCGCTGAGCAATCCGGTGGCGATCTGGCTGCGTGATCGGCTGCTGCCCTTTTTCATCCGAATGGGTGCCAAATCCGCTGAACCGGTACTGGCCTACAAGGTCAATTGGGAGCGCCAAACCGCCTGAGAACCGGTTACTCGTGAACCTACTCCACTTGTTGGCCGGAGGGCAAAAACCGGTAGAGAAACGGGGCTTTGTGGGGCGTTCCCTGCCTTCGTTCGGCGAGTCGTTCGAGTCGGCCGGATGCCATCACTTTTTTGTAAAAGTTGCGGCCATCGAGCGCATGGCCGAGGATGGTTTCGCACAACCGCTGGAGTTCGGGGATGGTGAATGTCTCGGGGAGCAGGTGGTTGATGGGCTGGTCGTCCAGATTTTTACGCAGCGATGCCAGCGCAACCGCGATGATGTGGTTGTGGTCAAAGAGCAACGTGGGGAGTTCTTCCAGATTCCACCAGCGGCATTCGTCGGTTAGCAAATCGGGCGTAGGGACGACTTTCGAATATTCGACGAGCGCGTAATAGCCGATGGAAATCGTTCGTTCCGACCATTGAATGCCTTCCAGCGGCAGGTTGATGGTGCGCCAGGTGGCGTCTTGATCGTAGCGAACGGTTTGCCCGAATACATGAAATTGCTGGAGATACAAGGCATCCAACCCCGTTCGTTCGCGCACAATCCGCTGGGCCGCATCATCGACCGATTCCAGTTTACGAATAAAACCGCCTGGCAAACTCCACGCGTCAGTTTCTTTCCAGCGCAGCAGCAAGACCTTCAGTTGGTTCTGGTGAAAACCGAAAATCACGCCGTCGATCGACAGGTAGTGGATACACTGCGCTGACACCTCCTGAAAATACCGAACCGCCGGATGATTATATTCTTTCATAAAATGGTTCAAAAAATTTCATTGCGTACTTACTACGTATTGAATCTTTCTGTACTTTTGACGCAAAGCTACAAATCGTTTGGCAGGAATTTGCCCGTTTGGGAACAATGGCGCTTTTCATGATCGATTGTGAATCTTATATGAATCTTAAGCGGTTTTTTGTCTGGTTTTCCTTACAGGCTCTTGCGGTCATGGCGCTGGGGGCCAAAGTCGATACCCTCGATGTGCCCAGTGCGGCCATGAAGCGAACGCTGCGTGCAGCGATTGTTCTGCCGGAGCAGTATGAAAGCAAAAAGGCGCGGAAAACCGCCCGGGTATTTCCGGTTTTGTACCTGCTCCACGGCGGTTCGGGCAGTTTCCGCGACTGGCTGACCAAAACGCCCGATAAAACGCTGCTGCATCGGCTGGCCGACCAATACAACCTCATCATCGTAACGCCCGACGGCGACCCGACCAGCTATTATTTCGACAGCCCGCTGGTAGCCACCAGCCAGTTTGAAACGTTCGTTTCCAGCGAGTTGATCGAAAAAATCGACAATACCTACCGCACCGTCCGCGACCGCAAAGGCCGGGTCATTGCGGGTTTGTCGATGGGGGGGCACGGAGCGATGTTCATTTCCAGCCGCCACCCCGAACTATACGCGGCCGCCGGTAGCATGAGTGGCGTCATGAATATCAACACGGCCACCTGGAAAGTTCCGGCCGAATTTGCCCGGTCCCGCGCCGAAAACTTTGCCAAACTACTTGGCCCACCGAAAGAAGGAGACACGCCGTATCCCGGCTACACGATGGTGACGCTGGCTGATCGGCTGAAAGCCAACAACTTGCCGTTGATTTTCGACATTGGCGTGGACGATTTTCTGATCGAAGGCAACCGGGAGTTACACCGCCGGTTGGTCGAGAATAAAACGTCCCACGACTACACCGAGCGGCCCGGAGCCCATACCTGGGAGTACTGGGAAAATGCCCTGCCGTATCAGGTGTTGTTTTTCAGTAAAATTCTGAAAGCCAATGGCGTGTTCGTTTCTGAAATTAATCAATAACCGTAGCTTCTTACCAATCTCTTTATACCAACCTCGATGAAAACCAGTGTTCTTCTGCTGGCCGCTTCAGTGCTTGTCCTGCCTCTTCGGAGTGTGGGACAAGCGCCGAAAAGCGCGGCCCTGCCGATCATGACAGGCAAAGACGTGGCCGTTGTCCAAACTGAATCCGGTAAAGTGCGTGGCTACGTTCACAATGGTACGTTTACTTTCAAAGGCATTCCGTACGCGAAAGCGGAGCGGTTTATGGCTCCAACCAAACCGGATGCGTGGACGGGCGTCCGGAGTTCGATGAGCTACGGCCCGGTTTGTCCGCTGATGGACCCCACGACCACGGTGCACGATGAATCAGAATTTGTGTTCCACCACGACTGGGGCTATCCCAACGAAGACTGCCTGCGGCTGAACGTCTGGTCGGCGGGCGTAAACGACTCGAAAAAGCGGCCCGTGATGGTTTGGCTGCACGGCGGTGGGCACACCGCCGGTTCGTCGCAGGAACTGCCGTCGTACGATGGCGAGAATATCAGCAAAAAAGGCGATGTGGTGCTGGTTTCGGTTAATCACCGGTTGAATATTCTCGGTTTTCTTGATTTGTCGGCTTACGGCGAGAAGTACAAAGCCTCGCCGAATACGAGCATTATGGACCTAGTGGCGGCTTTGCAGTGGGTGAAGGCCAACATCGCCAACTTCGGCGGTGACCCCAACAACGTGACCATCTTCGGGCAGTCGGGCGGGGGCGGCAAGGTAAACACGCTGCTGTATACACCTTCGGCCAAGGGCCTGTTCCACAAGGCGATCATCCAGAGTGGCGGTTTGGGTCTGAGCTTTCACGAGCAGGCGGTGACGAAGCGGGTGAGCGCGGCCGTGCTCGACGAACTGGGCATTCAACCCGCGCAGGTGGACGAGATTCAGAAGGTGCCGTTCGAGAAACTGGCCGCTGCCGGGAAAAAGGCCGTGAACAAAGTACAGGAACAACTGAAAGCGGAGGGCAAACCGCTGACGGTTTTCGGCTTCATGTGGGGGCCAACGCTGGATGGCGGTTTGCTGCCCTACCAGCCCACTGACCCGGCCGCTCAGTCGATTTCGAGTACGGTTCCGCTCCTGATTGGCTCGACAAAAAATGAATTTATGGCCTCGCTACGCCTGCCGAACGGTGACACCATGACGCCGGAAGATGCCCGAAGCTTTTTGCAAAAACAGTATGGCGACCAGACCGATTCATATTTGGCAGCCGTTAAAAAAGCGTACCCGAACGACACCCGCCCCTCGGACCTGATCGATGTCGACGGGATGTTCCGGCGGAGCGCCATCAAAATGGCCGACGTTAAAGCTACGTCGCCGGCGCCGGTGTATATGTACCTGTTCACCTGGCAGTCGCCGGTGTTGGACGGCCGCTACAAGGCGCTTCACTGCATCGAGATTCCCTTCGCGTTCAACAACATTGCCCGCTGCGAGGAGATGACCGGGGGCGGAAAAGCCGCTTACGACCTGGCCGACAAGATGAGTCAGGCCTGGATCAACTTTGCCCGCAACGGCAACCCGAACCACAAGGGCCTGCCCACCTGGCAGAAGTACACACCCGCCAACGGGGCCACGATGTTATTTGACAATCAGTGTGTGGAGAAATACCACCACGACAAGGCCCTGCTGGCCATTGGGCCACCGATCATGTTGTAATCGTTGCTGACTCCGCCATGCTAGCGCTTCTGGGCTTTGCCACCATCGGCCTTTTCCTGCTCCTGATCATCACCAAGCGGTTATCGGTTCTGACGGCCCTCGTTCTGGTGCCGTTGGTCATGGGAATCCTGGCCGGATTCAGTCCAAAGGAGTTGGGCGAGATGATCCTGGCCGGAATCAAACAAGTAGCTCCGACGGGTATTCTGCTCATGTTTGCGGTTTTGTATTTTGCCACCATGCTCGATGCCGGTTTGTTCGATCCGATCATCGGGGGCATCATTCGCTACGTCAAAGGCGATCCGCTGAAGGTGATTGTCGGCACGGCCCTACTGACGATGATTGTCCACCTCGACGGCGACGGAACGGCCACGTTCATGATTGTGCTATCGGCATTTTTGCCCATTTACCGCCAACTAAAGATTAACCGGCTGATTCTATCTGGCGTGGTGGCGCTGAGCGTTGGGCCGTTGCATTTGGTGCCGTGGTCGGGTACCTCGGCCCGGGCACTCTCGACCCTGAAAACCGATGCCACCCAACTATTCAATCCCAACATCCCGGCTATCCTGGCCGGGATGGCCTGGGTGTTGCTGGTGGCCTACCGGTTTGGTTTGCAGGAACGCAAGCGTCTCGGGGTGCTCGATTTGCACTACGTCCACCACGAAAATCTGACCGAACAGCAACGGGCGCTTCGGCGGCCCCGGTTCGTCTGGATTAATGCCGCGCTGACGATCGCTCTGATTATCACGCTGATGAAAGGCTGGGTTCCGACACCTGCGCTGTTCGTGGTCGCCAGTGCGGGGGCGCTCCTGATCAATTACCCCCGGTTGTCGGATCAGCAAACCGTCCTGCGCAACCACGGCAACAACATCTTTATGGTATCGGGAATGATCTTTGCCGCCGGTGTTTTTTCCGGTATCCTGACTGGCTCGAAGATGATCGACGCGATGGCGACCTCGCTGGTTTCGCTCATTCCGCAACAACACGCGAGTTGGTTGCCCACGCTGACGGCCCTGACGAGTATGCCCGCCAGTTTGCTGTTCACGCCCGATGCCTATTATTTCGGGGTGGTGCCGATCCTGAGTCAGACCGCTACCCAGTTCGGCATCGATCCCCTCGAAATCGGGCGGGCGGCTTTGCTGGGCCAGATGACTGTCGGTTTTCCGGTAAGTCCGCTGACGGCTTCAACCTTTCTGCTGGTTGGATTGGCCGAGGTGGACCTGGGCGATCACCAGAAATTTACCCTGAAATGGGCTTTCGGCACGACGCTCGTCATGACGCTGGCGGCCTTGTTAACCGGCTCGATTCATCTATGAAAGACAAAATCCGGATCGGATGCGGAGCCGGTTTTTCCGGCGATCGGCAGGAACCCGCCGTCATCCTGGCGCAGCACGGGCATCTTGATTACCTCGTTCTGGAATGTCTGGCCGAACGCACCATCGCGCTGGCGCAGAAACGCAAACGGCAGGACCCCACGGCCGGATATGATCCGCTGCTCGAACGCCGGATCGAAAGCCTGCTGCCGCATCTGCTGGCGAACCACGTTCGGCTGATCACCAACATGGGAGCCGCCAATCCGCTGGCGGGGGCGCAGAAAATCATGGAGATAGCCCGGCGGTTAAACCTGCCGGTTACCGTCGCGGTGGTGACCGGTGATGATGTGTTCGATCAGCTTTCCGGCGAAGAAATCAGCCTGGAAACCGGAAAACCGCTGGCGGATTCCGGTCCGCTGATTTCGGCCAATGCCTACCTGGGTGCGGAGGCCATTTTACCCGCACTGGCCACCGACGCGACCATCATCCTGACCGGCCGGGTCGCCGATCCCTCGCTGTTCGTTGCCCCGCTGGTGTACGAATTGGGCTGGTCGCTGGACGATGCGGACCGGATTGGACAGGGAACCGTCGTGGGGCATCTCCTCGAATGCGCCGGACAACTGACCGGCGGTTATTTTGCCGATCCGGCCCGAAAACCGGTTCCGGACCTTGCCCACCTGGGCCATCCCTTCGCCGACGTTTTCGCCGATGGCACGGCCTTTTTCGGGAAGGTGGCCGGTACGGGCGGACGCCTGAGTGCGGCTACGGCTAAAGAGCAACTGCTGTACGAAGTCATGGACCCCGGCCGGTATCTGACTCCCGATGTGACGGCTGATTTTACCGCCGTGCGGATCGACGAAACCGGCCCCGATCAGGTCAAGGCAACGGGCGGACGCGGCACAACCCGACCCGAAACCCTGAAGGTAAGCGTAGGCTATGATGCGGGATATATTGGTGAGGGCGAGATTTCCTACGCCGGTTCGAATGCGCTGGCACGTGCTCAACTGGCCGGTTCGATTGTTCAGGAACGTCTGCGGGAGGCATTTCCCGAACTACAGCTTGACTACGTAGGAAGCAACTCGGTTCATCGGACAACATTTGAAGCCTTGCCGGAACCATACGAAATCCGGCTGCGGATAGCGGGCCGGGCCACTACGGCCCAGCAAGCCGCCCGCGTGGGCGAGGAGGTGGAAGCGCTGTACACCAACGGGCCAGCCGGGGGCGGAGGAGCCCGCAAGTTTATTCACGACGTGGTGGGCATCGTGTCAACGCTCCTGCCGCGCGACCGCGTCCAGGCACAGCTAACGCTATTTCACCCATGAACGTTAAATTGTATGACCTGGCCCACAGCCGGGCGGGCGACAAAGGCAACACGCTGACGCTGTCGCTCATTCCGTACCGAAGTGAAGACTACGAGCTGCTGCGCGACCGGGTAACTGCCGAAGCCGTCGGGCATCACCTTCGTGACATCGTGCAGGGCGAGATCATCCGGTATGAATTACCACTTTTACCGGCTTTGCACTTTGTTTGTCAGCAGGCGTTGCTGGGTGGCGTCACTACCTCGCTGGCGGTCGATCCCCACGGCAAAAGCCTGAGTTATGCCCTGCTGGAAATGGAGATTGTGGTTTAAAAGGCTACGACTGGATGGTCATTTCAAAGCCGGGCAGCACTGCCTCGCCCGACAAAACCGCCGATTTCTCCGTCCGGATTTCCACCGATCCGTCTGAGCGGAAAATATAAAGTTGCTGATCAATCCGGTCGATGAGCCAGCCAAGTTGGCAGCCGTTGTCGCGGTATTCTTCCATTTTGGCCTTCAACGTCGCCAGCGAGTCGGTTTTCGAGCGGATTTCCAGCACAAAGTCCGGGCAAATCGGGGCAAATTTCTCCTGCTTCGCTTCCGGCAACTGCTCCCAGCGGTCTTTCCGAATCCAGGCTACATCCGGCGACCGAACCGCCGAATTCGGCAGCGTAAAACAGGTTGATGAATCGAACACGTAACCCAGCTTGGTTTTACGGTTCCAGATACCAACTTCAATGAGCAAATCGGCATTGTAACGTCCTGTTTCTGATCCGGTGGGGGGCATAAGAATGATGTTTCCGTCGGCATCCCGTTCGAGACGCAGATCGCGGTTGGCCTGACATAAGTCAAAAAAATACGCGTCGTCAAATTGATGTTGACGGGGCGGGTGGAGTGTCAGGTGGTCGGAAGTCTGGATGTCGGCAATCATAGGATATGGCCTTTTCCCAAAGATAACACGTACCCACGGACCGCCGGGCGGCCCCGTTTAGTCCGTGTTTTGGAGGTTATTTAATCTGGATGATAAGACCAACTCACACGGACTAAACGGGGCCGCCCGGCGGTCCGTGGGTACGTTATTCCATGGCTACGTTACATCTGCGCCAGCAGGTACAAAACCGCCATCCGGACAGCCACGCCGTTTTCGACCTGATCCAGGATGATGCTGTGGTGCGAATCGGCGGCATCGGACGTCAGTTCGACACCCCGGTTGATCGGGCCGGGGTGCATCAGCACGATGGGTCGGTCGAGCTCGTCGAGCATTTTTTTGGTGATGCCGTAGTAGAGGGAATATTCGCGTAGCGACGGAAAATACTTGATCTGCTGTCGTTCGAGTTGAATTCGCAGCACGTTGGCCACGTCGCACCAGTTGAGAGCCTCACGCACGTCGTGGCTCACTTTCACGCCGAGTTGGTCGATGTGTTTGGGAATCAGCGTCGTCGGGCCGCAAACCATCACTTCGGCCCCCTGTTTTTGCAGGCAGAAAATATTCGACAGCGCCACGCGGGAGTGCAGAATGTCGCCAATGATGGCCACGCGTTTCCCGGCCACATTGCCCAGTTTGTCCTGAATTGAAAACGAGTCGAGCAGCGCCTGGGTCGGGTGTTCGTGCGTGCCGTCACCGGCGTTGACGACGTTGGCCGGAATCCGGTCCGAGAGGTAGTGCGGAGCGCCGGGGCTGCTGTGCCGCATGACGATCATATCGACCTTCATCGCCAGAATGTTGTTGACCGTGTCGAGCAGCGTCTCGCCTTTTTTGACCGAACTGCCCGAAGCCGAAAAGTTGACCACATCGGCTGACAGCCGTTTTTCGGCCAGCTCGAACGAGAGCCGGGTGCGGGTCGAATTTTCAAAAAAAACGTTGGCAATGGTAATATCGCGCAGCGACGGTACTTTCTTGATCGGTCGGTTGATGACGTCTTTGAACTCGCGAGCCGTTCCTAAAATGAGTTGAATGTCGTTCTCGGTCAGGTTCTTAATGCCCAGCAGGTGTCGGACGCTGAGTTGTTGCATGGCGCGAATCAGGAGGAAAAGTTTGACAAAGATAGGTTTCGCTGCGTCGGTTTTCAAATCCGAAGTTGATTTGTCCCGATTTCCGTTGTTGTAAAAACCGGATTGCCGGTGAATCAGCCGTTTACACAAAACCGCTGGCAGACCCCTGCTTCTGTCGTTAAAACCGCCTACCTTTCTGGTAGACCTTCTCCGTTGCTGTTCATGCTGCGCGATCTGTTTACGTTTCTGGGCCGATTGTACCGGTTGGTGGCTTCGCTGGTGCTCATCGCCATCCTGGCCGTTGCGGCCTGGCTGCTGGGCTATTTTTATCAGGAAGAACACACGCAAAACCGGTTTTTACGGGAAGGGCGGCCAATAGAAGTGCGGCTGGCCACGGCTGAACTGGAGCAACGTTCCTGGCGGGATGCCTTCGGGAATGTCGCTTATGTTACCTTTCCTTATCATCAGAAAACGTATATGACCCGTTACGTCATGGATACGGCCTGGGTGGGTTCCGGCGACCGGGTTAGGCTGTTGTACCATCCTGAATTGGATGAATTTCGGCAGCAACATGCGGAGCCAAAGCCCGACCGGAGCACCTCAAGGCTGATTCGCTGGTCGTCTGCCAGTGATTTCAGTACGGAAAACAAATTGCTGGCGGGGTTGCTGGTGGTGATCACCTCGCTCTTCTTTTTTGCCGGAGGGTTCATCGTCTCCCTGACCGGCTGGACGTTTCTGCAATCCGTCGCCCGGCTGGTGTTAGTTGTCGTATTGTTTGGAGTCGCCGTGTTTTTTAGTTACGATGCGGTAGAGTATTTCCGGTATTACGGCAAACTGAAAGCCAGCGGGCAACCGATGGACGTACCGGTTTTGAAGACCGACCGCCACCGCGTCGGCCGGAGTACGCGGAGTACGGTTTTCAAAAGTTACACGTACCAGGCCACCTGCCGGTTTCCACAGGGCGAACGAACCATTCCCATTACGGAAGACGACTATGAAACCGTAAAGCCCACCGACCGGTTAGCGGTTTTGTATAATGCCGGACAGGACGACGCCATGTCAGCCACTTACCCCGGCGACTACTGGACGCTGGTGGTGCCGGTTTTTTTCTGGCTGCTTTTCGGGGTGGTCGGGTGGAAGACGTTTTTGAAGCGGGTTGATAAGTAGTGATGGATCATTGTTTTTACGGTAATTTTCTCTGCTAACTTTGTATAAACAATGCTGCCATGCTAACATCCGCTGCTATTGCTTCCACTGTTGCCCCTTATTTTCGGGACAAACCCGTTCGGAAAGCCTACCTATTTGGGTCTGTCGCAAGAAATGAGGCTTCCTCAACGAGTGATGTAGATATTTTAATTGAGCTGGATTCTTCACAACTTATTGGATTGATTGAGTATATTAAGATGATGGAAGGGCTCGAAGCGTTGTTGGGCCGCAAAGTTGATCTGGTTAGCACAGATGCGCTTTCTCCATATTTAAAAACACGTATTGATCAGGAAAAAGTGCTGATTTATGAAGCCTGAACTCGGCGATATAGCACGGCTTGAGCACGTTCTGGAAGCCAATTCAGATTACCCAAATCCTGACTGACCTGCGACAATAGAAAAGTTATACCAATGCCCGCATCCCTCAAAAAACACCTGCAATCCCTCACGCACGACGAATTGGTAGACGAAATCCTGAAGCTGACCAAAAAATTCAGGGAGGTCAAGGCGTATTACGAGATGGACCTGGGTGATAGCAAACAACAGGGCGCGTTGCTGGCCGAGTACAAAACCAAACTCAAAAAACTGTTTTTCCCGACGCGGGGCTACGGCGATCCGAAGGCATCGGAAGTCCGGAAAATCATCAGTGATTTCAAGAAAATCTCGGTTTTCCCGTTCGATGTGGCTGATCTGCTTCTCTACCGGGTCGAACTGGCCGTGCAGTTTACCAATTCCTACGGCGACATCGACGACCGGTTTTATGCCTCCACCGAAACCGCCTACGAGGAAGCCCTAAAGCTCATCGAAACGCACAAACTTCATGATCATTTTCGGGAGCGCGGCCTGATGATTCAGGAGCAAACCCGGCACATCGGCTGGGGATTCAGCTACACCATGCGCGATTTGACGCAGAAATACTTCAACTAAAGCGGGCGGTTTTAAGGCTTGAGCGTGTAAAACTCGTACATGATTTTCCAGGTAAACGCTTTTCCCGGCTCTACGTTGACGGCGATGAACGGCTCGGGTGAGAGGTTTTTTGGATTCGACCAGAACGCCAGTTTCGACAGCGGCCGGTCGGACCGAATCCGGACACCCGCGCCGGTTTTGGTGTTTTCTACCCGAATATCATAATCGCTGGCATCGGAACTGTAGCCTTCAATCAGGGTGTAAATGCTTTCCCGGTTTTGCAGCGGGCGGGCAAATGTCAGTTCCTGGCTCGTACTGGCCAGAATATCTTTCAAATCGCCGGTGGGTTTGATGGCAAACGGAAACCGTACCCGGAAATCCGGCCCCGACGGTTGCTGATCCAGAACGAGGAAGTTGTGGTTGTAAACCGCCGTTTCGATGCGCTGCTTCCCGGTATTTTTCAGCCGGTGTTCCAGCACCAGCTCCGGCTTGCCTTTGGTCAGCTTCACGGTTTTTTCGTATTCATAGGAATACCCGGCGGCATCGGTCAATACATGCGTAAACCGCACCTGATCGCTTTTTTTCTGCACCGACCACTTGCCCTTGTCGACATGCTGATACGGCGCGACGAACTTATACGGATCATTATCAATCTTCCGCAGGCTGCCCACGCCAATCTTGACAAACAACTCGCCCGGTTTGGCCTGGTCGTACCCCAGCGGATCAAAGGCTTCGACCGGCCCGATGATGGCGTCGTGCAGGAATGGGTCGTACTGCGGAAACCATTGCCCGAAATACGTATGGCCTTTGTACTCCAGACTGGCAATCACCCCGGCCCAGTCGAACCGGGTGCCCCGGTAATACCCGGTTTCCGGATCGGGTAAATAAAGCGTTGCCCGGACGGATTCGTTGCCGATCTGCGTCTGCGGAACGTCGTCAAACGTAGCGGCCAACAGGGAAACGGCTGCCAATAGGGTCAGGAGGAATTTTGTCATACCTGTACCACGGACTGTCAGTCCGTGATTTTGTTTTTTGGGAAATTAAACTCCCACGGACTGTCAGTTCGTGGTACTACAAGTCTCTCAGCAGGCCCCGGCGACGGAGCAGCGGTTTGATGTCGGGTTCGGCACCCCGGAATTTCTTGTACAGCGTCATTGGCTCCTCGGTGCCTCCGCGTTCGAGCACGTTTTTCCGGAACGATTGGGCCGATTGGGCGTCGAAAAGACCCTTTTGTTTGAATACCTCAAACGCATCGGCATCCAGCACGGCCGACCAGATGTAACTGTAATAACCGGCCGAGTAACCGCCCGCGAAAACATGCTGGAAATAGGTGCTCCGATAGCGGGGGGGAATCTGCTCGATCAACCCGATTTTATCCATCGACTGCTTTTCAAACGCCAGCACGTCGGTGGGCATTTGGTCGGGTGTCAGCGTGTGGTAGTCCATGTCGAGCAGCGAAGCCGCGAGGTATTCGGTGGTTTCGAAGCCCTGGTTGAACAGGCTGCTGCGGTTGATTTTCTCGATAAACGCATCCGGAATCACCTCGCCGGTCTGGTAGTGTTTGGCGTACAGTTTCAGCATCTGCGCTTCCTGCGACCAGTTTTCCATGATCTGTGAGGGCAACTCCACAAAATCACGCGGCACCGACGTGCCCGACAAACTGCCGTACGTTACGTTGGACAGCAGCCCGTGCAGGGCGTGGCCGAATTCGTGGAAGAACGTCCGGGTTTCTTCCAGACTAAGCAGGGCCGGGGTGTTGCCCGATGGGCGGGAAAAGTTACAAACAATCGACACCACCGGCGCGATTTTCTGGCCGTTCTGTACTTCCTGCCGCCGGTAGCTGGTCATCCAGGCTCCTCCGCGTTTGCTGGCGCGCGGGTGGAAATCCATATACAGAATGCCCACATGCCGTCCGTCGGCTTCTTTAACCTCGTAGCCCAATACTTCCTCGTGGTAAACCGGCAGATCCTTCCGGGGCTCGAAACGCAGGCCGTAGAGCCGGTTGGTGAGCATAAAAATACCGTCGCGGACATTTTCGAGCGAGAAGTAGGGGCGGAGTTGTTCGCCATCGAGGGCGTATTTCTGTTTGCGGAGCTTCTCGGCATAATACCGCCAGTCCCAGCTCGCCAGCTTCTCGTTTTTGCCCTCCTTGTCCATCAGCGCCTGCAACTCGGCAGCTTCCTGCTTGGTCACGGGTTGGGCCGCAGCCCAGAGCTGATTAAGCAGTTCGCTGACTTTGGCCGGGGTCGAGGCCATGCTTTCTTCGAGCACAAAAGCTGCGTGGTTGGCGTAGCCAAGCAACTGCGCTTTTTCGGCCCGGAGTTTCACCAGGCTCGCCATCAGTCCTTTGTTGTCGCGGGCGTCGTTGTGGTTGCCGCGTTCCAGGTACGCCTTGAAGATCTGCTCCCGGAGTGCCCGGTTGTCGGCATACTGCAAAAACGGCATAATGCTCGGATTTTGGAGCGTAAAAACCCACTTGCCTTGCTGATTACGCTTTTTGGCTTCGTCGGCGGCTGCGTTCACGAGCGAAGCAGGCAGACCGCTGAGGTCTTCGGGTTTATCAATTACCAGCGTGTAGGCGTTGTTTTCGGCCAGCAGGTTTTGCCCGAATTTGAGCGTCAGAACCGACAACTCGGCGTTGATCTTCCGCAGACGCTCCTGCTTCTCGGCCGTCAGGGCCGCTCCGCCCCGCACAAAGTTCTTATACGTTTTTTCGAGCAACCGCTGCTGCTCGGGCGTCAGCTTCAGTTTCGCACGCTGGTCGTAGACGGTTTTCACGCGTTGGAACAGGGCCGGGTTCAGGGCAATGTCGTCGCCGTTTTTCGCCAGTTTAGGCGCAACGGCCTGGGCGATTTTCTGAAGCGCATCGCTGGTGTTGGCGCTGTTGAGGTTAAAGAAAACCGTACTGGTCCGGCTGAGTAGCTCCCCGCTGGCTTCCAAAGCTTCAATGGTATTGCCAAAGGTCGGGGTCGCTTTCTGGTTGACGATGTTGGCGATCTCGGCAGATTGCTGTTTGATGCCCTCGTCGAACGCCGGTTCGAAATGTTCGGGCCGGATTTTGTCAAAAGCCGGTACGCCGAAAGGGGTTTTATACGCGCTGAAAAACGGGTTGTCGGCGGAAGACTGCCCGTAGGTTGGCGCAATGGCGGTCAAAAACATAGTCGATACCAGCAGGGTAAGGAGACTTTTCATAAAGAAATTGTGAAGATGAAGGGATTCAAAAGTACGGAATCGTGCCGCGAAAGGCAACGTACCCACGGACTTTAGTCCGTGAGTGTTAGCTATCACATTGAGTAACTAGCAACTCACGGACTGAACGGGGCCGCCCGGCGGTCCGTGGGTACGATAGTCCAAACCGCATCCTGTCGGTTCTATCTGCAAATTTTGCCGGTTCAGGGCGTAGCATGTTGAGTAACAGGGCGGTCTCTGATTTACTTTGTCCTGTCCAAAACGAAGTGCATCTCAGAAAAAGACAACTTGCTGCCTGGATGAAAACCGTCCGGTTTTGTCCGCCAGCGAACAGCAACTGTACGATCCCGGACAAGTGTACTTTAAAATACAAAAAAATTATTTCTGATTATCAGTAAGTTATGATTTTTGTGGGCAATGGCACGGCGTTTGGATTAAGAGTAAGCGAACACGTAAACAACAACTTGAATTTTACTTAACAACAACAAATACTAAACAACGAACACCATGTTTAACATCCTGAGTAATCTGATCTGTACGGCTGCCCTGATGAGCGCCCCCCTGAGCAACGACCCTGCGGCTCCCCAAAAAGTACTGCCCTTCGACGCCAGTGCGTATGTAACGTCCGACAACAAAATCCGCGTGGCCATCGAAAAGTCGGCACCGGAACCGGTGGCGGTACTTTTGCGCAACGCGCAAAACGAAATCGTTTTCCAGGATTTCGTTATGAAAAAAGAACTGAAGTATGCGGTCCGGCTGGACATGAAGAACCTGGCCGATGGTGCGTATGAACTGGAATTTAAGTCTTCAAAAGGCAGCATTCGGAAACAGGTCAATCTGGCGACAAAGCCTGTAAACGAGCCGATTCGGATGGTTGTCCTGAATACCTCCACAAAATAAAAAAGTGCTTTTTAGGTTAACTGGGAAACCACCCTTGCGCGTCGGGGGTGGTTTTTTGTGTAGTGCCGAACGTTTCTGCGAAATATTCTCCTAATTCGCAGTATGGAACAAGCGACCGGTCTTGTTGGTCGGTTAACGCAAGGGAGTATGAAATTTGACGATTATTCGATTCCGGCCGAAATCAAGCGAAACCTGGCCGATCTGGGCTTCAGGAAACCGACCGACATTCAGTTCAAGTCGATTCCGCCGATTCTGAAAGGGGAGGATGTGCTGGCGATTGCCCAAACTGGTACCGGCAAAACCGCAGCTTTTGCCATTCCGGTGGTTAGCATGCTATACGAACGCCGGAACGCGCGCCGGGCCGACGGCATCAAGTGCCTGGTGATGGTGCCAACCCGCGAACTGGCGCTCCAGATTGCGGGCGTGTTTGAGCAGATTGCCCGGCATACCGGTTTGAAGGTCTTTTGCGTCTTTGGTGGCGTCGAGCAGGGGCCGCAGATTGCACAACTGGAAGCGGGCCTTGATATTCTGATTGCCACGCCCGGCCGGATGTTCGATCTGGTGAGCCAAGGCTACATCCGGTTTCAGCGCGTCGAGTTCCTGATTCTGGACGAAGCCGACCACATGCTCGACCTGGGCTTTATCAAGGATATTCAGGACGTGATACGGTTTTTGCCCCGCAAGCGGCAAACGCTGTTTTTTTCGGCCACGATCAACGAGAAAATCAAAAAGCTGGCTTATTCGCTGGTGCACAACGCCATCCGGATTCAGATTTCGCCGAAAGACCCGGTGGCGAAAAACATCGACCATTCGGTGGTGTTTGTCGGCATGGACGACAAGCGGTTTTTTCTGGAACGGATGATCAAGGAGCATCCCGACAGCAAAATTCTGGTGTTTGTGCGGACCAAAGTGCGGGCCGAGCGGGTGCTGAAAGCCCTGGAGCGGGTCAGTATTGTGAGCCAGACCATCCACGGCGACAAGGAGCAGCGCGACCGGTTGCAGGTGCTCAACCAGTTCCGGACCGGGGTCGTCAAAGTGCTGATTGCCACGGATGTTAGTGCGCGCGGCATCGATATTCCGAACGTGGATTACGTCATCAACTACGACTTGCCGGAGCAGCCCGAAAACTACGTCCACCGCGTCGGCCGGACGGGCCGGGGCACGCAGAAGGGCCAGGCCTTTTCGTTTTGCAGCCCGGAAGAAAAACCGATGCTGGACGAGATCGAGCAGTTTTTAACGAAGCCGATCAAGGTGGTGTCCATCGATCCGGAAGTGTACGAAGAAACCGTCGACACCAGCGACGACGCCAAGTTTGACCTGAAAGCGCTGATGCAGGAAGCCGAGGAGTTGGAGAAAGGGCGGAAGAAGCGAAAGAAGAAGTAAAAGATGCCAAGGGCGGCCGATCTCATTCGGAATCTTCAATAAACCACAATTTCCGGTTTAGTCGAGCTTAGTTTTCGGTACGGATTTTCCAGAAACTGTTGCATGAAACGGGTCATGTCTTCACCTCCGACACCGTGTCCTTCATTCCGGAACAATAGCCGCTGACTGTTGGGCATGTAGTGATGAATCCTGTCGATATACAGCGGGCGGCAGGCGTTATCCAGTTCACCATCCGCCAGTAGCGCCGGTTTGTTGGAGTATAAAGGCTGCTTGGTTTCCGGTTTGATGGGCGGAACCTTCCAGCAATCGCACAGTTCCTGGTAAACGTCGTTGATGTGGTAGCCTTTCAAGTACGGAAACGCATCGTAGAGTTGCTGGCCCACTTTTTCACTGTGATAGGCGGTTTGGTCCGCGCAATACACCGACAGACGCATGCCCGACGGACCGTTGCCGTACTCGAATGTGCGATCGAGTAGCCGTTTGATGTACGGGTAATGATTGCCGTTGATCAGGTCGGTAATGACCAGCGGAAGTCGTCTCAGGTTGGTATTCACGATAATTCCCAATAAATCACTGCGGGTGTATTGAATCCGAACGGTGTCCTTCGTGCCCTTTTCCAGGTACGGAATCGAAAACGTTTTCGTGCCGATGGACGTAAAATACCGCTGAAACCGTTCTTTCAAATTTCCGTAAACCGCTTTGTCGGTCGAGTCCCGGGCGACGCGTTCGAACAGGATGTTGAGCGATTCGTTGAAATTAGCCGGTTCGTCCTCATCAATCGGGACAAAGTTTGGCAGGGGAGAATCCAGAATGAGTGACCGGATGCGGGACGGATCTTTCCGTAGCACCGCTAGCATGAGCCCTCCGCTGTAGGAACCCCCGGCCAGATTGACCGAATCGAGCCGCAAGGTGGCAATCAGGTCGTGGAGGTCCGACACGGTTTCATCCGTATTGTACCCTGAAAGATCGATGCCCCGGTTTTCCAGTGCTTTTTTGTACCGTTTAACGCCGACCACCATCATGCTGTCTTTGTTGAGGTTTTTTCGGTACGATTCTTTGATGGCCTCATCCAGTTCAGGACTTGACAGATGGGGCAGGGCGTAGCGGGTTCCGCGTTGTTCGAAGGCAATGCAATCCCGATCGTCGATGAGGGGTGAGCGCGAAGCTCCTCTGGCCCAACCCAACGAACTGGCCCCCGGCCCTCCGCCGGTGAACAGCAGCGGGTCTTTCTTTTTGTTCGGATTTTTGCTCTCCACCAGCACGAAAGGAAGTTTGATGGTTTTCCCGTTTTTCTTCGCCCGGTTTTCGGGAACAATCAAATAGGCGCAACGCGTACGAAAGCTGCTGTCAATCGGAACCGGGCAGGCGCAGGGCTCCAGCGGGCGGACGATGCCGGGCTGTGCGTAGGCCATACCAATAACGAACTGGCACAAAGCCAGCCACTTCCAGATCAGGCGGGTGTTCATTGTAGTGGTGCTGTTGTGATGTAATTGATTACAAAACAACGGGAGAAGCGGGAGAGATTTTAGTAAAAAACGGACATTTTCAGCCGACGTTCTCACGGAGTTTCCGGCCCGTAAATTTGACCACGTCTTTGTAGAAATGGCTCATGTCGTAATAACCGTAGTCGTACGGCGAGAAAAGCGATGGGTTGGCGACGTAAGCCGACAGGGCGGTGCGGGTGCGAACTGTAGCCAGATACGCTTTCGGCGGAGTGCCGATAACCCGGTGAAAATACCGGTTGATGGTTTTGGAGGTGATAAATAAGCGGTCGGCCAGTTCGGCTGTCTTCAGTTCCAGGCCGCTGGCGCCGAAGGTACCGATGGTATCCGTAACGAACGTTCGGTAGTGATTGGTCTTTTTTCGGACGCGAAGCTGCTCCAGAAAGAAGTGTTGCAGCAACTCCAGCCGTTCTTCAAAAACCGCCGGTTGTTTGATTTGGTGCAGCAAGCCGGGGGGTAAGACGGTTTCCAGATTGACGACCTGATCAACGAATTGGGCCTGATTGATCCCGAGAACCGCTTCCAGCCCGCCCGGAAAAAATTTAACCGTCAGGATGTGGTCCGTGGGCAGGTTGTGCCGCTCCACCAGCGTATTTCGCAAAATGAGCACATCCGTGCGCGAACTGATCTCGTGTTGCCTGGCACCAACCGTCAGGAGATACGGTGCTCCCAGGTTGATGTAAAATGTCGGTGTCCAGCTCGGAAACATTCGGATGCTGAACCGATTATTGGCGACATGACGGAAGGTTTCGGTGGCCGATGATTCCGAAAAAAACTCAATAAAGTCGGCCAGTTCGTTGTCGGGAACATAGAACTGATACAACTTTCGAATGTTTTCGAAAATTTCCGTCATAGAATGGCAAAAAGCGTTTAAAATGAAGCAGACCAGAAATGACCTTTTTGCAACATATTGATAAGCAGGTGTTTTTTGGGTTCTGCTTTTGTACCTACGAATTATTGATCAAACTAACCCCCGAACCCAGAAAAACCAGCCCGACGATGAAGGGGGCCAGCGATTCCCATTTCGTGATGCTCATGCCCATCAGCGGTTTGGCGTCCGACAGAAAAGCCACGCAGGCAAAGAGAACCACAATGATGCCCAGGACGGTCAGCGTGGCACCGAAAAAGCGCCGAAAGTTATTCTTATCCATTGATTGTATAGTTGCGTATCGCGTTTACAGATTTGAGTCCGACGTGTCCTGGCCGCGCTGGGATAACGATTCCAGCGCCAATGCCGGGTCTTTTACCGGAACTAAACCGAGTTTTCGGCCTTCCTCGATCATGTACGGAATGGCCGCTTCGAACGAGTTCGCCACCGTGCCCTCCAGAATGGCTTCCCGAACGGCGGTTTTGATGTGGCCCACTTCTTTCGACGGTTTCAGGCCAAACGTCTCCATGATCAGTTCGCCCGTAATAACCGGCTGAAAGTTACGGAGTTTATCGCGTTCGTCAAGCTCCTTTAGCTTTCGTTCCACTTTGTCGAAGTTGGCGAGGTGCTTTTTGACCCGGTCGTAATTTTTCGAGGTAATATCCGCCCGGCACAGTGTCATGAGCGCTTCCAGGTCGTCGCCCGCTTCGATCAGCAACCGGCGTAGGGCCGAATCCGTGATCTGCTCTTTGACGAGCGCTATCGGGCGCAGGTGCAGCCGGACCAGTTTCCGGACAAACCGCATCTTCTCATTCAGCGGCAACTTCATCTGCCGGAAAATCCCCGGAACCTGCCGGGAGCCGAGGTCTTCGTGGCCGTGGAACGTCCAACCTACTTTCGGGTCGAAGCGTTTGGTAGCCGGTTTGGCAATGTCGTGCAACAAAGCCGCCCACCGCAGCCAGAGATCGTCGGACCGCTCCGCTACATTATCGAGCACCTGAAGCGTGTGGTAAAAATTGTCTTTATGGCCTTTTCCCTCAATGGTTTCGACGCCCTTCAGCGCCAGCAGTTCCGGGAAAATAAAATCGAGCAAACCGGCGTGGTACAGCAGCTTAAAACCGTACGAGGGCTGGCGCGACAGGATGATTTTGTTCAGTTCATCGGTAATGCGTTCCCGCGAAACAATCTGTAGCCGGTCTTTCATGGCCGCAATGGCTTCGAAGGTATCCGGCTCAATATCAAAACCGAGTTGAGCCGCAAACCGGATGGCCCGCATCATCCGGAGCGGGTCGTCGGAAAACGTCAGGACCGGGCTTAGGGGCGTCCGGATGGTTTTCCGGCGCAGGTCATTCTGCCCGTCGAAGGGATCGATCAACTGCCCGAAATCCTCCGCATTCAGGCTGATTCCCATGGCGTTGATCGTGAAGTCCCGGCGGTTCTGGTCGTCTTCCAGCGTGCCATCTTCCACAATCGGTTTCCGCGATTCGGCGCGGTACGATTCTTTACGAGCCCCCACAAACTCGACTTCCCAGCCCGGCGCGCGGTTGGCGTCGATCGCTGTGGAATCCGGCTCCCAGTCGGTGCGGAGCATGGCGGTTCCGAAGTTCTTGAAAACCGTCACGGGCACTTTCAATTCGCGGCCTACGGCTTCGGCCAGTTCAATACCGCTGCCCAGGCAGACAATATCAATGTCTTTCGACGGGCGTTTCAGCATCAGATCCCGCACAAAACCGCCGATGACATAAGCGCGAACGCTCCGGGCAGCCGCCTGCCGGGCGATGACGTCAAAAATGGGATGCGTATGTAGAAAATCAGCAAAATCCATAAACCAAACGAATCCTGAACGGGACGCGGCTCTACAGGGAAAGCCACGGCGTTCGGTTCATTATTTTCTCAAAAAAGCTACCTCGCCGTTCGGGCCGAGTTCCATGACACGCGGGAGTTGAACCTGTGCCGGTACGTTGCCCCACGAAAACGCCGGTTGTGCCAGGCCCACGGGCCAGTCGGTAGTTTCGAAGGGCAGCGTCAGGATGCCCCGCCCGAAACCGCCGATCAGTTGCCGGATGGGTTCGCTCAGGGTTTTGCGGACCGGCACCTGCGCCCGGAAGGCATCGGGCAGGTTGACGCCGTTCGGCAGCAAAACCGTCAGCGGGCGTTCGGCAAAGTCGATCAGATCCCAGGCCACCTCCGGAATGGGCCGGACGTACAGATTCAGTTGACCGCTGTCGGTGATCAGAATCGTGGGCAGGGGTGTTGGAACGAGGTCTTTCCGAACATCGAGCAGCAACTGAACGGCTTCGGTATGGCCCGGATCGCAGGCCAGCGAAACGCCGGTTTCATCGACTAGCCGGATGTGGCGTCCCTGCCGGAGTTCGGCAATCAAATCACGTTGTGTTGGTGTCATACGTTGTAACAAGCTGCAAAAATAGGGCAACTTTTGGAAAGCTGTTGGAATAATCCGCAGCCGATCCGGAAATCATCGGAGCAAAGTTGTTGGTATCGCTGGGCAATAGAACGTGTCATTGGAGAAAATATTCATGATATGAAAACTAGAGTTGATACAATTAACTGTAAATTTCGTTTGAAAACTTGCACAATTTTTGTTAATTGTCAGACATTGGGGTTCCATTTTTCGAACGAATGCGATACGATTGACCAGATTTTTCATGAAATTTTTTTCTCTTGTTCTGTTGGCCTACCTGTTGCTGGGTTTCCCGGTTCGGGCTGAGACAGATTCCCTTCGATTTGTCCATTACACCACCAATGAAGGGCTTTCTCAGGGAAATGTGAATTGCATATTACAAGACAGGAAAGGGTTTATGTGGTTTGGCACGCAGGATGGACTCAACCGTTTTGATGGGTATACATTTACAGTATACCGAAATAACCCCAAAAAAACAGGTACGCTGAGTGACAATTATATCCGCGTACTTTACCAGGATCGGCTCGGGCGGTTATGGGTGGGCACCGATGGGGGCGGGTTGTGCCGGTTTGATCAGGCTACCGGAACCTTTACGGTGTATCGACACGATCGGGACAAGCCTCAGTCAATCAGCCACAACAGTGTAACAGCCATTACGGAAGATCGGCAGGGTGTTTTCTGGGTCGGAACGAACCGGGGGCTAAACCGGTTTGATCCGGTCAGTGGGACGTTTACCCGGTACTTGCATAGGCCTGACCGACCCGATGGCCTGTCGCACGATGCCGTTCAGGACGTATTGATTGATCGGAAGGGCCGCATTTGGGTGGCAACGCTGGGCGGAGGACTGGATCAACGGGATCCGACCGGCCGCATCGTTCGGCACTATCGGAATGATCCGAAAATCCCGTCTTCGTTGAGTGGTAACAAGTTGAAAAAACTGTTTATTGACTCGAAAGAGCGGTTTTGGATTGCTACGGAAGGGGGCGGCCTGAACCGGATGAACCCCGACGAGAAAACGTTCACCCATTTTTTGCACAACCCAGCCTCGGCAACCTCGATCAGTCACAACGATTTGAATTCGTTCGGCGAAGATAGCGACGGAAACGTATGGATTGGTACTGAAAACGGCGGAATCAATATCCTGAACTCTGATCAGGCGTCGTTTACGCGTTATACACAGGATGATACCAATCCCACGAGTCTGAATGATGTTTCGGTATATGCCATCTGCCGGGATCGTAGCGGAAATATGTGGCTGGGAACCTTCAGCGGAGGGGTGAATTTTGTGGATCGCGAACCGCTTAAATTTGGTCTTTTTCGCAAAGACATTACCAATCCAAACGGTCTGAACAATAATAATATACTTTCGGTGCTGGAAGATCGGGAGGGCAATTTATGGCTGGGAACCGATGGCGGAGGGCTGAATGTCCGGCAGAAAACAACCCAGCGATACGTGCATTACCAGCACGATCCGGCCCGCTCCAACAGCCTGGGCAGCAATTTCGTCATGAGTCTTTACCAGGACAGCGATGGCGATATCTGGGCCGGGACATACAAAGGCGGGGTGAGCCTCCTGCAAAAAGAGACGGGCACGTTCCGGAATTTCCGGCAATCCGGCGATGCGCGGGGCTTGATGCACGAAACCGTCTGTGCCATTACGGAAGGGAAAAAAGGCGAAATCTGGCTGGGTACAATTGGGGCCGGGATCAGCCGGTACGATAAGAAAACCGGCACGTTTACCCATTTCCGAGCCGACGAGACCCGGCCCGGTAGCCTGAGTCAGGGTTATATCAGTTCCTTCTGTTATGATCGAAACGGGAATTTGTGGATCGGTACGGAGGGGGGCGGCCTGAACCGGTTTGAGCCCCGGACCAGCACGTTTACGGTGTATAAACACAATCAGGCCGTACCTAATAGCCTGGTTCATAACGTGGTCAATAGCCTTTACGAAGATCCGCAGGGCATACTCTGGATCGGAACCAGCGGAGGGTTAAACCGGTTTGATCCTAAGACTCATGCATTTATAGCCTATCAACTTAAGAATGGGCTGGATAACGAAGTGATTCAGGGAATTACCAGTGACCACCGGGGTATGATTTGGGTCAGTACCAACAAGGGGCTGTCGCAGTTGAACCCCAAAACCGGCCGCTTCCGAAACTTCGACGCCAGCGACGGCCTGCAACCCGGCTCGTTTAACCGCATGGCGGTGTTCAAAACCAGGGAAGGCAAGCTGTTTTTTGGGGGAATTCGGGGGCTGAATTATTTCTACCCCGACCAGTTGCGGGATAATCCGTTCGTACCGCCGGTTTACATCACCAGCCTTCTGGTGTCGAACCGGCCCGTGTTGCTGCGGTCGAATAAAATAACAATTTCATACAAGAAATCGACGGTCACCTTCGAATTTGCGGCTTTGAATTATTCGTCGCCGGGGAAAAATCAATATGCATACAAACTGGAGGGATTTGACGACGACTGGCAGTATGTCCGTCAAAAGCGCGTGGCGACGTACACCAACCTCGACCCCGGTTCGTACGTCTTTAGGGTAAAGGCATCCAACAACGATGGTGTCTGGAACGAGCGGGGTACATCGTTCCGGATTTTTATTAAACCGCCTTTTTGGCAAACCTGGTGGTTCGGAACCCTGCTGGCGCTGGCATTCTTCGCCAGTCCGTACCTGATTATTCAATGGCGAACCCGCCAATTGCAGGCACAAAAGGATAAGCTGGAAGATGTGGTTGGGGAACGAACCGCCGAGGTGATGTATCAGAAAGAAGAGCTACAGGCGCAGTCGGAACATTTGCAGACGTTGGTCGAGGAACTCAACGAGCAGAAGGAACAGGAGCATCAGGCGCGCGAGGAAGCCGAAAAAGCAAACAAGGCCAAAAGCGTGTTTCTGGCCACGATGAGCCACGAAATCCGGACGCCCATGAACGGCGTGCTGGGGATGGCTTACCTGCTCAAGGAAACCGAACTGACGGAGGATCAGGGCGAGTACGTCGACACGATCGTGCAATGCGGGGTCAACCTGATGGGCGTTATCAACGATATTCTGGATTTCTCGAAGATTGAATCGGGGAATCTGGAGCTTGAAATGGGGGATGTCGATCTGCTGCACTGTGTCGAAGATGTTTTGGACCTGTTTGCCGGAAAAGCCGCCGAAACCGGGTTGGATCTGGTGTATCAATTTGATCCCCAGGTGCCGCTGCACATCATCAGTGACGGACTACGGCTGCGTCAGGTGTTGATCAATCTGGTGGGCAATGCGGTAAAATTCACCGAAAAAGGCGAAGTGTTCGTCAAGGTAGGTGTGCAAAAACGCATCAGTGACCACAAAGTAGAACTGATTTTCCAGGTACGCGATACCGGTATCGGCATTTCGGAAGACAAACTCCAACGGCTGTTTAAGGCCTTCTCCCAAGGTGATTCCTCGATGACCCGTCGGTACGGTGGAACCGGCCTGGGGCTGGCGATCAGCGAACGACTGGTCGAACTCATGGACGGCGACATTTGGGTGGACAGCCAGGAGGGGCAGGGCACGACCTTTACGTTTACCATTCGCTGTGAGCTGAGCCAGACTGCGCAACGGCATTATATCTTGTTGAGTACCAGCGAAAATGAAGGCAAAAGGGTACTGGTCGTAGATGATAATCAGACCAACCTGACCATTCTGAAAGCCCAACTGGAGCAGTGGAAGCTAATTCCGGTGACCGCCCTGTCGGGTCGGCAGGCGCTTACCTTGTTAGCCGAAAAACCGCCTTTCCACCTCGTCATTACCGACATGCAGATGCCCGAAATGAACGGCGTCGAACTAGCCCGGCGGATTCGCGAACAACACGCTCACCTGCCGATCGTCCTGTTAAGCTCAGTGGGCGAAGAGACCCGTAAGGCACACCCCGAGCTTTTTTCGGCGATTCTGACCAAGCCGATCCGGCAGCAGCAATTATTCGATCTGGTCCAGCGACAACTCAAACAGGCTGATCTGCCGACAACCTCCGTTGCCCGCCCGGCGCAACAGCAATTGTCAAAAGCCTTTGCCCAGGATAATCCGCTGACGATTCTGGTTGCCGAAGATTACCAGGCCAACCAGCGCCTGATTCTGAATATCTTACAGAAGTTAGGATATCAGCCGCAACTGGCTCAGAATGGGGTCGAAGTGATGGAAAAGCTGCGGCAGGAAGCCTTCGATGTTGTTCTGATGGATGTTCAAATGCCCGAGATGAACGGGCTGGAGGCTACCCGGCTCATTCGCCGGCAGCCGGGGCATCAGCCGATTATTATTGCCATGACGGCCAATGCCATGAAGGAAGATCAGGCCGAATGCCTGGAAGCCGGGATGGACGATTACCTGTCGAAACCGCTCGTCATCGACCTATTGAAAAAAGCCCTTCAGCAGGCGGTTTTCAGACGGCAACAGCAAATCGCCGGGTAAAAGTTGGCCGGTTTATGGTCTAAAGTTTATAGTTTAGAGGTTGGATTGGTTCAGATTAACTGAAAACCATAAACTATAAACCATAGACTATAAACCATACAATGATTAGCCGTTTCCGGATGAAAAACCGTCTTACGTTGGGAGTATTTGGCCTGCTCGTGGCTACGTTTTCATACGCCCAAAAACCGGCTGCACCCAGCAAAGAAACCGTTGCGCTTTCCAAACTATACATTATTCCCGACAAACGCTACATCATGCGGGGCGATGGCAAACCGTTCTTCTGGCTGGGTGATACGGCCTGGGAGCTTTTCCACCGGTTGACGAAAGAAGAAGCAGATTTGTACCTCAAAAACCGGGCGGCCAAAGGCTTTACGGTTATTCAGGCCGTGGTGCTGGCCGAACTCGACGGCCTGACGCAACCCAACCAGTACGGCCAGTTGCCGCTGGTGAACAACGACCCTACGAAACCGAACGAAGTGTATTTTCAGCACGTCGACTGGGTGGTAAACCGCGCGGCTGAACTCGGTCTGGTGGTTGGGCTGCTGCCGACCTGGGGCGACAAATTCAATAAGAAGTGGGGAAAAGGACCGGAGATTTTCAACACGGCCAATGCCCGCACCTACGGCGAATTTATCGGCAAGCGCTACCGGGGCAAGCCGGTGATCTGGATTTTGGGCGGTGACCGCAATCCGGAAGGCGAACAGCGGCTGGCGATAGTGCGGGCGATGGCCGAAGGCATCAAAAAAGGCGATGGCGGAACGAAGCTTATGACGTACCATCCACAGGGTGATAGTAATTCGTCTGGTTTTTTTCACAGCGACAAGTGGTTGAACATCAATATGTTTCAATCGGGCCACAGCGCCCGAAACAAAAAGAACTACGTGCTCCAACGTCAGAATTACGCCATGTTTCCACCCAAACCGACGCTGGACGGTGAACCGCGTTACGAAGATCATCCGGTGGCCCACAAACCGGAGCAGGGCTATTTCGATGATTTCGATGTACGGCAGGCGGCCTGGTGGGCCCTGCTCTCGGGCGGTTGCGGACATACGTACGGTAACCACAACATCTGGCAGTTTTTCGACATCGACCGTAACCCACCGGTTTCGTCGGCCCGCACTTACTGGAAGCGGGCGCTCGACCATGCCGGGGCGTTTCAGATGGGCATCATGCGCCGGTTGTACGAATCCCACCCCTGGACGCGCCTGATGCCCGACGACCGGCTGATTCAGAACGCGAACCCCGACGACGGCAACCACCAGGTGGCGGCCATTTCGGAGGACGATAATTTTCTGTTTGCCTACACGCCCAACGGTAGCCCGCTGAAAATTGACCTGCCCCGATTGACAGCCGCTCCGAACGTGCTGGCCTACTGGTACAACCCCCGCGACGGCAAGAGCCTGAAAATTGGGGAGTTCCCGAATACCGCTCCGCAGGAGTTCAAACCGCCCTTCGCCGGACCGACGACGGACTGGGTGCTGGTGGTCGATGATGCCAAAGCGCCGTTTGCCGGTTTTGGGTTGAAGAAGTGAGCACTGCGGAAGAAAACCGGCACGGTTTTTTGGGACTTTTTGTTACTGTCGGGAAGTAACTCTGTTAGATGATGAATGCAGGCTTGGGGAAATATCTGATCGGTATCGGGGCCGTTGTGCTGCTAATTGGCCTTGTGGTGTATTTTTTCGGGGATAAACTGAGCTGGCTGGGCCGACTGCCGGGCGACATCCGGATTGAAGGTAAGAACGGCGGTTTTTATTTTCCGATCGTCACCTGCATCGTCGTCAGCATCCTGCTAAATCTGATCATTGTTTTGATCCGGAAGTTTTTCGGCTAGCGTTCGTGTTCGTTTCAGGACTTGAAGAATTGCTGCCGGATTCAGAGGGGTTGAACGTGATTTTATTGATGTAGAAAACCTCGCGCGGGGGGGCCGACGAGCGTTCGGTAGAGATCTTCTGGATCCCGCAGGCCAGAAAATGACCGTCATACCAGGCTTCCAATTGGTCGTTTTCGGAAAAGACCACTTTCTCGTTCTCCGCTAGCTTTTTCAGCGAATACTTCTCCCGTTCGCGCACTACTTTGCCGTTTTCCAGCACTTCCGAGTGGATTTCACCCTCGTGCGGATAGGCCAGAATGGTCGTATTGCCATCCTGCAAGACCTGCACCATCTGATGCAGGTCGTAGCTGGTCAGGTCCTGAATCGGCAGGGAATTGTCCCAAAGCAACCGCCCTTTTTTGTCAAAACCGCACAAAAATGCGTGCGTATACCGATAGCCTTCCTGGTAGCGGTCGTAGGACCGGACGCTACCCAAATACGGGTAGGCGCTTCCCCGGTATTGCGGATAATACACTTCGGCCAGCATCATCAGTCCCTCGTCGGTCGGAATCAGGTCGTGGACCAGCAGCCGGTAGCGGAATTTGGTGTCTTTGCCCTGATCTTTCCGCCGGGCTAGTCGCGCCAACATTTTCTGTTGACGCTTGGGTTTCATGTAGTTGAAAAAATTCTGAAGCTCCGAGAAGTCGATGTAGCGGGTTTCTTCGGTGGGTGTTACTGCCATGTTGTTACCCTGAATGGCGTCGCCGGGCGTGGCCGCCGAATTCCGGATGCGGCTAATGTAGACGCCCTGCGAATAGGGCGTACAGTCGTTCGAATAATTGCCGACCAGCAGCGATTCTTCGTCGTTGAGCGGCAGCAGTTTTCCCGAAATCAGGCTGTGGGTATTGCCGTCCAGATTGACCGTTCGGAGTAGCTTTCCTTCGTAAGAATAGGTCCGGACCGTAAATTCGCAGTTGCGCTGATGGGTGGCATCGGTCATGACGTGCACCAGCCGCCGTGGCTCATCGATTTCAATGTTGTTTAACTGAATGTGATTCGTGTATAAGCCGGGTAACACCTTGGTCGTCAAGTCAAAAAACGAAAACGACATCACCACGGGCCGCGACCGGTAATAGCCGCCGAGATAAGCAATGTTGTCGAGCACCCGAAAGTGGAAAATGTCCATCGGCGTCACCAGATCGCCCTTGAAGGATTCGATGGAGCCGTCTTCGAGGTTCAGCCGCATGACGGCTATTTTCTCATCGGCGTTCTCTTTCAGGAGCCAGTACAGGTAATGCTCGGTGCGGCAGGAGCGGACTGGTTCGTAAAACGGCTCGATTTTGTATTCGGTCGCCCAGCGCTGTTTCAGGTCCGTATCGTAGCGTTTAAAGGAAAACTTGGTGGGGGCCGACGAGTAATAATCGCCCTGCCGAATGTTCAGCAACACGCCCCGACTGCCGAGGGTCGTGACGTCGAACAGTTCCTCCGCATTCTGGCTAATCGGTAATTCCAGCCGGGCCGCCGGTTCGAACTGCGCCAGCGCCGACGTTCCGGCCACCAGCAGCCAACTCCACAATCCGATCGCAAGACGTTTGATCATCAGCATCTTGGTTAAATACTGATTAAAGGTACGGATTCCGGTTCGTTTGTCAAACCGAAGCGCGGTTTTTGCGGGGCGACAATGGCATTCTTGCCGGATGAAATAGCGTAAAGTGACTTGTTGGGCCGGTGTCCGTCAAAGACCGGAGGAGTGTGTTGCCAACACTCGTCGCCGGTTTTGATGAAGCAACAACTATTCAATCAGCTTTCTTCGCACGGTCCCTTGTCTGTAGAAGCGTGGCAGGCGTTGGCAGGACGCCTTGTTTTTCAACGGCTACCGGCTGGTGTAGAACTCTTTCGGCCCGGCGACACCCACGACTATCTGTACTACATTGTGAGTGGTCTAGCAAGGGGCTATTACCTGGATGGAGGAAAGGAAGTAACGGCCTGGCTGGCCACAGAAGGGGATGTTGTGTTTTCGAGAGCCGGTTTTCTGCTCCGAAAAGAGAATGGCGAATCCGTTGAACTCCTCGAAAATGCCGAACTGGTGTGCATTACCCGACAGGATTTTGACGAGTTGTGCCACCGATTCCCGGACATAATTCAGCTTGGTTGGCGGCTCATGCAACGGTACCTCCTCGCGCAGGAAAACCGCTTGCGGTTACTGCGGCAGGCAAAGGCCGAAAACCGGCTTGAGTACTTCCGGCAACAACACCCAGAATGGTGGAACCGCGTCCAGAACCAGCATATTGCCTCGTTTCTGGGCATCGACCCGGCCACGCTGAGTCGGTTGTTACGGAAACGCTGAAATCGGAAACCCGGAAAATACAAGGCTGGTATTTTGGAAACACGGCAGTAAAAATTTCCTAAAATGGCTCGAATTTTTTGATTGTTGTCAGACGGTTTTTGACATGGAGCAACTGGTTTTTTGGTAAGAATTACCAGATTTGCACATGCAAAAGCTGCTTAATATTAGTGGTATTAATTGGAGGTATCTAAACTTTATTTAAATCCATCATTTTATGAAAACTACATCTTGCTTTCGTTTGAAATTAATTATCAGTTTATTTTTTGTAAGCCTGATAACTTGGTTCACGGCTTGCCAGCAGGGGAGTGAGAATAGTAATTCAGTCTCCCCCGTGTCTTTAAAATACCGTTACGATAAGCCGTTTGATAAGTTACTTCTTGGTCAGGAAACTACCAATGATTTTATTATTTTAACCCAAGCATTAGAGTTGCCTGATGATGGTTTATTGTTGCCGAAGGGGACGAGGATTTTTAAAGATAAATCTGATCCAGAAGGTGGAGTGCTCTTTACACTCCCGGAAGGCTACAAGCTTGTCGGAAACGATCCATCCGGGGCAAGGCTATTAGCTGGGGGGAAGATCAACTGCAAGTGTACCAAAGGATCAGGGTGCTCTCCTTACATAGCTTCACTAGGAAATAAGGTATCCAAGGGATGTGCAATGTCCGACGGCTGTACTACTTGTTTGCAGACTGTATCTGCGTTTGAAGAGGGTGAGCAGAAAGTTGCTATGACCGATCTGGATATTGTTAATTTCAACGATGAACTTCATTTTGTCGTTACTAAAGAGGAATTTGTTCAATTAAAGAGTCCGACAACTGCTTTAATGAACTTGCCTGAGGTAAAGAAGAGCATTGCTGATTTTGTTTCTGGTTACCAAAAAGACGATCTCGCAGCCGTTCGCAATGCTAAAACCTCAGAAGAACTGCCTGCAAACTATACCTATATTCCTTTAAGTGTTTATGGAAGAGTTATTTTGGTGCCTGTACAAGCTAATATTACGCTGGCGGCTAGTCCTATTTGGAATCAATTACTTAAATCTGCTCCCAATGGCAGAATTGCCGCTGCTAGCTGTAAATGCGAATCTGGTTCTAGTGGGTGTAAATTAACGAGTGGAAGCATTTTAGTTGGTCAGGCTAAATGGTGCGAAGCCGGACGCTGCACCTCCTGTTCTTTGTACTACTAGTTAATTTTCTCGAAGAAACAATAACCTATGTTAGGTCATTGTTTCTTCGAGAAAAGTCTCATTTTTATAAAAATAGGTATTGACCAGTAAATCAGTGAAGAGCATCCAATGCTCTTCACTGATTATATAAATAAGTTATACTATGAACTTAACTCAACTAGCAGAGAAGCTCAGAATTAAATACGATAATTACGTAGAAGGGTCATTGTCTCAAAATGACTATCGATTCTGGGTTGTTTTTATTTTAAGCTCAATAGTTGGCTGCCTTATCTTTTACTTATATACATTTTATTCTGAAGATTGGTTTAATGTAAAAGGTACATTAAAACTTAGTATTGTAATGGCTGCTGTTACCTTATTTATTCCGGCTATTGCATTGCGTAGACTTCATATTGTAGCAATAATAATAGTAGTTCGTTTAATAATAGACTTACTTAAAATTTAGATAATTTGGGAGGTGATAGTGTGAGCAGGTTTGTAATACTGATTCATTATGGCACTGGATAAACAACGAAAAAAGAGGTTGCTAGTAGCTGGCCTAATCTTCTCAATTTTTATGATGGCTTTCGGTACCTACGGCTCCTTTGACCCGAGAGAGGTTGGTTTTTATTCTTCGATTTTTTCGGGCTTAATCTGGGTTGTAATCTTCGGTTATCTGCTTGATAAATACCAACGTAAGTAAGGTTAGAAGTTGGTTTATAGACAATAGTTAGACTGTACACAAGAAGGTTGTGTCAGTTAAGCAAGCGCCGGAATCGGGTAGAATAGTCGTCATTTACCGCCAGAACAGCCCCAAAAACCGCTTTGGCCGGTGTTGAAACCGAGTCAGGACAAACTGCTCCCGGTGTCGATGATAGCGGTAAAACCGGTGACCGACCCGTAGCCAGGTGTCGGACGTGAGCTGATCGGGGGCAATGTCGTCGGTTAGCGTGTGCAGCGAGCCCCGGGTCTGGCGGGCAATGGTGAAATAATCGGGATGAAAAGCCTGGGTGCTGTCCCAATCGCGGCCGCACAACACCACGTGGACCGGTTTTCGAACCTGGTCGAGCAGGGCCATGTCTTTCACCGGATTATCGATATCGGCCACCAGAATCAGGTGTTCGGCCTCGGGGAATCGCTGCTGCGCGAACAACAGGGCTTCGATGTCATTCTCGGCTTCGTGGGCGTTGTTGCGGGTATTTCGGGCGACCTCCAGCAAAACCGGCAACACCCGCGTCGGGTCGCGTTCGGCAGAGACAAACATTTGCCCCGGCCGTCCACCGGGTCTTGTTTCCTGCCCCAGACTATCGCAATCGGTGAAGAAAACCGTTGCACGAATAGCGGGATTCTGGGCGTTTCGGTTCAGCCAGGCAAAAAGCTGGGTGCTGTACGGATACATGCTCGTCGTGAAATCGCAGACAATCGCGGCATTGGGCCAACTGAGACTGTTGCGGTCCAGGACGCGGTACGAAGTAGAATCCGGTCCGAAAAAACCGCCCAGCAGTTGTTGCTGAATCGCCAGTTCGGTCGGGCTGGGAATGGAAACGGCGGGCGAAGTCGGCCGCAGGAACGGATCGGTGAACGGACCAATCGCGTGCAAACGAATCGGTTCGGTGGTAAAAACCGGCTCCAAAACCGGCATTGCGGACGGTGTCCGGACCGGTTTTCCCGACCGTTTCCGTGGCATGGTCGGTGGGCGGTTTGCCGCAATCAGGATGTCCGAATGCGTTTTTTTCGGGTTTGTTTCCGGCATAAAACTTCTCTTCTGAGCCGGCGGCTGTTGGGCTATTTCCTGCCGATTCGTTAGCCAAAAACCGCCTATCGTCAGCGCCCCGAACAAGAAAACCGCCAGCAGCCCAACCAGCCACCGCCGACGGGGCCGGGGGTGGAGCCGGGGGCGCAAACGCTCCCAATCCGCCGGATCGTAGTCGGGACGGTACGGGTCGAGCATCTGCCGGACCCACTCGTGGAGGTTGTTATCGGTTGGTTCGCGCATGGTGGTCGGTGGTTTGGGTTGCAAGCGCCCGTCGAAGCAGGCGATTGGCCTCAGTCAGGTGCGCCCGGGAGGTGCTTTCGGCCAGGTTCAGGTGGTTGGCAATTTCGCGGTGCGAGTAGCCTTCCAGGACATACAGGCTAAAAACCAGGCGGTAGGGTGTGGGCAGTTGGTGCAAAGCTGCCAGAATGTGTTCGGCCGACAACTGCGCCAGGATGGCTTCGTCGTTTTGGTACGGTTCCACCAGTTGATCGGCAACCGCTTCGGTCGAAATTTCGTGTCGTCGATGCCGGTTTTTCCGGTACGCATCCAGGGCTGTATTGACCAGAATACGTCGGAGCCAGGGCAGGACGGCTTCAGGATTCTTCAGTTCGTGCAGGCTACGGAACGCTTTCAGAAAACCGTCGTTCAACAACTCGCGGGCATCTTCACGGTTGTCGGCATAGGCCAGACAGACCGACAAAGCGTAGCCATAAAACCGCTCGTAGAACGCTTTCCGGGCCGTCTCCTGCCCCCGCCGACAGCCCTCGATCAGATCCGGTAACTCGCGTTGTGTCAGATGCTGGATGGTCAGTTAAAATGGTTTATCGTTTACAGTTTGTAGTTTACAATTTATGGTTTATATGGAAATGGTTTGACTAGTAAGGATTTACAGTAACTATGAACTATAAACCATGAACTACACAACTTGAAATCTGGTGGTTACTGGCAATCGGTATACGTGTAGGTTTCGGTTACGGTGGTTCGCTGCGGGAGCGCGGCTGGATGCAACTGCCGGATTTCGCCGGTTGCACTTGCCACCCAGCCCTGGGCGTTGACCTCCGGCCGACTGATGGTTTCCGAGAGGTGTTGCACGGCATTGGTTTGCGCATTAATCGCGTAAGGATCATACCGGATCAACACGCCCGCCGAGCCGAACTCGGGTTGGACGATGGGATGCCCCTTGAACACGGGCAGGGTGTTGGTGGCCGGTTTGGCTTCGCTCCATTCGCGCATAAAATAGGTCGTCAATTTGCCGTTGAGGTACTCCTCGGTTTTCAGAACCCGGTTTTGGCTGTCATACGTGTTTTGCTGCACATAACCGCCATTGATAACCATTTTGGTAACCAGCCCATTCTGTAACGTCAGCGGGCGGTTTTCCGTACCCTCAAATTGCTCTACATAATCGACCAATTTGCTGTTCTGGTACGTCCAGACGCGCTTGCCCTGTCCTGTTCCGACGGGTTTTTCGGGCGCATCGTCCGGTACGGTTTCGGTCGTTCGGGTGTCGGTTTTGGTGAACAGTTCGCCTTTTTCGTTGTAGGTGAAGACGACGGTGCTGTTGGTCACGACGCCATACGGGTTTTGATACCGCGTTTGGGAACGCGTCAGCCGCCCGTCAGTATAAGTGTACGTAGTGGTCGACAGGCGCTGCAGCGTTCGGGTGGTGTTGTTTGGAAGCGTGGTTCGTTCCGATGTTTCGGTTTTCTCGGTAGTCAGAAATCCGTTGTTGTCGTAAATGTAGGAATCGGTAACGGAATACACCTGATTTCCGATGCCAGAGGGGTAAGTCTGATTCTGTACCTGGGTTTTCCGGGTCAGGTTTCCATCGTCATCATAGGAAAAATTTGTTTCGTTTGTTTGCGTGGATACGTCGGACTGGTTAGCGATCACGATCTTTTGAATCCGGCAAGCCGCTTTTCGGGCCGTTTTGTCGGCTTGCCGGGGATCGCAGCCGCCCAGCAGCCATCCGCCGAAGAGGAGAACGAAAGAAAGAGTTGGTTTCATAAAAAGAGAGTAAGAACGGGCCGTCTGAGACCTCATTCATCCAGACGAAAAACCGCTCAGAAACGCTGGGAAAATTCACCTGTTTTTTTTGCTTGATGGAAAAGAAACAAGGAAAACCGCCCGACACCCAGTGAAGAAGCTTTTTTTGCTGTAGTTTTGCAAACGTAAAATAGTCCGCCTTCCTAGGCGATCTGGGATGCTCTTCCCATCGATGGCTTAAACTTCGGATTCGTGCCCAACCGGCTGTCAATCAGTACATATTTAAGCTGTTAAGGATCGGCGATAAACCCGTCAACACTTTTGTTTCTTTGAATGGACATTCAGACACAACTTAAACAGGCCATTTCGGAAGCGATCAATTCGCTCTTCGGAACGACCGTTGAAACCGTTTTACTACAACCAACCAAGAAAGAATTTGAAGGACTCTATACCTTCGTCACGTTTCCGCTAACCAAAACAACCCGAAAACCGCCCGTTGAAATCGGGCAGGCCATCGGTTTGTATCTTCAAGAAAAAACCGCCTTGATCAGCAAATTCAATGTGGTTCAGGGCTTTCTGAACCTGAGCATTGCCGATGCGGTCTGGATTGAGGAACTAAACGTGATCCTGGCAGATCCGTCTCTCGGACAACTCCCGAGTCGCAACGAATCGGTGATGGTGGAATTTTCGTCGCCGAACACCAACAAACCGCTGCACCTGGGGCACTTGCGCAACAACTTTCTGGGCGATTCGGTCAGCTGGATTCTGGCCGCCAATGGCTACGACGTGGTGAAGGCTTGTCTGGTCAACGACCGGGGCATTCACATCTGCAAATCCATGCTGGCCTATCAGGAGTTTGGCAACGGCGAAACGCCTGAGTCGACGGGTATGAAAGGCGACCACCTGATCGGGAAGTATTACGTCTGGTTCGACAAAGCCTACAAGCAGCAGATTGAGGAACTGATTGAGGAAGGAATGCCGAAAGAGGAGGCCGAGAAAAAGGCTCCCCTGCTGCTGAAAGTGCAGGAAATGCTCCGGAAATGGGAGCAGGGCGATCCCGAAACCGTGGCCCTCTGGCAAAAAATGAATGGCTGGGTCTACGAAGGCTTTGCCGAAACGTACTTCCAGATTGGCGTGAGTTTCGACAAGACCTACTACGAATCGGAAACCTATTTGCTGGGCAAAGACGTCATCGAAGACGGTTTGCAAAAAAACGTCTTTTACCGGAAACCAGACGGTTCTGTCTGGATCGATCTGGCCGATGAAGGGCTCGATCAGAAGCTGGTGTTGCGGGCCGATGGGACGTCGGTATATATTACGCAGGACCTGGGTACGACCGATCTGAAATTCCAGGACTTCCCGATCCGGCGCGCCATCTGGGTGGTGGGCAACGAGCAGGATTACCATTTTGCGGTTTTGTTTGCCATTCTGCGCCGGTTGGGCCGGGCTTACGCCGAGGGGCTGTTCCACCTTTCGTACGGGATGGTGGATTTGCCGAGCGGCAAGATGAAATCCCGCGAGGGAACCGTGGTCGACGCCGACGATCTGATCGCCGAGATGGTCGAAACCGCCCGCAGCCGGACCCGCGAACTGGGCAAAATTGACGATTTTGAAAGTGAAGAAGCAAACCGGTTGTACCATATGCTGGCGATGGGTGCGCTGAAATATTACCTGCTGAAAGTCGATCCGAAAAAGCGGATGACGTTCAATCCGGAGGAGTCCATTGATTTTCAGGGACATACCGGGCCGTTTGTGCAGTACACGCACGCCCGGATTTGCTCGGTTTTGCGGAAGGCCGAACAACTCGGCCACCAGCCCGAAGCGGGGCTGCATCCGGTCGAACTGGCTGAAAGTGAGCAACACGTTGTATATTTGCTGACGCAGTTTACGCAGCGGATTCTGGAGGCTGGCACCGACTACGCGCCCTCGTACCTGGCACAGTATGCCTTTGAGTTGGCGAAAGCCTACAACCAGTTTTACGGAGAATTGTCGATCCTGTCAGAACCCGATGCGACGAAAGTAAAATTCCGGGTGGCGCTCTCGAAAGCCGTAGCGGAAACTATCCGGAAAGCAATGGAGTTATTAGGGATTGAAGTCCCAACCAAAATGTAAACCTTTTCCCAATCCATATGAAAAAGCTTCTGCTTATTGCATCCGTTGGTGTTTTAGCTGTTACCTTATCCAGCTTTATGTCCGTCAAAACCGTCGTTAATTTTCTGCTGAGTGACAAGAACGAAGTGGCAGTTCGGCCTTCTTCGGCAACCGCACCGGCAAAATCTCTGTACGATTTTACGGTGAATTCGATTGAGGGAAAAACCGTCCCGCTGAAGCAGTACCGGGGCAAAAAAGTCGTGATCCTGAACACTGCTTCCAAGTGTGGCTACACGCCCCAGTTTGAAAAATGGGAAGCGTTCTACAAAGAACACGGCGATAAAGTTGTGGTGCTGGGTTTCCCGTCGAACAACTTCAAGGGCCAGGACCCCGGCTCGAATGCCGAGATCGCTGAGTTCTGCAAAAAGAATTACGGCGTATCGTTCCCGATGTTTGAAAAAACCGAAGTCATCGGCGAAAACCAGTCTCCTCTTTACAAGTGGCTGTCTGACAAGTCATTGAACGGCTGGAACGACAAAGTTCCGACCTGGAACTTCTGCAAATACGTCATCAACGAAAAAGGCGAACTGACGCACTTCTTCGCTTCCAAAGTTCTCCCGACCGACGACGAATTCAAGAAAGCAGTCGGTATATGAATTAAGAGTTAAGAATTAAGAGTTAAGAGTTGGCTGACGCATTTCATTGAGGTAGAGCCAATTCTTAACTCTTAATTCTTAACTCTTAACTCTTAGTCTCATCACTATGAAAAGTTGGCTTGCGGCTGCCCGACCGCGTACGTTGCCGCTGGCGCTGGCCAGCATCATTCTGGGGAGTTTTCTGGCTTCGTCGGCCGGACAGTTTAGCTGGAAAATCGCGATTCTGGCGTCGCTTACCACTATTTTCCTTCAAATACTTTCCAACTTCGCCAACGATTACGGCGATGCCGTTTCGGGCAAGGATACCGCCGAGCGGGTCGGTCCGCGCCGGGCCGTGGCCACCGGCATGATCACGAAAGAAGCCATGCTGCGCGGGATTATCGTCACGGCAGTTTTGGCGCTGATTTCGGGAATCTGGCTGCTGGTCGAGTCGCTGCAAAATGCGTCGGCGCAGGTGTTCTGGATTTTTCTCGGACTCGGGTTTCTGTGCATCGGCGCGGCCATTGCCTATACCAACGGCAAACGGCCCTACGGCTACAGCGGTTTTGGCGACATTGCCGTGCTGCTGTTTTTCGGCTGGGTGGGCGTGCTGGGAACCTACTTTCTGCATACCTTATCGTTCGATCCGCTGCTGCTTCTACCGGCCACGAGCGTCGGGCTGCTGGCAACGGGTGTCTTGAATATCAACAACATCCGGGATATCGAAACCGATGCCAAAACCGGCAAATACTCCATTCCGGTGCGACTCGGGCGGGCGCGGGCCATCCGCTACCACTGGCTGCTGTTGGTCGGCAGTATGATCTGCGCCGTGGTGTACACACTGCTGCTGGGTGCCGCCGGGCTGAGTTGGCTTTATGTCCTGGCCTTTCCGCTATTTGTGCTGAACGGTCGGGCGGTTGCCAATCACCAAAAACCGGGTGAACTCAATCCCCGGCTGGGCCAACTGGCGTTGTCGACCTTGCTGTTTGTCCTGCTCTGGGGTGTTTCGTTAGTTGGTTAATACCGTTATTATGAAAACGATCGGTCTTATTGGCGGCATGACCTGGGAAAGCTCGGCGGCTTACTACCGGATTATCAATCAGGAAGTGGGTCGACGGCTGGGCGGAAATTATTCGGCTAAACTGCTGCTGTCGAGCGCCAATTTTGAAGAGTTTGACCAATGGCAACGGGCCGACGACTGGCCGGCCATTGAGCAAGCCGTTGATGAGATGGCACAAGGTCTGGTGCGGGCCGGGGCCGAGGGCATTGTGATTGCCTGCAACACCCAGCATGAGGTGGCTGATGCGGTTGCCGCGCGGTTGCCGGTGCCGCTCCTGCATATCGCCGACGTGACGGCCGAGGCTATTCAGCAAGCCGATTTTCGGAAAGTGGGCCTACTCGGTACCCGCTACACCATGGAGCGCCAGTTTATTCGCGGGCGACTCCGGGAGCGGTTCGGTATCGAAGTCATGCTGCCGGATGCCGACGAGCAGGCGTTTATTCATCAAAAAATCTACACTGAGTTCAGCAAAGGAATCTTTAGCGAGAACACCCGTAATCAAATTGTAGCTACCATCGAAAAGCTGGCTGCTCAAGGGGCCGAGGGCGTCATTCTGGGCTGTACGGAAATTCCGCTGCTGGTGCAGGCCCATCATACGGCCGTTCCGCTGTTCGATACCACGACGCTACATGCTTTGGCGGCTGTCGACTTTAGTCTATCGAACGTTTACATTACCAGATAAACAGATTTTAAACAATCCATCTTTGGCGTTGTTAAAGCCTATGAGATGGTGAATGAGATGCAGAACGGATTGGAGGAGTTGGCATTCACCATCTTTTTTAGTTTCCGGTTTTTGATCGCTCTTTAATTGTCAGACAGTGGCATTGTTATTGTATGGGCTTAACTACCTATACCATAACCTGATACCTGTATGGCAAACCGGTTTACGACAACACTTCCAGCCGCCGTACTTTTCCACGGGCTTGTTTTACTCCTTATTTGTCTGGGCATTACGGCTCCTCTGATTCCGGTAAAAGCACAATCCATTTCGAAGCAAATCACTGTTGATCAGTTTGGTTGGCGTAGCAATGCTAAGAAAATTGCGGTTTTTGCTGATCCGATCAGTGGCCAAAACGGAAGCATCAGCTACACGCCGGGCGCACAGTTTCAGGTTCGGCGTAAGTCGGATAACGGGCTGGTTTTTACCGGCAATGTGGTGGCCTGGAACAGTGGAAATACGCATGGCGATTCAGGCGATAAAACCTGGCACGGTGATTTTTCGAGTTTAACGACGCCGGGCACGTATTACATTGTCGATCCGTCGCGAAATCTCCGTTCGTATGAGTTTGACATCAAAAACGATCTTTATACGCCGGTCCTAAAAGCCTCGGTGAAAACGTTTTATTTCCAGCGCAGCGGCACCGACATCTCGACCACCCACGGCGGCAACTGGAATCACCCGATGGCCCACGCACAGGATGCCAACGCGCTGTTGTACACGACCTCGGTCCAGGCCGGAACCGCCCGGAATGTCACGGGGGGCTGGTACGACGCGGGCGATTACAACAAGTACGTGCCGTTTTTGTCGGGCACGGTTTGGGATTTGTTGCTGGCCTACGAACTGCGCCCAGCGGTTTTTCCCGATAATACGAACATTCCGGAGTCGGGCAACGGCGTGCCGGATGTGCTCGACGAGTTGAAGTGGGAACTGGACTGGCTACTGAAAATGCAGCAAGGCAACGGGGGCGTGAATAACCGCGTGGCCGTGACGAGTTACGACAACGGTACCGATAACCCGGCGACGGATACACAGCCGCGCTACTACACCAACGTCACGACCTGGGCGACGGCCACCTTTGCCGCCCTGACCGCCCATGCCGCCCGGACGTATCAGACCCTCAACCCGACCTACGCCAACACCCTCCGAACGGTCTCCGAAAAAGCCTGGACCTACCTGGAAGCCAATGCCGCTATGAGCCCGGCTTCGGGTACCGATGGGGCAACGATGGCCGCTGCCGACGCCGGATCGAATGCCAACGCCGACAAGCGGCTGCGGATTTACGCGGCTGCCGAACTGTTTCGCACGACCGGTAACACCAAGTACAGGACGTATTTCGACGCCAATTACAAAGACATTAGCGGGACCAGTGAAAACGGTTTTCAGCCTTTCTCCAACGGCCACCTGGATGCGTCGCTGTGCTGGGACCTGAACCGGGCCTATTTTGTGTATTGCCAGACGCCCAATGCCACCGCCAGTGTGGTTACCGAACTGAAAAGCCGGTTTTTGAACGTCATGGACTGGTTTATCGAACCGTATTATACGAGCAGAAACGATCCGTACCTGGGCTTTATGTGGAGCGGTCATTACACCTGGGGCTCGAATCAGCTTAAGATGAAGTGGGCCCAACTGGCCATTCTGTCGGCTGAACTGAACGTCAATCCGGCCAAAACCGCTTTGTACAAGGAGATTGCAGAGGAATACCTGCACTACATCCACGGACGAAACCCGCTGGCGTGGCTGTACCTGAGCAACATGGGGCCGAAAGGGGCCAATTTGGGAGGTGACAACAGCGTGATGGAGATTTATCACAGTTGGTACCGCGATGGCTCGGCGAAGTACGACGGACCCAACTCCCAGTTTGGCCCGGCACCCGGTTTTCTGGCGGGTGGGGCCAATCAGTATTATTCCGGTTCGTCTACTCCACCCAAAGGCGAACCGCCCATGAAAGCCTACCGCGACTGGAACACCTCCTGGCCGGATGCGTCGTGGGAAGTGACCGAACCGGCCATTTATTACCAGGCGGCTTATACGTTTGTGCTGGCCTATTTCGCTGAAAACGGTACGACAAGCCCACCGCCCACGGTAACGGCATCCAGCAACAGCCCGGTTTGCGCCGGACAACCGCTGAACCTGATGGCTTCGAACGCCGGAACAGGTGCGGTGTATAGCTGGCGCGGACCGAACAACTTTAGCTCCACACAGCAAAATCCGACAATTTCCAACGTCAGCACCTCGGCGGCTGGCTCGTACACGCTGACGGTGACACCGGCGGGCGGCACGTCGCAAACCGCTACGGCTGCGGTGACCATCAATCCGTTGCCGACGGCGGTAGCGGGCAGCAACAGCCCGGTTTCGTCGGGTCAGACGCTGAACCTGACGGCGACCAACGCGGGAACCGGGGCAACCTACGGCTGGCGCGGACCCAATAGTTTTACGTCCAGTGTGCAAAATCCGTCACTTACCAATGTAACATCGGCGGCCAGTGGCACCTATACACTGACGGTCGGCCGGAATGGCTGCTCGGCTACGGCGACCACCTCGGTGACCGTCACAGGAGCCACGGCGACGACGTATCTGATTTATGAAGACGCGCTGAACGGCAATTGGGTCGATTGGTCGTGGAATACGACGCGGAACTTCGGCAACACCTCGCCGATTCAGAGCGGGGCTAAGTCGTTGTCCGTCAAATACGATGCGGGTTGGGCCGGTTTGTACCTGCACGCCAACACGCCGGTGAATCTGGCGGGCTACACGCACCTGAAATTCTGGCTGCACGGCGGGACCAACACCAATCAGCAAATCCGGGTCATATTGAACGGGGGAGGACCGTCGTACGCCGTTACATCTACCGCTAACCAATGGAAACTGGTGACGATTCCGCTCTCGGCCTTCAACAACCCGGCGACGGTCTCGGACATTTACTTTCAGGAATCGACGGGCAGCGCGCGGCCGGTTTGTTACCTGGATAAGATTTACCTGGCTAGCTCGGCCAACGCCCGCGAAGGCATTTCTGCCGAGTTAACCGAAAGCAGCGATGTGCAGATTTTCCCGAATCCCGTCGAGCCGAACCAACCGGCAACGCTCCGGTTTACCGGTTTTGCACCTTCAGAAACCGTTCAGACGACCCTGAGCGATGTGCAGGGTCGGGCCATCCAGACGCAGTTTTTTCAGCTAAATGGTTCTGAAAAACAACTCGCCTTGCCCCGGCTGCCCGCCGGTTCGTACCTGTTGCAAATCAGCGGAGACCGCAAGCGGTTTGTCCGTAAAATCCTGGTGAAGTAACGTACCCACGGACTTTAGTCCGTGTGAGCTAATAAGATCTACTAGATGGATCAACTCGCACGGACTAAAATCCGGGGTATAGTCTCATTGTAATTAGTCCGTGTAAGTTTTCCCAAACCAGGTGTTGATACTAACTCACACGGACTAAAGTCCGTGGGTACGGTTTTACGCGACTTCGACTTTCAGGCGGAGCAGAAATTCATCCATTTCCACTTCCGTCGCGTTGCCGTTCAGGTCGTTAACCAACTCCAGCGATAGCGCCTGCACTTCCTGACAGATGTAGTCTTTGTGCGTTTCGATGGCGCTCGTCAGCACATCATTTGTGCCTTCGCCGGGCTCCAGTTCGATCCGGATTTTATCGGTTACGTCGAAATTCTGATCCTTCCGCAAATTCTGGATGCGGTTGATGAAATCGCGAGCAATGCCTTCCTGCCGGAGTTCGGGCGTGATGGTCACGTCCAGCGCCACCGTCAACCCGCCCTGAGTGGCGACAATCCAGCCCGGCACATCTTCCGTGCGGATTTCCACATCGGCCAGCGTGATCTCGCCGATGGCGAGTTGCATACTGCCCGCAGCTTCCAGTTTCCGGATGTCGTCTTCGGTCATGGTGTTGATCGTCGTGGCGACGTCTTTCATCATCGGCCCGAATTTCGGCCCCAGCGTTTTGAAATTCGGCTTGATTTTCTTCTTCAGAATACCGGATGCATCGTCGATGAATTGCACGGATTTGACGTTGACCTCCGACTGAATGATCGGCGCAACGTGTTCGATTTGCCGCCGGGTCGTTTCGCTCAGCACCGGGATGAGTACCTTCGTCAGCGGTTGGCGCACCTTGATTTTGTGGCCTTTCCGCAGCGAATGCACCAGCGAACAAATGTCCTGACCGAGTTGCATGGACGTTTCCAGATCGCTGTCAATCAGGTTGGTTTCGGCTTTTGGGAAATAAGTCAGGTGAACCGACAATTCGGTTTCCTTCGTCAGATTCCGGTACAGCCAGTCGGCGAAGAACGGCGCGATGGGCGACATCAGTTTTGAAACCGTAGTCAGACACTCGTGCAGCGTCTCGTAAGCCGCCTGTTTGTCGGCTGCCGAACTACCCTGCGCCGAACCGGTCCAGAACCGCCGACGCGATAGCCGAACGTACCAGTTCGACAACTGATCGTTAACGAAATCCTGGATGGCCCGGCCCGCTTTGGTCGGGTTGTAGTTCTCGAACTGCTGCTCCACTTCCAGCACCAGCGATTGCAGTTTCGACAGAATCCAGCGGTCGAGTTCCGGGCGTTCCGACACCGGAATCGTCCGAACGCCATCGAAATCAACTTGGTCGAGGTTGGCGTACAGAGCAAAGAAGGAATACGTATTGTACAACGTTCCGAAAAACCGCCGTTGCACCTCGGCAATGCCATCGAGGTTGAACTTCAGGTTGTCCCAGGGTTCGGCGTTGGTAACCATGTACCAGCGCGTCGCATCGGCCCCGTAAGTGTCCAGCGTCGTGAACGGATCGACGGCGTTGCCCAACCGCTTCGACATTTTATTGCCGTTTTTGTCGAGCACCAGCCCGGTCGATACCACGTTTTTGAACGCCACCGACGACTCGGTTTGGCCGTCGAGTGTACCGAGCATCCCTGAAATGGCGTGGAGCGTGAAGAACCAGCCCCGCGTCTGATCGACCCCTTCCGAGATAAAATCAGCCGGATACGCTTTTTCAAATACTGCCTTGTTCTCAAACGGATAATGCCACTGCGCGTACGGCATGGCCCCCGAATCGAACCAGACGTCGATCAGATCCGGCTCGCGTTGCAGGACTTTTCCAGATTCAGAAACCAGGTACAACTCATCCACAAACGGCCGGTGCAGGTCGTAATCGCCTGATGCGATCTTTTCCAGATAGGCCTGATTTTTCGCGGCTTGCTCGTCCGACAAACGGCCTGATGCCAGGGCTTTTTTCACCCCGGCTTGCAGTTCGGCCACTGATCCGATGCAGATTTCTTCCCCAGTTTCGTTCCGCCAAATCGGCAACGGCGTTCCCCAAAACCGGCTGCGGCTCAGGTTCCAGTCGACCAGGTTTTCGAGCCAGTTGCCAAACCGGCCGGTTCCGGTGCTTTCGGGGTTCCAGTTGATGGTTTTGTTCAACGCCACGAGCTTGTCTTTCACCGCCGTTGTCCGGATAAACCAGCTATCGAGCGGGTAGTACAACACCGGTTTGTCCGTCCGCCAGCAGTGCGGGTACGGGTGTTCGTATTTTTCAACATGAAACGCTTTGCCCTCGCTTTTCAGCTTGATGGCAATCAGCACGTCGGTCGGTTTGAAATCCGGTGCCTCCTGTTCTTCGTCCGAATAATATTGCTCTTTCACGTACCGGCCACCAAACTCTCCGATCTCCTTCACAAACCGGCCCTGTTTATCAACAATCGGCACTTCCTTGCCGTTTTCGTCCTTCACCATGATGGCCGGAATGCCGTTCTGCTGGGCAACCCGGAAGTCGTCGGCCCCGAACGTCGGGGCCGTATGCACCACGCCTGTACCGTCTTCCGTCGTAACGAAATCGCCCAGGATGACGCGAAAAGCCGGTTTGTCGGGCTGGACGTAAGGCAGCAATTGCTCGTATTCGATCCCGGCCAGGTCAGCGCCCTTGAACTCGCCCACGATGCTCCACGGCAACAGTTTTTTGTCCGACGCCGGATAGCCTTCAAAATCACCATCTTGCCCTTTTTCGTTGAACCAGCGGCCCACCAGTGCCTTCGCCAAAACAACATGCACCGGTTCGTAGGTGTACGGGTTGAAGGTTTTCACCAGCACGTAATCGATGTCTTTCCCAACGGTCAGTGCCGAGTTGGCGGGCAGCGTCCAGGGCGTCGTCGTCCAGGCCAGGATGTAGGTGGCAGAGGGCAGAGGGGGAAGGGCAGAGGGTGTTGAGTCCCCCTTACCCTCTGCTCCATGCCCTTTGCCCTTTGCCACCTTAAACATCGCCACAATCGTCGTATCCTTCACGTCCTTGTAGGTGCCGGGCATGTTCAGCTCGTGCGACGACAAGCCGGTTCCGGCTTTGGGCGAATACGGCTGAATGGTATAGCCTTTGTACAGCAATCCCTTGTCGTACAGGCGTTTCAGTAACTGCCAGACGGATTCGATGTACTCGCTTTGGTAGGTCACGTACGGATTGTCCAGATCGACCCAGTAGCCCATTTTTTCGGTCAGGTCGTTCCAGCGGTCCGTGTATTTCATGACGGCTTCCCGGCACTTCTGGTTGTAGGCTTCGATGCTGATACCGCCTTCCGATTCGGGTTTGCCGATGTGGTCTTTCGTAATGCCGAGTTCTTTTTCGACCTGCAATTCAATGGGCAACCCGTGGGTGTCCCAACCGCCTTTCCGCTTAACCTGAAAGCCTTGCAGCGTTTTGTAACGGCAAAAAATATCCTTGATGGCCCGCGCCATGACGTGGTGAATCCCCGGCTGCCCATTGGCCGACGGCGGACCTTCGTAGAACGTAAACGTAGGCTTTCCTTCGCGCGTTTCGACGGATTGTTCAAAGACGCGGTTGGCCTTCCAGAAAGCTAAAATATCGTTGGCAACCTGGGCATATCGGAACGCCGAACCGTCCAGGTTCTTGTATTCTTTGTAACTCACGGTCGTACTGGAATTTAGAATTGACCGCAAAGATACGGAAAATTGAGCGGAACGCACGGGTAGACGCTGAAGACTAAAAACCGGATTTCCGGTTTTCTACGGTTGAAAGGCACGGTGCTTTTTATATGTCTGGTAATCCGCGGTTAAAAAGCTGGATAGTTGCCATTTTTTTCTACATCTTTACGAATGAATTGGTCGTAGTTTTGGCTCGATTGGATTCCGGAAGGTGGGGAAATAGCAGCGTGTAAGGAGAAGGACCGGACCTACCCTAATTCAGATGTTCCCTTAATAGCGTATGGCATGAATGAATTGGAACGATCGGCGGGGAGTGCCCACCAAAGGCAGCTTCGAACTCCTGCCGATCAACGGGCTTTATACGACCGATACGGCGCAATGGCCTACGGAATCATACTGCAGATTTTGCCGCAGACCCACCTGGCTCAGGAAGCGCTGCTGGACGTGTTTACTTCCGGTCAACTCGCTTTATCCGTCGGTTCGGCGACCAATCCGGCGCTGGCAGTAATTCGGCTGGCCCGGGCCAAAGCCCTGGAAATGAAGGCCCGAGCTAGGGAGCGAGGTGCCACGTACGCTGAACCAATTTCGCTGGCGGGCGGTTATTCCCCCGAAGCTATTTTTGATCTGGCGTTTCGTCAGGGCTATTCATTTGAAGCGATTTCGGAGCAGGCCGGGATTCCCAAAGCGGAATCGCTGCGGGCCATTCGGGATTTTATACATCGGTTTCGTCGATCGTAATTACGCAAGGATTTGGACATTCATCAGTACATACAGAGTGGGGTATTAGAGGCTTATCTGCTGGGGCTGGCTTCCGACGAGGAGCAACACGAAGTCCAGCAGATGAAGAGCCTGTATCCGGAGGTATCGTCGGCCCTGGTCGATCTGGAGGTGGTGATTGAGCAGTATTGCTTGGAGAGTGCCGTTCCGCCCCCGCCCGGTACCTGGGAACTGATTCAGGCCCGAACAACCGGGAAAGACCTGAAAAAATACGTCACCGACAACGGCAAAGAGGAACCCCAACCCAAAACCGCCAAGTCGGATTTCGTGGAAGTCGAGGTCAGCGACTCGTTTATCCGCGTCCACAAACTCTGGCGGCTTGCGTTTCTGATTGTCTTTATCTTATCGAAAATATTCCTGGTTGCCGGGCTGTACTATTACTTCAAGGCTGACAGCCAGCAACAGGAAATCGAGCGGTTGAAAACCGTTATTCAACACCAGCAAACCGCGCGGTAAAGCGTTTTTCTGGCCGGGGAGTTTCACAAGGAGGAATGTAGAGCAATGTGATGGATACGCCGTTTGAATAGATAAAGCAATTCGTGTCAGACAACCCCTATTGAACGATGACTTATGGAAAATTCATTGAAAACTCCGCTTAATCAACCACAACTTGAGTTGCTCAAGATGTTCTCACGGGAAGTTGATAGTCAGCATTGGTTGGAAATTAAGCGGTTGATCGTCAATTATTTCACTGAGAAGTCGATTGATGGAGCCAATAAAATCTGGGACGAACAAGCGTGGGATGACCAAAAAGTAGATGAAATTCTTAATACGCATCTGCGAACACCCTACCGTTCATGAGTCAGCCGATACCGCTGCGAGTTAATTCTCTCCTTTACCGCTCGTCGGCTATTAGACTTCTTCAAATCCCCTTATCCAACACCCGCACCTTCACGTGTGACGGTGCTTTGGTGGAAAAATACACGCGGTGTGTCGCTTTCTGATAATCAGCGTCCGTCGCGTCGTAAATGTTCATGAACTTCTGCGGATTACGGTCGACCAGCGGGAACCAGGAACTTTGTACCTGCACCATCAGTTTGTGCCCTTTCTTAAACGTATGGGCCGCATCCTGCATGTCAAACTTCACTTCCGTGACCTCACCCGGTTTTAGCGGCTCGGGTTTCGAAAAGCTGTTCCGGAATTTGGCCCGCATCACTTCGCCCCGCACCATCAACTGAAAACCGCCCATTTTGGTCGTCGGAATCGGGCTGGTCAGTTTGGTCGTGTCGGGATACACGTCGATGAGCTTCACCACAAAATCGGCGTCGGTGCCGGTGGTTGCCACAAACAGGTTCGCCAACACGTTGCCCGTAATCGTCAGGTCTTCGGTCAGCGGCTCCGATTCGTACACGAGCACGTCGGGCCGGGCGGCTGCAAACCGCTGGTCTTCGTACATGAAGTCACTGCCCCGCAGAATCTGAATGTTGTTGGTATACGGAACCGGTTTTTTCGGATCGCTCAGGTATTCATCAAAAACGGGTTCGGTTTCTTTAGGCGGTTCAAACGACAGCTTGCCGTTGGGGTGCAGGTACAGATTGCGTTCCTGCGATTCTTTGGGTGGCCACTGGCTGTATTGTTTCCATTCGTTTGCACCGGTCAGGAAAATAGTCGCTTCGGCTAGTTGCGGATCCGGGCCGTCTTTCAGGTAATGATTGAAAAACGGGAGTTCGATTTTCTCGCGGTAATACGGAGCGGTTTTTGACCCAAACCGGATGTTGCCCAGCCCATCGCCGTTGCTCCGCGCCCAGCCGCCGTGAATCCAGGGCCCCATGACCAGCTTGTTCTGCGCGTTCGGATTCTGCTGTTCAATGGCGGCATAGGTCTTGAGCGGGCCGTACAAATCCTCCTGATCGAACCAGCCACCGACGGTCAGCACCGCCGGTTTGATGTTTTTTAGGTGCGGCACGGGCGTTCGGGCCTGCCAGAAGTCGTCGTAATTCGGGTGGTCGATCATCTCCTGCCAGATCTTGTTCTGCCCGTTGAAATACCGCTCATTCACCTTCGAAAGTGGCCCGATTCCCTTGTAAAACTGGTACGAATCGGGGGTACCATACGCCGAAAAACCGGGTGATGGCTTGGAGGTCGGCTCCGGCCGGGGCTTACCGTAGGACGACAGGAACGCAAACGTGCCCATCAGGAAAAACGCGCCGTTGTGGTGCCGATCGTCGCCCATAAACCAATCCGTCACCGGAGCCTGGGGCGAAACCGCTTTGAGGGCTGGGTGGGCGTCGATGGCCGTCATCGTCGTGTAAAAACCGGGTGCCGAAATGCCCCAGGTACCCACGCGCCCGTTGTTGTTGGGCAGGTTTTTGATGAGCCAGTCGATGGTATCGTAGGTGTCCGTGCTCTCGTCAATGTCGGTTTTCTTTTTCTTATTGGGGTTGTGCGGCCGAACGGCTACAAACTCACCTTCCGACATCCATTTTCCACGAACATCTTGATAAACAAAGATATAGCCGTCGCGGGCAAACACCATCGAAGGACCGAGCGACGTTTTGTACTTGTCCTCGCCGTAGGGCGCCACACTGTAGGGCGTCCGACCGAGTAGGATTGGGTACTTCTGGGTGGTGTTTTTGGGCAGATAGATCGACGTGAACAGCTTGATGCCGTCGCGCATCGGAATCAGCCGTTCAATTTTCGTGTAATTCTCCCGAACGTAAATCGAATCGGCTTTGTTGACACCCGGTTGTGCCCGGAGCGAAGGCGCAAAAACCATCCAGCCAATCAGGCAGAAAAGCAGACGGGCTGGCCGTAGCAAGTAAACAATTTTCATGGAGGTTGTTTGAATTTCTTTCTCTTAAAACTAACGAAAAAAAAACGATAATCGGGCCATTATCAGGGACCTGACTATAAACGAACGTAGGGCAAAGATGAAATTGCCAGGGTAAAAACCGGTTTTGATTTCGGTGTTCACGAACGGTTACTCCACACGCCGGATGGTGTAATTCTTAATCGGGTTTTTCTTCACAATCCGGACCAGTTGCCCTTTCTCGTAGAAATATTCATCCTCGCGGTCGTCGATTCGGACGCGGTAACTTCCTTTTTTCGTCGGTTCGACGCTGGCGTAATTACCGAAATATTCGGCAAAAACCCGGTTCAGGCCGACGGGCTCCTCGAAGTAAAGCCGGGATATCGTAAACTCAATCGGTTGAGAGTCGGTGGCTTTGCGCTGGTATTTGTACTGGTTGGCATTGATGTCGTACCGGCCGTTTTGCCAGACAATGTCGGTCTGGTAATTGCCCCGGCTGGTTTTCGCGTCAGTATCGGAGCGGAGCAGTTGCCGGGTGGCGGGGTCGTGCCGGGAGACGGTTTTGTAATACACTTTGATTTTTCCGAAAAACCAGAATTCCACATCGCTGATGAGATCGTAGACGAGGGCGGTCGGGCTGCTCGTTTGTGTTATGTGCATGTTGCCAATCCGCAAACCGGCCACTTCAATGTCGTATTTTCGGGTTTGTGTTTGACCAAAAACCGGAAGGGCGGTTATCCATACGATACCCGTAATCAGAAGTTGCTTAAATCCGTTCAAATTAGTTTTATGGCAGACTGATTAGAAAACAGAGAAAAGCAGTGAGATGAACGTTTTTTTACCTTGCGTCACTTGTCCCGTGTCTTTCTTCTTTTGTCTGCGTTTAAGTTGAAGGCTAAAAATACAAATCCGTTGGTTCATGCTGGGAAAAATTTGGTTCATTATAGCGGTTTTGGCTCCTTTTTCGATTTTCGGGCAGTTCTCCATCATTCCGAAACCCGCAAGCCTGGAAGCCCGGCCCGGTCGCTTCGTGCTGACCGGCGAAACGGTCGTGCGTCTTCCAGCGGGTCAATCGGAGGTGCAAGCCATCGCTCAGGAGTTTATTCGCCAGGTGAAAACCGCCAGTGGCCTGACGCTTTCAGTCCAACCCGTTACGGGTTCAACGCCGGGTCCTAACTCCATCGCTTTTGTACCGGTCAGCGACGCCCGGCTGGGGGCAGAAGGTTACCGGCTTGAGGTAGCTCCGGGTGAGGTGACGATTGAAGCCGCTCAACCGTCCGGTTTTTTTTACGCCATTCAGTCACTCTATCAACTGCTGCCTCCGGCGGTTTTCAGCCCAACGCCGGTTTCTTCGCCGGTTGACTGGTCGCTCCCTGCCTGTCGGATCGAAGATGCCCCGCGTTTTCGGTACCGGGGGCTGCACCTGGATGTGGCCCGGCATTTCTTCCCGGTTTCGTTCATCAAAAAATACATCGACCTGCTGGCCATGCACAAGTTTAACACCTTTCACTGGCACCTGACCGACGACCAGGGCTGGCGGATCGAGATTAAAAAGTACCCTAAACTGACGCAGGTAGGCGGTTGGCGGAAAGAAACCCTGATCGGACATTACTACGAATCAGACCCGCAGGAGTTTGACGGTCGACCCTACGGCGGTTTTTACACGCAGGACGAGGTGCGGGAAGTGGTGCGGTATGCTCGGTCGAAATATGTAACCGTTATCCCCGAAATTGAGATGCCCGGCCACGCGAGGGCAGCGTTGGCGGCTTATCCGGAACTGGGGTGTTCGGGTGGAACGTACGAAACCGCTACAAAATGGGGCATTTTTAAGGAGGTTTTTTGCCCCTACGACAAAACCTTTGACTTTTTACAGGATGTACTGACGGAAGTGATGAGCCTGTTTCCGGGACCATATCTGCACATTGGCGGAGACGAGTGCCCTAAGATTTCGTGGAAACAAAGCCCGTTTTGCCAGAACCTGATCCGGAAATTGAAGTTGAAAAACGAAAATCAGCTACAAAGCTACTTTACGGCCCGCATCGACCGGTGGGTGACCTCAAAGGGTTGGAAAATCATCGGCTGGGACGAAATCCTGGAAGGGAATAGTCCGGCCATTCGGGTGTCGCCAAGCGCGACGGTGATGGTGTGGCGACGGGTGGAAGACGGCATCCGGGCGGCTCAGCAGGGCCACGATGTGATCATGACGCCCGAGAATTTTGTTTACCTGGATCATTACCAGGGCGACAGGGCGCAGGAACCGCTGGCCTTTGGGCGGTTTACACCCCTGGAAGAAACGTATTCGTTTGAACCCACTCCGGCTGATTTGCCCGCCAGCGTTCAAAACCGAATTCTGGGCGTGCAGGCTAGCGTCTGGACGGAATACCTCAAAACGCCCGAACAGGTCGAGTACATGGTTTGGCCCCGGGCGGCTGCCGTGGCCGAAATCGCCTGGACGGATCGTGACCAGAAAAGCTGGCCGGAGTTCAGGCAACGATTGCCGGTTTTTCTCCACCGGCTCGATTACCTGAACACTACCTATTCCCGGACGTATTATGCCGTGCGTGCCCAAACAGCTGCGCAGCCGGATGGCCGCTTGCAGCTTATCCTGACAACCAGCGATCCAAACGCCGAAATCCGCTATACGACGGATGGTATGGAGCCAACCCCCACATCCGGCCGCTATGAGCAACCGGTTTTGCTAGCCGAATCAGCGAATGTCAAAGCTGTTACTGTCCGGAATGGGGAAGTTATTGGACCGGTGCAAACCTGGGAGTTAGTCGTCTCCAGGGCAACCGGAAAACCGATCCGGCTGTCAATGGCGGCCAGCAAACCGTACGATGCAGAACCGTCGCTGCTTACTGACGGACAACTTGGCACCACGGTGGGCTATTTGCAGGAAATGCAGGGCGTGCAGGGCGTGAAAACCGCCGACCTGACCACGATTATTGATTTACAAAAACCGCAAACCATTCAAACCGTCAGCATTGGCTTGGTGCGGGCTACGGCGGGCGATATTCTCTTGCCGAAAGCCGTCGAGGTGGCGGTTTCGGACGATGGGCAACGGTTTCAACGGGTAAAAACCGTATCGATGAATCCGGCCGAACGCGGAAAACAGGCTATCATCCGCCAAACCCTTGCTTTTGAACCGGTCAAAGCGCGGTTTGTGCGGATAATAGCCCGTAACGCGGGGAAAGTCCCGATCGGAATGCCGCGCGCCGGAAAACCGGCCTGGGTGCTGGCGGATGAAATGACGATTGACTGAAACCAGGTTTACTTGCTGGCCAGTGCCTCCTGTTCCTTGCTCGGAATGTCGTTTTTGATTTTGGGCACGGTTTTTAGGTACTCAAAAATTGCCCCCGCTTCGTAATCGGTCATTTGGTGCGGAAACATTGGCGCGCGAAGCAGGCTACCATCGGGCCGGACGCAGGCTTTGACGGCCTGAATAAACTGCTGTTTGGTGTATTTCTTCGCGATGCCGGTTTCTTCGTCAAACGTTAGGTTGGCCGTAAAGATGGGCTTTTTGTCGGATGTTATCATTTTGTTTCCGCCCCCGTAATACCCTTTCGATAATTCCGGATGCAGCGGATTGTAGTCGGTAATATCCGCCGAGTGGCAGATGTAACAGTTGCCCAACCCATCGGCGACGTACCGGCCAAAGGTTACCTCGTCGGTGCTGTCCGGAATCACGATCGCTTTGTCCGGGTAGGGCAGCGGTTTGATAACCGTGTTGGCGAGCAGTTTGGAGAAGAGCGAGAAATCCGATTTAGGCGCTTCCTGAGCCGAAGGCTGAACCTGGGCCGCGTCGGACTTAAGCCAGACAACGACGGACTTTAGGTCTTCGTCGGCCATGGTGGCAAATTTTGGCATGATGGGGGCAAAGGAGCCATCCCGCCGGATGCCAGTGCGCAGAAAATGGAGCAGCTCGCCATCAGTCCAGTTGCCAATTCCGACCTCCTTATCCTGCGTGATGTTCATGGTATAAACTGTGCCGAACAATTCGGGCAGGTCATCCATTTGCCGACCGGTCAGCCGGTTGTCCGCCCCCGAGTGGCAGGCGATGCAGTGCATTCGGGCAATTTTCTCCCCGCGAACCAGGCGGGCCGGGGTGGCTTCAATGGTCAGTTCCTGAATGGTGGGAGCGTCATAAGTAGGAATGCCTCGGATGGCCACAAAACTGACAAAGCCCAGGAGTGCAACGGCCACAAAGCCCACTCCAATCAAGACGATACGCAATACTTTTTTCATACCAAAAAAGGATGGTGTTCATTAGATTTTTATAAGAACAAAGTAAGCGGGAACGGGCTTGGTGGTCGCTGTCGAAAGACGTCAAAAAAGTGACATTTCCCGCCATTGACCGACCGCTTACTCAGTTGATTCCGAGTCGATAAGGCAGGATGGTTGTTCTGCTTCGGCTGACCGAAAACGGCCAGCTCGCGGTGAGGTAGGGGCAGCGGGAGGACATCCTATTTGCCGGACCGTTTGCAATTCTTCCGCGGGATTACACAATACACGCTTCGGAAAGCGCATTTCGGACGGAATTTGTATGACTTATTCGCGGAAAAACGATTACTTGCCGTTGTTTGGTGAAAAAGAAATCCCGATGAATGTATTGATTGTAGAAGATGAGGACCTGGCCGTGCGGAAGTTGCGGAAATTGGTGCAGGAGGTAGACCCAACCCTCGAAGTAGCCGGGGTTACGGCCAGTATTGAAGACACCGTGGGCTGGCTGAAAAACAACGCTTCGCCGGATCTGATTTTCATGGACATTGAACTGGCCGACGGGCAGAGTTTCGAAATATTCGATCAGGTAGAGATTAGCAGTACCGTCATTTTTACGACTTCCTACGACGAATATGCCCTCCAGGCGTTCAAGGTCAACAGCATCGACTACCTGCTGAAACCGATCCAGAAAGACGATTTGCAACGCAGCCTGAAAAAATTCCGGGATTTGAGCGCACGCCGGACCGAGGTAAGCCCGTCATCGAATCAGCCTTTTAACCTGGATAAATTGCTGCGCGAACTGCAACTGCAACAGCCGAAAGAATACCGCCGACGGTTTCTGGTGCGGCTGGGGCAACGGCTGCTGTCCATTGAAGTGCAGGATATTGCGTATTTCTTCACCGATGAGCGGTTTAGCTTCTTCAAAACCTGGAACAACCAGAAATACCTGATCGATTATACGCTCGACGAACTGGAGGACGCTCTCGACCCCTCGGTGTTCTTCCGAATCAACCGGGGTGTGATTGTCACGCACAATGCCGTCGAGCAGATTCAGCCTTACTTTGGAAACCGCCTGTCGCTGGTGTTAAAACCGGTTTTTGAGAAAGAAGCGATTGTAAGCCGGGAAAAGGTGAGCGATTTTAAAGTCTGGATGGGAAAATAAAGCTGACTACCAGAAAGTTGCTTATTTTCCGCAACCTTGCGGGAGGTGTCGTCGTTTACTAACAAACGATGCTCACCTATGAAGTTTTCTTTGATTTGCCGCCTTTTTATTGGAATAACGGGCTTGTTGGGAGCCTGCACCAGCGTAGGGCCGGGGAAATTGTTCCGTCCGGCTTCACCGCACGAGCAGTACGCGCAGTCGTTGCGCGATGCCCGTCTGGAACGCACGGCCCTCGGTACCGACTGGCTGGCGACGGCCAATCGGGCGCTCAAAGACTCTATTCTCATCAATGTACCGTACCGCGAAAGCGGTTACTTCTCGGCCAACCGGCCCTTCGCGCTGGGTTACCGCTTGAACGGACAGCGGGGCGACAAGCTGATTATCAAAGTGGAGGTGGAAGGCCAGCAGCCGGTTCAGGTTTTCATCGACGTCTATGAACTGGATGAAAGCAACCGTGACCCGGATCGCCTGGCCTCCGCTAAAGCCGATACCAATCAATTGGAACTGGAAGTACGCCGAAACCGTACCCATCTGATTCGGATTCAACCCGAACTGTTACGCAGTGGCCGCTACACGCTTTCCGTCACGCGCGAACCCATCCTGGGCTTTCCGGTTCAGGGGCGCGATAGCCGTCAGATCAGTAGTTATTTCGGCGTCCCGCGTGATGCCGGTCGTCGTCGGCACGAAGGCATCGACATTTTTGCACCCCGCGGAACGCCCGCTCTGGCGGCTGCGGAGGGCTATGTGTCGGGCGTTGGGACTAACAACCTCGGCGGCAATGTCGTTTACGTCTCGGATTCCAAACGAAATCAAACGTTGTATTACGCTCACCTGGACTCACAAGCCGTTCAGCAGGGGCAACGGGTGTCGGTTGGCGATACGGTCGGGTTTATCGGAAATACCGGCAACGCCCGGACGACGGGGCCACACCTACATTTTGGCATTTACAGCTTTAACGCCGGGGCTGTCGATCCGCTGCCCTTTGTCCGGCGCGGCACCGGTCCGGCCCGCCAGGCGCTGGTGCCGACCGAAACCCTGGGCGATTCCGTGCGGATTTCGGCGGCTCGTGCGGTTTTGCGCCAATCACCGAATGGCGATGCTCCCATCGTGCGGGTTTTGCCTCGGGCTTCGGCTTTTACTGTTACGGGGGGCACGACAAGCTGGTTACGCATCGAATTGCCGGATGGTGCGCGGGGTTACATAGCCAGCAGCGTGGTCGAGCCTGCCCGGCGCTCCCTGCGACGAACCACTTTACCCACAGGCTCCGATCTATTAGAAGCAGCCAATAACCAGGCTGCTGTCATCGAAACGCTACCCGCCGGGTCAGCCGTGGAAGTATTGGGTCTGTTCGGATCGTATCAACTGGTACGCCAGGCCAATGGCCTGACGGGCTGGTTAGCGCAAACCCTATAAACAAAAACCGCCCGCTTCGTCGGAAGGGGCGGTTTTGTCAAACCGGTCAGGTTCGTGCCGAGATTAAATTACCTTTCTTTCACGGAGCTGTAATCAGAACCGGCACTTTCCGGAAGCTGTTTCATGATGCTGTCAACCGTGGTCCGGTAGGCAATATCCCGGTTGCTATCCTTTTTGCTCTGGTTCAACTGACCAGTCGCCCAGCCCTGCCAGATGATGTCGTTCGTACGGGCGTCGTAGACGTTGATCACCACCCGGTTTTCTTCATACTGACGGGTATACACGTTGTTGTAACCCGGGTTATACCACATCCAGTACGGAGACCAGGTGTTGTTTGACTGCACCTGCTGACGGTCTTTCGAGTCAGAGAAGAAACGAATCACCAAATCCGCTTCGCCCCCAACGACGGGTTTGTACCCTTTGGCGAGCATCGATTTTTCAATGGCATCGGCAATTCGGCGCTGGTTCAGGTTGCTGCCCGCAATCGGGTCGGCATTACGGCGTTGGTCGGCTTCAACCCGGAAGGTAGAAAACTGACGAACATTCACTTTTGGGTCATAGTCATATTTGACATTAATCGATGGCGCACAACTTGCCAACAGACCCAACATGAACAAACTGGCAATTATGCTCTTGATATTCATACGTTTAACGTGATTGAGATTATTATATTAGGGTTCGATTACTGCTGAACTCTTTTCTTAACGCTACGCGATTTCGCATTAGTATTTGCTCGTTAAAATAACGGTTTTTCAGCTTGCTTAGTTCATCTTTTTTTAGGATTCATTTCAGGCCGTAAGGGTTGGAATGAATTTTATAAGGCTCTGACTATGAGGGTTATATTTTTGTGAGATAGCTATTTTAGAAAAAAAGAAACCATCCGCCGGTGGGAGCGGATGGTTAAAAATTGTTAAGGAAAAAAAAGCTTATTGACGACCTACCTGAACGTTCAGGATCAGCTTCACATCGTCGCTGACGACCACACCACCGGCCTCGGTTACGGCATCCCAAGACAAACCAAATTCTTTCCGTTTGATCGTTCCGGTAATTTCAAAACCGGCTTTCGTGTTGCCGTAAAAATCCACCATCTGGCCACCTTCTTCGGCTTTCAGTGTGACGGATTTTGTAATTCCGCGGATCGTCAGATCACCAACGATGTCGTAGGTATCATCGCCGGTTTTCGTTACCGACGTCGATTCGAAGATCAGTTTCGGGTGGTTGGCCGCATCAAAAAAGTCCGCCGATTTCAGGTGACCGTCGCGTTGTTCGGCACCTGTCTGGATGCTGTCGATATCGGCTGAAAAGGTCAGCTTGGCACCGTCGAAGCTGTCACCGTTGGTCTCGGCCTGGCCTTCAAATGATGTAAATTTACCCGTTACGTTCGACACCATCAGGTGACGGACTTTAAATTGAATTTCGGAGTGGGAAGGATCGATGGTCCAAACGGTTGTTGCGGGAGCTGAAGTAGCCATTGTTGTAAGAGTTTTAATTATAATGTAGTGACATTTAATGTAAATACATTAAATGTTCAAAAATGGTTTCAAGCTTACAAATTTTTTTCTTAAAAATACATGCCCTGCTCGCTGGATCTATCCTATAGGCGGAAGTCGTTCGGTAGATTAGCATGAAGGAGGGTTTCACCCTTACCTTTTTCGGCTACTTTTCGACACATTCCGGCAAAATAGCGACACACCAAAACCGCCCCGCAACGTAGCATCAGGTGGCAGCGTATTAATAAATGAAAGCAGCTACCAGCCGGTGATTCAACGTCGAAGTCAATTGCTCGCCCGGATCAGCGAATGATTCCCTACCAACCAATTCTATTATGGTGTATTCTTACTTTCTGTCAGTGAACCTTCCTCTTGTTAGGGCATGGTGATCTTGATAAGAATGCGTCGGTCGTGACTGGGTAAGACTGACGCATTAGCCTCCTCCGGAACCTAGGCCGGAGGAGGCTTACCCAGCCCAACAGGATTGTTTCTGGAATTATTTTAATGGAGATGCTATGAAAACGCTGCCTTTGGTTTCGTTCTGCACCTTGTTTGTGCTGCTGCTTTCCCAAAAGCAGACTGAAAAAGTGGCGCAGGATGCACCCTCCGACGACTTCGTACCAGTGGCCACCATCGACTACGACTTAAGCGCTGACGGGAAATCAACTACCTATAAATATACCGCCTACGAGAGTGGCCATTGGGTGTCGCTCGAAAGCTGGAACAAACCGGTTCGTTCCGAAGCCGACGTGGCGAGTCTGGTTTTCCAGCGTTGATTTTTGTTTTGTTCGTGCTAATTACCCTAACCCGAATCGATTGGCCCCTGGTATTGTCGGGGCCAATTTTGTCAAAGAAAAACCCCGCCACTATTCGCGCGACGGGGTTTACCAGTTCAAGTAAGCTTATATTTATTTGGAGAGCGCTTCGGCACCGCCGACGATCTCAAGGATTTCTTTGGTAATAGCGGCCTGACGGGTCCGGTTGTAGACCAGTTTAAGTTCTTTCAGAAGCTCCCCGGCGTTCTCCGTCGCTTTGTCCATCGCCGTCATCCGGGCGCCATGCTCCGACGCGTTCGATTCCAGAACGGCCTTATACAACTGAATTTTCAGCGTCTTTGGAATCAGTTCCGTGATGATTTCTTCTTCCGAAGGTTCGAAGAGGTAATTGACGTTGACGGTTTTGGTCGCCGATGGCGTCGGGGCGGAAACGATCGGTAGAAATTGCTCAGAGCGAATGATTTGGGTGGCAACGTTTTTAAATTCGTTGAAAACGATCACGATCTGATCGAACTGCCCCGCCGTGAAGGCATTCATGGCTTCTTCGGCGGCCAAACGGACTTTGGCAAAACTCAGTGCCTGGAAGGTGTCAATGTAGTTGGTATTGACTTTAAAGCCCCGGCGCTGGAACGCTTCGGCACCTTTTTTGCCGATCGCCATGATTTCGACATTGCCCCGGCGAGCCTGCTCGGCGTAGCGGCCGTTGATCAGCGTAAGCGCTTCTTTAATGACGTTGGTATTAAAAGCACCGGCCAAGCCCCGATCGGAGGTTACCAGAATCAGCAACACCCGTTCTACCGGCCGAACCTGGTTGTACGGACTTTCGGCCGCCAGTTCGGCACCGGCCGCCACTGTGCTGAGCATTTCACTCAGTTTCTGGGCATAGGGGCGCATTTGTATGATACCATCCTGAGCCCGGCGCAGTTTGGCAGCCGCTACCATTTTCATGGCTTTGGTGATCTGCTGCGTCGAGATAATCGAAGAAATCCGGCTTCGTACTTCTTTTAGAGAGGCCATTGTTGTTGGTTGTAGAGTGGTGGATTTGAGCGCCGACGCGGAAAACCGGTCGAACACTCAAATCCTGAACTCCTGAATTTCCAGAATCTAACCTTTATGCGTACCGAGCAGCTAATTCCGTAGCGACCTTTTTCACCACGGCGATGATGCTGTCGTCCAGTTTGCCGGCCCGAAGCTGGTCGAGCGTATCCTGGTGTTGCGCACTCATCTGGTTAGCAAATTCGGCTTCAAATTCTTTCACTTTGTTGACCGGCACGCGGTCGAGGAAGCCGTTGGTCGAGGCCAGAATGATCGCGACCTGCTGTTCAACGGCGACCGGCGAGTATTGGGGCTGCTTCAGAATCTCCTGGTTCCGGCGGCCCCGTTCGATGGTCAGTTTCGTAGAAGCATCCAGATCCGAACCGAACTTGGCGAAGGCTTCCAGCTCACGGAACTGGGCCTGATCCAGTTTCAGCGTACCGGCCACTTTTTTCATCGACTTGATCTGCGCGTTACCACCCACCCGTGATACCGAAATACCGACGTTGATCGCCGGACGGATACCGGAGTTGAACAGGTTGGTTTCGAGGAAGATCTGACCGTCGGTAATCGAAATCACGTTGGTCGGGATGTAGGCCGAAACGTCACCGGCCTGGGTTTCGATAATCGGCAGCGCCGTCAGCGAACCACCTCCTTTTACCTTGCCAATCAGCGACGGCGGCAGGTCGTTCATCGTAGCCGCGATTTCGTCGTTGCTGATGACTTTGGCGGCCCGTTCCAGCAACCGGCTGTGCAGGTAGAAAACGTCTCCCGGATACGCTTCGCGGCCCGGGGGGCGACGCAGCAGCAGGGAGACTTCGCGGTAAGCCACGGCCTGTTTCGACAAGTCGTCGTAAACCACCAGGGCCGGACGACCCGTGTCGCGGAAGTATTCGCCAATGGCGGCACCGGTAAAGGGCGCAAAGAACTGCATCGGGGAGGGATCGGCAGCCGGAGCGGCCACAATCACCGTGTAATCCATCGCACCAGCCCGGCGTAGCGTCGCTTCCACCTGCTTGATGGTCGAGGCTTTCTGACCGCAGGCTACGTAGATACAGTAAACCGGCTGGCCTTTATCGTAAAATTCTTTCTGGTTAATAATCGTATCGATGGCCACGGCGGTTTTCCCCGTCTGGCGGTCACCGATGATCAACTCGCGCTGACCCCGGCCAACCGGAATCATGGCGTCGATGGATTTAATACCGGTTTGCAGCGGCTCGGTTACGGGCTGGCGGAAGATAACCCCCGGCGCTTTCCGCTCCAGTGGCATCGCGAACGTCTCCCCGGTAATCGGGCCCATACCGTCGATCGGTTGGCCCAGCGTGTTCACAACCCGACCCAGAATGCCTTCACCTACGTTGACGTAAGCAATCTGATTCGTCCGTTTCACGGTAGCACCTTCCTTGATTTCGCTATAGTCACCGAGCAATACGGTTCCGACGTTGTCTTCTTCGAGGTTCAGGGCGAGGGCCTGCAACCCGTTTTCGAATACCAGCAATTCACCGGCCTGGACGTTCGATAGTCCGTAAATGCGGGCTACCCCATCACCGATTTGTAATACCGTACCAACTTCTTCGAGTTCGGCAGCGGTTCTGGAGTTCGATAGCTGTTCCCGGAGAATGGCCGAAACCTCGTCGGGTCTAACTGATACCATATGAGTGGAAGAATCTTTTTTTATGATGGTTCTAAGAATTCGGGTGCAAAGTTACGCACTAAATTTCACTAAAACAGAGGTTATGGAGAAAATTCCTCAAGCAAGTTTATACTTTTCTAAGAATTGACCCGAACCTTTTTGATTCAGTGGTCTCATCCGGTTTTAATCAGGTTTTAACCAGTTTCTAATCCGGGCTGAAAAAAATTAACAATTATTAACTTCATCGTGTTGAGATGCTGATAATTGTTCTTTACTTTAGTGAATTACTGACCAGCCTGGTCAGATAAGCGGTTGTTCTTTTAAGGAGTCTGCTTATTGGGGCTGGCCGTTGACCCCCGTTCATCACCATCCATCAATAATTTGTTTTATAAAATCCCGCTATTGCCAAACTTTTGTCCTACAACTTTACGTTTTCAGCATACTAGACTTTTTGGAATACAACTTTTGAATTTTCACATGACGATTAAACAATGGACTGTGGCCGGTCTTTTCTCGGCTGTATTGGTAACGGGTCAGGTAGTGGCTCAAACAAAAAAACCGGCTGCCAAGCCCCAACCGAAGGCCCCGGCTGCTGCTGTAGCTGCTTCCCCGATTAAACTCACGAACACGATTGATTCCGTCAGTTACAGCATTGGGGTGAATGTCGGCTTAGGCCTGAAGAATCAAAATCTCGGGAATGCGAATATCAGTGCCATTACAAAAGCCTTACAGGATGTCCTGCGCTCTCAGAACACTCAGATTGCGCCCGAACAGGCTAACCAGATCATCGGTGAGTTTTTCCAGCGTGAACGGTCGGTCAAAGCGGAAGCCAACAAAAAAGTCGGCGAACAGTTCTTAGCCGAAAACAAGAAGAAACCCGGCGTGATGACCACCGCCAGCGGCTTGCAGTACGAAATTGTGAAGGAAGGAACCGGGCCTAAACCGCAAACTACCGACACCGTAAAAGCCCATTATACCGGCCGGTTGATCGACGGTACGGTTTTCGATAGTTCGGTTGAGCGGGGCCAGCCGCTCGAAATCCCGGTTAATCAGGTAATCCAGGGGTGGAGTGAAGCGTTACAACTGATGCCGGTCGGCTCGAAGTGGAAACTGTATATTCCGTCGACGCTCGCTTATGGCTCGCAGGGAACCGGCCCGCAGATCGGCCCGAATTCGACGCTCGTTTTCGATATTGAATTGTTAGAAATAGTGAAAAAGTGAGTGGCTTGGTGGGTTGAATGGTTAAAAATGGCTGAAAGTGTTTAAATGGCTAAAAAGATTATCTCGCGTTAGCATTTTTAACCCTTTAACCATCCAACCCTTCAAACCATCCAGTAAAGAAGTGGTGCTACATTAATCATAGAAAGGGAAGTATGAGAAAGTACCTCATTACGCTGGTCCCGGTGCTGATGCTGAGCCTTCAGCCGGGTCCACAAGCCGGGATGTCGGCCGTGCCGTTGCCGCCCCCAAGCGCCGATGACTTGAAGCCAACGGTGTCTCAGGAACACGTTGAACAACTGGTCGCCCGCTTGCTGACGACGCACCATTACCGCAAAGTGCGGCTGAATGACTCCCTGTCGTCGGTGGTGTTTGAAAACTACCTGAAGGAACTGGATGGGAATAAGGCCTATTTTCTGGCGTCCGATGTCAACTCGTTCGAGAAATACCGGAACAACATCGACGATCAGTTGATCAACGGTGAACTGACGGCGGCCTACGAGATCTACAATGTGTTCCGGAAACGGTATCAGGAACGGAATAAGTTCGTGCAGGAAAACCTGCAAAAACCGTTCGACTTCACGGCCGATGAAAATTTTAACACCGATCGCGAGAAAGCAACTTGGCCCAAAAATCTTGAAGAACAGAACGACTTGTGGCGCAAACTGCTGAAAAACCAGTCGCTCGAACTGAAGCTGACCGGAAAAGCCGATACGTCGGTGGTCAACAGCATGAAGTCGCGGTATAAAAACCTCGACCGCTACATGACCCGGATCAAAGCCGAAGACGTGTTCCAGATTTACATGAACTCGTTTGCCGAATCGCTCGATCCGCACACCAATTACATGTCGCCCCGCTCGGCCGACCGGTTCAATCAGGAAATGAGCGCTTCGCTGGAAGGCATTGGGGCGCTGTTGCAGGAAGACGGTGATTACATCAAAATTTCGGAAGTTATTCCCGGCGGCCCGGCTTTCAAGAGCAAACTGCTGACGAAAGGTGATAAAATCGTGGGCGTTGCCCAGGGCGACGGACAGATCGTCAACATCGTTGGCTACCAGGTTGATGATGCGGTCAAACTGATCAAAGGCCCCAAAGGAACAACCGTCCGGCTGCAAATCAAGTCGATCGATGCAACACCGAGTGCGCCACCGAAAGAAATCCGGCTGGTTCGCGAAAAAATCAAGCTGGAAGAACAACGGGCGAAAAAAGAAGTCATCGAAATCACCCAGAATCAGAAAAAATACAAGCTGGGCGTGATCACAATCCCGGTTTTCTACCGCGACTTTGAAGGTGCCCGCAAACGCGAAGAAGGGTTTGCTAGTACGACTGGCGACGTACAACGGTTTGTCAACGAACTGAAAGCCGAGAAAGTGGACGGCGTGGTGATCGATCTGCGCGATAACGGCGGGGGGTCGCTGACCGAAGCCATTACGCTGACTGGTTTGTTCATCTCACGCGGCCCGGTGGTTCAGGTGAAAGAAGCAACCGGGGATATCGAAGTGCAGACCGACCCCGATCCGTCGGTGCTGTACGATGGTCCGCTGGCGGTGCTGGTCAACCGGTTCAGTGCTTCTGCTTCCGAGATTTTTGCTGCGGCCATTCAGGATTACAAACGCGGAATCATCATTGGGAGCCAGACCTACGGGAAAGGAACCGTGCAGACGATGGTCGACCTGAATACCTGGCTGAAAGAATCCGAGAAGGTCGGGCAGGTGAAAATGACCATCGCGAAGTTCTACCGGATTAATGGGAGTAGCACCCAGCACAAAGGCGTCACGCCGGATATCGAATTGCCGTCGGCGTTCAGTGCGGAAGAGTACGGCGAAAGTTCCCAACCGAGCGCCCTGCCCTGGGATCAGATTGCCTCAGCTCGCTTTGAAGCTACCCGGAATCTAGACGATAAAGTGATTACCAAACTTCGTGACCGCTACGAGCAACGCGTGAAGTCGGATGCCGATCTGAAACAGTTGATGGCCGATTTTGCCGAACTGAAACGGGCCAAGGAAAAAACCGTGGTGTCGCTTCAGGAAGAAAAACGCAAAAAAGAGCGCGACGAAGCCGAAAAACGCCGGAAGTCGATCAATGCGTCGGCTGGCGAACCGGTAGCCACGAACGACTCGACGACCCCGGCCAAAGATCCGAAAGAAGATAAAGCGTCGAAAAAGGATTTGTATCTGACCGAATGCGGTCGGGTGCTGGCCGATTACATCGCTTTCACGAAAAATCCGCAGTAAGCGTTTCTGTCTTGTTGCTGAAAACCGCTCCGGTGTCATCGGAGCGGTTTTTAATTTTTGACCAAGGACAATGTAAATGAAATAGCCGATTGGTTAACTTTATCTAATCTCTGAGACGGTTTTTGTTCTTAACCTTCTGTCAACGATGACCCTGGATGAATTCAGAAGCCTGGAACTGGATAGTACCAGCGATTACGTGGTGATCCACCTCACGGGTGATTCGTATCCGCTGCAACCCGTTCAACTACTGGCCCCGCTGCCTACCGAAGATCAGCCGGTTTTGCACATAGCTCACCTCTCCGGCAAAAGGCGCTGGTCGGTTATTCCGTACGAATTCAGCGGACCAATAAGCTACCATTTCCGGCAGTTGAAGCTGGAAGCCATCGATTCCATGGAAGTCTTGCCCTTTTATGCCCGAAACCGGTTTAAGTAGCTGGTGGAAATCCTTATAAAACCGTCGGCTCCGAAGCAATTCGGAGCCGACGGCGTTTCTGGGGAGGACAGGAAGTGTTATTTAAATCAGCCGAAAGCGGACCCGGGCCAGATACTCCTGGCTTTCGTTGAAATTGGGTTCGTTCAAAAAGATTTTTTTGCCCATTAGCTGCTTGATCAGCGTGGCGTTCAAGCTTTTGTTGTCACCGTCGGAGATGCGCAGATCGGCCAACCGCTGCTGGCTATCGACCCGAAATTTAATCACGACTTCATCGTCGCTGTCGACCTCCTGCAAGACGTCCGGGTACATGACGTACGAAGCGATCTGCTGTTCGAGCGTCTGTTTGAGTGTTATCTTTTTGTGACTCGAGGCCCTTAAGGTAATTGCCAGGGCAAGGCAAAGCGTACTGAAAATCAAAACCGTTTTCATTAATAGTGTTGTTCAAAAAGTAAATGGTGTGGATATGTCAGATGACATTGCAAAAGTAGGGGGTCGGCCGGGGCGGTTTTAGCGCACAAGTACGCTTTTTGCAAAATGCGTAGTTTCCACCTATACCGTGCCAGAAGTACGTAGGCTTATCATAACTTCGGAAGGTTCTGAGTGAACGGTAGTTTGCCGGAATAAAAATTAGATATTGGCAGGATTTACTGTTGTATTATTTGGTCGGCGTGCGTGCATTCCAATTTTATTTTTATCTTGTTGGACAAACGCCCTATTCTCTTCAACCCATGACCACTCGTCGTTCCTTCTTCCGCCAGCTCAGCACAGCAGCCGCTGCCCCATTTATACTTCCTGACTTTACGTCCGAAACAAATCGCGCTCTGTTTCGGCGTCTGGAAAGTTCGGCCAGCCCGCAGCAAGTCGCGACCGATGAAGATTTCTGGGCCTGGATCAAGGCCGAATTTACGGTTTCGCCTAACCTCCTTAACCTGAACAACGGCGGGGTGAGTCCGCAACCGAAGTCGGTGCAGGATGCGCACATCCGGTTTTACCAGTATTCCAACGAGGCTCCGAGCTACTACATGTGGCGCATTCTCGATCAGGGACGCGAATCGCTCCGGACTAAGCTGGCCGATCTGGCGGGCACCTCACCTGAGGAACTGGCCATCAACCGCAACGCCACCGAAGGACTCAATACCATCATTTTCGGTCTGGATCTAAAACCGGGTGACGAGGTGATTCTGGCGAAACAGGATTACCCAAACATGATGAATGCCTGGAAACAGCGCGAAAAACGCGACGGAATTAAACTTGTCTGGCTCGATCTGAAACTGCCCTCCGAAAACGAGGATGAACTGGTTCGGCAATACGTCAGTGCCTTTACCAGCAAGACGAAAGTGGTGCACGTAACGCACGTGATCAACTGGACGGGCCAGATCATGCCGGTTCGGAAAATTGCCGATGCGGCCCACAAGCAAGGCATTGAGGTCATTTGCGACGGAGCACACAGCTTTGCTCATGTCGATTACAAAATTCCCGATCTGGGTTGTGATTATTGGGCCACTAGTCTGCACAAATGGCTTTGCGCCCCGTTTGGCAGCGGGATGATGTACATTAAAAAAGACAAGATCAAAAACGTCTGGGCATTGTTGTCGAATACCGATCCCGACGGAACCGACATCCGGAAATTCGAGTCGCTCGGAACCCGCTCGTTTGCGTCCGAGATGGCGATCGGCACGGCGGTCGATTTTCACCTGGGAATCGGAGCTGCCCGGAAGTTTACGCGGTTACATTACCTGAAAAATTACTGGGCCGAACGGGTGAAAGAAGTACCCGGTGTCAAATTATATACCTCGCTCAAACCAGAATTTGCCGGGGCGCTGGCTGTCGTCGGCGTCGACGGGCTCAAAGGCCCCGAACTGGAAAGCCAACTGCTGGGTACTTACAAAATCCATACAACGCCCATCTCACTGGGTGAGGTCAACGGCGTGCGCGTAACACCCCACATCTACACGACGCCCAAAGACCTCGACCGGCTGGTGGTGGCGATTTCGGAACTGGCGGGTAAGCAAAATTTGGCCGGAAAACAAAAGAAGAGCTGATCATGTATCGTAATTATCGGTTTTGCTTCGTTATGGGAGAAAACCGATGAGGATATGAAACCGTTTTCTAGGCTGCTTTTTCTGATCACGATTTCCGTCCAGGCTGCTGCCCAATTGGTCGTAAACCGGGTCAACATCAATCAACTGGATATTCAATACTGTCAATTGATCTGTGAATACCCCGGTCTGGGCGGCAAAGCGCGCGTGTATGTCGATTACGGACAGGCCGATTTCCGGGAGCGAATCAACAGTGAACTTCGTCTCTTCGACGAGGAAGGCAAACCGCTCGAGCGGTTTGATACGGTGATGCAGGCCGTTAATTTTGTCGAGAAAAACGGCTGGGAAGTCGTTTCGTTTCAGGTTACCCACTCGGGTGCCGGTTCGTCCAATCAGTTTATTTATTTGATGCGAAAGAAAAAACAGGACGGCAATCCGGTTTTCATTCGATAGGCAATTGATCCCATTTTTCGCCGGTTTGACCCCATTTCGATCCTTACCTAGTTGTTCCTACCTAGCTTTGTCTAAAACAACTGACTATGCGGGACATAACAGGCATCCGGCGGTACGAATTATGGTTCACGGCCGCACTAACCGTGGTTTACGTAGTTCGCCGATTGATTCAGGAAGCCGACCGGCTCAACTCAATGATCGAAGCTGTCTTGCAAAATGGAAGAGGCCGACCAGCCTCCATCACGCTACGGGAACTGGCGAATTATAACCACAATTTGAATAATAACCTGGCGCTGATTGCCGGGGTAGTATTCTTTCTGTTAGCCTGGTTCTTTTTCCACTATTGGGTCTATCCCAATCTTCAGCGTAGAAAAAACGACGAAGAAACCTGGCTGTTCGCGGGTTTGACACTTTTCTTTCTCGTTAGTAGCGTTGCGGTTTATTATTCCCTTAAATTGTACACACGGTATAAACTGGATGACTACAATTCCATCATTGGCTTAAAAGTCTATTCGCCATACAGTAAACGAAACGTACTGGCCGATACGATCGGGTTAGCCGTTTTGCTACTAGCATACGAACTGCTGAGTCAGCTAGGCTATTTTTTAGATCGGAAATTCGGGCAGGAATACCGGTACGTTAATTATTTTTTCTGGATTCCACTGGCGGCATTGTTGATGCTCTTTGCGTTAGGTGGGCACTTGCCTGAAACGCTCTGGGAACCACCCTTCGGTAATCTATTGATGGTACTCGTCACTTTAATCCAGTTCTACATACTTCAACGTTGTATTTACCAAACGATTTTTCCTTATGTACATCATTCTCGTTCAGGGGAGTTTATCGTTCGGATCCTTGTTTATCTTTTAATTTGGCTGGGGACAACTGTGGTAATATGGGGTGCGAGGTGGCAATTTAAATTCCCTGTTTACGGACTCAATTTGGGTTTATTGCTGCTTACCCTTTTTGTGCCGGGTTTGATCGCGCTCATGCGCCGGGTTTTCACGCGGGAGAAAATTCAACTCCAGACCCAGGTTTCCCAAACATCGGCCGAACTGGCGGGGCTGCAATCGCAGATCAACCCGCACTTTCTGTTCAACGCCCTCAACAGCCTGTACGCAACGGCTTTGCAGGAAAACAGCGAAAAAACCGCCGACGGTATTCAGAAGCTGGGCGACATGATGCGTTTTATGTTGCAGGAAAACAACCGCGACCGGATTCCACTGGAAAAAGAAATCGAATACCTCCGCAACTACATCCAGCTTCAGCGGATGCGGCTCGACGAATCGCACGGCATCGAAATCCGGGTGACGATTCAGGAGCCGGAACGGGACGTGGCCATTGCGCCGATGATGCTGATTCCGTTCGTGGAAAATGCGTTCAAACACGGTATTAGCCTGCGAAAACCGTCCTGGATTTTTATTACTTTGACCTGGGATTTGACCACGCTCTATTTCAAAGTCCACAATTCCCGGCATCCGGCTACTGCCAGCGACCCCGAAAAAGACCGGACCGGCATCGGGCTGGAAAACGTTCGGAAACGGCTGGAACTGATTTACCCGACCCGGCACACGCTGGCGATCCAGGCGTCGGAGCAGGATTATTTTATCGCCTTAACTATTCGGTACTGACCCTTCGTGAACCCCTTAACCGCTATCGCCATCGACGACGAACCGCAGGCCCTGGAGGTCGTGCGGATGCATGCCGCCAAAGTGCCGTTTCTGGCGTTGAAAGCCGGTTTTACGGATGCCTTCGAAGCGATTCCGTATTTGCAGAAAAACAAAATCGACCTGATTTTTCTGGACATCAAGATGCCGGATATTTCGGGCATCGAGTTTGTGCGGTGCCTGTCCACGGTGCCGATGATCGTCTTCACCACGGCCTACTCCGACTACGCCGTGCAGGGCTTCGAACTGGATGCCATCGACTACCTGCTGAAACCGTTTTCGCTGGCCCGCTTCCTGAAAGCCTGTAACAAAGCGCTGGATTTCAAGAATATCCGCAGCGAAACGGCTGAAGACTTTCTGTTTGTAAAAACCGGGTACGAAGAAGAAAAAGTCGAACTGAATGATATTCTGTACCTTGAAGCCGACGGCAATTACGTGACGTTCGTGTTGAAAAACCGCAAGCTGCTCAGTCGGCAGACATTGGCCGAGGTCTTGCGAACATTGCCCGAAAACCGGTTTGTTCGGGTTCACCGTTCCTACATTGTTTCGCTCCGGAAAGTCGATAAAATAGCCCGCACCGAAATCACCGTCAACGGCGTAAAAATACCGATTGGCGCTTCGTATGAAGAAAACGTGGCCGACCTGAAAAGCCGCCTGCTCAAAAACTAGCCGCCGGTTTCAGGCTCCAATCGGCTCCGTCTCTTTCCAGGTAAACCGGACGACCTGCTGCAAATCAGGGTGCAGGCTGATGGCGACCGGGCAGGTGTGGGCGATCTGCTCCATTTTGGCCCGAAACATTTCGTCGAAATCCGATGGTCCCATCACGATGTCAATTTCAATCCCGGTAATCCGCCGGGGGGCGTCTTTCGACATGATTTTCGTGATGCTCAATTCGCTCGTCGGCAGTTCGATGCCATCGCGCCGGGCTACAATGCCCATCGTGGTAATGATGCAGCTTCCCAGGGCCGTCGCCACCAGATCCGTGGGGGAGAAGGCTTCGCCTTTGCCGGTATTGTCGGTCGGCGCGTCGGTCAAAATCCGGGTGCCGGATTGCAGGTGGGTGGCTTCCGTTCGTAAGTCGCCTAAATACGTAGTATGAACTGTGGGCATGGTACCAAAAACTAATTAACCGTTATGCAATGAAAGTTAACAGAAAAATATACATTGCCGTACGCAACCATCCAATGAAACAGACCGTTACCCTTACGGAGCCGAATTGCGGGGTTGACGCGGAGTATATTTCTTCGTTTCAAAGTAAACTGTTATTTTTATTCTTACAAAAGTATTCTACTACGACCGTGTCACGAGTTTTTCCGATACTTACCATCATGGGTCTGCTGCTGACAATGCGCAGTGGATGGGCTCAGAACGTCGATACTGATGAAGACAAGTATACGTCGGTGACGACTTATGGCGTCACGACCAATACGAATTCCGGTATTCTGGGCGGTTTTGTGTTCCGGCATTCGAAAGCATTGCCGACGCTGTTTCAGGGGAAACGGCAGTTTCGGTACCTGGCCGTTGAGATTGTCAACGTGAAGCACCCCAAAGAAGTGCAGTCGTCGACGCCGTACTCGGGCGCCCGGTATGTGTACAATAAGCAGAATTACCTGTTTGTCGTCCGGCCGCAGTATGGCCGGGAGATTTCGCTGTTCACCCGGACCGCGGACGAGGGTGTGGCTATCAACGGGATTCTGGCGGTTGGCCCTTCCATCGGCGTGATCAAACCGTATTACGTGCAATATTCAACCCGGCCGGGCCAGGTCGACACGCGGCCGTTCGATCCGTCGCTCCAGCCGGAACTGATTGTCGGCGCGGGGAGCTTTTTTCAGGGGTTCGACAAATCGAAGCTGACCGTCGGCCTGAACTTCAAAGCGGCTGTTGCGTTCGAACTGAGCGCTTTCCGTAACAACATGACCGGGCTGGAGATCGGTTTTCTGGCCGAAGCCTTCCCGAAAGAAGTTGTGATTATGCACGATGCCAACAACCGCAGTGTGTATACCTCTGGTTTTGTGACCCTCTTTTTCGGGAACAAGCGATAAGAGCAGCAATCCTAAAACGGGGTGTTGGCTTCGGAAGACCCCGTGCGGGTGATCCGAAGCCAACACCCCGTCACTTTTTCCTTTCCGGCTTTTTCCCGAACTTTACGAACCAAAAATCCATTGTGTAGAAAACAGGATTTGAGGTGCGCTATGATTGAACTTCCCGTAATTCCTTCCGAACAACAACGGAACCGGAAACGACCCGACTGGTTGCGGGTGAAACTGCCCATCGGTCCCGAATACGCCAAAGTCCGTAAACTGGTCGATACCTATAAATTACATACGATTTGCGAAAGCGGTAACTGCCCGAACATGGGCGAGTGCTGGGGGGCCGGCACGGCCACGTTCATGATTTTGGGCAACGTCTGCACGCGGAGTTGTACGTTTTGCGCCGTCGCCACGGGTCGCCCGAACGAATACGATACCGACGAACCCCGGCGGGTGGCCGAAGCCATCCTGCTGATGAAAGTCAAACACGCGGTCATTACGTCGGTCAACCGGGATGAGTTGAAAGACCGGGGAGCCGAAATCTGGTACCAAACCGTCCGGGCCGTGAAGGAAGTGTCGCCTACGACGACCATCGAAACGCTGATTCCGGATACGAAAGGCAACTGGGATGCACTGATCCGGATGATTTCGGCCGGTCAGGAAGTGGTTTCGCACAACATGGAAACCGTCGAGCGGTTGTACCGGCGCGTCCGGCCCCAGGCCCGTTACGAACGCAGCCTGGAACAGATTCGCCGGACGAAAGACTTCGGCCAGCGGACTAAATCCGGCATCATGCTGGGTCTGGGCGAAACCGTCGATGAGGTGCTGAAAGCGATGGATGACTTGGTCGAGAACGGACTGGATATTCTGACGCTCGGGCAATACCTGCAACCCACCAAGATGCACCACGAAGTCATTGAGTGGATTCATCCCGAAACGTTTGCCATGTACCAGGAGGAAGGGCTGAAACGCGGTCTGAAATACGTCGAGTCCGGGCCGCTGGTTCGGTCGTCGTACCATGCCGAGCGGCACGTCAACGTGTAAAACCGCAACCCGAAGGAGCCAGGCAGAAAAAAGAGAGGGAAATAGGTTTTTGGGCTTTTTTCCCGCCCTTCCTTTCTGCTTTGCTCCTTTTTCCTTTTCTTGGTATGAATGAAAAAATACGACTTCATCATCGCAGGAGGAGGAATGGCCGGGTTGAGTCTGGCGTATTACCTGAGCCAGTCGCCCCTGCGCGACCGGTCCATTCTGATTCTGGACAAGGAAACCAAGCAACGCAACGACCGAACCTGGTGTTTCTGGGAACAACAGACCGGACCTTTTGAACCCATTTTGTTCCGGAAATGGAACACCGTCGAGTTTTTCGGAACCACCTACGAGGGACTGCTCGACATCGGTGATTACCAGTACAAAATGCTGCGCGGTATTGATTTTTACGAGTTCATGAAGAACCACCTCGCGCAGTTTCCCACGATTGAATTTCGCCAGGTGACCATCAACCGCGTGAAGGACACGCCCCAGGGCGGTTTTGTCATTGCCAACGACGAACCGTATATCGCCAGTTATGTCTTCGACAGCACGTTTGCCCTGAACCTGAAACGGCCCGAAAACCACAACCTCCTGCAGCATTTTAAAGGCTGGGTTATTCAAACCGAAAAACCGTGTTTTGACGTAAACCGCCCTTGCATGATGGATTTCCGGGTCGAGCAGCACGGCGACTGCCGGTTTTTGTACGTGCTGCCATTCGATGAACGGACAGCCCTGGTCGAATACACCATTTTCAACGACCGGTTGCTGGCCGACGCAGAATACGATACGGCCTTGATCGATTACATCAGCCGGTTTCTGGATACGGGAAACTATACCATTCAGGAAACCGAATTTGGCATTATTCCGATGTCGGATGAACCAACCCAGGAGCGGGCGGGTCGGCGGGTCGTCCGGATTGGCACCTCGGGCGGTTACACCAAACCGTCGACGGGCTACACCTTCCAGCGTACGCAGCGGTATTTACACGAAATTGTGCAGAATCTCGTCGCCATCGGCAAGCCCCGACGCCGGAAACCGTGGCTTCGGCGGGTTTTTAAAAAGTACCTGGACAGTGTGCTGCTGAATGTGCTGCAATACCGGCGACACCCGGCCGACGACGTCTTTACGCGCCTGTACCAATACAACCCCCCTGGCCAGATTTTCCGGTTTCTGGACGAAGATACCACGTTCACGGAGGATCTCAAAATCATGTCGACCGTACCGCTGGGGCCATTTACCGTGGCTGCGCTGGATGTGTTGCGGAAAAAGGTTTTGCGGATTTGAGGGGGCGACAACACGCTTCCATTTTCTGACTGACTGCTTTTGTCATCCCGACGACAGGAGGGATGACAAAAAGCCTTATTAATTGCTTCACAATTGCGCAAAACGAGTAGTATTTTGCAAAAAAATCTTTATTGTGTAATACTCACAAACAGGGTTTCATGCAGAAGCGCATTTACGTCATCGGCTTGTTGGGTGCGGGACTTTGGGGTCTGTTAAGCTTCATCACCATGCGGCAGGAAAGTCCGTCGCCCGCCCGGACACCCGCCGAAGAACTTACCACGTTTCAACTCGAACCCGGGCTGACAATCCAGCTCGTTGCGGCCGAACCGATGGTGCAGGACCCGGTCGTGATCACGTTCGACGAAGACGGGCGGCTGTGGGTGGTCGAGATGCGGGGTTTCATGCCTGACATGGACGGAACCGGCGAGGAAAAACCGGTGGGCCGCATTTCGGTCTTAGAGGATACAAATGGCGACGGGCAGATGGACGTCAGCAAAATCTACCTCGATAGTCTGGTGTTGCCGCGGGCCATTGCCCTGGTACCAGGGGGCGCTCTGGTGGTTGAAAACAGCAAACTATGGATGACCGAAGACCGGAACGGGGATTTAAAAGCGGACAGTAAAACGCTGATCGATGCCCAATACGCCGGAAGCGGTTTGCCCGAACATTCCGGAAATGGCCTCTGGCGTAGTATGGACAACTGGTACTACAACGCCAAATCCCGGCTGCGGTACCGGCTTGCCAACGGAAGATGGGAGCGCGACAGCACCGAATTCCGGGGGCAGTGGGGCATTAGCCACGACGACGAAGGGCGGCTTTATTACAATTACAACTGGTCGCAACTGCACGCCGATCTGGTGCCGCCGAACTACCTTTCCCGCAACAAAAACCATACGCCAACCACGGGCATCGATGTCGGCCTAACGCTCGACCGGCGTGTGTATCCCATCCGGCCGACTCCAGCCGTGAACCGGGGCTACATTCCCGGCACGCTCGACAAAGGTGGTCGTTTACAGGAGTTTACAGCGGCTTGTTCGCCCCTGGTCTACCGGGGGACGGCCCTGCCGACGGAGTATAAAGGGAATGTGTTCGTTTGCGAACCCGCCGGAAACCTCATCAAGCGCAACCGGGTGGCTGAAGGCGTCATTTCGCTGACGGCCCAGGACCCGCATCCCGGGAAAGAGTTTCTGGCTTCGACCGACGAGCGCTTTCGGCCGGTTCACCTGGCATCGGGGCCGGATGGTGCGCTGTATGTGGCCGATATGTACCGGGGCCTGATCCAGCACAAAGCCTACGTGACGCCCTACCTGCGCGAACAAACGATCAACCGGGGGCTGGTGATGCCCATCAACCGGGGACGCATCTGGCGGATCGTACCGGAAAACTGGAAACCGGCAAAAGCCGTGAAGCTCTCGACGGCATCGACCAAAGAACTAGTCCGGCAATTGTCGAACCCCGACGGCTGGTACCGCGACATGGCGCAGCGGCTGCTGGTGGAGCGCAACGACAAAAGCCTGCAAAAACCGCTGGAGGATCTGGCGCAGAAAGGCAACAGTTCCTTAGGCCGGTTTCATGCCTTGTGGACGCTGGATGGCCTGAAACTGAGCCGGTCCGAGTTACTTTTAACCCTGTTGAACGATCCGGATGCCCGGATCAAAACCACCGCGTTGCGCCTATTGGAACCGATGGCTAAAACCGATCCGGTCGTTCGGACGACGCTGGCGCAGCGGCTTCTGACCGATTGGGAAAAAGCGCCGATCGAACAGATTCTTCAGATGACGTTTACGGCCGGAACGCTGGAACTAACGGCCTCGCATCGCTTGCTGGCCGGAATCGTCAACCGCTACGGAACGACGGCGTTGATTCGCGATGCGGCCATGAGTAGTCTTTACAACCAGGAGTTTGCGTTTCTAAAAGCGTTGCTCAATTCACCGCAGTGGCAGCGTCACGAGCCGTCGAAGGAGATTTTTCTGGAAATGCTGACGACTTCCATTGCCCGGAAGCGGAATCCGGCGGAACTCACCGAATTGCTGGCGATGCTGGACAAGGAATCGCTGGGCTGGCAGGAGAAGGCCGTGCTGACGAGTCTCTCGATCCTGGGTAGCACGACGAAGCAACCGATCAAACTAGCCGCAGCTCCGGGTATTCTGGCCCGTTCCAACCCCGGTATCGAACCCGCGCGGCTGGCGTCGCTGGCAGCCCTGTTTGAATGGCCCGGTCATACCGCCGTAAAAGTAAGTACCCCCCAAAAGAGTTTACTGAACGATGAGGAGCAAAAACTGTTTGTAACCGGCCGACAATTGTATCTGAGCACCTGTTCGGGTTGCCACGGTACCGATGGTGCCGGTCTGAACCGGTTTGGTCCTCCGCTAATCGGGTCCGACTGGGTGCTGGGCGACGAAAAACGGCTGGCACTAATCCTGCTGCACGGCATGGAAGGGCCGGTGGAAGTGGCTAAGAAAGTATACAACGTGCCCGATATTTTGCCGGTAATGCCTTCGCATTCCACGATGGACGACAATTCGATCACGGCCATCCTGATGTATATCCGAAATGAATGGGGCAACAACGCCGGTCCCATCGGACGCCGGACCGTCGGCATGACGCGGGTGACCTCGCAAGGCCGGGTGGTGCCGTGGACCGCCAAAGAACTGAATGCCTATATGCTGGAAGCGAAGGCTGGCAACGGGAAGTAAGCGGCCCGAATGAGTACCGAATTTGACTATTCCAATCCTCAACACATGGACAGACGAGAATTTTTACAGCGGGCGGGCGTTGGTGCCGTGGCGCTTACGCTCCCCGCGATGCCCGGTTTTTTTCGGGACGTTCCGATGGGCGTTGTCGTGCATTCGTACGGAACCCGCTGGAATTCAAAGATCGAGAGCCAGAAATACCCCGGTTTTACGAACGCCATTGAGTTGATTAAGCATTGCCGGGAAATCGGTGCGGGTGGCGTGCAGACGGTGGTAAAGGATTGGTCGGCGGATTTTGCCAGAAAAGTGCGTGACGAACGGGAAAAAGCCGGTTTGTACCTCGAAGGCTCGATCGGATTACCCAAAAAAGACGAGCAGGTGGCGGCTTTTGAACAGGAGGTCATCCATGCGAAGGAAGCCGGAGCTCAGGTGCTGCGGACGGTTTGCTCGAGCGGACGGCGTTACGAAAGTTATCACTCCCGCGATGAATGGCAAGCTTTGCGGAAAAACGCCGTAACGTCCCTGCAACTGGCCGAGCCGGTTTTGCGAAAACACAAAGTCAAACTCGCCGTCGAAAATCACAAGGACTGGCGGGCGCCCGAGCTGGTCGAGTTGATTAAACCGCTTCAAAGTGAGTGGCTAGGCGTCACGCTGGATTTCGGCAATAGCATTGCGTTGCTGGAAAATCCCATGGAAGTGGTCGAAACGCTGGCTCCGTATGTGTTTACGACTCATGTCAAAGACATGGGCGTACAGGAATATCCGGACGGTTTTCTGCTCTCGGAGGTGCCGCTTGGCAGCGGAATTCTGGAGTTGCCGAAGATCATCGCAATCTGTAAAAAACACAATCCGGCCGTTACCTTCAACTTGGAAATGATAACCCGCGACCCGCTGGAAGTCCCGTGCCGAAAAGACGAGTATTGGGCTACGTTCGAAGGGATTTCCAAAACGGACATGGAGCGGACCTTGCAGATGGTCAGACAGCATGCTGCCAAACCGGGGCTTCCCCGATTCTCCCAACTGCCACCCGAAGATCGCCTGGCGGCTGAAGAGAATAACATTCTGGCCTGCCTTTCCTACAGCAATAACAAACTAGGACTTCGGTAGGCGGTAAACGGTTTTCAGTTTACAGTATTTAGTATACGGTTTTCGGTATACAGTCACTACCGAAAACTGAAAACCGTTTACCGAAAACCGAACACAACTACATCACGTATGAGTAAACTACCTGGAATTAAGCAATTTGATCTGAGTGGGCGAGCGGCCATCGTCACCGGTGGCTCCAAAGGACTAGGCCTCGCGATGGCGGCCGGACTGGCTTCGGCGGGGGCTGATCTATTGCTCGTCAACCGGAATGCCGATGAAGGCGCTAAAGCGGCCGAAGAACTGAGCAAGGATTTTGGCGTAACCGCTCTCTCGTTCAGTGCCGACATTACCAATCAAAAACAGACCGAAACGATGGCCCGGGCGGCTCTGGATGCGTTCGGGCGGATCGATGTGCTGATCAACAGCGCCGGGATCAACATCCGCGGACCGATCGATGAGCTTAGCCTTGAGGAATTCAACCAGGTGATGACCGTGAACGTAACGGGTACCTGGCTCTGCTGTCGGGCCGTGACGCCGTATATGAAAAAAGCCGGGCGCGGCAGCATCATCAACCTGGCCAGCACACTGGGCGTGGTGGGCTTATCGAACCGCACGCCCTACACCTCCAGCAAAGGCGCGGTGGTGCAGATGACCCGCGCGTTGGCGCTCGAACTGGCACCGTTCAACATCAACGTCAACGCCATCTGTCCCGGACCATTTCTGACCGATATGAACGTGCCAATCGCCGACACGGAAGAAGGGAAAAAGTTTGTCGTAGGTGCCACGGCCCTGGGCCGCTGGGGGGAACTCCGGGAGATCCAGGGGGCCGCCATTTTTCTCGCCAGCGATGCGGCAACCTACCTGGTGGGTTCGATGCTGACGGTCGACGGCGGCTGGACGGCGAAGTAGAGCGGGCGGTTTATACATTCAGGAGACGTTTAAAGTCATCCATTCGAATGCTGTTGACTTTAGGAAATGGGATGGTCTCAAGAGCCGCAAAGTGACGATCATTGGTAATAATCCAGTCGGCATTAGCAGCAATCGAGGAGCGCACATGAGCAGGCAGTTGGTGTCAATCAGAACACGCATCAGCGCGGAGTGTAGGGAGTGCGCAAGTGCGCGTCAGCCAGCTTGTCCAGTTGGTCGGGCGAGAGTTCTTTTTCAGACCAGACCCGTTCCAGTTCCGCTTCGGCTTTTTGAAAAAAATAGTCTGAAATCAACTGCTGAATCGCCCTGGTATCATTTTCAGTGACCTCCTGCCGACCGAATAAGTCAAGCAGGTGCTGTTGCAGGGGATTGAGTTTGGTGGGAGGTTGAGCGGGATGTGACATACTATCTAGAACAAACGTTTGTCGCTGATTTGATTACATGCTCCGGCATTTTGTATTCCAAAGTTCGTCAATTCTGTGTCAGTTAGCAAATCCCGGTTTTGATCGACGGTCGAGGAATAAAATACGGTTTTATAGAAGACCCCTAACCCTTAAAAATAGCATTAATGCAATCGACTTACACCCCTACGATGAAACCTACCCGCGTCCGCTACGGCATGCTGGCGCTGGTTTTCGTCAACGTCGTCATCAATTACCTCGACCGCAGCAATCTGTCGGTGGCGGCTTCGGCGCTCAGCAAAGATCTGGCCCTGTCGCCGGTGGAGATGGGCTACATCTTTTCGGCTTTTGGCTGGACCTACGCGGTTTTGCAGATTCCGGGTGGCTTGGTAGCCGACCGCTTCGGTCCCCGGGTGTTGTACGCGTTCTGCCTGATAACCTGGTCCATTGCAACGGTCTTTCAAGGTTTCGCCCGGGGTTTTGCCAGCCTGTTTGGCCTACGTTTGGCAACGGGGGCCTTTGAAGCGCCTTCCTACCCGATCAACAACCGGATCGTGACCAGTTGGTTTCCCGACAACGAGCGCGCAGCCGCAACGGCCCTATACGTATCGGGCCAGTTTATCGGACTGGCGTTTCTGACGCCGGTGCTGGTCCTGATTCAAAATCAGGTGGGCTGGAAAGGCTTGTTTGTGATTACCGGCTTGGTCGGTCTGGCCTGGGGTGTTGTCTGGTATTTATCCTACCGCGATCCGCTGGACCATCCGACGGTCAATGAGGCTGAACTAACTTACATTGAAGAAGGGGGCGGTTTGTTTCGGGGGCAGAAACGGAATGCGGCCCAGCCAAGCGTCTGGAGTTGGGCTAATTTGCGGCTGGTATTCAGCGGCCGGACGCTTTGGGGCGTTTACATTGCGCAGTTTGCGGTCAATGCTACACTCTGGTTTTTCCTGACCTGGTTCCCAACCTACCTGGTGCAATACCGGGGGCTGGATTTCATCAAATCCGGTTATCTGGCTTCGGTGCCGTTTCTGGCGGCCTGTGCGGGGGTTCTGCTGTCCGGTTTTTTGTCCGATAATCTGGTCAAACGCGGCTGGTCGGTGAGTGCCGCCCGGAAAACCCCCATCATTGTCGGATTGATCCTGTCCGTCAGTATTGTTGGGGCCAATTACGCCACTGACACGGCCGCAATCATTTTTTTCATGGCCTTCTCATTTTTTGGTGCCGGAATGGCCCTGATTTCCTGGGTATTTGTCTCATTGCTGTCACCCAAACACCTGATTGGCCTGACGGGTGGCGTGTTCAACTTCATGGGCAACCTGGCGTCGATTATCGTGCCGATCGTCATTGGGTATTTGGCGAAAGACGGTAATTTCAAACCGGCGCTGGTGTTTATCGGATCGCTGGGCCTGCTTGGGGCCTGTTCCTACATTTTTCTGGTCGGTAAAATCGAGCGCCGGGCTAGCTGAAATCGGTTGGGGCCATCTGTCTGTTAAAGGAGACAAAAACCGGTTTCGGCTCTGGTTGAAAACGATGAGGCAGAAACGGATAGTCTGGCCAAATGCGTATCTTTGATGCTGAGGTAATTGATTTGGGATGAGCTACACAGATGCCGCATTGTTCAGGGATATTGAAAGGATCAAACAAATTCCAATCATCCCGACCATTCTTGATGTGATTTGTCAAACGACCGGAATGGGCTTTGCGGCCGTCGCCCGGGTTACGGAAAAACGCTGGATTACGTGCAGTGTTCGGGACGATATTCAGTTTGGGTTGATGCCTGGCGATGAATTAGAGATCGAAACTACCATTTGTAACGAAATCCGGACCCGGCAACAGCCGGTGATTATCGATCATGTGCGGGAAGATTCGGTCTACTGCCAGCATCATACGCCCCGGATGTATGGGTTCCAAAGCTATATTTCATTCCCTATTTTTCAGAAAAACGGTGAGTTCTTCGGCACCCTCTGCGCCATTGACCCCCATCCCCACGCGCTTAACAATGCCAGGGTGATCGGGCTATTCAGCCTTTTTACCGATCTGATTGCCTTTCATTTGCAGCAGGTCGATCTGCTCGACCACAGTTTGGGCGTTGTACAGCGACTGGATCATCAACTGGCCAATACCCTGAACGAAAACCGGCAATACCGGCGAATGTCCAGCCATAATTTACAGGAACCGCTTCGGAAACTCCGGATTTTTAGTGAAATGTTGATCGATGCTTCTGATCGAAAGGACATTAACCAGGCGAAACATCTGGCGTTGAAAATCAACGCCAATGCCCGGAAGTTTTCAATGATGATCAAGGGGCTGGCCGATTTTGTCGATCTGGAAGATGAAGAGTCTGTTAGTGAACCTGTCGATCTGAATAAATTGATTCGGGATGTCAGCGAACAGCTTGCCCCTCAGTTGCAGGCAAAACAGGCTATCATGGAGGTGGATGATCTGCCCCCGATCAACGGAATTCGATTGCAGTTAGAACAGTTGTTTTACCAGTTGGTTAGTAACGCAGTCAAATTTTCGCGGGAAGATACTCCGCCGGTTATTACGATTTCCTGTCAGCTGCTGGATAGCTGGCAACTCCCGTATCCGTTACCAGCCGGGGCCGCAGTCCGTTACCTGGCAATTCAGATCGCCGACAACGGCATTGGCATTGAAAAGTCGCAGCTCGAAAAAATCTTTGATCTGTTTATGCAGTTGCCCGATAAGCAGGTCCGGGAGGGAGAGGGATTCGGACTGGCGTACTGTCGCAAGGTCATTCAAAATCACTCGGGCCTGATCCGGGCACACTCCGAAGTTGGGGAGGGAACGACAATTACCGTGACGTTTCCCCTGACCTAAAAGCCTTTATCCTCGTTAGTATGGCTTTATCGACGCCTAAAAAGCCCACGTCGCCCTGGCGGGCCCGTCTACACGAAATTATTTTCGAGGCAGATACTCCGGCGGGTAAAGCTTTTGATATCATCCTGATTGGTAGCATTCTCATCAGCGTAACGGTCGTCATGCTGGAAAGTATCCGGAGCGTCAGGGTGATCTATGGTCCGCTGTTACACTGGCTTGAGTGGTTTTTTACCGTTCTGTTTACCGTCGAATATATTCTGCGTCTGATTAGCGTTGGGCGCCCGTTGCGGTATGCGCAAAGTTTCTTCGGTTTTGTCGACCTGCTGGCCATTTTGCCAACTTACCTGAGTTTACTGATTCCGGGTACGCAGTATTTGTTCACCATCCGGATTCTGCGGTTACTCCGGATTTTCCGGATTTTGAAGTTGTCTGAATATTTGTCGGAAGCCAGCATCATCACGAGCGCCCTTCAGGCCAGCCGTCGGAAAATCAGCGTATTTATTCTGACGGTTTTGTCGCTGGTGGTCATCATCGGTTCGTTGATGTACATCATCGAGGGCGAAGAACACGGTTTCGACAGCATCCCGACGAGTATTTACTGGGCCATTGTGACGTTAACGACGGTCGGCTACGGTGACCTTTCTCCGCAAACCCCGGCGGGCAAGGCACTGGCGTCGCTCGTGATGGTCCTTGGCTACGGCGTGATTGCGGTTCCGACCGGGATCGTAACGGTGGAAATTTCCCAGGCCGCTCAGAAACTTAACCGGGTTTCTTCACAGTCCTGCCCGGCCTGCGGGGCTGAAGGACACGATGCCGATGCGGTTTTCTGCAAGTATTGCGGGGCGCATCTGTAATGCCATGCAGCCAATAAATGAAAGTGGGAATTACAGTGCTTTCCTTTGGGCGCGATAATTTCCAATGGCTTCCGAAACGGTCAGAGCCCGGTTGTAGATCGAAACTTGATTGACTTTTCCCCGAATCGGTGCGCCGATCCGGATGTCCGACGTTCCGGCGGCCGACTTTAGGTAGGGGCTAAACCGTCCCCAGCCAAACTGCCGGGTGTCGCCCCCGTCGTTCAGCACGCCATCGACTACAAACGCGATGATGTGCGGCCCCCCATCGATCAGGATGCTGACCTGATGGGTTTGATTGGCTTTCAGCACGCCTTCGTCGCAGGCCCAGGCCGATTGCGTCCGGCCGTCGTTCATGAGCAGTTCAATCGTTTTCTGGTCGGTAGTTCGAACCACCCAGCCTTTCCCGGCCGGGTCGCGGGCATCCAGCAGGAGTTGATTACCGGACAGGTCGTTCAACTTAAAGGTGATGTCGATGGTAAACCCATTGGGCACATTCATTCCCGGTTGCTCCAGCTTTTTGGTGTCTCGTTTGTAAAATTCCGGAAGGACCGGAGCCGCAACGGTTTGCGGAAAGTTGCCGGATTGGTACGTCCACTGCGTCACCAGACCGTCCTGCGCTTTTTTTGAATAGTCGAACTGACTCCAGAGTTTATTCAGCAGATTCTCGTCAACTTTATGGACGCGGGCGATGTCTTTCTGGGTTTCCGTGATGAAATACGACCCTTTGTCTTCCACCAGATCGGGGTAACTCATCCGGATCAGTGGGTCTTCGTCGTACAGCAGAATTTCGGGCTGTGTCCATTTGATGACCTTCCCTTTCGGCGAATCGACTTCCAAACCGCCCATCACCCAGGCCGGATTGCGGTCTTCGTAGGCCATGCTTCGCCGGTTTTTATGCTCCCGGATAAACCGCCCACCGTGGTTGTGAAACCAGTAGAGATACTTTCCATTTTCGCATTTCCAGACAAAATTGGCCGCTCGTGGGTGCTTCACCAGGTGTCCGGTGCCATACCGCATGTACTGGGGTGGTTCCCAGGTGTGGCCTGCATCCCGGCTGTAGGAATAGGCCGGATAACCGTCGATGGTTCGATAGACACAGAAAAAGGAACCGTCGCTCAGGACCACCACGTTTTGTTCTTCCGCAATCGGGCCACCGTTTTGGGCCGGAGTGCGCAGGCCAATTTCACCGTCGGGCAACGTGTTCCACTGCGCTTTGGCCGGATCGTCTACCGTGAATAAATCCGGACTTTGGACCAACGCACCCTCGCTGCTCGTGAAGAAACCTTCGCCAAAACCGCCGACTTTATGAATCGGTACGTAAGCCGATTTTTTGTACGAAAAGGCCCGACCCACGTTCCAGAAATACTGAATTTTGCCTTGATACGGGTTCTTCCGATCAATTTCAAAATTGCGAATCGGAATCTTTATGCGGTTGGCCGACCAGGTTTTGCCGTGGTCGTCCGAATACTTGAAGACAAAATAGCCCTGGCTGTCCACCCGTTTCACCAAACCGTCTTTATACGGCGGATTGTCGCCTTTGACCGCCCGGACGTTGTCGGTATTGTGGTTGTAGAAGACGAACACCCGACCCGAGGGCGCTTTCAGCAACACGGCATACGAGGCTTCCGGGCCGTCGCCGGGTTCCACATCCCGCTTGTCGATCCAGGTCTTGCCCTGATCGAGGCTCCGCCAGGTGATGATGTGCTGGCCCGACGCGCCTTCGTGGCCGGTTCCGGTGGTCAGAACGCACAGCCAGGCCCCGTCGTTGGTTTTGACGATGTAGGGCTGGTCGCTGTAGGTTTCGTCGGGAATCACCATTCCGGTTCTTATATCTCGGTTATCCTGCGCTTGCAACGGACTGATCAGCAGCGAACCCAATCCCAAGATCAGGAAAAGGCGGTTCAAACTCAATGGCATAGGGAAGGGTTTTAGGTAAAAGGCAACCGGGCAGCGCGCTTACCGTGATTCTTCCGCCGAATTGTTTTTACTAACCAAATAGTCGAGCAGTTGATGGAGCCGGTTTTTCAGGTCGATCAGGTCGTCAACTTGCAATTCGCTCGAACTCAGGCCCGCCGTCAGCCGTTCCGGAATCGTAAGTGCCTTGGCTTTCAGGTTTTTACCGTGCTCTGTTAGCGCGATGATTACCTTGCGCTCATCATCCTCCGAACGTTGGCGTTTAATCAGCCTGAGGCTTTCCATCCGCTTCAGCAGTGGAGTAACCGTGTTGGTGTTCAGAATCAACTTCTCTTTGATGGCATTGACCGTCAACTGGTCCTGTTCCCACAAAATCAGTAGCACCAGGTATTGTGGGTACGTTACGCCGAGTTCGTTCAGGAAGGGTTGATACTCCCGTGTGATCAGCCTGGAAACCGCATAAACCGGAAAGCAGATCTGATTGTCAAGTTTTAAGAATTCGTCGACCATTTCAGTGAAATTCAAACCCCACCGGCACGCCCTCGATTGGAAAGAATGTCGGTGGGTTAACCTTGACAAAGTTAGTGAACTATCTTTTCCAAATATGCGTCGATGGATTCCGGCTTGGTAACCGGCGAAAACCGTTTGATCGGCCGACCGTTCTGATCAATCAGAAACTTGGTGAAGTTCCATTTGATGGCCCCGCCCAGCAGACCCGGAAGGGCTTTCCTGAGGTATTTAAAAACCGGGTGGGCGTGATCGCCATTGACATCGACCTTCCGAAACATGGGAAACGTAACGCCGTAATTGAGCACGCAGCCTTCGGCAATCGATTTTTCATCGCCCGGTTCCTGGTTCCCGAACTGATTGCAGGGAAAACCCAGAATGACCAGCCCTTTGTCTTTGTATTTCTGGTAAAGCTGTTCCAGTCCGGCAAATTGCGGAGTCAGACCACACTGGCTGGCCGTATTGACCACCAACACGGTTTTTCCTTTGAAGGAATCCATCGGAATTTCCTGGCCCTGCAAACTCTGAGCCGACAATTGGTAAAAGGATGTGTTTGACATGTTACTGAATGATTAGATGGCCGGTCGGGTTTACCTTGAACAATGCCACCACCCAGCCGACCCGGAAACACCTGCGCAAATCCCAGGGCGATTTCTACGATTCCTGACACCAACGATCTGAACAGAAAAATTAAAAATTGTAAATGAGTCGTGTGCGATACAAAAATACAAAGACAATTTATATCGCAAGCGATATTTATGAGAAATTGATCAGCACGGATGTGGTTTTTTGACACCATCCGGGCAACGGAACAGGGTGTCGATTGAATCCAACGGCAGTCAGTCTGGTTATTTTCTGAAAGCAATTTGGTTAAATCGCTGTTCGAAACGACTTCTTATTCTGGCCCGGTTACCGAATGGCCGGGATGAAAGTTACGCGTAAGAAGCCCTGCTTGCCCTTTATGAGAAAAACCGTAGTTCTTTTTGCTGCCATCGTTTGGGGTTTAACCTCCGCTCAAGCTCAATCATCGGCCGACACTTTATCGGAAAACCGGGAATTTTTAGTGCGAAATGGGCTACCAAACTTTAAACAAAAGTTGGAGAAAGGCGGTCCGGTTTCGATAGCGTATTTTGGCGGGAGCATCACTGAAGCGCCCAACGGCTGGCGGGAACAATCGCTTACCTGGTTGCAACGGCAGTATCCGAAGGCTACTCTGACGCACATCAATGCGGCTATTGGCGGTACCGGCTCCGATCTGGGCGTTTTCCGCCTGAAACAGCACGTTTTGGTCCATAAACCGGATCTGGTGTTTGTAGAGTTTGCCGTAAACGACAGCGGACAGCAGCCGGAGAAGATCCACAAGGCGATGGAGGGCATTGTCCGGCAAATCTGGCGGCAAAACCGGCGCACGGATATTTGCTTTGTTTATACCCTCAACGCGCCGATGGCCCCGGCTTTGCTGGCTCGCCAGATGCCCAACTCCGTGCGGGCGATGGAACAGATCGCCAATCAGTACGGTATTCCTTCGGTGCATATGGGGCTGGAAGTGATTCGGTTAGATCGTCAGGGCAAGCTGGTGTGGGGCGGTAAAAAAGAAGAACATCCGGACAAACTGGTTTTTTCGCCCGACAAAACCCATCCGTATTCCGACACCGGTCATCGGTTCTATACCGAGGCCCTGACCCGGGCACTGCCGCCGATTCTTGCGGCCGGTCGGCCCGGATCGCACGTGATTCCGAAGCCGTTTGTGTCTGACAACTGGGAGAATGCGCAAATGATTTCCGTGCAGGAACTTTCCCGGCAGGGCGACTGGCAGGAGGTAACGCCCACCACCGACACCGTGGCCCGGTTGCTGAAAAACCGGTTTTCGTATCTGATCAAATCAAACCAACCTGGTGCGTTGCTCCAGGTTAAATTTCGGGGAACCGTAGCCGGACTTTACGACGTCATCGGGCCGGGCTGCGGGCAATATGCCGTTACTGTCGACGGTGCTCCCGCTGCGGCCATCCCGCGATTCGACAGCTTTGCGACCTATTACCGCTCGAACTACTTCTTTTTGCCCACGCTGGACGACAAATCGCACACCATCACACTGATGGTTTCGCCGGAACCACTTGACAAAGCGGCTATTCTCCAAAAGCGCAACCAGACCATCAAAGACCCGCGCCGTTACGCCGAAAATGCCTGCTACGCCAGCCAACTCCTGATCCTTGGTCAACTCGAAAAATAACCCCCAAATCAACCAAAAAGCCTGCAGGGCGCACATTGGGTAACCCCGGGTGCAACCCGGGGCAGCGAGCCAGTCGGGGGTCAGACTCACCGGAGCCAGGCTCCTGATACCGTCCATATGGCTGGTGCCTGGCCGGGAGGGTGTCAGTGCGGAACGGCCCCGGGTTGCACCCGGGGTTATCCAAAGTCAACCCCGTCGGGGTTGGGCATACCGGGTATAGTATTGGAGCTAGGGAGCAATCTGGTCGGATTAAAATCAAGGCGGTTTTTGTCGTTTTGGTGATTTTTAACCATTTTCGTGCTCGCTACCGCTCTATCACGAAATATTGTTTGCTGTTTTAATCGAAAACAGGTTTCAAAGCAATAACCTAATCTGAAATTTTGCTTATTTAACTCCATCAACAAAACATGAGAAGACGGGATTTTATCCAACTCTCCGGTTTGGGAATGGGCGCGTTGCTCGGCGGCTCGGTTCCTGTGCTGGGTAGTCCGGTTTCGTTCACCCAATTGCTCGAACCCCGCGCCGATGCGGCCCAGAAGAAAAAACTGGCCGACGTGGCCCTGAATGCGGCCAAAAGCAAAGGCGCGACCTACGCCGATGTCCGGATCGGGCGGTATTTGCAGCAATTTCTCTTCACGCGGGAAATGAAGGTGCAGAACATCACCAATGCCGAATCGTACGGGGTTGGGATTCGGGTCATTGTCGACGGCACCTGGGGCTTTTCGGCCACCAGCGATGTTCGGCCCGAAGCCATCGCCAGATGCGCCGAAACCGCCGTCGCCATTGCCAAAGCCAACGCCAAAATTCAGAAAGAACCCGTCGACCTGGCCCCTCAGAAGGGCGTTGGCGAAGTGAGCTGGAAAACCCCGCTGAAGAAGAATGCCTTCGAAGTGCCGGTGCAGGAAAAAATTGATTTGCTGATGAAGGTGAACGATGCCGCCCTGAAAAATGGAGCCGGTTTTGTTACCTCGAACCTGTTCTTTATCAACGAACAGAAATACTTTGCTTCGACGGACGGCTCGTACATCGACCAGGACATTCACCGCATCTGGCCGACCTTTACCGTCACCGCCGTGGACCGCCAGGCCGGAAAATTTAAAACCCGGGATGCGCTCAGTTCGCCGATGGGAATGGGCTACGAATATTTAGATGGTTCAGCATCCGACAAAATTGCCGGTCCGAACGGGTTAATCAGTTACCGCAACTCCTACGATATGGTGGAAGATGCGACGGTAGCTGCGCGGCAGGCCAAGGAGAAATTGACGGCCAAGTCGATCCAGCCCGGAAAATATGATCTCGTGCTGGACCCGAACCACCTCGGCCTGACCATTCACGAATCCGTCGGCCACGCGACCGAGTTGGATCGCGTGCTGGGCTACGAAGCCAACTACGCCGGAACCTCGTTTGCCACGCTCGATAAATGGAAGTCGAAGAGTTTCAATTACGGCAGCAAACTGGTCAACATCGTCGCCGATAAAACACAACCTCATACGCTCGGCACGGTTGGGTACGATGACGAAGGCGTTCCCACGAAGGAGTGGGATCTGATCAAGGACGGTATTCTGGTCAATTATCAGGCAACGCGGGATCAGGTCAAAATCCTGGGCGGCACCGAATCGAACGGTTGTAGTTACGCCGACAATTGGGATTCGATTCAGTTTCAGCGAATGCCGAATGTTTCGCTCAAACCGGCTACTGAAAAACGCTCGGTTTCGGACATGATCAAGGGTGTCGACAAAGGCATTTACATCCTGGGTCGTGGCTCGTATTCGATTGATCAGCAGCGGTATAACTTTCAGTTTGGGGGCCAGGTGTTCTACGAAATCAAAAACGGCCAGATTGCGGGCATGGTCGACGATGTGGCTTACCAGTCGAACACCCAGGAGTTCTGGAATTCCTGCGCCCAACTCTGCGACCAGAACGATTACCGGACCTTCGGTTCGTTCTTCGACGGCAAGGGCCAGCCTTCCCAGATCAGCGCCGTCTCGCACGGTTGCCCCACCACCCGCTTCAACGGCGTGAATGTCATCAACACCGGGCGGAAGATTTGAATGTACCCACGGACTTTAGTCCGTGTGAGCCAGTTAATCATTGAGTTAATATAAACTACTGGATCATTGAAGCTCACACGGACTAAAGTCCGTGGGTATGCGTCAAAACCTCAAACGTTAAACGAACATGGCTATTCTGACGAAAGACGAAGCAAAAAAGATATTGGATAAAGTGCTGGGCTACTCCAAAGCCGACGAAACGAGTGCAAGCCTGAGCGGAAACCGGACCGGTAACATCCGCTACGCCCGGAATTCGGTGTCGACCAGTGGCGAAACCGACAACCTCTCGCTGGCCGTAACGGCGGTTTTTGGCAAGCGCGTCGGCTCGGCGACGATCAACGAATTTGACGACCAGTCGCTGGAAAAAACCGTCCGCCGGGCCGAAGAGATTGCCCGGCTGGCCCCCGAAAACCCGGAATATGTGCCGATGCTGGGACCGCAGAAATACATCGAAACCGCTGCCTACGCCGAGCCTACGGCCAAAATCAACGCCGAATTTCGCGCTCAGGCGGCTTTCGACAGCATCGAACCGTGCAGCAAAAAGAACCTGACGGCGGCCGGTTACCTGGAAGATACGACCGGTTTTTCTGCGATTGCCAACAGCAAAGGCTTGTTTGGGTACAATCCCTACACATCCGTTGATTTTTCGGTAACCACCCGAACGGCCGACGGTACCGGATCGGGCTACGTGTCCCGCGATTTCAACGACGTGTCGAAACTGGACACGAAGGAAGCGACGGAAATTGCCATGCAGAAGGCGCTGGCGTCGACCAACGCGAAGGCCCTCGAACCGGGCAAATATACGGTTATTCTGGAGCCAACGGCCGCCAGTGACCTCATTGGCCTGATGATGAACAACCTCGATGCCCGGAACGCCGAAGAGGGGCGCAGCTTCCTGAGCCGTAAGGGCGGAGGTACGCGGCTGGGCGAGAAGTTTTTCGACGAGCGGATTACGATTTACTCCGATCCGGCCAATGTAGAAATTCCGGGTTCGCCGTTCGTTGGGGGCGGAGGAGGCCGGTTTGGCGGGGGCGGTGTCGATGGTCGGCCACAGGAAAAAACGCTCTGGATCGAAAACGGCATCGTCAAAAACATGAGCTATTCGCGGTACTGGGCGCAGAAAGCCGGAGTCAAAGCGACCCCACCACCGAGTGGTTTTATCATGCAGGGTGGCACTCAATCGCTGGCCGACCTCATCAAAAGCACACAGAAAGGCATTCTGGTCACGCGGTTCTGGTACATCCGGGCTGTCGATCCGCAAACGCTACTGTACACCGGTTTGACCCGCGACGGGACGTTTTACGTCGAAAACGGCCAGATCAAATATCCGATCAAAAATTTCCGGTTCAACGAAAGCCCGGTGATCATGCTCAACAACGTGGAAGCCTTGGGCAAACCCGTCCGGGCCGGTGGTGTCCTGATTCCGCCGATGAAGATCCGGGATTTTACCTTCAGTTCACTATCAGACGCAGTCTGATACAGCCAAAAAACCCGCAGGGGTTGGGAGGTGGGTAACTCCGGGAAATATCCTCCAGGTTGGGGGAGGTTTGGCGGGAGCCGATTTTGCATCTTGGCCCTGGTGTCCGTTTTTGGCATGACTGACGGAAACGGGCCGAATTTTCGTTTTTAATGAACCTTCTAACTTTATTAACAAACTAACTTGAATCGTCGAGATTTTCTTCAATTATCCGGGTTAGGTGCGGGAGCCTTGCTGCTTCCCACTGGTGCGGTTTTCGGTCGCCCGGTGGCACCGGAAGCCTTGCTGGAACCCGGTGTGGATGTGGCCGTCAAAAAACGACTGGCCGACGCGGCCCTGAATGCCGCCAAATCCAAAGGCGCTACCTACACCGATGTCCGGATTGGCCGGTATCTTCGGCAATTTGTCGTCACGCGGGAAGACAAGGTGCAGAACATTGTCAACACCGAGTCGTACGGCGTGGGCGTTCGGGTGATTGCTGACGGTTGCTGGGGTTTTGCGGCTGTGGTCGATGCCAAAAACGAAGACCAGACCGCCAAAGCCGCCGAAGAAGCCGTGGCCATTGCCAAAGCCAACGCCCGCTTGATGAAGCAGCCTGTGCAACTGGCTCCGCAGAAAGGCTTTGGCGAGGTGAGCTGGAAAGCGCCGATCAAGAAAAATGCCTTTGAGGTGCCGATCAAGGAAAAAGTCGATCTGCTGTTGTCGGTGAATGACGCGGCCCTGAAAAACGGAGCCAATTACGTCAATTCGGTGCTGTTCATGGTCAACGAGCAGAAATATTTTGCCTCGTCGGACGGTTCGTACATCGACCAGGACATTCACCGCATCTGGCCCACGTTCAACGTCACGGCCATTGATCCGAAAACCGGCAAGTTCGAAACCCGGGGTGAACTGAGCGCACCCGTGGGCATGAGCTACGATTACCTGCAAGTCAACCCGAGCGACAAGATTACCGGCATTACGACCCGCTACAACAAGGGCTACGATATGCTGGAAGACGTGACGGCGGCTGCCAAACAGGCAAAGGAAAAACTGACGGCCAAGTCGGTGGAAGCCGGAAAGTACGACCTGATTCTGGACCCCTCGCACCTTTGGCTGACCATCCACGAGTCGGTGGGCCACCCGCTGGAACTCGACCGGGTGCTGGGCTACGAAGCTAACTTCGCCGGAACGTCGTTTGCCACGCTGGATAAGTGGAAAACCAAGAATTTCAACTACGGCAGCAAGATTGTCAACCTCTTTGCCGACAAAACGCAGGAAGGTTCGCTGGGCGCGGTCGGCTGGGATGACGAAGGCGTGAAAACGAAACGGTGGGATTTGGTGAAAGACGGGACACTCGTGAATTACCAGGCCATTCGCGATCAGGTACACATCATCGGCGAAAATGAATCGCAGGGCTGCTGCTACGCCGATAGCTGGGGTTCGGTGCAGTTCCAGCGGATGGCGAACGTGTCGCTGGCCCCCGGCAAAACGCCCCTGTCGGTCGAGCAGATGATCAAGGATGTCAAGAAAGGCATTTACATCATCGGCGACGGTTCGTTCTCGATCGACCAGCAACGGTATAACTTCCAGTTTGGCGGGCAATTGTTCTACGAAATCAAGGACGGCCAGATTGCCGGGATGCTGAAAGATGTGGCCTACCAGTCGAACACGCAGGAATTCTGGAACTCCTGCGTGCAGATTTGCGACGAGCGCGATTACCGCCTGGGCGGTTCGTTCTTCGATGGCAAAGGCCAACCCCAGCAAGTCAGCGCCGTTTCGCACGGCAGCTCCACCACCCGTTTCAACGGCGTCAATGTCATTAATACCGCACGGAAGATCTAAATCTGTTTAGTGTTTATAGTTTCTGGTTTATAGTTAACCGATCAACGTAGCCGAGAACTTTAAACTATAAACGTTTAAACCAACAAACTATACAATGGCAGTTCTATTATCCGAAGCAGAAGCCAAGGCCTTGCTTCAGAAGGTATTAAGTTACTCGAAAGCCGACGAGTGCGAAGTCAATCTGCTGGGCGAGGAGCGGGGCAACATCCGCTACGCCCGCAACGAAGTCTCGACGAGTGGTGCGATGATCAACCAGAATTTGCAGGTGCAGTCGTCGTTTGGTAAAAAAGTCGGAGTGGCGACCATCGACGAGTTCGATGATGCTTCCATCGAAAAAGTGGTGCGTCGGTCGGAGGAATTGGCGCAACTGGCTCCCGAAAACCCGGAATACGTCGGTTTGCTGGGGCCGCAGCAATACTTGAAAACGAACGGTTTTTTTGAATCGACGGCCAAAATTACGCCCGCCGTCCGGGCCGAAGCCGTGGCCAAAAGCTTGCAGGCGGCTGACAATCAGAAGCTGCAATCCGCCGGTTTTCTGGACGATTACCGGGGTTATTCGGCCATGATGAACTCGAAGGGCTTGTTTGCTTACTACCCGAGCACCAACGTCAACTTCTCGCTGACCGTCCGGACCGACGATGGCACCGGTTCGGGCTACGTGACGCGAGGCTACAGCGATTTCTCGAAACTCGATACGGTTTCGGCGACCAAAATAGCCGTGCAAAAGTGCCTGGGTTCGGTGGGCGCACGGGCGCTGGAACCGGGCAAGTACACGGTGATTCTGGAACCGACGGCGGCTGCGGTTTTGCTTGAAAACATCTTTTTTAACATGGACGCCCGCAGCGCCGACGAAGGCCGGTCGTTTCTGAGCAAACCGGGTGGAAAAACCAAGCTGGGCGAGAAGATCGTGGACGAGCGCGTGACGATTTACTCCGATCCGACGCACCCAGACCTGCCGGCTTCTCCCTGGTCGGGCGACGGTCGGGCGCAGGAAAAGGTCAACTGGATCGACAAAGGTGTGGTGAAAAACATGGCTTATTCCCGGTTTTGGGCACAAAAGCAGGGCGTGAAAGCCGTGCCGTTTCCAAACAACGTGATCATGGCGGGCGGAACGGCTTCGCTGGACGAGATGATTAAAAGCACACAGCGCGGTATTCTGGTGACCAAACTCTGGTACATCCGCTCGGTCGATCCCCAGACGCTGCTGCTGACGGGCCTGACCCGCGACGGGACGTTTTACATAGAAAACGGCAAGATCAAGCACCCGATCAAGAACTTCCGGTTCAACGAAAGCCCGGTGATCATGCTCAATAACCTCGAAGCGCTGGGCAAACCGGAGCGTGTGGTCAGCACCGAGTCGGAGTCGAACTACCTCATCCCGCCGATGAAAATCCGGGAGTTCACGTTCAGCTCGCTCTCGGACGCAGTGTAGGCTGGGTTGTTACACAGGGTTTATCAAAGGTGACCAGGGTTTATCAGAGAACTGCTCTGCTTAACTCTGATGTTCTCTGATAAACCCTGTGTAACAATTTATTAGATTACTCATTTCATCAACCTGATTTTGAAACCATTCTTTTTCACGCGCATCCAGTATACCTCCGGCGATTGGGATACGGACCAGCGAATGCCTTCCAACCTGCTGCATTCGTTGGTGGAGTATACGACCATTCCGGTCGATGAGAAGGAAAAAGTGGTTCAACTGACGAGCAACGAGATCTTTAAAAGCCCCTTCTGCTACCTGAGCGGCCACAAACTCGTCGAGTTTTCGGCCCAGGAGCGTGAGCATTTCAAGCGCTACGTGCAGAACGGCGGTTTTGTCTTTGTCGACGACTGCAACCACGACATCGACGGCCTGTTTGCCAAGTCGTTCGAGCAGGAAATGGCCCGCACGTTCAGCCCGAAAGCCTTGCAGAAGATTCCGAACACCCATCCGATCTACACCAGTTTTTTTGAATTTACCGAAGGCCCGCCCACCACGACGTTCGAACTGAACGGCTGGGGGGATGACCTCGTGCACGATTACCTCAAAGCCATCCCGATCAACGGACGCATCGGCGTTCTCTACAGCAACAAGGATTACGGGTGTGAATGGGATTACGACTTTCGCAACAAACGCTTTCTGGCCGAAGACAACACCAAATTTGGGGTCAATATTGTTACCTACGCATTAACAGCCTGAACATTGGAAACCAAGGAACTCACGCACTATAAAACCCTCGTAGCCAAGCTCCCGCAACTGAAGAAAGAGATCGCAAAAGTGATTGTCGGACAACAGGAAGCCATCGACGAAATCCTGATTGCCCTGCTGGCGGGCGGGCATTGTCTGCTCGAAGGTGTACCGGGACTTGCCAAAACGCTAATGGTGAAGACGATGGCCGACGCGCTGGAAATGCCTTTCAAGCGAATTCAGTTTACGCCGGATTTGATGCCGGGCGATATTGTCGGTACGGAAATGCTGGAGGAAGATCACCAGACCGGCAAGAAGTTCTTCAAATTCAACCGGGGGCCGATCTTTGCCAACGTGGTGCTGGCCGACGAAATCAACCGGACTCCGCCCAAAACCCAGGCGGCTTTGCTCGAAGCTATGCAGGAGTACAAGGTAACCTACGCCGGAAACGACTACGAACTGCCCCGGCCGTTTCTAATCATTGCTACCCAAAACCCGATCGAACAGGCCGGAACGTACCCGTTGCCCGAAGCCCAGCTCGACCGGTTTTTGCTGTACATCAAGCTCAGCTACCCGTCGGAGCAGGAAGAACTCAACGTTCTGAAAAACACCACCGGCACCAGCCGCCCGCAACTGCAAACCGTGCTGAGCGATGGGGAAATCGTGGATTTGCAGCGCCTGACGCGGCAGGTGCACATCAGCGACGAACTGATCACGATGATCAACAAACTGGTCCGATCGACCCGCCCGGAAAGCAGCCCCTCGGCTTTCGTCCGGCAGTGGTGCGACTGGGGCGCTGGCCCCCGGGCGGGGCAGGCGCTGGTGCTTTGCTCGAAGGCCCGGGCGGTGTTGCACGAACGGTTTTCGGTGATCCCGGAAGATATTCAAACGCTGGCCTACCCAATCCTGCGCCACCGCATCGCCCTAAACTTCCGCGCCGAAGCCGAGAATGTGACCACGGACCAGGTGATTACAGAGTTATTGAAATAGCTATTACACAGAGTTAATCAGGGTTAATCAGAGAGGTAACCAGAGATTTCCCTGATAACCTCTGATACTCTCTGATTAACCCTGTGTAACAACCTCATCAAAATGCAGTTAGCCACGGATCTCATCAAGCTCAATAACCTGCAACTGGCCGGAAAACTGGTCAGCGACGAGTTGCTGCTGGGCATCCACGCCAGCAAGCGGTCCGGCGTGGGGACGGAGTTTGAGCAATACCGCCACTACCAGCCCGGCGACGATCCCCGGCGTATCGACTGGAAGTTGTTTGCCCGCACCGACAAACACCTCGTGCGCGAGTCGGCAACGGAAAGCAACCTGCAAATCCGGTTTTTGCTCGATTTGTCGGGGTCGATGAACTACACCGAGCAGGGCGTAAGTCGATTGAATTACGCCAAAATCCTGCTGGCGTCGCTGGCTTACCTGGGCTACCGGCAGAACGATGCCATGAGTTTGTACGCCCTGCAACACGGTGCTTTGCAAACACTGGTCCCGGCCGGAAAGCAAGCGTTTCAACGGATTCTGTTTGCCCTGCAAAACGCCGAAGCGTCCGGCCCGTGGGTGCCGACTCAAGCCCGGTTTCCGGAGTTTCAGCAAAAGCAGAAGGAACTACTCGTGCTAGTGTCCGACCTGCTGCAGGTCAACACCGAGTGGCTGGATCTGGTCAAAAGCGTGGCCAGTCCGCGCCGGGAAATCGTGCTGTTTCAGGTGCTGGGCGATCAGGAGAAGGATTTCAACCTGAGCGGTTTTTACCGATTCAAGGACCTCGAAACCGGTCGTGAGGTAGAGGTGCAGGCGGAGACGGTTCGGGAAACATACCGGCAGTCGGTTTCGGTTTACTTAAAGCAACTGGAAGACGAACTGCGGTTACCGCACGTGCATTTGATTCGGGTCAATCTCCGCGAACCGTTGGCCCGGGCGCTGAAAGATTTTCTGACTAGACGAAGCGTATAGATGGAGCTATTGCAACCGGGAATGCTGTGGGGAATGAGTGCCGTCGTGATTCCGGTGGTCATTCATTTCTGGCACCAGAAAAAGGGCCGAACGTTGGCCTGGGCGGCTACTCGCTGGCTCCGGGAAAAAGACCAGCAGCAGCAACGGGGCCTGAAATTCGATAACCTGCTGTTGTTGTTGCTGCGTTGTCTGCTGATTCTACTGCTGGCGTTTCTGTTGAGCCAACCGGTTTTGACCCGGTTCGCAGAATCGGCCGCTATTCAGAAAATTCATTTGGTGCAGCCGGACCCGCTGGTGGTGGATAACTTTCGGTTCGAACTGGCGGAAGCGCTGAAAAAAGGCGAAGCAGTTTTCTGGAGCAATGCGGCTACCGAGCGGGCAACCGACGCTACCCAATTGCCTGAACAACAAGCGTTTTCACCAACGGTTTTGCAGACATCCGTCAACAACCTGCTGAAAGATCGGTCGGAATTGCATCTGTATGTGCTTAATAACCGGCAGTTAGCTGAAGTGCCGTTTATTCGCGTTCCGGCCGGGTATCAACTGCATACCATCGCGGATTCGGCCCGCCGACTGGTCCGGCGGTACCTGGACGAGACGGCAGGTAAGAAAGTGTTTGTCGATCGGGCTAATCGATTGACCACCCAGCCGGTTTTGGCATCCGATGTTCGGTTTGAGTCGACGCCAGCGCATTCGGGGCCGCTGGCGGTTTTGCTGCGTTATCGGGACAGGGCGGAAGAGCAGACCGTAGCAGCCGCGTTGGCGGCTCTGTCGGACGTGTACGGGCTGGTGTGGCAACTGGACCGAAAGTCGGTTCCGGGTAAAAAATACGACTGGGTGCTGACCGACCAGGCCGTGACTAATCCGGATCCGGCCACCCTGTACGTCGTCTCGAATACACTAAAAATTCCGACGGTTTCAAACGTGATTTATGTGCCGGAAAGTCTCAGTCCGCAAACCGGTGAGTTGGCGCGAACGGGGCAGTTGCCGGAGTGGTTAGCAGACATATTAATCAGACACTTTAAGCTAAATCCGGATGGAGAACCGTTGCGCCCAGATGAATTGAAAACCGTCTTTGTGCCAACGGCCCGGCCGGAGAAAAAACAGCCGGAAAGCGTGCGGACCGGTCTGCTGGCGGTTTTTGTGGTGTTGGTAGGCGTGGAACGTTGGATGGCTTTGAAAAAGAACGCATGAACGAGTTAAAACGTAGCTTATCGGTTATTAGTTATCAGCTTACGATCAACGCGTTGTTGAAAAGTATGCTGCTGGGAATAGCCATTGGGCTGGGCGCTCACCTGGCAGGTTTATCGGCCGGTCTGGCGATATTCGTGGGAATGTTGGTGTTTGGCGTGGGTGCCTGGCTAACTGGGCTTCTTCGGGACAAAAAACCGGAAGCCATGGCGATTCTGCACCAAACTGTTGGCGACGTCGAATACAGTTTGCCCTTGCTGGATAAAGAGGAGTTAAACATCGCAGAACAATTGCAACTAGCCCGCCTGAACGAACGCATTCAGACGATTCAGATTCCAACACGGAAAGTGCTGGCGGTGATCTTCGCCCGGGTCGGTTTATTCGCGTTGCCGGTTTTGCTGGTGTTGGCTATTTATTGGGGGTATCCGCTTATTCAGGCTAGCTCATCTATTCAGAAAAAACGTTCGACCTACGTTCCGGCGATAGCAAAAGAAAACCGCCCAACGGTACCGGTTTTTCAGTCGGCTTCGTTGCAGATTACACCGCCGGGTTATACGGGCTTGCCGGTCAAGGAATCATCCGATTTGAACGCGGTTGCGGTTAGTGGATCAATACTACGCTGGCGGTTAAATTTTAGTAATACAGAAAAATTATCCGTGCGATTAGCGAATAGCCGGGGCGAAGAGGTCTATTTTAAACACTCGGGTGAGCAGTTTGAATACCGAGATCAATTGGTGAGTTCCGGTATTTATGCCCTGAAAGCGTATTGGAAAACCACGGACGGGAAAGATTCACTCATTTATCAATCCGACTTTTACCGGCTGGAAGCACAACCCGACTTGGCCCCGAAAATCCAGCCGGATTCGAAGGAGTTGTACCGGTTTCACTTTCTGAAAGACGATAAAAATCTCCGCATTTCGGCCCGTATATCGGACGATTTTAGCGTACGACAAGCCTACATTGTTGCGACGGTTGCGCGGGGAGCGGGCGAAAATGTGAAATTTCGGGAGGTAAAATTCCCGTTACCGCAAACGAACTTCAAAGAGGCTCAGCTACAGAAGGTCATTGACCTGAAAGCGCTCAATTTTGCCCCCGGCGACGAGCTGTATTACTATTGGGCGGCCATTGACAACAAACAGCCCGAAGCGAACTTTGCCAAGTCCGATACCTATTTTGTTGTTTACAAGGATACCGCCCGCGTCGAAGAGGCCGAACTGGCGACGATGGCCGTGAACATCATGCCGGAGTATTTCCGGAGCCAGCGGCAAATTATCATCGATACCGAGAAGCTAATTGCCAGACGGAAGAAACTCGCAGCGAAAGAATTTAAAAGTGCCTCCAACGAAATCGGTTTCGATCAGAAAGTGTTGCGATTACGCTACGGACAATACCTGGGCGAAGAGTTTGAAAATTCAATTGGTAGTCATGACCTATCGCCTGACGGCAACGTGCTGGAAGGGTTTATTCATAAACACGATACGGAAGGCGAAAAAGATGCGCCAAAGTCTTTTGCGTTTAAGCTGATTGAAAAAGCCGAAGAGCAGCAAAAGAAAGAATTGCCTGCCCCCGATCAGCACGATCATGACCAAGGGCCCAAACCGGCCGAAAATGAGAAAGACCCGGTGGCGGCTTTAATGGAGCAATATATTCACTCGCACGACGACGGAGAAGCCAATACCTTTTATGAGCAATCGACCCGGAGTTTACTGAAAATGGCGCTTGAGCAAATGTGGCAATCGGAACTACACCTGCGTTTATACGAGCCGGAGAAAGCCTTGCCGTTCGAAAACAAAGCCCTGATTTATCTGAAAGCTGCTCAGCAAAAAGCCCGAACGTTTGTCAAGAAAAGTGGCTACGATCCGCCCCCAATCAAAGAGAAAGAAACCCGGTTAACCGGTGAGTTAAAAAAGGTCAATCCCGAATTTAAACAGGAACGAAACTACGATTCCCGACAAACCGAACGGCTGGTCAGTGAAGTACTCGGTTATCTGGAATTTAAACGCCTAACTTCGGCTCAGAAGCTGGTTGTTCAGCAATTAAGCGCAGCCCTGACGAATGAGATAATGAATAGCCGATTGGCGAATTGGTCGGTGTTGACGGTTTTGCAAAAACTCGGGTCCGGGAAAATCCTGACCCAGCCGGAAAAGGTGGAATTAAAAACCAAATTGTACGTGCTGACCGGTAGCACTTCTCTGCCTAAACCTTATTCTGCAACTGGTTCGTATTCCGCTGAACGGAAGCTCGAACAAGCCTATTGGCGTCGTTTAAAATGAAGGTATTTGATCGCATAACTATTTCGTTTGATTCGTTCAATCCGGTCCACTGGCTGATTCTGCTTCTTTTGCTGGTTTTGCTGGTCATGCAGATCGGGTTAACAGTTCGTAATTTGTCATTTTCTAGACAGCGAAAAACCGTTCGGTTAGGGCTAAATCTGCTTTTCTGGCTTGTATTGGTCGGTTATTTTCTGGAACCGCAATGGCAGATTGAGGGTCGTAACAACACGGTTCTAATCGCCGACAACACGGTGCCGACCGAATACATCAACCAACTAAAAGACAGTTTAACCATTGAGCAGTCGGCACGGGTCAGTTTGTTTGCAACGCCCCGGTTTCGGGCGCAGTTGGCCGACGGAACCGTGAAGGCTGTCGCGCTGGTTGGGACCGATTTTTCGCCCGATCTGTTAGGGCAGTTGAGTCGGCAAACCGTGCAGTGGGTGCCGTACTACCCGCCCGATCAGGTTCAGCTTCTGCGCTGGAAAGGCCTTCTCCGCAAAGAAGAACTACAGACCATAGCCGGTACGATCCAATCCTCGAAAAAACAGGTGTTGGCGGTGCGGTTTGGTCGGCAAACGCTGGACAGTATGGTACTCAAGCCCGGTTTTCAGTCCTTTCAGCTTCAATTTCCGGCTTTTGCGCAGGGCCGGACGGCGGTGGAACTGGTCCTCAATGAAAAACCGCTCGATACGTTGCGCTTTTTTACGCAAAAACCACAACCGGTTTCGTATCAGTTTATCCTCGATAGTCCCGATTTTGAAAGCAAAACGCTGGCCGACTGGCTGGGCAAAAAAGGGTATTCCGTTCAGCTTAACTCTGTCATTTCAAAAGACATCAGCAACAGCGTCCGGATCAACCGGGCCGCTGCACCGGATGTGATCATTACGGACCCGGGCAACGCGACAAACCCGGTGGTCCGCAAAGCCGTTGCGCAGGGAAAAGCCGTGTTGTTCATGAACAGCACCGACCCGGAATCCGACAGCCGGACGATCAACCAGGCGCTGGGTACGTCTTGGCAGGTCCGGAAAATCTCGAACGAAGCCACGGTTCCCGTTGGCAATACTCTTCAGGCATTGCCGTATCAGTTCCGGGAAAAAATCAATCAATTTGCGGTGAATGGGTATCCGGTAGCTCATCAGAAAACGGGCGCAACGATCGGATTTAGTTTACTGAATGAAACCTTTCCGCTGAAACTCAGTGGTGATAGCGTTACCTATGACCGGATTTGGACGGCCATTCTGACCCCGTTGCAGCCCACAGCTAAAAACGCTGTTCGGATTGATGCGCCGGTTTTTGCCGGGTTGCGGACGAACGTCGAACTTAATAATTTACCAACAAAACCGGACTTCCTTCGCGTCGGCAAGGACACCGTTCCGCTCCGGTATTCGCCCGTCAATCCACTGTCGGCGGAGGCTGAATACCGATTTGGTCGGTCAGGCTGGCAGCCGATGGGCGATTCGCTCGCGGTTTACGTCGACACACCGGAAGGAAAAGCCGGCTTTGGTCATCGCCTGGTCAGTGCTTACCTGCGGGCGCATTCGGCCGAAGCGAACCTGCCAAAAGCCGCTCTGCAACGCCCGTATTCTGTTCGGCTACCCGATTGGGCCTGGCTTCTGCTTCTGATCGGGTGTTGGGCTGCGCTCTGGCTCGAACCTAAATTTAGCGTTTGACCTGTCGTAAAATTCCAGTAGCTTTGCGGCTGTTTTGATCTTAAAAATCGTACCTACAATGCCCTATCTATTTACCTCGGAGTCAGTCTCTGAAGGACATCCCGATAAAGTTGCGGATCAGATTTCCGACGCATTGATTGACAATTTTCTGGCGTATGACCCTTCCAGCAAGGTGGCCTGCGAAACACTGGTAACAACTGGCCAGGTTGTGCTGGCGGGCGAGGTGAAAACGAATACATACCTCGATGTGCAGAAAATTACCCGGGAAGTGATCCGGCGGATTGGTTACACCAAAAGTGAATACATGTTTGAAGCTGATTCGTGCGGTATCCTGTCGGCCATCCACGACCAGTCGGCGGATATCAATCAGGGCGTCGAACGCGCCAATCCGGAAGAGCAGGGCGCGGGCGACCAGGGCATGATGTTCGGCTACGCGACGAACGAAACGGATAACTTCATGCCGTTGCCGCTCGATCTGGCGCATAAGATTTTGCAGGAACTGTCGTACATCCGGAATCACGACAAGGACGTGCTGACGTACCTGCGTCCGGATGCCAAGTCGCAGGTGACCATTGAATACAGTGACGATCATAAGCCCATTCGGATCGACACCATCGTTGTTTCGACGCAGCACGACGACTTTGATACGGATGCCGCCATGCTGGAGCGGATTCGGGAAGACATTATTAATGTCGTGATTCCGCGCGTGAAGGCCAAACTGAAGCCGGAATTGCAGGCACTGTTTACCGATACCATTACGTACTACATCAATCCCACGGGCAAGTTTGTGATCGGCGGTCCGCACGGTGATACGGGCTTGACGGGCCGGAAAATTATCGTGGATACGTACGGCGGCAAGGGGGCCCACGGCGGTGGCGCGTTTTCGGGCAAAGACCCCTCGAAAGTGGATCGCTCGGCGGCTTATGCCACCCGGCACATCGCCAAAAACCTCGTGGCCGCCGGTTTGTGCGACCAGGTACTGGTGCAGGTTTCCTACGCCATCGGGGTGGCAAAACCCTGCGGTTTGTATGTAAATACGTATGGTTCGGCCAAAGTTGATCTGTCCGATGGCGAGATTGCCGCTAAAATTGAAGAACTGTTCGACATGCGGCCGTATGCCATCGAACAACGCCTGAAACTCCGCAACCCGATTTACTCGGAAACGGCTGCTTACGGGCACATGGGCCGTCAGAATCAGGTCGTGAAGAAAGTGTTTAATTCAAACGGCAGTGCGAAGGAGGTAGAAGTCGAGCTGTTTACCTGGGAGAAACTCGACTTTGTCGGCAAAGTCAAAGAAGCATTCGGCCTCTAGTACCCCGGACCGCCTGGTCCGGGAGTGTTTTCATTCGTATGGAGTAAAAAACAACTCCCGGACCAGGCGGTCCGGGGTACAAAAAAGCCGCCTTTTCGGGGCGGCTTTTTCATTTTTCATCAACGGCTTATCTTACAGCTCGAAGTCTTCGTTAACAGCTTCGGCTTCCACCAACTCCCGCGAAGAATCCTTGATCTGCTGGGCGGAGATGTTGCGTAATTTATCTTTATGACGTTTCAGCTTGTTTTTGAGTGTGTCGACCACCATATCCGTGGCTTCTTCAAACGTCGTTCCCTGTTGGCGGACGAAGATGGAATCTCCCGGCAAAAACAACTTCACCTCGATGATTTTATGTTTGATGCGGCTCGTTTCGCTACCCTCCAGTCGTAAATAGACCTCACCGCTCGTAATCCGGTCGTGGAAGGTGTCCAACTTGTCAAGTTTCTTCTGAACAAAGTCCAGCAACTTTTGATCTGCCGTGAAATGGACGCAATGAATTTGAATTCTCATACGTGTCGCATGGTTTAAAAGTTAAACAAGGAACCCATGGACTATCTAAGTTTGGAAATTGGATTGACAGTGTCAAGGGGTTGCCCGAAATATCCAACTTAGACGATTGTCCAATTTTGTACGAATGTATTCACACGATTCAGAACCAACACATATCCTGCCAACCCTGAAAAAAGTATAGGCAAAAGTTCTTCTTATTGTCTAATTCTGCAATCTGATAAACCGGTGTTTTGGGTTGATTTTCGTCAGGTTTCCAACCGGTTTTCAGGTGTTGACCACCTCTCCGCCATTGATGTGGATCACCTGGCCGGTCAGGTAGGAAGCGTCTTCGGATGCCAGAAAAACGTAGGCAGGGGCCACCTCTGCGGGCTGTCCGACGCGCTCCAGGGGTGTTTCTTTTCCGAATTCCGCCACTTCTTCTTCCGTTTTGGTCGAAACAATCAGGGGCGTCCAGATGGGGCCGGGTGCGACGGCATTGACGCGGATGTTGCGCTCGACCAGATGCTGCGATAAGGAGCGCGTAAATGCTGTGACCGCGCCTTTCGTCGAGGCATAGTCGATGAGGGCTTTACTGCCCCGGTACGATACGACGGAGGTGGTGTTGATGATACAATCATAAGCGGCCATATGAGCCAGGGCCAGCTTCACCAGCCGGAAGATCGCCAGGATATTGAGTTCAAACGTATCGATCAGTTGCTGGTCCGAAATGTCGGTGAATTCGGGCTGCTCAACGTGGTTGGCGGCATTGTTGACCAGGATGTTGATGTGGTGGTACTGGCCGACGGTTTGATCAATCACCTGTCTGATAAAAGACGGTTTTCGCAAATCTCCGGCGATCAGCAAACACCGGCGTCCTTCGGCTTCCACCAGTTGCCGGGTCTTCTGCGCATCTTCCTCCTCGCGCGGATGATGAACAATGGCCAGATCGGCCCCTTCGCGGGCAAAATGCACGGCCACGGCCCGACCAATCCCGCTGTCGCCCCCCGTGATGAGGGCAATTTTATTTTCCAGCTTGCCGCTGCCGACATAATCGTCACGCATGTAAATCGGCTGCGGGTGCATCTGATTTTCCAGGCCCGGCTGCTCGCGCTGGTGCTGGGGAGGAGTTTCTACTTCTAAATTCATAACGTAAGGCTGAGATCAGGCGTTGATAATGGTGCCGCCGTTGGGGTGAATGATTTGACCCGTTACATAACTGGCATCGGCCGAAGCCAGGTAGACATAGGCCGGAGCCACTTCGCTGGGCTGGCCGGGGCGCTTCATCGGCACATCCTGCCCAAACTGGGCGACCTGCTGGGCATCGACCGACGCCGGATTGAGTGGGGTCCAGATGGGGCCGGGCGCTACGCCGTTAACGCGGATTTTCTTCTTCGCCAGATTCGACGACAGGGCGCGCGTGAAGCTCATGATTGCGCCTTTGGTGGCCGAATATTCCGGCAAATCGGCCCGGCCCTGGTAGGCCGTTACCGACGAGGTGTTGATGATGCTGTCGCCTTCGTGCAGGTGTTTCAAAGCTGCCCGTGTGACCCGGAAAAACGAGTAAATATTGATCTCGAAGGTGTTTACCAGGTCGTCGTCGGTCATTTCTTCGAATGTCGGGTGCGCCAGTTGCAAAGCGGCATTATTGACCAGAATGTTCAGCTTGCCAAACCGCCGGACGGTATCCTCGACCAGTTGTTCGCAATACGCCGGATTGCGCAGATCGCCGGGCAGCAGCAGGCACTGGCGTCCTTCGGCCTGTATTAACTCCCGGGTTTTCTGCGCATCACCCTCCTCGCGGGGCGTGTAAGCAATGGCGACATCGGCCCCCTCGCGGGCAAAATGAACCGCCACCGCCCGTCCAATGCCGCTGTCGCCACCGGTAATCAGCGCCACTTTGTCTTTTAGTTTTCCTGTCCCGACGTAGGTGTACCGAATTACTTTCGGCTGCGGGTTTAGTTCGCTCTCCAGCCCCGGCTGCATATCCTGGTGCTGGGGCGGAATTTTCGTTTCCATAACGTTCCTTCGGCTGTTGAGTAAATCAGAAAGCGGATGGACGAAGGAAGAAAGACAGGAGACAAAAGAGTCGCGAATCACGTTTCTTTCTCACTTTCCTGTCTCTCCTCTTTTGTCTCCTGACTTAACAACCGAATCGATCCAGGATTGATCGGATTCTATTATTCAACGGGCCAACAAAAAAGCCGGACGCTGCAAAACATCCGGCTATCGGCCTGGCAAATGGTTGGTTATCAGGCGGTTTTTTGCGGAACCCCGGCTGTCAGAGCTTCCCAGATTTTATCAAATACCTCGATGGCCTGGAGCGGTTTTTCAGTTGAAAGCCCCGGGCGCGACGAGACAAAAACCGGGTGATAGGGGGCAGGGGTTCCCACGCGGCCGTGCGAACCTTTGATCAAGGTCGCATCCAGCGGAATGACGTTCATCAAATACCGGAAGCCCAGCTTTTTACGAAGCAATTTGTACCCGGCTTTCAGTTTGACCATCGGGTTGGCCGGGTCCATGAACATCTCGACCGGATCGTACCCCGGTTTTCGGTGAATATCGACTAGCCGGGCGTAATCCGGCGCTTTCGCATCGTCAAACCAGTAATAGTAGGTAAACCAGCTCTCGGCATCGGCCATCACCACCAGATCGCCCGAGCGCTCGTGGTCGATGTGGTAATCCGGTTTGGTGGTTTCGTCCAGAATGAGTTCAACGCCCGGCGTTTTTTCCAGAATCGAACGAACCTTCGCCCGGCACGTCGGATCGTTGAGGTAAATATGGGCCACCTGATGGTCGGCCACGGCGAAGGCCCGCGACGCGCCCGCGTCCAGCAGTTCCAGCCCCTGCTCCATGCGGACGTTGATCAAGCCGGCTTCCCGGAACAACCGGTTCAGGTGAATCGGACGGCTTACGTTCGTGATGCCGTACTCCGACAGCACGATGATTTCGGCATTTTGCCGCTCGTAATGCTGAATCAGATCTTTACAAACTTCGTCGATTTCGTGCAGTTCTTTTGAAATTTTGCCAAAATCTTGTCCAAATTTTTGTAGGCAATAATCCAGGTGCGGCAGGTAAATCAACGTCAGCGTCGGGTTGTGCCAGCGGTCGACCAGCAGTGAGGCATCGGCAATCCAGCGGGTGGATTTGATGTTGGCGTTAGGTCCCCAGAAATTAAACAGCGGGAAGGTACCCAAGGCTTCCTGCAAGCGGTCGCGCAGGTCGGATGGGTGGCTATAGCAGTCGGGGGCTTTCACGCCGTCGGCGTGGTACTGCGGTCGGGGTGTTACCGAAAAATCGGCCGACGAATACATATTGTACCACCAGAACATTTTGGAAACCGTGAACGACGGATCAAGTTGCCGGGCGCGTTCCCAGATTTTTTCGCCACCAACGAGTTTGTTCGATTGTTTCCAGAACTTGATTTCGCAATCCGTGCGGTCGTACCAGCCGTTGCCGACAATACCGGTTTCGGTGGGCCATTTGCCGGTCACATACGTCGACTGAACGGCGGTCGTGACGGCTGGCAGCATCGGCTCAATCGTCGACAATTGCTTGTTGCTTACCCACTGTTTCAAAAAGGGCGTATGCTCGCCAATCAGCGAAGCCGACAAGCCCACCACATCGATGACGACGGTTTTTTTCATAAGTAAATGAGAATATCGAATACTGAATGTAGAATAACGAATATCGAAAGCGTGCGGAGCTACTTCATTATTCGTTATTCAATATTCATTATTCGATATTGTTAATTTCCTTTAACACCCACTCCAACTCCCTCCCAATCGAGTCATTCAGCCGTAGCTTCAGGTCTTCGGGAAGCACCTCCCAGGTATACGTTTCCACTTCCAGTTGCTCCGTAAACGGGCTTTGCTTCTGTAATTGGAGTACGTCGACAATATCTTCCTGCGTCGATTGGAGCAACCCGTAATCGGCTACAAACAGCGGGACGTGAAAGTGCGAACGCCATTCGACGTGGGTGTCATTGAAGGCCAGCAGGGCTTCGGGCAAATCCGGAAACCGCAACAACTCGCCGTTGCCGTCCCGTGCTACGACCTGATGCAGGTACGTGGGTTCGTTGAATTGCCGGAACTGGTCCAACACCGCTTCCCGGCTGTTTGCCTCCACTGGGAACGTGGCCTTTAAAGCTGCGCTGATCTGGATTTTCCCGACTTTCAGCGCATTGTCGTTCAGCTTTTTCAGGACCTCTTCCGGGCGTTCGTAGCCGACGGCAAAGTGGCAAACGTCGTAGCACAGTTGCACGTGTTCGCGCAAAGCCGCTTCACATTCCTCGGCCGACATCCCAAATTCATCATTCAGCCGTTCGATGCCGATGGGCAGTAAATACAGGTTGAACCAGTTGATAAACTCGTCGGCGGTTTCGAGCAAACCGTCCGGTTCGGGCTCCAGGTCGAGGTGCAGGCTGATGCCGTCCTGTTGTTTGATCCGCACCAGTTCTTCCACCACCGTCATCAGCCGCTGCGTCGTGGCTTCGAAGGCCAGGTCGCGTTCGTCGGCATTGCTCCACTGGAACCAGTATCGGTAGGAGAGTGGCGAGGTCGAAATGCCGGCGGTGGTCAGGGCGTTTGCTCCGGCGGGCAGCAAAGCCGCCAGCAGCCGAAATAGCCGGATGGTGTATGCAACGCGTTCGGGTGTACGCCAGTCGGGAGCATGAACCTGGTCTTTCACGCGGGTCCGGTGAAAACCGCCGTACGGAAAGCCGTTCATCGTAAAGACGTAGCCGTCGTTGTCGGTCAGCCACTGCTGAAACTCGTGCAAGCGCTCCGGCTGGGCCAGTTCCTCACTAGCGATGTTGGACAAGCGCAGACCGATGCCAAATGGTGCGTCCGGCGAAAGTTTCTGTTTGATGGCCGGAATCGCCTGTTGGAGGGCAATGAAATGGTCGGCCCAGTGCTCCCCGGCATGGATATTCGTGCAGTAGCCTAAATGACCGAGCGGGGTTTTCATGCGGGCTGGATTTCGTTTTCTTTCAGAATGCCAATGACCTCCCGAATCCGGTCGGGGTTCATTTCGTGAACTTCCACGCCCTGGCCGATGGCGGTCAGGAGCATGATCGTCAGCCGTCCGCCCAAGTGTTCGCGGAATTCGTTCAACCCTTTCAGGATGCCGTCGCCTTCCAGCGCCGGATGGAACAGGGAGAAACCGAGCGCACGTTCCAGATTCAGGATGCGGTTGGTATCGGCTTCGCTCAACCAGCCCAACCGCTGTGAATACAGGCTGTCGAGCGCAATCCCGATGGCAACGGCTTCGCCATGGCGAATCTCGAAATCCGTCAATTGTTCGAGTTTATGGGCGCTCCAGTGGCCAAAGTCCAGCGGGCGCGACGAACCCATTTCAAACGGATCGCCACTGGCAATGTGGTCGAGGTGTAACTCGGCGCAGCGGTGAACCAGGTATTGCATGGTTTCCCGGTCGCGGGCGGCCAGTTTGTCGGCGTTCGCTTCGAGCCATTCGAAAAACGCCCGGTCTTTAATCAGGGCCACTTTGATGGCTTCCGACATGCCCGCCCGCCAGTCGCGGTCGTCGAGTGTCTCCAGAAAATGAGGGTCGTTGAAAACCGCCACCGGGGGCGCAAACGAGCCGAGGAAGTTTTTCTTGCCCCGGTAATTAACACCGTTCTTGACGCCGATTCCCGAATCGTTCTGGGACAAAACCGTGGTTGGGATCCGGATGTGCCGGATGCCCCGGTGCGAGATGGCGGCTACGTAGCCCACCAGGTCCAGGACCGACCCACCACCCACAGCCACCACGTACGAATGCCGGTCGATGCCGTAGCGATCCACCACATCGATCAACTGATCGACCAGGGTTGGATCGTTTTTCGCCCCTTCTCCGCCGGGAATGACAAGTAAATGGGGGACGAGATCAACAAGTGAAATACCGACAAAGTAAGCCTTGATTTGATCCAGCAACAGGGGATGGCTGGCCATAACACCTTCATCCAGAACAAATAAAAGCTTTTTACGAAATCCTTCCGTATGGTGTTTTTTCAGAAATTCGAGTAAGGTAGGGTTAGTGGATTCAAACAGCCGTTCAGAAAAATAGACATCATAGCTAAACCGAACGCTGAAAGACTGATGAAGGGTGTTCATTCCTCGCGATTAAATTGGATAAAACGTAAAGTTACTCAAAAAATGGCTACGTCCCCGTCCTGCTCAGGGCTGGTCGGGGTAATGTGTGTAGAACACGCAATAACTCGGAACCGTTCGATCAGGTAACTGCAAAAACTTTTGCCAGAAGGCGCGACAATGGCAGCAAACAAACCACCAGCATCGCCAGCGGAAAGGACGCAAAGGCGGCCACCCAGGCGGCATTCATCACAATCAGGGATAGCACGCCCGCTTTGACGGCCATGCCGATGTTGCGGCCGGTCGGTTCGCTGATGGCGCGCCAGAGGGGTGGGAAAATAAAGTAGCCGAACAGGAGCAGGAACGGAAAAGCGGTTCCCAACTGATGCTGGTTTTGGGCAATGGCGCCGATGCTGCCAATGACCAGGGCGTAGAGCAAACCGGCGACGCGTAAAATCCCGGCATTTCCGCCGTGGACCTCGCCCCGGCTGATCATCGTAATGGCCGCAATGTAGACAATCGGGATCACGCCCAGCGACGCCCAGACCGGTACCTGATCGGGCAGGATGCTGATGCCCAGCAGGAGGTTCAGCCCTCGGCACAGGCCCATGTTTAGCGGCCCCAAAATGGCGTTGTGCTTGCCGAATTTGTCGTACACCAGCGATGCCACACTGATGGCAACGGCCAGCCACCCCGCCAGCGGATTCACCAGCCAGGCGGCTGCTATACCAATCAGCAACAAGACACTCCCCAGCGTTGTAGCCGCGCCAAGGCTTACCTGCCCACTCGGAATCGGCCGTTCGGGCCGTTCGACAGCATCCAGCTCCGCGTCAAAAACGTCATTAAACACCACACCACCACCGTACAAGCCCACCGTCGACAGGCAGAGCCAGCCCACCGGCGCGGGGTCGGCATCCGGAATGAGGTAATACCCGGCAATGGCCATCCCGGCCATCACATCGGCAATGGCCGTCACCAGGTTTGCGGGGCGGGTCAGGCGGAGAAGAGGAAGAAGGCTCAAAGGAATGAATAATGAATATCGAATAATGAATATTGAATAACGAAGTAGAGAGGATATTTCGCTATTCGCTATTCGTTATTCATTATTAAAACGTTACTTAATGAATTAAAACGTTACTTAATGATTGGCGACGATTTATCCACCCGGGGTGCTTGCCCTCCGCGCAGGACCGAGCTGCCGTTGTAGCGCTGGCTCTGGTCGATGTCGAGCGGTTGTTCGAGGTCTTCGAGGTTCAGTTGGCCGCTCTGGGCAAAGGCCGTTACGGCATTCTGGAACGTGACGAGTCGGATGGTCTCGTCCGAAATACCGCGTTCTTTCATCAGGGCTGCGGTTTTGGGCAGGGCTAGCGGGTCGCTGATGCCCCAGTCGGCGGCCGAGTTGATCATGATGCGTTCCGGACCGTATTGCTTCACCACTTCCACCATTCGCTCGTTGCCCATTTTCGTAAACGGGTAAATGGTGAAACCCGCCCAGAAGCCGCGATCCAGCACCTCCTTAACAGTTTCCTCGTTGTTGTGATCGACAATCACCAGACCGGGATCGATGCCGTGTTCGAGCGCAATGTCCATGCTGCGGCTGGTACCCTGCTTTTTATCGCGGTGGGGTGTGTGAATCTGGACGGGCAGGTTGGCTTCTTTGGCCAGTTCCAATTGGGCGCGGTAGTATTTTTCTTCGGCCGGAGTCTGGTCGTCAAAACCGATCTCGCCCACGCCAACAACGCCTTCTTTATAAATAAACAGCGGCAGAATTTCCATCACTTGTTCAGCCAGCGCTTCGTTGTTGGATTCTTTCGAGTTCAGACCGATGGTACAGTAGTGCCGGATACCAAACTGCGAGGCCCGAAACCGCTCCCAACCGACCAGGCTGGCGAAATAATCCCGGAACGAGTCGACGCCCGTGCGCGGTTGACCGAGCCAGAAAGCCGGTTCAATCAGGGCCACGATACCGGCGTCGGCCATCGCCTGGTAATCGTCGGTGGTACGGGAGGTCATGTGGACGTGCATGTCAAAAAATTTCATGCCCCGTATACTATCTAGAAAACTCATGGTTTTGTCGGGTTGTAAAAAAACAAAGGTAGTCGGCCCGTGGGCTAGTTGCAAGGGCGTAAATAAGAGATGATGTATGATCCCTATCAGATCGACCGATTATTGAATAGCCAAAAAGCACCCTATAGTCTGTATAGGGTGCTTTAAGAATAAGGGTGTAATGTGTGCTTAAATATGACTCTCAGGATAAGCGATTGCGCTTGCTGAGAAGCTTTTTCAAAGCATTCACAAACCATATAATATTTAGGCCAATACCCACCAGCATAGTAGCCCGTCCTGCCAACTTAGGTACATCAGTAGCAGTGAAAAGAAAGACGCCGATCAAACTAATGATATTTGCAACTAAAAAGACTAAGATGATTCTCCTGGTTGTCATGATTTTGAGATCGGTTAATGTTAAACTTACTCCACTTTGGGGGTTGGTCCCGAGGTAAAGGGATTGCAAGGGTTTCCGGTGCAACACCCGCTGCTACAACTTGCCAACGCAGTAGCTGCCCATAAAGCGAAACATGGGATAATTGTACAAATTATATGCCTGATAACCTTGGTTAGGTAAAAACTACGCCTAAATCCGAAACACCCTCTGCCTGGAAGGGACTTGATAATCCAAGTTAGGGCGAGCCCGAGTCTCCCTGAGACCGGGCCGACATTTCGGGATGTAGGGTTGAAAAGCGAAAGGTCTATGCCTATCGTTACCTGTTACGGTTTTCAAAAACCGCAGAAGAACCGTTGCCTTTTTATCAAAACCGAACCGAAAAACGTTTAGTTACTAGAGCAGACGAAGTAACGTCGGTTCTAATTACGTTGTACTATTTCTTTTGTTGAGTATGAAAGCTGTATTTCAGATTCTGCTATGGGCAGGGATAGGGGGAGCGATCGGAAGTGGAATCAGTTCCTGCCGCCCCGACCCGCTCGAAAACCTGACGCCGGAAGAGAGTCAGGTGTTTATAACCAACCGTGACCGGTCGGTCAACTTTGCCAATTACCAAACGTTTAGCTTGCCGGATTCGGTCGTAGAAGTATCAAACGACCAGCAGCAACTATCCATGACGGGCATCGAGCCGCAATTCCTGGATCGGCTGGCTCAGCAACTCACGAGCCGGGGCTATCAGCGGGTCAGCCGCAGTACCAATCCCGATCTGGGCGTGGCTGTCATGCGGATCAACAACAGCTACGTCGGGGTGACCTCCATGCCGTTTTCGCCGTATTACCTCGATTATTGGGGCTACGGCGGTCTGGGCGGCTGGGGCGGTTTCAGTCCGTATTACCCCAATTATTACTCGTTTTACGAAGTCAGCGACAGTTACTGGTTGATTCAACTGATTGATCTGAAAAACCCGAATACAACCGACCGGGAGCTGAATGTCATTTGGCAGGCCCAGATTCGGGGGAACGGGATTTACGACGCGACCTCGGTCGACACGATGCTGAGCAAGGTGTTTGAGCAGTCGGCGTATTTGCGGGCAAATCAGTAAGTTCGGTGTAAGCCAGTGAGACAAAAGAATAAAAAGCCGGATTTAAGGCTATTCTCTCATCTCGCTGGCCTTTAATTCCTAAAAAGCCATGAAAAAGACGATTGCATTGAGTATCCTCGGACTGGTTTGGGCGCTGGGTGCGATGGCGCAGACTGGTTCGGATCAGGACGATAACTTCCAAAGTAGCTTATTCAGACAATTTGTATCGGGCCGGGCGACGGTTTTTTACGGGGCCAGCTTGCCGATGGGCAGTCAAAAGAATTACATTGACAAAGTCGGGAGCCGGAATGTGGCCGTTGCCTTTGAAGCTATGTTCCCGGGGCGGTTTTCCGTCGGAGGGCGTATTGGGCATCAGTACGTGAGTGAGCAATTGCCTCGCCAGGTTTTTTCGTTTCCGGATGGTACCGACATCTCGGCTGTTCAAACCCGGACGCTGACCCTCGTGCCGGTGCTGGCCATCGGATCGGTGTACCTGAACGACATCAATTCGACGGTCCGGCCATACCTGCAAATGGGGGCTGGTGGGGCTTACGTCGATTATACGTCGTATTACGGCACGCTGGCTGATCAGAAAACCGGCATCCGGGGAGCCCTGGCACCGGCTGTCGGCGCTAAGTTTCAGTTTGGCCGCAACAACAACTTTGGCGGGGAGATTCAGGCGCAGTATCAGCACGTGTTTTTTAACTACAACGAGCTGGAAAACAGTACAAACCTGCTGCTGTCGTTCGGCCTGTCGTACCGCTGGCTCTGACGTACCCACGGACCGCCGGGCGGCCCCGTTTAGTCCGTGTGAGTTTATAACAACTTCTGGATTTAGAGAACTTACACGGACTAAACGGGGCCGCCCGGCGGTCCGTGGGT
>NZ_JBMSDT010000017.1:0-154081 GCF_049445795.1 Larkinella sp. VNQ87
CGCCCCCACTTAGGCTACCGCAACATGGGACGCAGGCCCATTGAAACCGTCGAGCAGTTTTGCACTCAGCAAACAAATATCAAAAGTAAGATTGTCAAACAAGAAAGTTAAGAGTACATTTTAAACAAAAAGATGACAAGTGGCCAAAATACACGCCTGAACCAGGGCTCCATTTCGGCGTTAACTTCTAGTCATCCAGCCGTGGATTAACAGAATTTTGTGCAAAAGCGCTCTACTGTAAACACCCGCACTCCCGTTTTTTTCTAGCCAATTTCCGACGCCCGCCGGAGTTGCTGAATGCACTTGTATTTCTGATTCACGGCGGTATGCCGGTTTTTCCAGCCCATCGTCACCATCAGATGGTCAATGGGTTCCTGCGAGAAGTAAATGGATTGGATCACCTGCTGGCAATGGCCGGTAATTCGGGCCATCCAGGCGCTTAGTCGCTCGGCCTGAATTTCGGCGGGTGTCGATTCGGCGGACACAACCTCCTGGCTTTCCTGCAAAGCAATCAGTTGGTCGTCAGACACAACCACCAGCTTTTCATCCCGCAGCTTTTTCAGCCAAAGATTCTTTGCGATTGAAAAGAGAAAGGTTTTGAGCGTAGCTGTCAACCGGAAATCGGCCGACGTTATTTTTTGATGAAGCAAAATAACCGCTTCCTGAAAAATATCTTCGGCATCGCCTTCGCTGCCCTGGTTGCGCTGGACAAACCGGGCCACCGACGGATAGTACTGTTGGTAGACCCATTCATAGGCCCAGGCATCCCCCGCCCGTAACGCTTCCAGCAAACTGTGATCACATACGCACTTCATGGTACGAACGTTTTTCCCTTTATACCACGAAGACGCAGAGAATCACCCACAAATTCCGGAAAAAAAATTACGGTTTTCAGTTTACAGCTTACGGTTTACTCAGGAGACTTAACCTAAACACCTCATTGCCAAAAATTTGTCTCAACAACTATAAACTAAAAACCGTAAACCGTAAACTTTTTTCACGATTCAGCCGCCAGCGAGCGGACTTCGATCTGGCTCGTGTGGTACACCAGCGAATACGGTTCGACGCTCTGGGTCAGCCAGACGTTCCCGCCGATGATCGAATCGTGGCCCACTACGGTTCGGCCACCCAGGATCGTTGCGTTGGCGTAGATAATGACGTTGTCCTCGATGGTCGGGTGCCGCTTTTTCGACGCCATCGACTTGGCGACGTTCGTCGCGCCCAGCGTCACGCCCTGGTAGATCTTGACATTGGAACCGATCACGGCGGTTTCCCCGATCACCACACCCGTGCCGTGGTCGACAAAGAACGAGGACCCAATCTGGGCGTTGGGGTGAATGTCGATACCGGTGTACCCGTGGGCGTACTCGGTCATCATCCGGGGCAGGAGCGGCACTTGCAGGTCGGTCAAAACGTGGGCAATCCGGTACACCGCAATGGCGTAAAAACCGGGGTAAATCGCGATGACTTCTTCGACCCCCGCAGCCGCCGGATCAAAAGCGGCAATGGCTTGAGCATCAAGCCACAATTCATCGTAGGTACCCGGCAAGCGGTCGAAAAACCGCTCCGCCGTCGTTTCGTTGTCGGCGGGCAGGTGCTCTTCCAGCGGTTTCAGCAAACAGCTCAATTGACGGTTTAGCTCCCGGTAGGTATCGGCCGTACTGTTGACAAACACGCGACAATCCTGGGTAATCGGAAACAGAAACCGAATCAGGTTGTCGATAAACCGGCCGACATCGGGTTTGGAAGGCAACCGATACCGAAAACCGGCGTTCTGGGTAGCCATGCGTTCAAAGAAATGTTGCTGTTCGGAAGGAGTCATGGAGTGGCTCTCGTAAAGTCTACGGATAAAATCAAGTCGATCGGATACTACCAGTTTTTGGCAAAAAAAATCCTTCTTGCGAAGGAGACATGAGCATCGAAAACGACCGTAGATCACCCTCCCCAATTCGAGGAAAGACAACAACAGCCGCTTATTTGCTTCAAATGTAACATTAGCACCAAATATCCCGTTAATTCACTGAAAAAGAAACAAAAACAGGGCCAAAAAGTTCGCCACTCCCTTTTGGCAAAACGCTTGCACATGACGAAAATAACGAACTTCATCCACACTACGATGACTTACCTCAAAAAAACGGCTGCTACCCTGGCGGGCTCCCTGGCTGCAACGGTCGGCTTTGCCTTTTTGGTGTCGATGGCCTGCCAGTCGGGCTCCGACGCCGAGGACGAGTCGACCCAAGCCATCAATCCGGGTACGACCGCACCCGCAGCTATTTCCCTGCAAAATGCCTTTCCCAGTCTGACCTTCAAACAACCCGTTGAGCTTACGCACGCGGGCGACGGTACCAACCGCCTGTTTGTAATCGAACAGGAAGGCCGGATTCGCGTTTTCGAAAATAATGCGTCGACTAAAACCGCCGAGACCTATCTCGACATTGCCAATAAAGTAGCATCAGGTGGCGAAATGGGCTTGCTGGGGCTGGCATTCCACCCCGATTTTAAACAGAACGGTTATTTTTTCGTCAACTACACCAAAAACAACCCGCGTGAAACCGTGATTGCCCGGTTCAAAGCCGATCCGACGGCCAACCGCGTCGACCCGGCTACGGAAACCGTGTTGCTGAAATTTGAACAGCCTTACGCCAATCACAACGGCGGAAAAATCGCGTTCGGCCCCGATGGCTTCCTGTACATTGCCACTGGCGACGGCGGCAGCGGGGGCGATCCGCAGAACAACAGCCAGAACCTGAAAAGTTACCTGGGAAAAATGCTGCGCATCGACGTCAACAAAACTGACAAGGGGAATTACGGCATTCCGGCCGACAACCCGTTTGCCAGCAACGCCGATGCAATGCCCGAAATTTATGCCTACGGCCTGCGGAACCCCTGGCGGTTTAGCTTCGATGCCGAAACCGGTTTGCTCTGGGCGGGTGACGTGGGGCAGAATTCGCTGGAAGAAATTGACATTATCAAAAAAGGAGGCAACTACGGCTGGCGGCTGAAAGAAGGCCAGGAGTGCTACAACCCGAGAAATGATTGCAACCGGGGGCAACTCATCGACCCCATTCACCAGTACCCGCGCGACGAAGGCATTTCGGTGACGGGTGGCGTCGTGTACCGGGGCAGCGCCCTGCCCGAACTGAAAGGAAAATACCTGTACGCTGATTTTGGCTCGGGCCGGGTTTGGGCCCTGAGCGTTAACGGCGAACAAAAAACCGGCAACCAGATGCTGGCCCGCGACGGTGGTCCGGTGTCGGCTTTTGGCGAAGATGCCAACCGGGAAGTGTATCTGCTCGATCACACGACCGGAACCATCAAACGGTTTGCAGCCAGATAATCACTTTTGAGAACAGGGTTTTGATCACAGACAGATTCCGGATGGAGTCTGTCTTTTTTGATTTTATTTTCTGTAGATTGGTGCAAGGAATGTCAAGCGGATCTGCCATGTACACGACATCGATTCATACGCCGGTTGGTTTCGCTGTCATCAGCGGAAATGAAGATGGAATCACGAGTGTCCGGTGCAGCGACGACCCCGTGCCGGAATCGCCTTTTGTTCCGACCATCCTGCACCGCTGTGCGCGACAACTGGAAGAATACTTTGAAAACCGCCGACGGTCGTTCAATCTCCCCTTACACCCGCACGGCACCCCGTTTCAGCGGGCCGTCTGGCAGATGCTGGCCGAGGTTCCCTACGGAAAAACCATGTCGTACATGGAACTCACCCGGCGGCTGGGCGACGAAAAAGCGATCCGGGCCGTAGCGGCTGCCAATGGCAAAAACCCGATCTGGATCATCATTCCCTGCCACCGCATCATCGGTTCCAACGGCGATTTGACGGGCTACGCGGGTGGTCTGGGCCGCAAAAAGTGGCTGCTTGAGCACGAACAGATTGCGAATGGGCAGTTAAGCCTGTTTTAAGTTTACGGTTTTCGGTATACGGTTTTCTGTGGCCACGGCGTTCCCTAAAAAAGCAAATAAGGATAGGTGCGGAACGCTGGAAACCGGAAAACCGCATGCCGTAAATCATCAACCCGTCTTTAGTTTTCGTGAAAGTCATCAACAGTTTTCTGCTTTTACTGCTCCTTGTAAGCCTCAGCGGTTGTTTTCGGCGCTGGCGGATGAACGACCGGCAAATCCGGGAACACTTTGCCAGCCGCCCGGCCAAGCCGACTTTTTTTACGGTTGAAAACGACAGCCTGAAATTATTCGTGGCCAGCATCGGGTCCGACACATTGCCGCCCCTGCTGCTGATTCACGGAGCACCGGGCTCGTGGTACGGTTACCTGCGCATGTTCGACGACAGCCTGCTCTACAGCCGGTTTCACATTTTGTCGGTCGACCGGCCGGGCTACGGGAAATCGCGAAAAGGACGCAAAGCCATTACCTCCATCACGCAACAGGCCCAGTGGATTGCCCACGCCCTGAACCTGAATCATTCCGGCAAACCGGCCATCGTGCTGGGTCGCTCGTTCGGCTCACCGGTAGCCGCACGGCTAGCCATGTTGTATCCGAGTCGAGTTAAACACCTTTTCCTGATTGCCTCTCCGCTTGATCCCGAAAAAGAAAAGTTTTTCTGGTTTTCCAAATGGGGAAAAATGCCGCCCATCCAGTTGTTTCTGCACCGCCATCTCAACCTGGCCACTGCCGAAAAGTACACCCACGTTCGGGAATTGCGCCAGTTGGAGCCGATGTGGTCGAAGCTGGACGTGCCCGTCACGCTGATGCAGGGCGGGAAAGACTGGCTCGTCGACCCGGCCAACCTGGACTTTGCCAGACAAAAGCTGGCGGGCAAACCGGCGGAGTTTATCTTTCTGCCCGAAGCCGGGCACCTGATTACCAATTCGCACGCGGGCATGGTCAAAAGCCTGATTCTTCAAAAAGCCGGGTATACGTCTCCTCCTATTGAATCCGCATCGGCCAATTGAATAAACCGCCTGATAACGCAGCCGGGCGGAGTTTTTTCGTCTACCTTTCTGCGGGATTCTTACCTTTGCATCCTGAATCCTGCATCATTCATGATTTTGCTCGAAACCATTCAGACCGCCCACGACCGTATCCGGTCTTTCATCCACCGCACGCCCGTATTGACCAACCAAACCATCAATACGCTCAGTGGGGCCGACCTTTATTTCAAACCGGAAAATTTTCAGAAAATTGGCGCTTTCAAAGCCCGGGGTGGGTTGAACGCCATTCTGCAGCTTTCGGAGCAGGAACGCTACCACGGCCGCACGCTGGGACCGGTCACGACGCATTCGTCGGGTAACCACGCCCAGGCGGTAGCGTTTGCGGCCCGGCAGGTGGGAACTAAGGCTTACATTGTCATGCCCCGAACGGCTCCGCAAGTCAAGAAAGACGCCGTGAAAGGCTACGGAGCCGAAGTCATCGAATGCGAACCCACCCTTGAAGCCCGCGAAGCCGGGGTCCTGGAAGTCATCGAGCGCACCGGGGCGGTTTTGATTCATCCGTTCGACGACGATCGGGTAATTGCCGGACAAGCCACAGCCGCTAAGGAATTAATCGAAGACGCCGGTTCGGAATCGTCCTTCGACGTGATCCTGGCGCCGGTCGGTGGGGGTGGTTTGCTGAGTGGCACGGCACTGGTGACACACTACCTGAGCCCGCAAACCCGGGTCATTGCCGGGGAACCGGAAGGGGCCGCCGATGCGATTTTATCGTTCCAAAGTGGCAAGGTTGAAAAAGCGCCCTACATCAAGACCATCGCCGACGGCCTGATGACCAACTTGAGTGAACGAACACTGGGCTACATTCGCGAACACGTTTCCGACATTCTGACGGTGTCGGACGACGAAATCACGGCGGCCATGCGGCTCGTCTGGGAACGGATGAAAATCATCATCGAACCCTCGTGCGCTGTGCCCCTGGCGGCATTGCTCAAGCACAAAGAGCAGTTTGCCGGACAGAAAGTCGGCATCATCCTGACGGGCGGAAATGTCGATCTGGGGAAGCTGCCGTTCTGACGTTTGAGCAAATGGTTTCTGGTTGAGCGGAAACCAGGCGTTTTTTTGACCCCATCGGGGTCGAATGTTTATAGAAAATCCGGCATTCCAGGCATTACACACGTGCCGTAGGTACGCAACCAGGGGCAATGGCGTACCTATGGCACGCGAATAGGCAAGATGACCGTGATTTTCTATAAACATGACGTGCCGCTGGCACTGAAACGGATAGAGTGACCTACTTACGAGTCGGTTACTTTTTAGAAATACGGTAGAGCCGTCCCTGATCGGTCACGGCGTACAGCGCCCCGTCTTTCCCCTGCGTCACATCCCGGAAACGCTGTTGTTCGTCTGCCAGCAACCGCTCCTCGCCAACGACTTTGTTGTTTTCGATCACCAGCCGCACGATGTGCATGCCGCTGAGCGAGCCAATGAACAGGTTGTTTTTCCATTCCGGAATGAGGTCGCCGGTGTAAAAAGTCATGCCGCTGGGCGACACCACCGGATCCCAATAATAAACCGGCTGTTCGAGTCCTTCTTTTTGCTGAATGGCCTGCCCGATTTTGTCCCCGCTGTATTCAATGCCGTACGTGATGGTCGGCCAGCCGTAGTTCTTTCCGGCCTCGATCCGGTTTAGCTCATCGCCCCCGCGCGGTCCAAACTCGTTCTCCCAGAGGTCTCCCGTCTCCGGATGAAAGGCCAGCCCCTGCACGTTGCGATGCCCGTACGAATAGATTTCCGGCCGGGCACCGGCTTTGCCTTCAAACGGATTGCCGGACACCGGTTTTCCATCGGTCGTGATTCGAACTACTTTCCCCAGGCCGGAGTTCAGGTCCTGCGCCTGCGGGCGGGTCACCTTGTCGGAACGCTCCCCGGTGCTGACCAGCAGGTTCCCATCTTTATCAAAAACAATCCGACCGCCGTAATGCAAGTTTCCTTTGTAGGCCGGTGTTGCCCGGTAAATCACCGTAACGCCCTCCATTCGCTTTTCGTCGGCCGACAACTTGCCTTTGGCAACGGCGGTCAGGTTGCCGTCCGGCCGGGGTTCGGAAAACACCCAGTAGACCATCCGATTCTGGTCAAAAGCCGGATCGGGACGAATGCCGAGCAAACCGCCCTGCCCATCGGAGTCAACAGCCGGTATACCGGCAATCGGTTCGCTCAGTTTGCCGTCGGGCGTAACGATTCGCAACGTTCCTCCTTTCTCCGTCACGAGAAACCGGCCATCGGGCAGGCTGGTGATGCCCCAGGGGCTTTTCAGGTTGCTGCTGAGCACTTTTCCTTCGTACGCCGTGCTTGATTTTATGCCTCCAATCCGGGTCTGCCCCGCAAAGGCCGGTTTGTAGGCTGAGTTAGGCTCTTTGGTCTCGACCGGTGCGATCGTACTGTCTCCGCTGGTCGCGCCGGTTTGTTCAGTCGTTTCTGTTTTTTTGTCACAGGACGCCAAGGCAAGTGCTGCGCCCGCCATCACTACAAGAATTCGTTTTGTCATGGTATGTTCCGAATTGGCATTAACGTTTAAGGGTCTACTTACAACTCTTTCCGGGAATGGATCGCCGAAGTAAAACAAAAATGGGCATTATTCCAGTAACTATCCAATCCGGCCCAAAACCGCCTTAGCTTTTTTCCAAAATTTCCACGTACCCAACCGTCCCGTTGACCCGGATGCGCTGGCCGTCCTGAATCAGCCAGGTGGCATAATCTACCCCTACTACCGCCGGAAGTCCGTACCGGTACCCGACAACCCGGATTTCCGGGCAACGGTTTCGTGCATCTGAATGGAGATGTAAGATACTTACTCAAGCGAGTGATCCATTAAACTACCACTACGGTAATATTTCGGCTCACTACGGTAATTTACGCGTTGTACGGCCCTGGCAGACCCCGTAGTTTTGCAACATCCTATCGGAAACAACAAAGAACGTGAACACATTAACAACCAATGACCTGCATCTGACGCTGGAGCAGGCGGATGTTGCTTACTGGCAGGACTACTTCCTGGCCGCCCGTGGGTTTCCGGAAACGGCCCCGTATGTCGACTTCCGATTGTTTGGCGAGGGCGTCGTAGCCGGTTTATTCCGGAACCACGACATCCTGGCTTTTAACCGCTGCCTGGGTTTGGGTCTGTCCGCAGACCCGAATCCGGCACAGGTCGCGGAGGTGAGCGCCTTTTATGAACAGGCCGGTATTCCCCGGTTTTTTGTCCCGGTTTTTCCCGGTTCAGACACCCCAGGCATCCCTTCCAGTCTAGAGCGCGCCGGAATTCTCCCGTACAACCGCTGGGCAAAACTGTTCCGGCACGCCGATCAGCCGCTGCCCGACGGCCGTTCGTCCGCGCTTCGGCTCCGTCCGGCATCGGTCAGTGATCGGGCGGTTTACGCCCACATCATCAGCACGGCTTTTGATTGGCCAGCACCGCTGGGATACTTCTTTGCGGCTATCCTCGGACGGCGGGGCTGGTACCCTTACCTGGCAATGGATGGCGCGAAAACCGTAGCTGTCGGAGCGCTGTACGTTACGGGCGAAATCGGCGTTCTGGCCATCGCAGCCACCTTGCCCGACTACCGAAACCGGGGGGCACAAAACGCCCTGATTCAACACCGCATTCGGCTGGCGCGCGTGCTGGGCTGCCGGTACCTTTCCGTCGAAACGGCTGAGGATAAACCGGATACGCCCTGTCAATCGTACCAAAACCTTCGGAAACACGGTTTTGAACTGGCTTATCTCCGTCCGAATTACCTCAAACGGTTCGCCGATTGATCCGAAAGACCGCTTCTTTTAATCGCCCATTTTTACCCTTTCACTCTTTTACTTTTATGAACAGTAACAACAAATCGAACGTCAATCGCCGGGAAATGATGGGCTCGCTGCTCCTCGCTTCGGGTGCGGCCCTCTCCGAACTTGGTTTTACGCAACCCGGAACTATCCTGAAAGAACGGGGCCGGACCCGCATCGACGGGCTGGCGAACGTACCGAAAGGGCTGGCTGAAGCCGTGAAATTTCCGTTGATCGAAGCCTTGTACGGACGCCGGGCCCGCCGGTTTTCGAAAGGAGCCGAAATACCGGATGGCCCCCTGAAGTACAAATCGAAGCACATTCCCGAACCGCTCACGGACTTGCAGCAACTGCTGGTGTTGACGGCGGCTACCGGCAACACCGGCTGGCACCACCTAATCACTCGCAACGCCAAGTATGCTCCTCACCTGGCTAATTATTCGATGGCGGCCGGGGGGCGGACGTTTCCCTCGTCGGCCGGTTTTCATACAACGGAGTTCTTTTTTACGGACGATACCGGCGTCTATTTTCTGCCGACGCGGGATGCGCCCTCCCTGGTTCGGAAAGCGAACGGCGAGTTTGACCTCAATCACTGGCTGAGTGAACACAAAAAACGAATTGTCAAGCTGCAAAACGGTCGGCTGAACATTCCGGCTGCCGAACCGTACATGGACGGACACAATACCTGGTGCGTCAACGTTCCGGGCAGCACGCTGCTGATTCCGGTGGCCGACGTAGCCCAGCACCTCCTCGCGGGACTGTGTTTTCTGGTCCAGAACGGCTATTGCATCTACGACGACACCAACAACCGGAAGATTGAGGAGTTGGAGAAATTCAAGCACCTCGTCGATATCGAAAATCCGTATCCGCTCAGTTTTATGGAACAACTTTGCCTGACCGAAGCGACAGCCGAGCTTACCACGTCCTGTTACGCCGGCATGCTCATGCTCCAGGCAACGGGGCTGGGCGGCTGGATGTTCGACGGAATCGACCGGTTTAGTTTGCTCGGAGCCAGTGGCAACCCCGCCGTGCCGGGACTCGGTTTCCAATACCGGACGGTCAACAACTCGCCCCTCCCCGACATCACCGGTTTACCCGGCGTCTTCGAAGCGTTTTGTCCGCCGAATTACAAAGACATGCGGGAGGCCACCAGGGCGCTGGTCGAGCGGAAATTCGGTACGGGCGGCCCGTTCCACAAAAATACGCCCGGACCGTGGAAAGAGAGTTCCCGCATCCGATCGAGCGCCCAGTTCCACAGTCCGGAGTTTCAGGAGTGTGTCGCCACGATGGCGCAGTATATTTTCGATACGTTCGGGAAATTTCCCGGCAGCGTTCCGGCGGTTTTCTGCCTGACGTACTTACAGGCCCACCAGCTCGATCTGGACTTCTACGATCACTTTTTTCAGGAAGACAGCTACCTCTACACCCACGCCAACCGTAAAAAGTGGTGGAACACCTGACGGTTTCGTTAACGGTCACAACGGAATGCACAGGAAGATCTATCTTTGCAAATCATCTTGAAAATAAACAGCTTACCGTATGATTGGCCGTTCCGATAGGCTGCGTCAGGTGCAGGATTCCCTTGAAAAAAGCCGGGCGGGTCAGTTACAGGTTCTTTTTGTAGCGGGTCCGGCGGGCATGGGTAAATCAACCCTGATCCAGGCCAGCGTACGGAATGGTCCGTTTTTCGTACTTTCTTACCACTATTTTGAACGGACGGCTTACCCGTATGCCCCTTTTGTCCAGGCGCTCCGGGAAATTCACGCCGGTTTTCCCCTGACTCCCGCTGATCTGACGCTGTATCCGCATCTGGGTCTGCTGCTGCCCGAACTCAAAACCGCCCCGGTCGACACGCACAAAGGCCAACTCACCGACGCCATTGGGGAGGTACTTCTGGCAGTAGCCCGCCAAAAACCGCTGGTGCTGGTCGTCGAAGATTGCCACTGGGCCGACGAAGCCACGCTTGAAATCCTGCCGTCGCTGCTGGGAAGGCTAAGCAATGCTCCGATTACGGTTTTGATCACCTACCGCGACGATGCCGTTCTGCGCGACCATCCACTGATTCGGCTTCGCACCCAGCTCCGGCGTCAACTCAGGCTAACTGAAATCAGTTTGTTGCCCTTCCGGCCGGACGAAACCCGGCAGCTCATTGAGGAAGTTCTCGGTGAACCGCCGAGTCCGGGCCTCTCCGACCTGATTTTTACGCAGACGCAGGGACTGCCTTTTTTTGTCCGCGAACTGGCGCTAGCCCTTCGGCAGAAGAAATTGCTCGTTCAGACAGCGGAAGGGCTGGTTCTGGAAAATCACCAGCAGATCCCCATTCCGGAAACCATCCGGGATATGGTCGCGCTCCAGCTCGATGGCATTCCGGAGAAAAACCGGGAGACGCTCGAACTGGCCGCCCTCGTTGGTCAGGAGTTCAGCCTGGATCTCATCAGCGAATTGTCGGGCGACGATCAGGCCATCGATCAGTTGGTAGCCCAGTCGATTCTGATTTTTAAAGACCAGCAAACCGGCGCTTTCAGCCACGCGCTGGTTCGGGAAGTGATTCGTCAGGACATTTTGTGGTCGCGCCGGAAACACCTGAACCGGTCCATTGCTTTGGCCCTCGAACAACGGGAAACGGCCTCGGAGGTGGTGGGGCAGTTCTGGCTGGAAGCGGGTGAAAAAGGGCGCTCCCGTCAGTCGTTTGCCGATGCCGCCCGCCAGTACTGTCGCCTGTACGCCCACGCCGATGCCGCCCGTACCGCCCACAAAGCCCTGGAACTGTGGCCCAAAGGGCACGAAGAAGGTCATCGACTGGCGTTGTTGCAACAACTCGCCCAGTGCGCTCGTATGGGTGGTCAAACCCACCATTCCATCCTGGCCCTGCGTGAAATACTGGAAAGTCCGCTGGTTCAGGACGATGCGATAAAGCAGGGGGAAACCTACCGTGCACTGGCCATTTCGTATGCCTTGCAGGGAGTGTGGCAACACTACAAGCAATGCCGTCAATCGGCCGCCGAATGTTACGAACAGGCCGGCTCGTGGGCCGAAGCCGCCAAAGACTGGCACGATCTGGCCAATCGCCACATCGACGACCTGAGCCTGAAAACCGCCCTCGATGTGGTCAATCGGTCCGTTCAATGCGCCTTTCAGTCGCAAACCGTCGATCTGCAAGCCAAAACCCTGAGTCTGAAAGGGTACATTCTGGCCATGCTGGGTAACCATCAGGAAGGCGAACAGATTGCCCGGGATGCCATGGCCATGGCCCTGGCCGAAAATCAGGTGGAAGCCTATGCGTATGCGTACCGTAAACTGGCCGGAACGCTGGAATATGCGTCGGATTTCAAAGGATCCATTCAGGCCTATACTACCGCCCTGAATTTCTGTCGGAGCGAAAAACTGGATATTCAGGCACAATTCTGCGTCAACTGCATGTGCTGGGTGCTGTTCCGGCTGGGCGAGTGGAAGCGCTGTCTGGAGCTTTGCCGGGAGTATACTGAAAGCCCCGACAGCAATGAGACATCCCGGGCACTCGGTCATCTAATCATTGGGCTCATTCGGGCCTTTCGGGGTGAGAGCAGAACCGCCCGGCATTGTTTGGATGAAGCCTATCCGCTACTGATTCAATCGAATTTTTATTTGATTGAACCCATGTTACTTTGGGGCCTGGCCGTAACCCACGAGCAAACCGAGCAATCCGATCAGGCCCGGCATCGGTACACCCGCATCCTCGATAACTGGAAGCAAACCCGTGAAGTACACGATATTCTGCCCTGTTTGTGCAGTGCTATCGCCTTTTTCCAAACCTACGGTTTTGAGGAAGAGAGTCATCGGACGATGCAGGTATTGTCGACCATTGCCAACCATACCGGCAATGCCGAAGCGGTGGCAACCCTCTCGTTCGCTCTGGGCGAGACGGCTTCGCGGCAAACCAACTACCGGGAAGCCGATGAACACTATACGCAGGCCGTAAAAGGATTTGCCGATCTATCACTTCCGCTGGAACAGGCTCTGACGCTGTACAAACAGGGGCAATCGCGGCTCAGGGCCGGGGATCGATCCGGCGCTACGGACTTGCTCAGATCGGCCCTGCAACTGGCAAAACACCTGGCCATCCGCCCGTTGGCGGCATCGATAACGGAATGCCTCAATCAGGCTTCAGGAAATACCGCCCCCGGCAAACCCACCGTGCCAACCGGTCTGACCGAGCGCCAGACCGAAATTCTGAGGGCGCTGGTCGATGGGTTATCCAACAAGGAAATTTCGGTAAAACTGAACCTGAGTACGCGAACCATTGACATGCACGTTCGCCACCTGTTCGACCGACTCAACTGCCGGACCCGGGCCGAGGCTGTTCGAAAAGCTTTGGAAGCCGAGTTCATGTAGGCGCGAAGCTTATCCGGCGCACAACCGATGGGTCAACTGCACCAGATCCCGGTAGGTCGTTGGTTTGGCCAACAAGGGGTCCGGCCGGACGTTTTCCCGTTGCAAACCCGGGCTGGTTTCAAATGGCGGTTCGAGCACCACCGTCGGAATAGAACGAAACCGGCTGTTGAGCTTCAACTGTTTCCAGGTCATCACGCCATCCAGCACCGGCATGTTTAAATCCAGCACAATCAGGTCCGGAATATCGTACCCGGCAGTCAGGTGATCAAGGAGTTCCTGCCCATTCGAAAACGTGAAAAGCAAACAGGCCGGATGATTTTTCTGAAACGCCCGCCAAAGCATAAAGCGTTCATCTTCATCGTCGTCGACGAGAAAAATCAATTTGTGTTTGAAAGGCAACATAAAAGGTTCGGGTTAAGTAACCTAGGCAGGTAACAAGATAGCCGGTCCTGCTGACAGGACCGGCTACTCCTTCTACCTAAAACGCTAATAAAGTACTCTTTTTTCGGAGAAAAAGACCAGCAGAGCGTGAAAAAATTGCCTGCTGATCCGTTGGTACACGCCCGGAGGATTCAGCATAGTCCGTTGATTTGGCAACTGGTTCGCCGGGCATCTTCCGGGCTAAAACCCGTGGGTACGGGTTTCCGGTATCGTCCTTTTTCGATTTATCTGCTGCCGACACCACCGCAGGAGTTGCAACCGTTCGGGCGGAGAAAGCCACCCCATCAATTTACGCAACTCCTTGCGAAACAGGCGCCGGTCGAAGTCCACTTTATTCAGTACGCACTGACTGTATTCAAACCACGACATAGCCATACAGGGGGTTATGTTTATGGTACAAAGATGAGAGTCTTCGTTTAGATTCCCGTTAGAGCCCGATTAGAAAAAAATTAAATTTTTCAGTGGAAAAACAAAAAATAGCCGGTTCCTAAAAAAGAACCGGCTATCGGAATCACCTGAAATTAGCAAATTTGTCGCTAAAACCTTCTAATAAACCTGGAGGAGATCAGCGGCAAAAAAAAACGTCACTGCCTTGTTACTACTAACGTCATCCAGTGAATCTTTTTGCCGCTATCTGAGTCAAATCAGTCGCACCTGGAAAACCGGCACGTAGTCAACGTACCGACTGCTCGCCAGTACAAAGGAGGCACGGCTGGATTAGAAAAGGCTTAGAGTCATCTTAGAAAAAAGTTAATTCTGGTCATCAACCGGTTGTAGCGCTGAACGCCAGACTTTTACGCGACCTTCGGACCTATTGTAAAAATACCGGTACAGGATCGGGAAAATTAACAGCGTCAGGATCGTGGCCGTGATGAGTCCGCCGATGACAACAATCGCCAGCGGTTTCTGGGTTTCGGAGCCAATACCGGTCGAAACGGCGGCAGGCAGCAACCCGATGGCCGCCATCAGGGCCGTCATGACAACCGGGCGGATCCGGGTTTGGAGACCCCGCCGGATTGCCTCATCGAGCGGCAAGCGGTCGGCCCGGTTCTGGTTGAAAACCGACACCAGAATCACTCCGTTTTGTACGCAAATCCCAAACAGGGCAATAAAGCCGACACCGGCCGAAATTCCGAAATTCATCCCCGTTGCATGCAGCGCCAGAATCCCGCCAATCAGCGCAAACGGCACATTGAGCAACACCAGCCCCGCATCTTTCACGTTCCCGAAAGTGATAAACAGAATGATGAAGATGGCCGCCAGACTCAGCGGAACCACCTGGCCCAGCCGTTCCGTCGCCCGCACCTGGTTTTCGAACTCGCCGGTCCAGGTAACGGTGTAGCCTTGCGGCATTTTCTTCAGTTTTTGCGCCACCTTCTGCTGGGCTTCGGCAATGGTGCTGCCCAAATCCCGCTCCCGTACGGAAAACTTGACCCCAATAAACCGCTTGTTCAGATCCCGGTAGATAAAGGCCGGACCGGTCGTTTTGCGCAGGGTGGCAATTTCGCTCAGCGGGATTTTGCTGCCGTGCAGCGTCGGCACCATCAACCGCATGATGTCGTCTTCGGTTTTCCGGTATTCCTCGGCGTACCGCAGGCGGATGTCGAAACGCCGTTCGCCTTCGTACAAAATAGAAGCGGTTTTTCCACCGATTGCCATTTCAATGACGGCCTGCGCATCGGCCGTCGAAACGCCGTAGAGCGCCATTTTATGATCATGAAACAACACGCTGATCTCGGGTTGCCCGATGTTGCGCAGAATGCCCACATCCTTAATGCCCGGCACGTCCTTGATGGCCTCAATAACGTCATCGGCCAGTCCGTTGAGCGTATTCAGGTCTTCCCCAAAGATCTTAACCGCGTTGGATGCGTTCATTCCGGCCACAGCCTCGGCCACATTGTCGATGATTGGCTGCGAGTAATTGTAGTTAATGCCCTGAAACTGTTTCAGTTTCTGATCCATTTCCTCAATCAACTCGTCGGTGGAGATTTTCCGCTTCCATTCCTCTTTCGGTTTGAGGTTCACCTGCATCTGGACGTAGTAAAACCCCGAGGGGTCGGTCCCGTCGTTGGAACGGCCGGTTTGCGACAACACGCCGTTTACTTCCGGGAACTCCATCAGTTTTTTCCGCAAGACGCGCACCATCCCGGTCGTCTCCCGGAGTGACGAGCTCATCGGCAATTTGGCTTCGACCCACAACGCACCCTCGTTCAGTTGCGGCAAAAACTCCGTCCCGAGCAGGGTGGCCGAGAAAAAGGTCAGCCCCAGAAAAACCGATGCCATCAGAAAACTCAGCCGTTTGCGGGCGTAACACCAGTTGAAGGCGGCCGTAATCGAGCGTTCGAAAAACCGAACGATGAAGTTATTTTTCTCCCGCACATTCTTTTTCAGCAGAATCGAACACAACACCGGCACGAGCGTCAGCGTAAACAGCAAGGCCCCGAGCAAAGCAAAACCCAAGGTCCAGGCCAGCGGAGAAAACATTTTCCCCTCCACTTTCTGAAATGAAAAGATCGGCAGCAGGGCCGTAATGATGATCAGTTTGGAAAAGAAAACCGCCTTGCCCAGTTCGCCCCCGGTTTTCTTGATGAGCCCGAGCTTGCTCATTTGGCTGAAGCGCGCCATTCCCTTCTTGTGCGCCAAATGATCGAGCGACACAAAAATTCCTTCCACCATGACGACGGCCCCGTCGATGATGATTCCGAAATCAATCGCTCCCATCGAGAGCAAATTGGCCGACATACCCCGCAAACGGAGGCATATAAACGCAAACAGCAGGGCCAGCGGAATGATGATCGAGACAATGACCGTTGTCCGCCAGTCGGCCATGAACAGAAAGACGATCACCGTCACCAGAATGATGCCTTCCGTCAGGTTGTGCATGACGGTCCGGGTACAGAAGGCAATCAGGTTATCCCGGTCGTAAAAGGTAACCATTCGCACGTTGGCGGGTAAAACCCGGGTGTTCAACTCTTCGATTTTTGCCTTCACCCGTTCCAGCACATCGCTCGGGTTTTCGCCTTTGCGCATGACCACGATGCCTTCCACCACATCGTCGTTGTCATTGAGCCCGACCTGGCCCACCCGGGGCAGGCTGGATTCGGCGACCTCGGCTACGTTCCGCACCAAAACCGGATTGCCCTTCAGCTCCTCAATGATGATGTTCTCGATATCGGCAATGGAGGTCAGCAACCCGACTCCCCGCACCACATAAGCCTGCCCGTTTCGCTCGATGACATCGCCCCCCACGTTGATGTTACTACGAGCCACGGCCTGGTAAACTTCCAACGGCGTCAGGTCGTACTTGGCCAGTTGCGTAGGATTCACGCGCACCTCGTAGATTTTCTCCTGACCGCCAAAGGCCACCACGTCGGCCACACCCGGTACACTGCGTAATTGCCGATCGATAACCCAGTTCTGCAACGTCAGCAATTCCCGGCTATCCAACCGAGAACTTTGCAGCGTATACCGGAATATCTCGCCCGTCGGGCCGTAGGGTGGCTGCACGTCCGGATCGACGCCTTCCGGCAGCGAAACCGTCCGGAGCTGATTGTTCACCTGTTGCCGGGCAAAGAAGTCTTCAACCTCATCTTCAAAAATAATCTTGATCACCGACAGGCCAAACATGGTCGTCGAGCGAACGTTGGTCTTCCGTTGCACGGAATTCATGGCCACCTCAATAGGCACCGTCACAAACCGTTCGACCTCCTCGGCGCTTCGGCCATTCCATTCCGTTACGACAATAATCTGCGTGTTCGTCACATCCGGAAACGCTTCCAGCGGGGTGTTCAGGTAACTAACCACCCCGGCAATGGACAGTCCGATGGTCAGAAAAAAGATAAAAAACCGGTTTTTCAGCGAAAAGCCGACGATGTTTCGAATGAATTTATTCATGAGAATTGGCAGAGGGCATGGGGCGAAGGGCAGAGGGTTGTTGACACGCTCTTTCTATTGCGGAGCACCCTCTGCCCCATGCCCAATTAGTCGTTCAACGCGTCGTAGACCAGCAGTTGGTTTTTGGAAATTACCGCTTCGCCGGGCTTGATTCCGGCGCTGACATAGGCCACATCCCGCAGAAACTTATGGACCTGCACCTCGCGGGTTTCAATCTCCGAGCGGCTGCGGAACACCATGACGTAGTATTTTGAATTGTCGAATATCACGGCGTTTGAGGGCACGGTGGTCATTTTCTGTCCCTCATCAAAATGGAGCAAAACCGTCGCGTGCATTTCGGGCTTGAGTTTCATGCCCTCATTCCGGAGCCGGATGCGAATCGTCATGGCCTTCGTTTCCGGATTCAGCACACTAAAAATTTTATCGACCCGGCCGTTGAACTGCTGGTCGGGGTAACTTAGCGTCTGAACCTGGGCCGTCATCCCGGCTTTTACCCGACCAATGTCGCTTTCGTTCACATTCGCCAGCACCCAGACTTCGCTGATTTGCCCGACCGTAAACAGGTTGTCGGCGTTGTCGGAGCGGAGTTGCATCTCCCGGTTCACATTTTTCTCAATCACGAACCCGTCGATCGGTGCCCGAACGATGTAGGTCGAGGTCTTGCCTAAACCGTAGATCCGGAAAATTTCCTTGATTCGGTTTAATTCAGCGTGGGCGGCTTCCAACTCCTTTTTCGCCGTAACGACTTCCCGCTGCGAATTGAGCTTGCTTTCGAACAGGTCTTCGGCGACGCTCAGGTTTTTTTGCGCCACCAGCAGATCGGATTGAGCCTGAATCATTTGCCGCTCAAAATCAGCCACTTCGCCCGACCGGATGACGGCCAGTTGCTGGCCTTTGCGGACATAATCACCCAGTTCGACATCGACCTCTTCCACGACACCACCCACCAGCGGAAAGACCTTGATGACTTTGTTTTCATCAGCCGTTACCTTCCCGACCAGCGTTAGCTCACTCCGGACCGGCACGTAGCCCGCCGTGTCGAGCCGGATGCGGTTCATCATCGTATCCGACATCATAAAAGCCTGGGCTTCCTCCGGTTTCGGCTTCTGCTGGCAGGCCGTTACCATTCCCAACACACTGATTACCAAACAACTCGCGACTGCTTTCATCCTGACTTTTAGTTGAATAATTCTTCTCCCACCACGTAATTCAGTTCTTCGTACGCGCTGATTCGGTCGGCCCGGAGCCGGTTCAGTTCCTTGGTGCTTTCATTGTAAGTTTCAATGAGGTCGATGAACTCCAGCAGCGAGATGTTTCGTTTCTGAAAATTGGCAAACAGCCCCTGATTGAGTTGCTCGAACTGCTCCGAAAACCGCGACTCGACCGATTGCACGGTCCGCTCTACCTCCCGTATTTTTTGGACAGCCGCCGTTACTTCCTGATTCACCTGTACGGTTTTCTGGGTTTGAAGCTGCTTCTGATACCCGATCTGGCTGCGGGCCGCTTTGATTGCGCCCTGGTTGCGGTTCAGAAACGGCAGTTCCATCGCCACCGAAACCCCGAGGTAGTTTTGAACATAGCTTCCCGCCTGGTCGTAAACACCGCCCACGCGCAAGTCCGGTACGGCCAGCGCCTTCTGAAGATTGTAGTTTAGTTCGGCCTGCCGGGTCAATGATTGACTGACCTGCACATCGGCCCGCTGACGCAAGGCCCGCTCCCGCAGTGAATCGACCGACTCGGCCGGTAAACGGTACGACCGCAACTGACCATCGTCGACCAGCGGCTGAATGGGTTGTTCCAGGGAGAGCAGCGTTCGCAGAACCTGCTGATTCTCGGTCTGCCGGAGCTGAATTTCCAGCCGGTCGTTATTGAGTTGAAAAAGAAGGGCTTTCAGCCGCAGCAATTCGCGCAGGGAGACATTGTTTTTATCGTACTGTTGCTCAAACGCCGTGACGGTTCCCTGCAGGGTGGTAATTTGCCGGTCATACCGGCTGAGCGTTTGTTGCTGAAAGTAAAGTTCAAAAAACCGGGTTCGCAGTTCGAACCGCAGCGAACGCAGCAGATCGGCAAATTCGTACTGCGTCAGCCGGGCCGACTCCTGGGCGAGTGCAATGCGTTTGTTGCGCTTGCCTGCGGTGTACAGCAATTGATCGACCGCGATGATTTTCTGCCCCTGACGCCCTACATCCAGCACCCGCGCCCGTTCGGGATTGTAGGCGCTCACTTCCAGCGAAACCGACGGATTCTCGTACAGGCTGGCTTGGATGATTTCGGCCTGCCCGGCTTCGATCCGGAACCGCCCCGCCAGCAATAGCAGGTTGTTTTGAACAAAAAGACTGTCGGCCTGCCGCCGACTTAATCGCAGCGAATCCTGCGCAAAACTTAGCAAAGGAAGTAACCAAAAAACCGCAAACAAACGCATCGAAATCAGACCTACTTTTTTCGATGGCAAGATTCGGAAACGCACGTTAGAGGTGCCTTAAAAGCGAATTAGAAATACGTTACACACGCGTTAGAAAAAAATTAGAAGCAGGTCCCCTGTCAGGGAAAAAGTCCCTACAAGTGATTAAGATGAACCACAAATTGACTGCCTTCGCCCAACCGGCTCTCCACCGAAATCCGCCCCTGGTGCAGTTCGATGATTCGTTGGCAGATCGATAAACCAATGCCAAACCCTTCATACCCAACGGCATTAGCCGCACGATGAAAGGGTTCAAAGATCAACTCGGTTTCTTCCGGGGCCAGGCCAATTCCCTGGTCACGGACGCTCACCCAGCATGAGCGGTCGTCGGTGCCAATCCGGACGTGCGCCGTGTGATCCGCCGAATACTTACAGGCATTGTCCATCAGGTTCAGGATCACCCGTTTCAGCAGTTCTTCATTCCCCGAAACCGTCGTTTCTGTTTCGGATTGGGGCAGGTTGTCATAGTCGAATTCGACGCGGTACTGGGGTTTGGCACTCAGTAATTCGTCGCGGGCCAGCAACACGACTTCTTCCATCTGAACGGGGGCCAGGGGCATCTGGCTGATGTTTTCCAGCGTCCGCGCCAGAAACAGTAAACTGTTGGTAAGGCCAATCAACCGGTCAGTATCCGACAGCAGATTACTCAGAATATCCTCGTATTCAGCCGCATCCAGCCGCCGACGCAGCCCCAGTTGAAGTTCGGATTTGAGTGAAGCCAAGGGCGTCCGGAGTTCGTGCGAAGCGTGGGAAACAAAACTCCGCTGCTGCTCAAAGGCCTGTTCGAGCCGCCCCAGCACCGCATTGAAGTTCACCGCCAGTTGATCGATTTCATCCCGGCGGTCGCCCTCATCCAGTCGTTGGCGGAGGTTCCGGGCGGTGATGGTCGAGATCTGCGTATTGATTTCATCGATAGGGCGCAGCGACTGACCGGCGAAGAAAATCCCAAGTCCAATGGTCAGGCCAATGCCGCCGGCCAGCCCCCAGATCAGCGTAAACCGCAGGTTTTTCTGTTTATTCCGTCCTACCCGGTCGTAGGCCGACGCCAAAATGACCAAGTTGCGCCCGCCTTCTTCATAAGCAATTCCCACCAGTTGGTTTTCGTCACTCCAGGTTTCCACTTCCTTCTGCTGCCGAACTTCGTCGAGCAAACTGCGCTGATAATGAATGATCTGGTCGTCGACACTGGCGTAAATCAGGCGGTTTTGCTCGTCAAACACCAGCACTTTTTCGTCATAAAGCGCCGTGAGCGTGTTGCGGTCGATGATTTTCAGCAGATTCTGATCGACTTCATTGACCTGGATCAAAAACCGGGCGGTCGTGCGGGCTTTCTTCTTCAGCCGTTCGTAAAAATCTTCCCGACTAAACGTCGCCGTAGTAAAATAAATAATAAGCGAAAACGTGAGCAGAATCGAAGCCACAATCAGCGAAAACTGGAGCGCGATCCGGTTTCTGATTTTCATCGACTAGTCCACTTTTAAGATGTAACCCATCCCGGCCCGGGTATGTATCAGCTTGGGGTCAAAATCCCGGTCGACTTTCTTCCGTAAGTAATTGATATACACCTCGACCACGTTCGTTCCCGGATCGAAATTCAGGCTCCAGACCTTCTCGGCCAGGTCCATTTTGGACACGACGCGCCCCCGGTTTCTGGCCAGATACTCCAGCAGGGCGAACTCCCGGGCCGTCAGATCAATGGGGATGTTATCCCGCCTGACCTGTTTGGTCGAGATATTGATTTCCAGATTGGCAATCCGCAACACTTCGTCAGTTGCTTGGTTGCCCAGCAGTTCCAGCCGCCGGAAACAGGCTGCAATCCGGGCGTTCAACTCCCTGAAATCGAATGGCTTCACCAGGTAATCATCAGCTCCGCGTTGCAGTCCTTCCACTTTATCCTCGATTTCGCCCAGCGCCGTCAACATGATGATGGGCAGATGCGGTTTTTCAGCCCGAACATTCCGGCAGATTTCGTAGCCGTTCAGGCCGGGCAGGTTGATGTCCAGAATCAGTAGGTCGAACGATTCGCGCAGAGCCAGGTCCCGGCCGTTGTAGCCTTCGTAAGCCACTTCGGTCCGGTAACCTTCCTCGGTCAGGCCCCGGCTGATGTTCTGGGCAATCCGGCGGTCATCTTCCACGATCAGGATACTTTTCATACGTTTTCAACGGTTACGGTAATAACGTCGCAAATACCGCAGCCGGTTCTAGGCGTGGCTAATTCTAAGGGTATTCTAATCCTGTCTCTGTTCATTCCTGACCAGTTTTGGTCACGGTATTCTGCGCCTAATCTCACCTGTTGCTTCCCCAAAACTACTAACTGTGGCTCCAAAACCGCCCGGTAAAAGTTATGGCTGGCGGCCCGCTTTGCACGGACTTACCTTTGTTTCCAACTTCACATTACTTAACAACAGCAAATAACCATGAATCAGAAACCCTCAGCCGCTTTTATCGGTGCTTCCTGGCTGGCCCTCGGTGCCGGTATGTTTGGCTACATCATCGGCCTTTGGCGTGCCACCATGCAATTGAATGAAAAAGGCTTTTATTTTACCGTTTTGATGTTCGGTCTTTTTTCGGTCGTATCGCTTCAGAAGAGCGTCCGCGACCGGCTGGAAGGCTTACCGGTGACGGATCTTTACTACGGACTGGCCTGGTTTTCAACCCTTCTGGCGATAACCCTGCTCACGATCGGGCTTTGGAATGCGACGCTGCTGCCGAGTGAAAAAGGCTTTTACGCCTTTGCCTTCCTGCTGGGGCTGTTCGGGGCCGTAGCCGTTCAGAAAAACACCCGCGACAGCCAGGATGCCCGGCAGGATGCCCGGCGCAGCTAATTAATTAACCGACCAATCCGGCGGTTTTCAGCATCCCGCGCAGGGTTTGCAAGTCGGTTTGTATGGCCTGGTATACTTTCTCGCGGGGAATGGTCAGTTCTCGTTTGCCCTGATCAGCGCCCCCGAGCGGGTATTCCAGGTGCAGCGAAATCGGTACGCGAACATTCAATTGTTTTAGCAGAGCAAAATAGGCCGGGAAATCGACCATACCCTGTCCAAGCGGCACGCTGACAGCTTTCCATTTGCCATTCACTTTTTCCCAAATTACATCCTTGATGGCAAGAAACCGGATGTGGGGAGCGATCATCCGCAGGCCCGTCGACCAGGACGTGCCGCCCTCGACGGTTCCGTGCCGGATGTCGTACTGAGCGCCCAGGGCCGGATTGTTCAGGTCAGCCAAAACCGATGCCAGGTCCCAGACCGCCGAGCCGAAGTTGGTTCCCGCGTGGTTCTGGTACCCTCCCGCCAGGTTCAGTTGCTGATTTAGCGTCGCCAGCTCATGCAGTTGTTGTCGGTATTGTTTAAGCGTCGCCGGAATGGGTTGATTGGCCGGATACGGTAGCCAGCCGGTGCGGTAATACCGGATGCCCTGCCGACTGGCAGTTTCCAGCACCGACCGACTCACCGGATCATCGGCTTTCGTGACGGCCGTGGTCATCATAACCGCACCGAGTTTTTTTTTCTTCAGCGCTTCAACCGCACTCGGCAGGTCTTCCCGAACCCGTGCCGGTTCCACATGGCCGTCGGGCCGAACCGTCAGATCGACGCCGTCGAAACCGAGGTCGGCAGCCGTTGCGGCCAACTCGTTGTAATTCAGGAAATGCAGGTGTTTGGAGAAAATATGTACACTGAACGGCGCAGCGTCGGCAGCAGGCTGCCGATTGGCCTTCGTTTCGGCTACCGATCCCATCAAACCGGTAGCGAGCAGGCCCTTTAACAAATCACGTCGTGGAAGTTGAGGAGGCATAGTGATGCAGCGTTGACCTATGCCGGGAAGCACGTTTTCTGGACGATCTACTCACCGCCCGCCGGTGAAGTTCCGGCCGCCAGTTTGGCTTTTACTTTCTCGACCAACTCAACGGATACATCCCCCAGCGCAGCAATTTCTTCCACAGTAAATTGGTTCAGCTTCAACAGGTTGGTAATAAATTTGACCTGTGCTATTTCCTCGCCTATCATGTAGAGAGCGTCCCTTTCCACACTCACAAAGTTGCTTAGATCGTCCATTGTGAATTCTTTTAGTTTTTTCTCCAAGTTACGCAACTGCGCCAGAACGCGCAATTGATTATAGTAACGTTTTAATTGAAAATCTCCCTCAGTCGTTTGCTTGACTCGCTCGACGATCTCCTCCAGAACGGTTTCGAGCTTCTCTTCTTTGAAATCACCCAGCACGCTGAGCAACACTTCTTCGGGCCGGTCCGAGTTCAGGAAAATCCGGTAATCCAACGTATGAAACGCGACCAGCCGAAACCGGTATTGCATCCAGTCGCTTTGGTACTGCACGGCCATGCGCGGCATCCCGGTTCCCAGAAAGAAAACATACTGCTGAACTGGTAACTGATACTTTCGGGCCAGCATGATGTAGTACTGATTTGCCTGTTTCCCCATGCCACCCCTTAGCGCTTTCTGCTTGGACGTTAAAAACCGCTTCGGGTCACGGAACGCAAAAAATCGCGGGTTTGTACGTACCTTTAAGCCCATTGATGGCACCGGAAAAACCGCTTTTCGTACCACCTTCGGCTTGTTTTACTAACTCATTACCGTTATGCGCATTCTGCGTCGCGTCGGGCTGGTGTTGCTCGGCTTGTTTGTGCTGCTGAACATTGTGCTGGCATTTCATGCCGCCCGGTTTACGTATTTTTATGACAATCCGGACAAAATGCCCTCCCGCAAACCCGAAAGCTACTCGACCGGCGAGAAGCTGGAAGCGGCTTTTTTCGGCATGAAACTGAAGAAATCGGTCGTCAACGATGCGCCGAAAATGCCGTACGAAACCGTGCGACTAACCAACGAACTCGGCCAACGGCTGGAAGGCTGGTACGTTCGAGCCGACAATCCGAAAGGAACCGTGATCCTCTGCCACGGCCATGCATCGAACAAATCAAAGGTGCTTTGTGAAAATGATTTTTTTCACCAACTGGGCTACAATACCCTGCTGTTTGATTTCCGGGCGCACGGCAACAGCCAGGGCAACATCTGCACCATCGGCTACCGCGAAACCAACGATCTGAAAGCCGCCTACGACTTTGTCAGCCGGGGCAACGAGAAAAACATCATCCTCTGGGGCGTATCGATGGGAGCCGCGACGATTCTGAAAGCCATTCCTGAACACGATCTGAAACCCAGTCAGGTCATTCTGGAATGCCCGTTTGCCTCGCTGTACGACGCCGTGCAGGGGCGTCTGCGGTCGCTGCACATTCCGGCGCACCCGGCTTCCGAACTGCTGCTGCTCTGGGGCGGTATGGAACGCAGCATGAGTGGCTACAGCTACCGGCCGTCGGATTATGCCAAAAAGCTGACGATGCCGGTTCTGCTGAACTGGGGAGCGAAAGACCCTCGGGTGCTGCGCCCCGAAACCGATGCCATCTTCGCCAACCTGGGAACCTCGCGCAAACAACTGGTCATCTACGAAAACTCGGGACACCAACCGTATTGTACCAACGAAAACACCAAATGGCAGGCTGCCATAAGCGATTTTCTGCAAGCCAGCCCCAGACCCGCACCCCAACAGCCCACTGCCCAGGCTCTACCCTAACTGGTTGCCAATCCACAAACAAACGGCTTACTCAATCGGTTGACATTGGACGTTCACTAATCCACTCAACGATGAAAAAACCGTTTGTTCTTTTCGCCTACTCCCTGCTGTTGACGGCGCTGCTGTCGGCCTGCGGTCAATCGAATAAATCCGAAACCTCCGAATCAGCCGAAACCGCCACTACTGAACAGGCCGAAGCTCCCGCAGCGCCGGATTTGCCGCCCCCTTCCGAATCGTCCACGCATTTTAGCAACGTGGTTGGCTGGAAAGACGGTGAAACGCCCAAAGCCCCCGCCGGTTTTGTGGTGACGGAATACGCCCGCGATCTGGAAAATCCGCGCCAGGCTTATGTGTTGCCCAACGGCGATGTGCTGGTTGTCGAATCGCAGACTGAGCGCAAAGGTGTGGTCAAAAAAGTAGAATCGGCGGTCAGCGGCCGGGCCAAATCTGAAAATACCGGCAAAAGCGCCAACCGCATCACGCTCTTGCGCGACGCCAACAACGACGGCAAGCCCGAACTGCGCGAAGTGTTTCTGGAAAACCTGAATCAACCATTCGGAATGGTGCTGGTGGGCAACACGTTTTACGTGGCCAATACCGATGGCGTGCTGACGTTTCCGTACCAAACCGGTCAGACGAAAATTACGGCCGCCGGCAAAGCCATCCGGCCCTTACCGGCGGGTGGTTACAACAACCACTGGACTCGCAACCTGATTGCCAACGCCGACGGCTCAAAGATCTACATTTCGGTGGGATCGGGCAGCAACGTCGGCGAAAACGGCATGGAGCACGAAGTTCGCCGGGCCTGTATTCTGGAAATGAACCCCGATGGTTCGGGCGAGCGCATCTACGCCAGCGGCCTTCGTAACCCGGTCGGCATGGACTGGGCACCCGGCACCAACACGCTCTGGACGGCCGTCAACGAACGCGACGAACTGGGCGATGACCTGGTCCCGGATTACATCACGGGCGTCAAAGAAGACGGTTTTTACGGCTGGCCGTACGCGTATTTCGGTCCGACCGAAGATCCGCGCTGGAAAGGCAAGCAACCCGATATGAGCCTGGTAACCAAAACGATTGCTCCCGATGTAGCATTGGGCGCTCATACCGCTTCGCTCGGGCTGACCTTTTACGACAAAGAGGCTTTCCCGGAAAAATACCGCAACGGTGCATTCATCGGTCAGCGCGGTTCCTGGAATCGTTCGGCTTTTTCCGGGTACAAAGTAGTTTTTGTACCGTTCCAAAACGGAAAGCCGAGCGGCAAACCGGAAGATTTCCTGACGGGCTTCATCATCGATGACAAGGATGTACACGGTAGGCCGGTGGGTGTGACGGTGTTGCCCGACGGTGCGTTGCTGGTGGCCGACGATGCCGGAAACCGGCTTTGGCGGGTCAGCGCAAACCGTTAACTTCACGGGGCACGGCAACACCCCGTGCCCCTTTCTGATGTCCCAGGCTATTATTCCGATCTTCCGCATTTTTGACTACGAAAAAGCCGTTACGTTTTACGTCGACTGGCTTGGCTTCAGCATCGCCTGGGAACACCGATTTGAGGAAAACGCCCCCGTTTATCTGGAAATAACAAAAGGTGATTTACGGCTGCATCTGTCGGAACACCACGGCGACGCAACACCCGGCAGCAAGGTGCTGATCGAATACCCCAATTTGAAGAAGTTTCATGAAGAATTGACGGCCAAACAGTACAAATACATGCGCCCCGGACTGGAAGAAGCCTTCTGGGGCGCCTGGACAGTGAACATGATCGACCCGTTTGGAAACCGACTGGAGTTTTTTGAACGCAAACCGGCCGACGTAGCTTCCTGATGGCACTTCTTTAATCATTTAAAACCGCATTATTTTGCCGATGAAATCAGTAAACCTAACGCGCCGGGAAGCGCTGCGATTTTTGAGCGCTTCGGCCGCAACACTGGCAACGGGCCCCGCACCCGGTTTTCCGGCATTAACGCAGACGACTATGCTCAACCGAGCCATTCCGTCCAGCCGCGAAAAACTGCCGGTTGTCGGCATCGGCACCTGGCAAACCTTCGATGTAGCAACTACCGCTGAGCAGGAACCTCTCCGGCAAGCCCTGAAAGCGGTTCATCAGGCCGGTGGCAAGCTGATCGATTCGTCACCGATGTACGGACGGTCGGAGGAAGTGGTCGGCACGCTCACGGCCGCATCCGGCATTCAGAACGCGTTTTTTTACGCGACGAAAGTCTGGACGCGGGGCCGCGAAGCCGGGGTTCGGCAGATGGAGGAGTCGATGCGAAAAATGAAACGATCGACGATGGACCTCATGCAAATTCATAACCTGGTCGACTGGAAAACGCAGCTCGAAACGCTGAAAGCCTGGAAAACCGCCGGAAAAATCCGGTACATCGGCATCACGCACTATACTGATTCCATGCACGACGACCTGGTTGAGATCATCACCAAAGTTCCCATCGACTTTGTGCAGTTCAACTATTCGATTCTGTCGCGCAATGCCGAAAAAAGGCTGCTGCCTGTGGCCCAGGACAAGGGTGTTGCCACGATCATCAACCAGCCGTTTGCCGAAGGTCGGTTATTTTCACTCGTTAAAGGCAAGGAACTACCGGCCTGGGCGAAAGAAAACGACATCAACAGTTGGGCGCAATTCTTCCTGAAGTTCCTCATCGCTCACCCGGCCGTCACCTGCGTCATTCCGGGCACCAGCAATCCGCGCCATGCCGCCGACAACATGCTAGCCGGTCACGGTCGACAGCCGGATGCCACCCTGCGCGAGAAGATGGCTGCCCTGATCCGCAATCTGTAACGTACCCACGGACTTTAGTCATTGTGAGCCAGCATACCCGTTGAGTTGGTACTAACTACTGGATCATAGAAGATCACACGGACTAAAGTCCGTGGGTACAGCAGGCGTGTCCAGCGCCGGACAGAATCTGTACGATTTCGGACAGGCGGTTTTCCCAGTAATCCTTCAAAATAGCCGGCAAAAGCCTTTTTCGGGCTTTGGCACTTTATTTGTTTTGCAAAATTACAACTAATTGATTCCAGCCGACAGCCCTATGCGCCGAGCCTTTCTTGGAGAGTTTGAAGAAATCGTTTTACTGGTGGTAGCGGCCTGCGCCAACGAAGCCTATGGCGTCACGATCTGGGAAGACGTGCAGCAGCAAACCGGCCGGAGCATCACGATGAGCGCCGTGCATGCCACCCTGTACCGGCTGGAAGAAAAAGGCTTCCTGTCGTCGCAAATGGGCGGAGCCACCGCCGAACGCGGGGGCCGACGCAAGCGGTTTTTTGCCCTGACCACCGCCGGAGTCCGGGCACTGCACGACATTCAGGAAGTCCGTAGCCGACTCTGGCAAGCCATTCCGCCGGGAAAATATCAGTTGATCGGTGAGTGAAATAATGAAAAATGAACATCGAATATCGAACACTGAATAACGAATATCGATCAAAGCAGGCGAAGCTACTTCATTATTCGCTATTCGATATTCACCATTCGTTATTTCAATCTTATGAAAACCGCCGAAACGTCGGATTGTCCACCCCGCTGGGCGGATCGTTTGCTGGAATGGTTCTTGGCTCCGCACCTGCTTGAAGATGTGCAGGGGATCTGCATGAGGTCTTTTACAGGCAGGTGGATGAACTCGGCCTGGCGAAAGCCCGGCGGCAGTTTGTCTGGGCGGTTTTGAATTACCTCAATCCATTCTTTTTCAAGCGAAAAACCGAAGAATTCCCAAAACCAACAAATACTGTTATGATCCGTAATTATTTCAAGATTGCCTGGCGGAACCTGGCCCGTAACAAAGCCTATACGTTCCTGAACAGTTCGGGGCTGACGCTCGGGATGACCTGCGGAATTCTGATTTTCACGCTGATCAATTACCACCTGAGTTTCGACACCTTTCATCCGAATGCCGACCGGGTTTACCGCTTCGTCACCGAACAGCACCGCGAAACCGTCAGCTATGTTGCCAGCGTGCCGAGTCCGTTCGGCAAGGTATTTCGGGACGATTACACCTTTGGCGAAAAAGTCGCCCGGATTGCGACGTTCGACGGGGTACTGTTGACCGTTCAGGACGGCCGGGAGATTCGGAAGTTCAGGGAAGACGAAGGCGTTGCTTTTACCGAAACCGACTATTTCGATATTTTCAGGTATCCGATGATCGCTGGCAACGCCCAAACTGCCTTACAGGAACCCAATACGGCGATTCTGACGGAACGCATGGCCCGTAAACTATTCGGCAACGCCCGCCCGATCAACCAAACCGTTCGGCTGGATAACAAGGTCGATTTCCGAATTACCGGCATTCTGAAAGACCTTCCGGTCAACACCGACCAGAAAACCGAGATTTTCGTGTCGTACAACACCCTGAAACAATACGACGAGTGGATGGCGAGCGACGATGCCTGGGGTGGCATGAACAGCGCCATGCAGTGTTTCGTGCGATTGAAACCGGGCATCTCACCCGCACAGGTTGAAGCAGTTTTACCGGCTTACGTCAAAAAATACCGTCCGACCAGCAAAAACGTACATCACTATAAGCTCCAGCCGCTGGCCGATTTCCATTTCAACCCGCGCTATGGTGGAGCGGTCAGCCAAACGAATCTGTGGGTGCTGGGCTTCATCGGTCTGTTTCTGATCGGGACGGCCTGCATCAACTTCATCAACCTGGCAACGGCCCAGGCCCTGAACCGATCGAAAGAAGTGGGCGTGCGGAAAGTGCTGGGCAGTCATCGGGGGCCGCTTTTCTGGCAGTTCATCACCGAAACCGGCTTGATCACCAGCCTGGCCGTGGGGCTGGCCGGAGTCTCGGCCTGGCTGCTGCTACCGTTTGCCAACGACTGGTTCAAGGTTCAGCTTGTCCTTAATCCGCTAGCCGACTGGAAACTGGCGTTGTTTCTTCCTCTGCTCGCTTTGGTGGTTACTTTCCTGGCCGGTTCTTATCCGGGGCTGATTCTGGCGGGTTTCCAGCCGGTGGTCGCCCTGAAAGGAAAGCTGTCGGCCCAAACCATCGGCGGTTTCAATACCCGGCGGACGTTGATCGTCGGACAATTTGCCCTTTCCCAGGTGCTGATTATTGGCATGATCGTGATTACCGATCAGATGCGGTATGCGACCCGGGCCGACCTGGGCTTCGCCAAAGAAGCCGTGGTGATGCTGCCGGTCGCGTCGGAATCCAGTCCTATGAAAATGAAAACCGTTCAACGTCAGTTGGCGGCCATTCCGGGCGTCAAAACCGTATCCGTCTGTCAGGCGGCCCCGGCCTCGAACTACAACGTCTGGAACACCTCCCCCCGCTACGACAACCGAACGGAAGAAGAACCGTTTAGCGTCAGTGTCAAAGCGGCCGACGAGCAGTACCTCCCGCTGTTTGAGCTGAAACTGGTGGCTGGCCGCAATCTGTATCCGTCCGACACGGCCCGGGAGTTTATCGTCAACGAAACCTTCGCCCGAAAACTTGGTCTGAAATCGCCACTGGATGTATTGGGGAAAACCCTGAGTCTGAACAAAGGGCGAAACACCGGCCCCATTGTCGGCCTAGTGGCCGATTTCCACGACCGCTCGTTTCATGAGTCGATCAATGCGGTATGCCTGATGTCAGCCAGTGACCGGTACAACAATTACGCGGTCAAGATTGATTTAAAAACCGTTACCCCCACCCTGGCGGCTCTCGAAACAACCTGGAGCGAACGGCATACCGACCAGCTTTTCGAATACCAGTTTCTGGATGAACACATTGCCAATTTTTACCAATCCGAAGAGCTGATGCTCAAGCTGATCCGGTCCTTTGCCGCCATCGCCATCTTCATCGGCTGCCTCGGTCTCTATGGGTTGGTATCGTTCATGGCCGCCCAGAAAACCCGGGAAATCGGCATCCGGAAAGTGCTGGGGAGCAGCACCGGGCAGATTCTTTGGATCTTCGGCAAAGAGTTCGCGCGCCTGATTCTGTTGGCGTTCATCGTGGCGGCACCCATTGGGTATTTCCTCATGACCACCTGGCTGCAGAACTTCACCTTTCGGGTTGGAATCGGACCTGGTGTTTTCTTCCCGGCAGTCGCGGGAACCCTGCTGGTGGCGCTGGTGACGGTCGGTTTCCGGTCCGTTAAAGCGGCTTTGATGAATCCAGTCAAGGCTTTGCGTTCCGAATGAATGCAGGGGGCATAGGGTAGAGGGGTAAAGGATTGGCTCACGGCTTTTTACTCTCTGCCCTATGCCCTCTACCCCCTGCCCTCTACCCCGTGCCCTATGCCCTATGCCAATTTTGCATAAACTACGCAGTGCCGAAATCAAGTACTACTACGCTGTTTTTTAAGCTGTTACAGCCTTACCTTTGACAAGGCACCAGCGACCCGCCGATCGACCCCGCTGGTCGACACCCAGCCGCCTGTGAATTTTCTGCGAGGGAATCAACTCCTGCAAACAGCGTAGTAGTACATATCGTTTTCCTGCTAAATCCCTTTCCCATGAAACAAAAACACATCATTTTACGCACGACGCAAACTGCCACCCGTGACCCGTTTCTGGGTGCCCTCGCCCAGGCCCGGCCGACCGAAGCTGTGGCCGCCGGGCTGACCGTTGAAATTGATGAAATCGACCGTCGCCGGATTCCGACCCTGACACGCGATGCCGGTATTCTGGCGGTGGCTCCGGCCATTCCGATGCGGTTGGTCGAACCCGTCAGCCGGAAGAATGTCGCCAAACCTTCGGCGGCCACCGTAGCCTGGGGCATCACCGCCGTCGGAGCAGATACCTCCCCGTTCACTGGCGAAGGCGTGGTGGTGGCGGTTTTGGATACCGGCATCGATGCCGCACACCCGGCTTTCGCGGGCGTTCAGTTGATCGAGCAGGATTTTACGGGCGAGGGCAACGGGGACCAGAACGGCCACGGAACGCACTGCGCCGGAACTATTTTCGGCCGAATCAGCAACAACACCCGGATCGGCGTGGCTCCCGGTGTGCAAAAAGCCCTGATCGGGAAGGTATTGGGTGAAAACGGGGGCGGCTCCAGCGACCAGATTGTCAGTGCCATTCAATGGGCCGGTCAAAACGGCGCAAACATCATTTCAATGTCGCTGGGCATGGACTTCCCCGGATTTGTGAAACAACTGATCGACCAGGGTTTTCCGGCGGAACTGGCCACGTCATATGCCCTGGAAGGCTACCGGGCCAATGTGCAGCTCTTCGAGCGGCTCGCGGCCCTCGTCAGGATTCAGGGTTCGTTTTCGCAGGCTACCGTCATCATCGCAGCCGCCGGGAATGAAAGCCAGCGCAACGTCGACCCGGATTTCGAAATTTCGGTCAGTCCGCCCGCCGTTTCGGAAGGCATCATTTCGGTGGCCGCCCTAGGCGAAAGCGCTCAGGGCCTGACGGTGGCCCCCTTCTCGAATACCGGTGCCAACGTTTCCGGGCCGGGCGTTAAAATCCTGTCGGCACGGCCGGGGGGCGGTTTTGTCCAGATGAGCGGTACCAGCATGGCGACACCCCACGTAGCGGGCGTGGCGGCTTTGTGGGCCGAAAAAATTTCGAAAACCGGTTTGCTTACGCCCCTCACGCTCACCGCCCGGCTGATTGGCTCGGGAACGGAAACCAGCTTGAAACCCGGTTTTGACCCGGCGGATATCGGCGCGGGACTGGTGCGGGCTCCGCAAGCCTGAGCAACCATTCCAGGAAGCCGTTGCTGGGGCATTCGCTCCGGCAACGGCTTTTTTATGGGTAACAGTTCCGGACTAGTCCGTTCCCGTACACAACAGGGAACGACAAAACGACTCAGCAGAAGTCCTCATGCTTCTCAATAAAAATTTCCTAAAACCGTTATAAAATATATCAGCATAATCATATAAAAATTTATAGTAGAAATACCCCTGCATACAGCTTTTAGCAGTATATAATAAACCCAGTCTGAGTTTCGGTGTGTACTGTGCTGACGACTGACCGGGATGACAAGCCCTAAAACCTGAGAACCATTCATGAAACGACAACTTCGAATACCAGTCGAGTACGATTAAACTTCCTTAGAATCAGATCAAGCCGCCAAGTTTCTGATTGCACGGCGCTGAGCGTAGCCTGACTGCTGCGACCCGCGTACCGGACTACGCATGTGGTCGCGGCCGGGTGTACTTTTCCGTTTTTTAATCCTTTTCAAACCTGTTATCCCGGATTAGGACTGATTCGGGCCTGTTGAGTGCATACCTATTTCACCCTTATTGTATGAAAAATAACCTTGAATATGCCGGTTGGCGATCAACCGGTCTGAAAATTTCGTGCCTGTTTTTAGCCTTGAGTACCCCGGTACTGGCTGATTTCAAGACACCGGGCAAACCGTCACGAAGCGTTACCGCACCGGCTTTTCTGGAAGAACCGGTTTCGGGAAAAATAACCGACGAAAAAGGTGAGACGCTGCCGGGCGTGAGCATCTTGATTAAAGGCACCACGCGCGGCACCACCACCGATCAGAACGGCCAGTTCAGACTGATGGTGCCCGACGGCAAGGCCGTGCTGGTGGTCAGTTTTGTGGGGTATACGAGCCAGGAGATTCCGGTCAATAACCGGTCGACCATTGATGTTCAATTGGCGGTCGATAACAAAAGTCTGGAGGAAGTGGTAGTTGTCGGTTATGGTGTTCAGAAGAAGGTTAACCTGACCGGTGCGGTGTCGATGGTGGAGTCGAAAGCCCTTGAAAACCGCCCTTCCAGTAACCTGGCAACCGGTCTTCAGGGCGTGACGCCGGGCTTGATCATCACGCGTCAGAACGGACAGCCAGGCCGCGAAAACATTGCGATCCAAATCCGGGGTGCCACTTCGGCCAACGGGAACGTCAACCCACTGGTGTTGCTTGATGGGGTGAGCGTACCCATCAGCACCATGCAAACCATGAACCCCAACGATGTCGAAAGCATCAGCGTGCTGAAAGACGCTGCCGCTGCGGCCATCTACGGAGCGCAGGCAGCCGGGGGCGTTATCCTGATTACGACCAAGAAAGGAAAAGCCGGGAAAGTGACGTTCGACTACCTGGCCCAACAGGGCGTCGACTGGGGCATCAACATTCCGGGGCGGATGTCGTTGCTGGAAGAAGCCGAATTTTCCAACCTGGCCCGCCGGAATTCGGGGAGTGCCCCGGAGTATACCGACTTTGAGATGGAGAACATCCGCAACGGCGTACCCTACAGCATCAACCCAGCCGACACCAGCAACTACCTGTATTACAACCAGGAACCGATTGCCAACAGTGTGCTGCGGAAATACACGTCCATGTCGACCCACAACCTGACGGCTCGGGGAGGAACGGAAAAACTGAACTTCCTGATTTCGGGCGGCTATTACAACAAGCAGGGTGTTTTCAAAGTGGGACCGGACAATTACAAACGGTACAACCTGCGGATCAACCTGGGTTCACAACTGACCCAGCACCTTTCGCTCGACACCCGGCTTTCGTACTCGAACGAGCGGACCAAAAGCCCGTCAGCCGATGCCAACAACAGCGGTTTGATGTACCAGGTGTACCGGTTTCGCACCCGAAACCCGATGTTTACGCCAGAAGGCCGGTATAACTCCGCCAACGGCACCTACGCGAGTCTGGCCGAAGGCGGTTACAACAACTACAACCGCAACTTCTTCGATGGCGTCTTTACATTGACGGCAGCCAACTTTGTAAAGGGACTACAACTGCGGGCCGTGGCCGGAACGCAATACCGCCTGGGCGACCGAAACATCTTTAACCGCACCGTTCCGCTTTGGGCTAAATCAAAAGTGGCCGGTTACGTCAACCAGATCAATTCGTATGAGATTCAGAACGAGTTGACCAAGAATACGAACCTGCAGTTCCTGGCGAACTACGATTTCAAAGTAGGCTCTAACCACAACTTCGGTCTTTTTGCCGGCTACCAGTGGGAGAATTACCGGGAAGATAACCTTTGGTCACGTGCCACCAACTTGGTCAGCAACGACCTGCCGACGCTCAACCTGGGTGACGACAAAACCAAAAGCAACGGGCAAACGATCTACACCTACGCATTCCAGTCGGTTTTCGGCCGTTTTAATTACAACTACGCCGATAAATACCTGTTTGAAGCGACCTTCCGGCTGGACGAAAGTTCAAAACTGGCTCCGGGTCTGCGGCAGAAATTCTTTCCGGCGGCTTCAGTCGGCTGGAATGTTCACCGCGAATCGTGGTTTGGCGATGCTGTACCCTTCGTATCCGAGCTGAAAGTGCGCGGGTCGTGGGGACGCCTGGGCGGTGCGTTGGGAAGCGCCATCGGCTACTACGATTACCTCAGCCAACTCAGCCGGGGCAACAACCTCGTGCTGGGCGATTCGCGAACCTCGTACATTTACCAGGGTTCGATTCCGTCGGCTAACCTGTCCTGGGAAACCATCGAGACGACCAACGGCGGTCTGGATCTCGGTTTCTTCCAGAACCGCCTGCAATTCAGTGGCGACTATTACGTGAAGTTTAACCGCAACATGCTAACGGCCCAGCAACTGCCGGGCACGATTGGCATCGGGACGCCCCGCAAAAATACCGGCGAACTGAAATCCTGGGGTTGGGAAACCGAACTGCGTTACCGCGACCGCATCGGCAAAGACTTTACGTACTCGCTGGCCGTCAACCTGTCGGACAACAATAACCGGCTAATCAGCTTCTCCAACCGCAACGTGGTATCCGCCGGAACCAATGGCCTGATCGAAGGTTATCCGCTGAATACAATCTGGGGTTACGAAACCGCCGGGTATTTTGCCACTGCCGACGAGGTGAAAAACTGGGCTTTTCAGGACAACCGCGCCGGAGCGGGTGACGTGAAGTACGTCGACCAGAACGGCGACAAGCGGTTGAGTGTGGGCAAAGGAACCGTGGCCGACCACGGCGACCTGGTGCTGCTCGGCACCACCAACCCGCGCTACCTGTTCGGAGTGACGCTGGGCGCGCAGTGGAAAGGCTTCGACTTTACGGCCTTCATCCAGGGTGTTGGCAAACGCAGTTATCGCTCACAGGCCCAATCGATTGCTCCGTTGCTGGTCACCTGGAAACAGCCGCTGGCCATCCACCGTGACTACTGGACGCCCGAAAACCCGGATGCCTTGTTCCCCCGGCCCTATACCGGCAGCGATCATAACTACGTAGCTTCGGATAAATGGACGCTCAACGCGAGCTATGCGCGCCTAAAGAACCTGCAAATCGGGTACACACTACCCGCAACGCTGACCCAGAAGCTCAACATTTCGCGCGCCCGGTTTTTCTTCTCCGGCCAGGATATCCTGACGATATCGGGGCTGGGGCCGTTCCAGGGTTACTTTGATCCCGAAACCCGCGACGGGGTTGAAAACGACTATCCGTTCTTCGCAACGGCGTCGCTGGGTCTGAATGTCTCGTTCTAATCGCGTCCAACTGCTTTTGATTTAAACTGATTTTTTCATGAAAGTGCTCCTCAAACATACCTTCGTCACGCTGGCCTTGCTGACCAGTCTGGCGGCCTGTGAAGTCGAACGATTACCCGAAACCAACATCAGCGATGATACCTTCTGGCAATCGGAGTCGGACATAAAAACCGCCAATAATTACCTGTATACGTTTCTGCCGGGGTTCAATACGGAGGACAACTGGTCGGACGATGCCTTTGGGCTGGCGGCCAATAACATCAGCGATGGCTCACGACTGGCTCCGGCTACGGCAACCGGTGATTACAACAACCAGTACAACCTGATTCGGGCGGCTAATAATGTCCTGGAAAAAGCCCCCCGTGCGGCTGTCAGCCCTGCCGTGCTGGATCGGTATCTGGCCGAAGCCCGGTTTTTCCGGGCCTGGGGTTACTTTTCGCTCTTTCAGAAATACGGCGGGGTTCCCCTGATCCTGAAAACGCTGACCGAAGATTCACCCGAACTAACGGCTCCGGCCGCTTCGCGCGATGAGGTCATCCAGCAAATTTACGAAGACCTGAATTTTGCCATTCAGAAACTGCCGACGCCTACGGCGCTGGGTACGGCCGACTATGGTCGAATTTCGAACACGGCAGCTATGGCGTTCAAGGCGCGGGTAGCGCTGTTTGAAGGAACGCGGGCCAAGTTTCACAAATACGGCACCCCGGCCACGCACCTGACGCAGGCCGTCGAGGCCGCAAAGGCGGTAATCGACAGCAAGGAACATGACCTGTTTGCCGATTATTTCAACCTGTTCCAACTGGCGGGCGAAGGGCGGCAAAACCGGGAGAACATCATTGTCCGGCAATACGGCGTCTCGAACACCGAGCGGGTTTCGACTCATAGTTATTACCGGAGCAGCCTGGAAACCGGCAACATGAACCCGACCGGCAGCCTGGCCAACTCGTATCTGATGAAAGACGGTTTGCCGATTACTCAATCACCGCTGTACAAGGCTCCGGTAAAATCCGTGGATGTGTTCGCTAACCGCGATACCCGGATGAGCGCCACCTTCCTGAAAGCGGGCGATCCGTACATGACGACCAAGCCGGTTTTTGACATTGCCAACCTGGTCTTTAACAAAACCGGGTTTACGTTCCGGAAATACGCCAACATCGACGACTGGAACACGCAGGCATCGACCATTGACCGGGTCTTGCTGCGTTACGCTGAAGTGTTGGTTACCTACGCCGAAGCCAAGTACGAACTCGAAGGCAGCATCAGCGACGCCGACCTGGACCTGACCATCAACCGGCTGCGGACCCGGGGCGGAATAGCCAAACTGACCAACGCCTTTGTAAAGGCAAATGGCCTGGATATGCGCGAAGAAATCCGTCGGGAACGGCGCGTGGAACTGGCGCAGGAAGGCTTCCGGTACTGGGATCTAATTCGCTGGAAAACCGCCGAAGTTGAACTGCCAAAACCGGTTTTGGGGAATTATTACTTTAAGTCGGAATACACCTCATCAACGGTTAATCTGACGCCCAACAACTATATTCTGGTGCAGGATGCCACCTTCCGCAAGTTCGATCCGGCCAAGGATTATCTCTGGCCGTTCCCGGTCAACGAGCTGGCCCTGAATCCGGCCCTGCAACAAAATCCGGGCTGGTAACTGAACGCACCGTACTTTTATTTTCCCGGACTTATTGGGTCAATCCGATGGGTCCGGGGATTTTTTTAATCTGGGCCGCCCGTGGTTGCTCCCGTTGATCCAAGATTGATTACAAGCATTTCCTGACAATAAAAAAACCGGCTCGTCGCCGGTTTTTTCGTTGTTATACTTCTTCTTCGTACAACTCCTCGCTTTTACGCTTGCGGGGTTGTTCCGGTTGCGGCAGCGGCTGGAGCGGCTGATCTTCGTAGGCCGAATTGTCGACGTCTTTGTAGCGTGACATGAACGAGTACATGGCCGGAATGACGAACAGCGTCAGGACGAGCGAGAACATGATCCCGCCGACAATCACAATCCCGAGCGGAATCCGGCTCTTGGCAGCCGCCCCCAGACCCATCGCAATCGGCAAGGCACCGAAGGCCGTTACCAGACTGGTCATCAGAATCGGGCGGAGCCGCAGGGCCGATGCTTCGATGGCGGCTTCGAGTTTGCTCAGGCCTTCCTTGCGTTTTTCGTTGGCAAACTCCACGATCAGAATACCGTTTTTCGTCACCAGACCGACGAGCATGATGATTCCAATCTGGGAGAAAATATTCAGCGTCTGGTTGAATACCCAGAGTGACAACACTGCCCCGGCAATGGCCAGCGGCACCGTCAGCATGATGATGAACGGATCGGTAAAGCTTTCGAACTGAGCCGCCAGAATGAGGTAGATCAAGACCAGCGCGAGGACAAAAGCAAACAGGGTATTCGACGAACTCTCGGCGTAATCGCGGGAAGAACCCGACAATGCCGTCTGGAACGTATCGTCAAGCGTACGGGCCGCAATGGCCTGCATGGCTTCTACCCCATCACCGATGGTTTTGCCCGGCGCCAGACCCGCCGAGACCGTCGCCGACTTAAACCGGTTGTAGTGATACACCTGCGGAGGGCTGGATACCTCGGCAAACTTCACCAGGTTGTCGAGTTGGACCAATTCACCCACGTTGTTCCGGACGTAAAACGACGCCAGATCGACCGGTTCATCGCGGTCGTCGCGCGACACCTGGCCGATGACCTGATACTGTTTCCCGTTCATCAGGAAGTACGCCAGGCGCCGGTTACTGAGCGCCAGTTGGAGTGTTTGCGCCACATCCTGCACCGAAACTCCCAGGCTCGTCGCCTTTTCGCGGTCAATGGTGATGTTCAGTTCGGGTTTGTTAAATTTCAAATCCACATCAAAACCCTGGAAGGTCGGATCTTTCTGTACTTCGTCCATGAAATTCGGTAAGACTTTTTGCAGCTTTTCGAAATTCAGACTTTGAATCACAAACTGCACGGGAAGGCCACCGCCCCCCCGGCCGACCTGAATGGTCTGTTCCTGGGTGGCATTCATCCGGGCTTCGGTAAAGCCTTTTAGCTTGCGGCTGAGGTAATCGGTTATTTCCTGCTGCGAGCGGTTGCGTTCGCCGGGATCCACCAGGTTGAGGGCCACAAAACCGGAGTTCACGGCACCGGCGCCCGAATTACCAGGTGCAATTACGCTAAACGTGAAGTTGATTTCCGGCACCGAATCGAGCACAAACTGGTTCACCCGGTCCGTAATCCGGCTCATGGCCTCATAGCTCGTTCCCTCCGGAGCTGTAATCGGAATCCGGACGCGGCTGCGGTCTTCCAGCGGAGCGAGTTCCGACTTCAGTTGGGAACCTAGTCCGAAAATCAGAGCAATACACACCGCAATCAGCGCAAACGCCCAGCGACGGCGTTTCATAAAATCCGTCAGGGCCGAGCGGTACGAATTGTCCAGCCACTGGTAGAAGGGCTCGGTTTTCCGATAAAACCACGAGCCTTTGCCGTGATCCTTGCTCACGAGTTTCACACTCAACACTGGCGTCAGCGTCAGCGAAACAAAGGCCGAGATCAAGACGGAACTTGCCACCACGACCCCGAATTCCCGGAAAAGCCGTCCGGTAAACCCTTGCAGGAAGATCACGGGCAGGAACACTATGGCCAGCGTAGCCGAGGTCGAAATGACGGCGAAAAATATTTCCTCCGACCCTTCCTTGGCCGCCCGTTTCAGGTCCATGCCGCCTTCGATCTTTTTGAAGATGTTTTCCGTCACCACAATCCCGTCATCCACCACCAGACCGGTGGCCAGCACGATGCCGAGCAGGGTCAACACGTTGATACTGAAGCCGGAAATGTACATCACAAAGAAGGTCCCAATCAGCGAAACCGGAATATCGATCAGCGGGCGGATGGAAATGAGCCAGTCGCGGAAGAAGAGGTAAATCACGATGACCACCAGCACAAAGGCCAGAATGATGGTTTCGGCCACTTCTTCAATCGACTTCCGGATAAAGGTGGTCCGGTCGATCCCGTTCAGGATCCGGATGTCGGGCGGCAACTCACGTTTGATATCCTCGAGCCGCTTGTAAAACTCATCGGCAATGGCCACATAGTTGGCCCCCGGCTGCGGAATCATGACCAGAATGGCTCCGGATGCCCCATTCTGTTTAGCGGCCGATTCTTCGTTTTCCGGTCCCAAAACGGCATAGCCCACATCCTTAAAGCGAATGATCTGGTTGGTGGTTTGGCGCAGAATCAGGTTGTTAAAATCCTCCTCGGTGGTCAGCCGTCCGGCGGCTTTTACGGTCAGTTCGGTGTTGTTTCCGTAGATCTTCCCGCCCGGCAACTCCACATTCTGCCGCGTCAGGGCCTCCTGAATATCCTGCGCCGTGAGTCGGTAAGCCGAAAGCTTGGCCGGATCGATCCAGAGCCGCATGGCCGGTCGTTTCAACCCATAAATCATCACCTGACTCACACCCGGGATGGTTTGTAAGCGTTCCTGCAACACGTTCTCGGCGTAATCCGACAACTGGATCGGGTTGCGGGTAGAACTTTGAATGGGCATAAAGATGATCGGATCGGAGTTGGCATCGGCCTTGCTCACCACCGGCGGAGCATCGATGTCCTGCGGAAGCTGGCGCTGAGCCTGCGACACTTTATCACGCACGTCGTTGGCGGCACGCTCCAGATCGGCTCCGAGTTCAAATTCAATTGTGATATTGCTGCTCCCAAGCGCACTGTTGGACGAAATGGTCCGAATCCCTTCAATACTGTTCAGTGATTTTTCAATCGGCTCGGTGATCTGCGATTCAATAATATCCGGGTTGGCCCCGACGTAGCTGGTCCGCACCGAGATGATCGGGGGGTCGATGGCCGGGTATTCGCGTACGCCCAAAAAAGTAAAGCCGATCACCCCGAACAGGATGATCACAATCGACATGACCATGGCGAAAACCGGTCGTCGCAGGCTTAATGAAGGTAGACTCATTGATTTGGTTCGTTATCTCATGCTGGCACTATTTCCTGCTCCGGACCCGGCCGCAGCCGCGTTGTTGCCCGTTAGCTTCTCCACTTTCGCAACTTTAACGGGCGAGTCGGGCCGCAGAAAAATCAAACCGGTGGTTGCCACCGAATCACCCCGCTGCAGGCCCTGCGTCACTTCGACAACACTGGCGTTGCGCAGACCGATTTTCACATCCTTAAAAACCGCCTTGCCATTTTCAATCACCACGACCTGGCTTCCCCGGGTTTGCGGGATAACCGACTGCGTCGGGACCACCAGCGCATTGGTCGTGTTGATGGTCAGATTCACTTTGGCAAATGTACCCGGCCGTAAATTCGCCGAACTATTGGCAACCCGCGCCCGGATTCGCAGATTCCGGGTGGCTTCTTCCACACCGGGTTCAATGGCGAACACCGAACCGTTGAAGGTTTTATCCGAACCATCGATCTGGAACGAAACCGTACTGCCAATTTTGACGGACTGGCCGTATTTCTCCGGCACTGAAAAATCCAGCTTCATCGAGCTGGTCTGTTGTAACCGGGCAATCAGTGTGTTGGGCGTTACAACGGCCCCCAGGCTCACGTTCCGCAACCCGATGGTGCCCGAAAACGGCGCCCGAATTTCGGTCCGCCGAATCGACGCCTTCGTTATTTCAATATCGGCCAGCGTGCTTTTCAGATTCGTGGCAATAATGTCGTATTCCTGCTGACTGATTCCCCCACGTTGCAGCAACTGTTTGTTTCGCTCTTCGGTTCGACGGTTGTTTTCTTCGACAGCTTTTAATTTCAGCAATTGGGCCTGTAAATCCCCGTCGTATAGCTTCACCAGCAACGTCCCCTGACTAACCGACCGGCCCTCCTGAATGTTTAACTGCACGATCCGGCCCGAAACTTCGGGGTAAATATCCACCTGCTCGGCCGCAATCAGCGAACCCGTTGCCACCACTTCATCCTTCAAATTCTGGGAAGCGACTACAAACACGTTTACCGGCGTCGGGCCACCCGGGCCGCGTCCGCCAGTGCCACCCCCCGCCTGAGCACCGCCCCGGCCACCCGGTCCGCCCGGCTGTTGTTTATAGAATTTGTTGTAATAAATGATGCCGCCCAAAACCAGCAACACCAAACCAATTGCAATCCACCTTTTCACAGAAATAGTCGTTGAAGCGAACGCGGCATTGCGCCCGTAGAGAAAGTTAGTTCCGGAAGACAGTTTGCTCCCGAAATCTGATTTTTCAGCTAACTTAGCATCGAAATTACTCCATTACAACATACCATGACAGTTGACGAATACATTAATCGACAAAAACCCGAAATCCATCGCCTATTGACACAAATACGCCGATTAATCCTGGAGTCAGCTCCCCGCATTCAGGAAAAAATTACCTGGGGGGTGCCGTTTTATTTTCATAAAGGACACCTGTGCTACTTGAATCCGCTTCGCTCGGCGGAAGCCGCTGTCGATCTGTGCTTCCTGCGGGGGTATGAGTTGGCCGACGAGCAAAACATCCTCGAAAACCGGGGGCGCCGGACCGTCCGTTCGCTGGTGGTTCGGGCTGATTCGGTTAACGAAGAACAGATTCGGCAATTGTTGCAGGAAGCAATTTTACTCAACGAAACGTCGAAGGAAAAACCGGGTGCTTTTCCGAAGAAGCAGGTGTGATGCTGGATGGGCTGGATATCCAGCATCCAGTATCCAGCCCATTCAGCCCCCCCTACCGACCGCAGAGTTTTCGATACTCGCACCACTCACAAATCTTTTTATCGCTGGTTCGCCGGAAAGGCTCAGCCGGATCGAACAGACCGGCCAGAAGCGGCCGAAGGTGACTCTCCGTTTGGGCAACAAACTCGTCCGGTTGGCCCAAATGGAGGTTGTTTTCGATAAAACCGGCGTCCAGATTCCGGAACGAGTAAAAACCGGCCACGACCCGCGTGCTGGCTCCGTCGATCCACTCGCTACCAAACTGTAAACCGTTGTCGGTCAACATCTTTTTATAAACCAGGTACTGATACAGCCACAACTGCCGGGCTTTGTCCTTTTTCGGATCGCTCAGCAGTAACTCGATGGTTTTGACGTCGGCATCCCGCACATCGACTTTCCCGGTTTTGTAATCGGCCACCCGGATCAGGCTCGAACCGTCGGGCTGCCGAAGCCGCTCTACCCGGTCGATCTTTCCGGCAATCCGGACGCTGACGGAGCCGATGGCGGTTTCGATGGATAGATCCGTTTCCCATTCGACTTCGGTTTGCAGCACCTCCAGCCGATTCCCGTAGCGTTCAATTTGCAGGGTGTTGAACCGCACCATCAGGTCTTCGCCGATCCGGTAAAGCAACCGATTCATCCCCGATTCGGTGACGCGGTTATTAAATTGTTCTTCGTACTTCCGTTTCAGTTTATCGACCACGGTTTCGGCCGTTACCTCCTCCCCGCGCATCCGGTGGTCCTGATCGAGTGCTTCGAGCGTGTTGTGAATCCACTCGCCGAACTCGGCCGCATCCATCTCGTCGTTCACTTCCTCCTCTTCCTGCATGCTGATCACGCGGCTGAAATAGTACTTCAGCGAACAGCTCAGGAAGTTGTTCAGGACGGTCGGATACATCCCGCCGTAGGTCCGGTTTTTGTACGGATTAAACTGTCCGGCCAGTTCTTTTTTTAACTGGGACAGAATGGCTTCGCTCTTCGGAATTTCAAGCGTCTCATCTGACAAAGCCAACGGTTTTTTCTCAGCCGCCTGCCCAAACCGGATAATTGGGTAACTGATCGTCGTCAGGCCGTTCGAAGCCGGAACCAGTTCGTGTTCCAGTTGTCGGATAAACCGGCTTTTTTCCCCCTTGCTCGTACCATAGGCATCGGCCGAGGTGACGTACAGCAACGAGACGGTTTTGGCCCGTTGCAGCAACCGGTAAAAGTGGTACGACATCACCGACTCCTGGTCCTGGTACGTCGGCAGGCCCACCGCCACGCAGGCATCGAACGGGATCAGCGAGTTCAGCTTGCGCGACTGTGGCAACACGCCTTCGTTGACCGACAGAATGATCAGGTGATCGAAGTCCAGCGCCCGGGTTTCGAGCATACCCATGACCTGGAGCGCGCTACTGCCTTCGCTTTCGAACGGAATGCTGGTTTGCCGGATCAGTTCGTACAAAAACTGTCTCAGGCTTTTGATCGTCACCAGTTCGTTTCGTTCCTCACGTTCCAGGGTGGTTTCAAGCTGACGAAGCAGATTTTCGAACAGATACAGGTATTCAGTTTCAATGGCGTCCTGTTTCTCGGCGTATACTTCCTTCAGCAAGTCGATCAGGGCGTAAAACTGCCGGATGATGAGAAGCGGTTTGTCGTCGGGCCACCGGGTGAACAGGGCTTCAAACAGCGGGCTTCCCTGGCCCATCGTCAGCAACTGCTTTTCATCCAGATACACCAGGTTATCGGTTGTAATGGCCATGATGGCGTTCTGAACCTGTCGCGGAGCCAGCCCATCGGAGGCTTTGAAAACCATCTGTTCATACTGCCGCACGAACGGATGATTCAGGACTTTAATGACATTCCGGTGGTTGTATTTCGGAATCAAAACCGTACCGCTGCCGTCCTTCTTCCGGAACGAAGCCACCGTCCGCTGCATCTCAAACAGGGCGTCGATCAACGTATACAGGTGCGAGTTCTGCAACGAAAGCCCCATCGTTACGTTCAGGTCCTTAACCGTGCCGCCCAGTGAGTACAGAACCGGCAACAGCAGCGTTTCGTCGCCCAAGACCAGCGCCGTGCTTCCCGGATCAGCTTCGTTTCCGGCCTGCTGCTGGTAAATCGCGCTGGCAACCTTTGCCTGCATACTGGCATTCGGTACGCCGATAATCTGAATATGCCTGGGCGTATCGGTCAGGTGTTTATCTTCCCAGGTCCAGAAACCGCTCCAGCCCTCGTCTTTGTACGTCCGCAGCATTTTCCCGGCTTCCTGCCGCTTCGACTGTAGGTAGTACGTGTCGGTGTCCCACAGCATCTCGGCTTTCTGCGCTTTCACGAGCGTCCTGACAATGCGCTCTTCCGACTTGCTCAGGGCATTGAAGCCAACGAAATACAGTTTTTCAAACGCCGGATTGTCGCGTATCCTTTCTTCAATCTGCTCCGCCAGCAACCGATACGCCATGCCCCGGTACGCCCAGCCTTTCGCCAGCAGCCGCTCATGCAGGGCGTGGTAGGCGGTTTCCAGGTTTTCGAAAAGTTTAAAATACCGCTGCGTGCCAGTGGTTTCGAGTTTGGGAACGTGGCCGTCGGGCAATTCGAGCCGCCACCGCTCGAGGGCCTTGGCGGCCGTCATGTAGCTGAACAGTTCCGAGGGCGAAATCAGGTACTGGTCGATTCGGTCGAAGTCGGTCAGCAGCACGCTCGCCCAGTTCAGAAACCGCCCAAATTCCAGTGCGGGGTCGATTTCGCGAAAGACTTCGTACAGTTCAAACAGCAGACTCACCGGGTCGATCAGCAGCACGTTCGCACTCTGGGTGATGAAGTCATCGACGGCCAGCACGTGGGGAGACAGAAACGGCCGGTCGGCATGCTGACTCAGGTGTTGCTGGAAAACAGAAACCGCCCGGCGCGTCGGTACCACCACCCATACGTTCTCCATCCGCGTCTGATGGCGTTCAAAAATATGATCGGCAACCCGGCTTAAAAACGACATTCAGGTAAATTAAAAAGGTATTTGAGACCCTTGAAGCAAGACGGTTCGACGGTTGGATGCTAAATCCAGTATCCAGCATCCGCCCTATCCATCCCGCATCTTCAGTGAAACCGGTCGGCGCGCACTTCGAGGGTTCTCATGATCTCCGCTTCGCTTTCCAGCAAGTCCTTCCAGCGCTTCCATACTTTCTCTTTCGGCACGTATTCTTCGGCCAGTTCGATAAAGTTGCGGTAATGCCCGGCTTCCGAAATCATCAGTTCCCGGTAAAACTTTTGCAGGTGCTCATCCGTCAGGTTTTCCGACAGCAGTTTGAAGCGTTCGGCGCTCCGGGCTTCGATGAGCGCGTTGAGCAGCAGTCTCTCCATCAACTGCTCGTTGCGGTCGCTCGGTTTGCGCAAAACCGCCTGCAACTGATTGACATACTCATCTTTACGCGGTTTACCGAGCGGAATGTTTCGCTTGCGGAGTTCTTTCAACACCCGCTGAAAATGACCCCATTCTTCAGCCACCACCGGCGTCAGGACCTCGACCAGTTTTTCCCGCTCGGGATATTGCACGATCAGCGAGATGCAGGACGACGCGGCTTTCTGTTCACAAAACGCATGGTCGATCAGAATATCGCTCAGGTTCATTTTGGCTACATCGACCCAGCGCGGATCGGAAGGAAGTTCTAACCCCAGGGTCGTCATGGCAATTCGATCAATTCCTCCTGTTCGATACTCCAGCGGTAGGGCGAATCACCCGTCTGGTAAAAACCGCCCAGCCAGCGTTCCGGCGGGTTCAGCGCCCGGCGTCCGGCAATCACGTCGGCCCCGGCTTCGGTCAGGCTCAAGCCCTCGTTGGTGTAGGCCCAGAGTTTGCCGTTCAGTTGGCGGATGTATTCCAGCACACTCAAGTCCCCGACCCCATACACCCGGTCCTGCTTCAAAAACCGGGTAACCAACTGATCTTCGGGCAATGGACCTTCCATCAAAATGGCGGTCAGTAAATGCTCAATCAGGTTCAGGTTGTTTTCGGTAAACGGAAACCGCTGCAAATGGTGCAACAAGGCGGTTTTCAAAAACCGCAACCGGCCGAAATCTGCATCCAGCAACGCCTGAATTGCCAGCGGCTCCATGCTTGCGTAGGCCGTCCAGACCCGCCCGGCTACTTCCAGTTCGTGGGAAGTTAGTTCTTCGGCCTGTAAATGAAGCGTCGCCAGTTGCGCCCCGCTCAGTTCGCCCAGGCCTTTGAAAAACGGCATATCCGGAAAAGTATCCACCGAAACCTGTTTGATTTTGGTGGTGCTCCGAGGTTGCTGGCCGAGTTGCGCCAACAGAAAAACCAGGTTGATCTGGCAGAACAGGTCATGTTCGAACCAGAGGATAATTTCGTCGTACGCGTCGGGCTGAATCAGTTTTCCGAACTCCTGAACCACGCGTTGACCGTAATCCATTGACGGATCATCCGCGTAAACATCCAGCCAGGTCCGGCGGATGTCCCACAGGTCAGTCAGCGGAACATCGGCACGAACGGGGCCTTCCGAGAGTGCTTCCCGCCAGACGACCACCTCGGTCGTATCGGTGTTTCCCGCCAGATTGGAGTCCGCAAAACTATAGGCGGTGGAATCACCGTTGAGAACGTGCAGGGTTTTCATACTACGAAGTTAATCAAATAAAAGCCAATGCACCCCAAAAGATACCGACCGGCTGATGGTCCGAAAATACGGGGCGCTGTAGTAGATCTGTCCTAACAGTTCCTGATTCGCATGGGCCAGTTTCACGAACAACCGCACGCGGTTGATCCGAAAATTGACGAATGGTTCGGCCAGCAGGTAGTCGCCCAGCTTTGTGTCGTTTTGCAGGTGGTATTGCTGGGTGAGCGGCATGTACCGGTCGGCGAAGTAAGCGGATTTGTAGTGAAACTGAAGCCCGGCCAACACATACAACTTTTTGAATAACAGAAAATTATACTCCAGCTGCGCATTGGCCATCAGCGTCGGAATTCGCAGCACATCGTCATTGGAAACCAGCGTGGAATAGCCCTGCCCCAATGCCCGGAATTTACCCAGGCGAAGTTGCAGCCCAAGCCCCGTGCGAAGAATGCTGAACGCACTCGAAAGCTGCCGGGGTACGCCCGCGGTGTCGAAATAAATATAGTTGGTGAGCAGGTAGTAATCTATACCGGGACTGATCGTGAGTTTGCCCAGCCGCAGGTTCAACTGCCCGTAAATGTGCTGGGTACCGCGCAGGTCAAACTCCGTCGACTGGCGACCAATGTGATCCCATTGGTACACATTGCTGATAAAGCGGTTTTGAATTAGTGTGGGCGAAGCAAAAATGCTTTCATAACCCGCCGTCAGAAAGCGGCTTTCGAGTCGGCCCTGAAACCGGAAATCGCGCCCTAACAAATATTCGGCCTCGGCCGTGACCCGCGTCAGGCTGTCCGGGAAATAGTAGCCCAGCCAGCCGCCCAGGTAGGTTTCAAACCGGCTGTTGACGTAACTGGAATCGGGCCGCAGCCGCTCGACATTGAAGAGGGTCGTTTGCCGGTACAGTCGGTTTCGCAGCCAGGCCCGGTAGTTGAACGCCGACTGCTGGAACGCAAACTGCCCTTTTAAACCAAGCTGGTTATCCAGCGCCCGGAACAGCGTTGTCTGGCGGATTTCCGTACTGTCAAAGTAAACACTGGGATAAAAAGGGCGTTGCAACGCGGGAGTCGTAGTATCCGTCTGAAGCCCCTCGCCCATGTTGGTATCGGTATACCGGTAACTCTGCGCCCGAAAATCAAGCGTGTGGTAAACCTGAAAGGCTGTATCGAGCACAAACTGCTGATAAACATGCAGATCGTTCCGTTTTTCGTGCGAATTGGCGCTGGATAAAACCGGAGCCAACTCGATGACATCCGTCGTAAAAGTGGCGGGTTCGACAACGCCCCCCTGATCCTTCGAGCGGTGATTCAGGTTGTTGTAGTGCGCCAGTAAGGTGTATTTGTTGGATTTGGAACGATAGTTTCCGTGGGCGACAAAGTTCCAGTTTTCAATCAAACGTTGAGTGGAGGTGCTGGTGGTTGTGCTGGTTCCCGAATATTGATCATCGGAAGTCATTCGCTGGAGGTTGAAGCCCAGGTTGAAACGCGGGTTGATGTTGCGCGAAAAATCGAAATTCAGGATGTTCTGGCCGCGCCCGCCCAACACCAGGTACATGTTCGTATAGGGCGACCGCGTGTCGAAATACCGAACATTCTGTGTCTGGTAACCGTAGAGGCCGTACACATTCAGGCCGGTCTGCGAGCCGATGGCGGGTGTTTCATAGTACAAAGGCCGCAGGGCCGTTCCCAGGTTGCCCAGATCCGTGTATAAATAGTCGTAGCGACTGAGGTAATTGGTCCGCTGCACCCCTTCCAGCGTCGTGTCAATGGGAAACAGCTTTTTCCGGTTGTTCAGCACATCGCTTTCCAGAAAATACCGAGTCGTGGTCGGGCCGTACACAAGTTTCGTTGAATCGTCGAGAATAGCCCCGCCCGCGCTGCCACCCTGCCCACCCGTTGCTCCTCCGCCCCGGTTGCCCCCCTGCGGAAAATTCGGCAGGCGGCTCGGAAACTGAGCTTTGGCGGTTTGAATCCACCCGAACAGTAGCATACTTACACTCAACAAATAAAGACGATTCATACAGTCTGAACTCTCGAAACCGCCAATTTATTGATTTGCAGCGGTTTCTTTTTTTGAATTAGGATTTTTTAACAATGGACTTTGACTCCCGCAACGCTGCCAGTCCGGCTCTGACCATCGCCAGAAACTCGGTTTCCCGGTTGAGAAACCTGATTTCAATCGGGAGATAATAGAACGCGGCTTCCGTCCTGCCGGTTTCAGCCAGCAACGGAGCCAGTTTGACAAAGTCTTTCTCGGTTGTCAACACGACTCCATCGGGCGGCACCACCCGACGGAGTCGGGCCAGGTCGGTGGAGGTATACCGGTAATGATCGGCGAAACGCAGGTGTTCTACCAGCGTGTAATGCGCCCGGGCATATTGCTCCAGCGGCTCGGGCCGGGCAATACCGGACACCAACACCACCGGTTTGCCTATTCCTCCCAGGCCAGCAAGTGGCTGCTCTTCCCCAAACGGCAGCGGTTTTCCGTATTGTAAACCCGTGAAAAAAACCGGGGCGTCGGGTTTGCTGTAGACCCGGATGCGCTGTTCGATAACCTGCTGCTCCGCTTCACCAAGGTCGTCGGGGCATTTGGTCACCAAAACCGCATCGGCCCGGCGGGCACCGTGCCGCCGTTCGCGCAGCCGCCCGCCCGGAAACGGTTCGTCGTGGTAAAAAAGGCGATGAAAGTCGGTTAGCAACAGATTCAGGTGCGGCTGTACCGGGCGATGCTGAAAGGCATCATCCAGAATGATTGTCTGTAAATCGGGTTCAGCGACCAGTAATTTCGGAATGGCTTCGGCCCGTTTTTCCCCCACGCTAACCAGCACACCCGCTTGCCTTGGGCCGGACCTGATCGCGTGTTTTCGGTACAGCAACAGCGGTTCATCGCCGATCGTGTCGGCCGTGTCAGACGCCGTCGCGATCCGAAATCCACGCGTCCGGCGACCATAGCCCCGGCTAAGCGTCGCCATTGGCCCCTGATCTTTCAGGAGCCTGACCAGGTAATCGACGTGCGGTGTTTTGCCGGTTCCACCCACGGTCAGGTTTCCTACACCAATGGTATAGGTCGCCGGGCGTAACGTTTCCATAATATGGCTGTCATACAGAAGATTACGAACATCGGTAATTTCTCCGTATAGCCAATTTAGTGGTTTTAGGAAGGGCTCGAACACTAAGTTTTACGTAATAATTTATTAACAAGTCACTTCAGTAACTCCCAAAATTACTACTTTTAATGGTGAATGCCCGTCCCCTTACACCGTTCCGATGAGTCTCAAGGCCGATTTCCTGAAATACACGCTTTATTTTACGTTCGAGGCCGGAACGTCACGGGGGGTATTAACCGAAAAAGATAGTTATTTTGTTCGAATCTGCGACGAAGACGATCCGACGGTGGTAGGCTGGGGCGAATGCGCTCCACTTAGGGGGCTGAGTATCGACGATCGATCCGATTTTGCCGACCAGCTTCGACAGACCTGCGACCTCTTCAACCAACTCGATCTTCAGCTTTTTCACTGGAACATTCCAATTTTCTTACAGCTCGTTAGCGACCGGCTGCCCTCCATCCTGTTTGGTTTCGAAACCGCCATGCGCGACTACATCAACGGCGGGAAACGGACGGTTTTTTCCAATGATTTTGCGACCGGGGATCGTGCTATACCGATCAACGGTCTGGTCTGGATGGGAAACCCGGATTTCATGCGACGACAAATCGAGGAAAAACTGGAAGCCGGTTACAGCACGATCAAACTCAAAATCGGAGCCATTGATTTTCAGCAGGAATGCGATCTGCTCGACTCCATTCGATCCCGGTTTGACGCCAACCAGATCACAATACGCGTCGACGCCAATGGTGCTTTTTCCCCGGACGACGCCCTGCCCAAACTCCGGCAACTGGCTACTTACGATCTGCATTCGATCGAACAACCCATCCGGCCAGGACAGCCGGACCTGCTGCACCAACTGTGCCGGGAATCGCCGGTCCCGATTGCGCTCGACGAAGAATTGATCGGTTGCATGGAATACGTCGAAAAACGAAAGCTCCTGAAAGCCATTCAACCCCAATACATTATCCTGAAACCCACGCTTTTAGGCGGTTTTGCGCACTGTGATCAGTGGATTGAACTGGCCAATGTGCTCGGCATCGGCTGGTGGATGACGTCGGCCCTGGAATCGAACGTCGGCCTGAACGCCATTGCGCAATATACCGCGCAGTTTAAAAACCCGCTGCCGCAGGGCCTCGGCACGGGCCAGCTTTACCACAATAACTTCGAAAGTCCATTGGTGATCGACAACGGTTTTCTGAAAACCGACCCTTCCAAAAACTGGAAACTTGAGGTGCCGGAAGTTCGGCGGGGCGTCAAAATTGAAACCAGGGTGCAAAACCGGATCGAGTTTCCTTAGCTCTGGCGAGGCATTTGCCGGTTTTATTTCCGCAAACTACTCCACCAAATCCAGGCCATATACAACGGCTGAAATAACAGTCTAGACCAGACATACCAGGGCTCAGCCGGCAAACCGCCCGGTGGTGGTAATTGATTAATAGCCACGTTGATATTGGCCGGAAACATTACCACCAGCAACCCAATCAGTCCCAGAGCTGCCATCCGTTGAACGCGGGGAATCAGCAGGCCAATCCCCCCGGCGATTTCGGCAACCCCGCTGATTATCACCAGTTCGCGGGCGTAAGGCAGCCAGCCCGCAATCATGTACTCCATTTTCCCAGGTGTCATCAGGTGCGAAAGACCAATAAACGTAAAAGCCAGGGCTGCGGCTACCCGGCCTTTTTTGGCATGTGAAGCCAGTTCTTGCCGGAACACAAACCGGGAAATGATCCACAAAACCGCCCACAAGGTGACCAACAATGCAAAGAAAGCCATGTCGTATCTAAATGATTTGCAGCAAAACTAAGGGCGGTTTTTCCGGCGAAAAATGATCTGGGTTAGGAAATCAGAGCGTGACCTGCCTCCGGATGCGGCTCAGGCTTTCGGGATGAATGCCCAGGTACGAAGCAATGGTTTTTACCGGAAGTTGCCGAACCAGCTCCGATTGGTGCTGGAGCAAGTCCCGGTAGCGTTCCTCGGCGGTTTGGCTTAAAAACCGGATTTCGCGTTGCGTCCGGGCAATGTACAAGCCTTCGGCAAACAACCGCCCTACTTTATTGCTTTCGTCGCTGTTCTGGTAAAATTCCTGCAATACATCGTAATGAATGCGCAGCGTTTTGGTCGGAAAAAGCGCCTGAATGAAAATCTGAGACGGTTGGCGGGTCAGAAAGGAAACGTAGGAAGAAACAAAATGATCGGCGAACCAGAGGTCCAGACACTTTTCGCGTCCATCATGGACGAAGAACGAGGACGTACCGCCCTCTACGATAAAATAGAGGTAGTTTTCCAGTTCGCCGTTCTGAATCAAAAAGCTCTTTTTGGGGTATTCGGCGTAGTCAAACGCCTGAACGAACGGTTTCCACAAATCCGGTTTTGGCCCAAAGGTTTGGGTCAGGTAGCGGTAAAGCTGGTCGGAATAAGCCGGATCCATGGCGTCGGACGGTTACGGTTTTACACCCAGTCAAGGCCTTTCCGCAGCGCGTTCAGGGTTTGTTCTTCCCGGCTGCCGGGTGCGGGCCGGTGATCGTACAGCCAGTTGGCCTGGGGCGGCATGCTCATCAGGATGGATTCGGTCCGGCCGTTGGTTTCCAGGCCAAACTTGGTGCCCCGGTCCCAGACGAGGTTGAACTCCACGTAGCGGCCCCGGCGCAGCATCTGCCAGTTTTTTTCGGCTTCGCCGAACGGCAACGACCGGTTTTTGCGCATGAAGTGGGTGTAGGTGGGCGCAAACGTATTGCCGACTTCCTGTACAAAGGCAAACAAGGCCGCTTTGTGTTCGTCGTTTTCCGGACGGAGGTAATCGAAGAAAATACCACCAATGCCGCGGGTTTCGGCCCGGTGACGGATAAAAAAGTAGTCGTCGGCCCAGGTTTTAAACTTCGGATAGTAGGCCGGATCATGCCGGTCGCAGGCGGTTTTCAGTTGCTGATGGAACCAGCGGGCGTCGTCGGCATCGACATAATGCGGAGTCAGATCAATGCCGCCCCCGAACCAGCAAACGCCCGTGCTGAGTTCAAAATACCGGACATTCATGTGAATGATCGGCACCATCGGATTCAGCGGATGCAACACAATCGAAACGCCGGTGGCGTAAAAATCGGCCGGTTCGCGGGTGTTCATCTGGTTCAACACCGCTTCTGAAGCCGGTCCGTGAACGGCCGAAAACAAAACGCCCCCCTTTTCGATCACCGCGCCGTGCTGGATGATCCGCGTGCGGCCTCCTCCGCCCTCGGCCCGCTCCCAGTGGTCTTCGTGAAAACGACCCAATCCGTCGGCGTCTTCGAGCGCCTGGCAAATGCGGTCCTGTAAGTCGGTAAAAAAGTGGGTGATTTCTTCTCTGTCGGTAGCCATTCGGAATCAGGGCGGTTTTGGTCCGCAAAGATAACGTACCCACGGACTTTAGTCCGTGTTTTTATGCGGAGAACTCAACTAATCAGGTGAAAACTCACGGAATAATAGTACCACGGACCGCTGGTCCGTGTGAGTTTGTATACTTTTTGAGGTAGTAACAGCCAATCGATCATGGAAGCTCACACGGACTTTAGTCCGTGGGTACGATTATTCCGTCACCCGCAGCGAAAACCGTACGGGCCGGGGACGGTCGATCATCAGTAACAGGCCATGCTCGGTGAGTTGGTGGAGCAGTTTACTGGCCCGGTATTCAGAAATGTTCACCAGTTGAGCGTATTGTTTGGCCGTAATGAAGTCATTTTTCCGCAGCACCTGAATCAGATTTCGGACGTTGGTCGATTGCAGCAACTGGCTGTCGGGCAATCCGGCATGGGTCAACATTAGTTTGTTGGTCGGAATCGATTTGTCTTTCGCCCGCACATAGATCGTCCGGTTTCCCTTTTCGTCGATGGCGTAGTGCGGTTTTTCATCACTTTCCGGAATCTCCACCACAATCACCGGCCGCCCGTTCTCCTCGACCACCTCATAGCTGACCGAAATGGCCGGATCGATCAGAAAATCGGTGGCCTTCTCAATCTTCTGCATCTCGTGCAGTTCCGAGTCTACTCCGGCAATACGGCCATCGTCCGACACCCCAATGAGCAACAAACCACCGGAGGTGTTCGACAAAGCCGTCAGGGTACGGGCAATGCGGTAAGCCGTGTGAATGGTCGACTTAAATTCAAGCCGGGTTCCTTCCCCCTGCGCAATCAATTCGGAGAGATTATAACGCATGCCCTCTTAATCCGTTGAACTTTCTTTTGTTTAGCAAAATTTTTAGAGTCGTTTCCAAGCCTTTTAATCACAATTCAAAAAAAAAGGGAATTCAGCGCCCAAATTGAGTAGTCCTTTTCTTAATTTTCCGGTATTATTCGACTTGAGTTCAATTTCATAGTACGATAGATAACATCACAAAGCCCGGTTGCACTTGCAGGCGGGCTTTGTATTTTACTAAGAAATGCTATTTTTCGAATACCGAAAAAAGCTTTTCCAAATTAAGACGAAATCCGATCGAATACTAACATTTTATCACCGACCGATTGGCCAAATTCCCCGGACTCGATTAGGTCTGAACCCGAAGTTTTACTATTTAATTCGATTATCGGCTACCTAATATGTCTTTTTTACATATTCTTAAGCACTAAAAATCAACAAGTTAACTTTCATCCAAAAAATTATTTTGAAAATAAAGGTGATAAATGTGCTATCTTTCCATCTTAAACAGAGAGAAGGCGCGCCCGTGTCTTCTTTCATTTAATAGAGATTGGTAAGTGGAACATCCCGGCCAGCTTGGCCGGGACTTGTTTTTCCGGGCTTTTTACGGAGCATTCTTTCCCGCGTTCCCTTTCCGTGCGGGATTAATTTTGTACCTTTACCAGCCTATGTCCCTGTTTATCTCTTCCCTCAATTCGGGCAGTAACGGAAACTGTTATTACGTCGGCAATGAACAGGAAGCGATTCTGGTCGATGTCGGCATTTCCTGCCGCCAGGCCGAGACGCGGCTCCAGCGCCTGGGGCTTTCGATCCGGACGGTCAAGGCCATTTTTATTTCCCACGAACATACTGACCACATCAGCGGTTTGTCGCAACTGGCCGGGAAGTACCAGATTCCGGTTTTTATTACAGCCCAAACGTTGAAGAATTCACGGCTCCCCCTGCATACGTTCCCGATTCAGGCCTTTGGCAGCAACGAGTCGATCGACGTTGGCAACCTGCGCATCACGGCCTTCCCGAAACACCACGATGCCGCCGATCCGCACAGCTTTCTGATTGCCCATCAGGACACGAAAGTGGGCGTCTTTACCGACATCGGAACGGCCTGTCCGGACGTGGTTCATCACTTCAGTCAGTGCCATGCGGCTTTTCTGGAAACCAACTACGATGAAGATCTGCTGGAACACGGCCGGTATCCGTATTTTCTAAAGCAGCGCATCCGGGGTGGCAAAGGGCATTTATCCAACCAGCAGGCCCTCGCCCTGTTCCGGACGCATAAACCGGCTTTCATGAGTCATCTGCTGTTGTCGCATTTGTCGAAAGACAACAACAATCCGTTTCTGGTCCGGGATTTATTCCTGCCGCATTTGAACAGCACCGAACTGATTGTGGCTTCGCGCTCCGGCGAAACCCCGGTTTTCCGGATTAATGCCGAGTAAATTCTTCCGATTCGGGAGGGTAGCGAGTCTATTTTCTGAACACCAGTGTTTGTTAAGCGATGGTCTTCCCTAACGCCCCCCGGAAGACGCTGGCAGCAGAATGGCGCGATACTGATCTTCCAGCGCAGCCAGCCTTTCGTGCATCGGTTCTTCATCGAAGGCGTTCGGGGGCAGGTATGTTTTTTGCCCATCTTCTTCCTCCAGATAAATGATCAGCAGTTCGGCACCCGAACGCAGCAGCATAGCAACCAGGTCAAAGGCAATGCCCAATTCTTTTACGAAGGGGTCATAGCTGGCGAGATCGCCGGAAGGTAGCAGGAGGGTAAATTTGAGCTTCATTCGGAATGCTGGGAAGGATGCACAAAGCTGTCTGAACCCGGTTAAAACCCGATTAAGACGACATTAAGGCAACCCGCATCCGAAGCGGTTTTTATTAATCTGGGTTAAAATTCAATGATAAAAAGCCGTGGTAACCTGAATGGCTGTTCGGCATAAGCGTCGGAACAGGATCACGAAGATGCTTTCTACCCGATGCATAGACGATTTCACTCCGATTTACCAATGCGGACGGTTTGTGTCTGATCGGCACTAATCGCCCGAAGCAACAGCAAACCGGGTGGCAATTGCCGGACATCAAACCGCTGGCGTTCGGTGGTCAGAGGCTCCGGAATTGTTCTTGACTCGATCAACTGACCCTGCAGATTGGTTAACTGAAGGGAAAGCGGTTTCCCGCCAGCACCTCGAACTTCGACGGTTATCTCATCGGGCGTCGGATTTTTTAATACGGTCAGAGCCATTTCCGCTGCCAACTCCGGCTCCGTACCCTGCCGGACCTGGCCTACGGGGCAGGCATAGCACGGCGCCAGCTTGTGTAATTCGTAATTATCTGTTCCGGAGACACCCTGCTGGTCATTGGCGGCAAACAAAACGAGATTTCCATAGCCCATCATAAAGTGAGGATTGGTATAATCGTAGCCAACGCCCATCTCTTTTGTTCCGGCGCTGGTGCCATCTGACCGCCAGAGTCGGCCAGCCGCAAAATAAAGGTAATTTCCAATGACGGTTATTCGTTCCGGCTCGACCGAGATTACCCGCTGCGTGCCGAAAGCGGTTCCGTTGGACTTCCAGAAGGCAATGCCGGTTCCGTCGTTAGCACCGAAATACACCTGGTTCTGAAAGGCACGCAGGCCATAAGGATGCGAACCTCCGGCCGGATTGATGTTCCGCACCAACACCGTACCCGCGCTGGTGCCGTCCGACTTCCAAAGTTCGGTTCCGTAGGTGGCATTCTCTCCCACAAAAAAGAGCGTGGTACCCACCACCGTCAGGTAGGTAGCCGGTATTGCTTTTACCAATTGGGTTCCGGCGCTGGTGCCGTTCGTTTTCCAAAGCTCCCATTCCCCGGTGTTTCCCTGAGCGCGAAAGAAAAGCTGTCCGTTGCAAACCCTCAGCCAGCTTGGTGAGCTGCTGCCGTTGGGATTGATGTTTTTGACCTGAACGGTTCCGGCGCTGGTGCCATCCGAAACCCAGAGTTCGGTTCCGCTGGCGGAGGTGTTGCCGCCAAAATAAACTTTACCATCGAACATTTCCAGTTCGGCCAGATTGGCCAGGCCGTTGCCCGACGGATTGATGTCTTTCACCAGGCGCGTGCCGTCAGTAGTCCCATCGGTTTTCCAGAGTTCCCAACCGGCGCTGCCGTTATCGGCAACAAAGAAAAGCGTAGTACCACTAACGGCGAAAGAACCTGGAAATGAATCACCCGATGGGTTAATATCCCGGACAAGCTGGGTACCACTGGCGGTTCCGTCGGTTTTCCAGAGTTCCCGTCCGTGTACCCCATTGTCAGCCGAAAAATAGAGCACGCCATTCATGACAACGAAACTATGGGGTGCCGACGAACCGTTCAGATTGATATTTTTGACCAAAACCGTCCCTGCGGCCGTTCCATCGGTAGCCCAGAGTTCATAGCCATTCACGCCGTCGTTGCCTGTGAAGTAAACCTTATTCTGAAATTCAATGAATGAGTAGGCTCCCAGTCCATTTCCGGTTGGGTTAATTTCTTTGATCCGGGTGACGTAGTAAGATGGAGTCGGCGCAGGCATATATTGCCCCGACGATGGGGTTACCAACGCGAAGTTCCAAACAATGAACAGGTAGTTGAGATACGAGTAGCGGTTTTTCATAGTAAGATGGTACGACAGTGAGACACACCCATAAACCTACTGATTACCAATACATTTCACAACCCCTATTGAGTATTCGGCGCTACATTTTTCTGTCAGCATCCGAACGGAGCCTTTTGTTCGGCCGATCTGGTTAGCCTTCTCTTCCCCAACCGTTCACAAAATTCCAGCCTTATTTTCACATCTTCCATCCTTCATTTTCGCGGTATCTTTTTATTTTGCAGGACCGATGTGTGGCCTATGACCCAACCGATCCTATCCATCATCATTACGGTCTTGAATGGGGAAGCAACGCTGGGCCGCTGTTTGCAAAGCCTGGCGAAACAGACGTTTGCTTCGTACGAGGTTGTCGTCATCGACGGTGGCAGCACCGATGGGACCATCGCTATTCTTCAGGAATTTGAGCCGGTTTTACCGCTGGTTTGGCAGGTCATTCCGCAGGTCGGGCTTTACGCCGGGATGAATTGTGGCATCGATCAGGCGCGGGGCCGGTGGCTCTACTTTATGGGTTGCGACGACGAACTTTATGCCCCTCAAACCCTTGGCTCCATCGCCCGGTATTTTGACGAGACCCGGACCCGCTTCGTGACGGCCAGTGTGCTCTATCCCCGCAACGATTTTGTGGTGCCCGCCTACTGCGGTTCGGTATACTTTCTGAACTGGGCTATTCACCACCAGGGGACGTTTTACCACCGCTCGCTGTTCCATTCGTTCCGGTATGACGAGCGACTGAAAATCTCGTCGGATTACGAGCTGAATCTGCGGCTGGCGCTGGAACAGATTCCTTACCAACGGCTGGATGAAGTCGTGGCAATCTACGGCGAATCGGGCATCAGCAGCCGCGATCCCCGGACCGGTTTTGCCGAAATCCGGCACATTCACGCCCGGTTGTTCCGTCCGCCGATTCGCTGGTGGGTTCAGTTGCTCTGCTGGCTCCAGCAGCAGAGCTGGTTCTGGCGACGGAAACTGGGCCTGGGAAACCTGAAATTCCGGCTGCAAAAATGGCGGCAAACGCCCTCCATGCTTCACCCATTCACTCCTTTTCATGAGAAACATCGGACTGATCGGGAACGGTAATGCGGGCTGGATTGCGGGCGTTCAGTATTTGCAAAGCCTGCTGTACGGTAATTCGCTGTTACCCAACGGTGAACGATCTTCGTTTCAACTTTTTTTGCACCAGGATATTCACCGCCCGCAGGATTTTCAGGCCGTGCAACCCTACCTGGACGGGGTGCATTTTTTCGACTATTTTCCCGGCCGGTCGTTTCCGTGGGTTCGGAAAAGCTACCAGATGGTTCAACAAATCCGGCAAGGGCAGTGGCCCCGGTACCCGACGAAAAGCCTCACGCAACTCGCGCTGCAAAACCGGGTCGACCTGGTGTTTCCGGCCAACGAGGTAGTGCAACGCTCGGTCCCGTTCCGGCAGATTAGCTGGATTCCGGATTTTCAGCATCTGCATTTGCCCCAATACTTCACAGCCTACCAGTTGTCCAAACGTCGGCAGGACTTCGGGCGAATTATGCAGCGGTCGGATCGGGTCATTGTGAGCAATCAGTCGAGTTATGACGATGCGGTTCGGTTGTATCCTATGGTGGCCGATAAGTTTGTCATCCTGAATTTTACGATGTATCTGGGCGAAAACTGGCAACGGCCCGAGGTGACGGCTTTTACGGAGAAATACGAATTACCAGACAAGTACCTGCTATTTCCGAGCCAGTTTTGGAAGCATAAAAACCATCTGCGGCTTTTGGAAGCACTGCACCGGGTCCGGCAGGCCGGGCTGACGGATCTTGTACTGGTTTGCACCGGCCACCCCCACGACCCGCGTCATCCAGCTTATACTGCCGAGGTGCAGGCTTTTCTCGACCGCTATCAGCTCCGCCCGGCGGTACGGTTGCTCGGCCTGCTGCCCCGGACCGATCAGGTACAGTTGATGCGGGGCGCAGCCGCCATCGTGCAGCCCTCGTTGTTTGAAGGCTGGAGCGCCCTGCTGGAAGACTGCCGCTCGCTGGGAAAAACCGTGCTGGCGTCCGACATTCCGATGCACTGCGAGCAGCAAACCGAACAAACGTTCCTGTTCGATCCGTATTCGGTCCGGGCCATCGCCGATTGTCTGCTCGAACACTGGCCCCGGCTTCGGCCCGGCCCGCACCTCGTCGCTGAATCCGCCGGTGCCGCTGGCTATCACACCCGTATTCAGGAATTTGCCCGGCGATTTAATCAAATTTGTCATTCTACCCTATCCTCCCAACACGCATGAATCTGGTCAAGAACCCCTTCAACAAACACTATTTACTGGTTTGGCGCACGGAATTTATCTTCTACACCCCCCAAAAACGCCAATTAGCCGGTGAATGGAGCCATGTCCGGTTTACGGCCCTGCCCCAGCCCAACGAGCCTAAACTCATCAATTCCAGTCTGAAAAAACCGCTGCCGTTTCCCGACCAGTCGTTCGATGCGCTGTATAGTTTTCACGTCCACGAGCACCTGTCGCTGGCGGCCGGGGCGCAGTTTCTGAAGGAAGCCTACCGGCTACTCAAACCGGGGGCCGTCTGCCGGGTGTCGACGCCCGACCTGGAGTTTTTTGCGGCCGATTACCTCAACCAACTGCAAGAGTACCGGCAGCAGCCGACCAAAACGCAGTTTCAGCAATACCAGTGGGCCTTGTTCAACGTCATCGACCAGTCGGTTCGGCAGCAGTCGGGCGGGGCGATGCTGGATGCCATTCTGACGAAGGATTTTGTGGAAGAACACCTGATGTACCTCAACGGTGATTTGCTGCGGGCGTTGCAGGATTTGCCCAACCCGTCGCTCAAGCAGATCCTGAAAAACGAAATCCGGTACATCGACGGCAGCCCGACCAGCCCCGGTTTTCGGCTGAACGCTTTTTTTCAGATTGGCTTGCAAAAGGCCATCGCCAAGTTCCGGCGTCCCTGGCACCTGCACCTGAGCCGCGAAAAAAACCGGTGGATTTACGACGCCGTGCTGCTGACGCGGCTTTTCGAGCAGGCCGGTTTTCGGGACGTGGTGGTACAGGATTACAAAACTTCCGGCATCGAGCACTGGGAGCGGTACAACTTCGACCAATCGGCTTACGGCGATTATCCCCTGGAACCGTCGCTGTATGTGGAAGGACGGAAGTGATTGGATTACCAGAATAATTGTCCACAACCTCTACCCACCAGTCTGCTCATTACCAGACAATAAACGCTCTTTTTTGTAACTACTTTGGCGATAAATTATCGGTATCGGGTCTATTTTCTGCCACATAATAAAAGATAACATTTTCATATGGATTTTCCCGGAGAAATTTGTATTGTTGGCTAACCAATCCTATCCCGCTTACCAATCTCTTCGCTTTATGAACTTCGGAACCAGCCTCTGCCAACACCGGAAAAGCCGGAAACTGTCTCAGACCGAAATCGCCGAGCAAATTGGCACCTGCCAAAGTACCTACAGCGCCTGGGAAAGCGACAAAGCTGCCCTACCCGCCGAGTATTTCATCAAACTGGCGTATGTTTTTGAGGTTGAGTTGACCGCCCTGGTTCCGCAGGCGTTGAGTGAGTGGGTTAAAAAGGTTCCCATTCAACAGCACAGCACGCAGGAGGAACTGGTGATCATACAAAAACAAATGATTGTCTTCCTGAGTCAACAGGTCGAACAGTTGAAGGCAGAAAACGAACGGTTACGTCGGACCTACCCCGGAAGCAACCGTTCGGTCGCGTAAAGCAACCTGAACATAATCATACTGGTTAGCCTGATACATCCCATCGGAAAGCGGGTAAACTTTAAGATTATTCCGGTATAAATTAGCAGGATCCCGATTGGACGCTTCAATACTAGCGTCGATTTTTGTCAGACACTTACGGCTTTCGTTTCCCCTGCTCGTCTGATGAAAAAAAGCATTCTGTTTCTGCCTGCTTCGATTCGCAGCCATGTGATTCCGGCCCTCTATGTGGCCGACTTACTGGCCGACGAATATACCGTTTATGTAGCCGTCACCAATGACGTGTTAGCCGAGATCGTCACCAAGCAGGGATTTCAGGCCATTCGCACCAGTTCGTACCGAATCGGTTTGGGAATGGAAAGCGGGTTTGTGGCCGACACGAAAAAAAGCCGGAGCCGCTGGCAGGTGCTGAAAGCCATTGTAAAAAACGAGGTTTACTGGCACCGTCGGAATGAACTGGAGCAAATCATCGACCGCATCAACCCGGCCGCCATCCTGATCGACATTTTTAACAGCACGGATTTGCTGGCGGTTTATCCGAAGGCCAAAAACCGGAAGTTGCTTTTTGTGAATCCCATGCTGTCGACCTACCGGATACCCGGTTTTCCGACCGTATCCGAAGGCGTCTGGCCGGAACAGCGGGAAGAAACGATGCCTGTCAGAAACCAACGTACTCCGTGGCGGATCAAACTTCGGTATCCGTACCAGACACTCATGGGGTGGTTGCTGGATCGCCAGTTCAAACAACTGGGAAGCATTGACCAGTTTCTGGACAAGCATCCGATTGCTAACGACCGTACGAACGCCCTCTTGTTCGAGAACATTCCGGAACTGGTGCTGGCTCCGCTCGAACTGGAGTTTTCGCCCCAGGTACGAAAGCCGAACCAATACTATCTGGGACTTTGTACGCGGCAAAACCGGAAAGACACCGAATTGGACCCCTCGTTTGAAAGCCGTTTCGGAGCGATTCTGAACCGGAAACAAGCCGGTGACCGTCTGATTTACTGCACCTTTGGCACATACTACGAAGGCTCGGACAAAGTGTTGCTCATGTTCCTGAACACGTTGTTGGATGCCTTGCAGGCCATCCCGTTCGTTCAGGCGGTTTTCTCGGTCAACCGGCTGGTGATTGAAACTTTGCGTTACCAACGAAGCCTGCCGCCGAATGTGCATTTGTTTACGCGGGTGCCTCAGTTAACGGTTTTGAAACACACTGATGTGTATGTGACGCACGGCGGGTTAAGCTCCGTCAAGGAAAGTATTCTTTTCAATGTGCCCATGCTGGTCTATCCGCTTGACCTTCATTATGACCAGAACGGCAACGGTTTTAAAGTGGAGTACCACGGACTGGGCCTTCGGGGTATTTTTAGCCAGGAACGGGTTGAAGCGATGCAGGTTAAAATCACCCGCTTGCTGGAAGAACCTACTTTTCGGGGCACCCTCCGGCAATTTCGGGATAGCATGGCGGAAACGTATCAGCCGGAAGCTTTAAAAACAGTAATGAACGAATTAGTTTCTGCGCAAATCCATGAACTTCAATCCTGCTGAAAAGAACGCTTTCGACGCCCTGGAGCAACTGCTGCGGATGGGCAAGGTCCGGGTGACCTCGACAACGCTCAGGACCGCCTTGAGCCAGCACCCGGATTTTCCGAGCCTGGTCGCGTTGAGCGATGTGCTGAACGAAGTCAATGTGCCCAATCTGGCAACCCGGATCACCGCCGACCGCCTTCCCGACATTCCGCTCCCCGCCTTAGCGCACTTAACCATCGAGGGCGGTTTCTTTGCTCCCATCCGGCAGGTTACCGATGATACCATTGAATGGCTCCATACCAAACGGGGCTGGCAAAAGCAAAATCGCATCGATTTCAGCCGGATCTGGGACGGGGTGGCGCTGCTGATTGAACCCAGCCCCGAATCGGGCGAGAGCCGATACACTGAAAACCGCCGACGGGAACAGATTGCCAACAGCCGGTATCCCTTCATCGTCCTTGGTCTGCTGGTTTGTTTGGGCTTTGTGCTGCGGTATGGTTACCAGCAGATGCACTCCGGCTTGGATCAGTCGTTGTTTTGGTTGACGTGCCTGAAAGTAGTTGGGACTATTCTAAGCGGTTTTCTCTTGGCTTATGGTGTCGATTCGAACAATTCACTCCTACGAAGCATCTGCCACTTGGGTAATCGCACGGATTGCCACAGTATTTTAAACTCAAAAGCAGCTAAACTCTTTAGCTGGTTAAGCTGGTCGGAAATCGGTTTCATTTACTTTGGGGGTGGCCTGATAGCCAGTTTGCTGGTGTTGCTCCTTCCTGCTGCCTCGGTTGTCCAGTATCTGCTCTGGCTCAATGTGCTGGCCTTACCGTATACCGTGTACTCGCTCTATTATCAGGCGTTTGTAGCCAAAGAATTTTGCATCCTGTGTACGGCTGTTCAACTCACACTGTGGCTGGAAGCGTTAGCGGGCCAAACGCTTTGGGGCGAACTATCTTCGGAAGGACTCGGCGTACTGCTCTTTTCTTTCACGCTGGTAGCGGTGCTGTGGGCATTTATTAAAGAACCGCTCACCCAGGCCCGACAAACCGCACCGCTCCGGCGCGAATTACTGAAATTAAAATTCAATCCGGAGTATCTGGAAAGTCTGTTCAGTAAGCAGCGCACGATGCCGCCCATTTTTGAAGGCATGAACGTGGTCATCGTAGGTAATCCGGAAGCTCCTAATACCCTGACGATGGTAACCAATCCGATGTGTGGCCCTTGCGCCAAGATGCACCAGGAAATTGAAAACCTGCTGGAAAATACATCGGATGTCAAATGCGAAATTGTCTTCTCTATTTCTAACTCAGCCGCCTATCAGGTAGCCGAACAAGTCATTAATTTGGCTTCCGAACAGGCTGGGAGAGCATTGCATAGCTGGTTTAAACGCGAAGACCGCAACGTTGAAAAGTGGAAAGCAAGCCTACAAGTAACCACTCAATCCGAAGCCGCCCGTCAGCAACTCGACCTACACCGACGGTGGTGTGAACTTGCCAGCATTACCGGTACGCCTACTCTTTATCTCAACGGTACTGCCTTGCCTTCTTTGTATCACATTCCCGATGTAACCCAGGTGTGTAGAAGTTTATCACTCATGGAAACATCCTTCGCTTAGGAATTGGCCAATTCACATACATCCATTTAAAAACTTAAATTTTCAAACCAAGATGAACAAATTATCAAACTTCGGCAATTTTGCATTAACACGGACAGAAATGAAAAAAGTAACAGGGGGGAGTACAATATGCACTTGCAACAAAAAGGGTGGCACATTTACATATGCTACTTCCACAAGTTCATGTGCTGCTCCAAGCACAGGCGCTGCCTATTTTGAATATTCTAAAAATGGAAAGAAGTACAGTGGATATGTTTCAAGCGATGTGGCAGCTAAAGCTTGCGGCAAATGGCCTCAAGGAAAATACATGGCCTGATGATTAATTAACACATACAGTAGTAGACTTTAAGCCTACTACTGTATAAATACACAGTTTATCATGAAAACTATCTTATACTATCTTTTATTTACTTATCTCCTGGTTCTTTTTAACCAAAGGAATGATTATTTAAGTTTATACAATTATTCATTAATTAGCACAGCGACATGTGATACAATTACAGAAATAATCACATTACAATATAGATTTGACTATATTAAAGGTGACTCAGCTAAGTCAGCTATTTTATTAAAAGAGCAAGAGTTATTTTTAAAAAAAATGGGGCTACCCCACTCAGGAATCTCGTCTTTATATTCCAATAAGCGCTTCGAGCAAGATTTAGACATAAACTATATTCAGACAGTAGAAAAGCTTAAAAATCACAAATATAAAAATCTATATAGACAAGTCTGCTCTCAAGTATTAGTTAAATATTATTGTGAAAACAAATCAACTAATGCAGAAAAAATAGAATATTATTTGAATGAATTCACAGAAACAGGAGGCATAAATATTGGCTTAATATACATTGCTCTTTTAAAGATTAAGAATTTCGCTCATTCTATAGACCTGTGTGAATATTTAAATAAAAACATTTCATATTGTAGTGATTTAATTAAAGAACAGGAATCTGACTTTAAAAACACTTCAGAGCAAGTAACAGTACACACGAACGAGACAAGTAAAGACATTGATTTTTTGATGGACTATGTAAGAAACAGAGATAAACTTTATTTTGAGAAAATAAATAAATTAAAACTGGATTCGAATTGCACCAACTAAATCTAAATTACTTCAAATTTCTTTACATTATTTATGTCAAATTTAACCTTAACTATGATTCTATAAGTATCATAACAGATATGAAAATTACAAATCGCTACTCAACCCGAAGCCGCCCGTTAGCAACTCGGCCTGCATCGCCGGTGGTGTGCGCGTGCCAGCATTACTGGCACGCCCAGTCTTTATCTCAACGGTATTGCCTTGCCTTCTTTGTACCGGATTCCCGATGTAACCCAGGTGTCCAGAAATTTATCACTGATGGAAACATCCTTCGCTTAGGAATTGGCCAATTCACATACATCCATTTAAAAACTTAAATTTTCAAACCAAGATGAACAAATTATCAAACTTCGGCAATTTTGCATTGACAAGGACAGAAATGAAAAAAGTAACAGGGGGGTATCAATGTGGATACCAACAAATCGTTTATTCCTCTATGCCAAATGCTAATGGTGGATACTCTACTGTCACTAGTAAAGTATGGGTAAAGGCATCTTATGACAACAATGGTGTGTCGAAAAATAATGCACAATCGGGAGCACTAACAAATGGGACACATTGGTGTTGCAAATCCTGTTCTTGGAACCAAATGGCTTAGCTATTTTGAAGTTTTCGATATAGTCTTATATCGAAAACTTCAACACAATTCCGCACCAAAATCTATCATTTTAATATTATGAAAGCAAAATGCTACTACCGCATTAACAGATTAATTATAAGATCTTTACACATCGGTTGGCTATATTTTTTTTTCTTTTCAATTAACTGTTCCATAGCGAGCATTAAATCAAATAATAAAGAATCTTATATTGTCTTAGAGCTAAATTACAAAGATAAAAATAAAGAAATTTGGATTAATTGTATTGATTCAAATGGAAGCCATTTAATTATATTGAACGCAAAAAATCCCAAGGATTCTTTGTTGACAAACGAAAAAATCCTTGCAGTTATTACTTCTTTTAAATGCGAAAACTCATTTAATATAAAGTACAATCTTTTCCCTAAAGACCACATTATCATATCCATAAATTCAAAAGAATACCCTGTTTTGAAGAAACTGAATAAAGATTATCATCATATAGAAATTAATTATTACTCATTATTGAATGATAATTTTAACGGAATTGACAACTTTGGTAACAAAATTTTGAATTATATTTTATGCAACAATGGACAAAAAGAAAAAGTAAGAAATGGCGAAATTTTAAATCCTTTATATAGTTTCCTAAATAGCAACAAATTTTTAGACAGCTTATATAATAATAAAGCAGTAAGCTACAACTTTTATAAACAGACTATACAGGGTCAATACTATTCCTTTTTAGGAGGAATCTTACAATCAAAAAATAAAAATTTGATAAAAAAGTACATAAATCAATCATACATAAATGACACTTTAACAAAGCACGAATATTATATTGATTTCCTATATAATTATGCAATCTATTTTGTCGAAGATGAATTTACAAAAAAAAATCACGAAAAGTATTATTTACAGTGTGAAAAAATGTACAAAGGATCTTCAAGAGACGCTGTTTTATTTTATTCTCTTGCCTCCTTATCCATAAGTTCAAGCGCTACTGTAAATAGCTTCGCTAAAAGATTTATCAAAACTTGTAAAGATACGTCTCTCGTAAGAATAGTTAAAAATAATTACTTATCTACCAACTATAATAAATCAAATAGCAATGAGTTAATTAAATACTCAGGAAAGAGTTATAAAAATCTACAAGAGTTAATCAATGAAAGTCCTGATAAAGCAATATATGTAGACTTTTGGGCTAGTTGGTGTAGGCCATGCCTTAGTGAGTTACCACATTCTAAATCTTTAAAAGAAGAATACAATAAAAAAGGAATAAAATTTATATATATATCAATAGATAAGTATCGAACTGCTTGGGAACGATCTATGAAACAAGTTGATATTTCAAAAACTGAAAGTTATTGGCTTCCTGAAGCCGGGCTGTCAAACATAGTTAAACAGTTACATATAAAATCTATACCACGTTACATTATAATGGATAAAACGGGCAAAGTTTTAAATTATGATGCACCCCGACCTAGTGATCCAAAAATTAGAGAAGTGTTTAGTAAACTGCTAAAGAACTAACTTATGTTTACTGAACTAAAATACAATCTAATAACCTTGCGTAACTGGGCTTTGTTGAATTGGAAACGACACAGAATTAACTCTCAATATCAGTCGTTAAAAAATAGAAGCAACTCAACCATATGTAGACTCGATCAAAGTACCATTCCAAACAAAAAAAATGAGATACGGCTTTTCGCCATTATGCGAAATGAGTCACTACGCTTACCCTATTTTATCAACTATTATAAGAATTTACAGGTTGATCGTTTCTTTCTGTTGGATAATGCCTCGACCGATCAGTCTGTGGAGCTGGCATTAGCCGAAAAAAATGTCCATGTTTTTTCGACCGGCGATGCCTACCGGAACCATTGGTATTGGATGGAACATTTGTTGGAAACCTATGGCAAAAACCACTGGTGTGTCGTGGTCGATATCGATGAGTTACTTTCCTTTCCAAATGCCGAAAACTTGTCAATCCGGGATATGTGTCAATTCCTGGAGCAAACCGAATCTACCGCTCTGCGTGCTCTGCTTTTAGACCTGTATTCGGACCAGGCCATTCGGGATATTTCCTACCAGCCCGGGCAGAATCCCTTGGAGGTAGTGCCCTATTTCGATACATCCCATTATGAGGTAACCTTCCCGTATTTTGACCGAAAGAATTGGAAAACTTTCGACTCAACTCACTACACAGGCGGCATGCGAGAGCGGATTTTCGGCAAAAGCACCCCGATTACTTCCCTGAACAAATTTCCGCTCTTCCAAAATAGCTCCGGCACCTATTTAGGCCAGGGCATGCACGCCATTAATGGCGCATGGGTTAGTGATCTACAGGGAGTCGTGTTTCACACCAAGTTTTTGCAGGATTTCATTCAGGAAGCCGAAGAAGAATCGATTCGGGAGCAGCATTTTAACAAAGCTTCTTACTACAAAGACTTCAACCGTAAACTCACTCAAACTCCGGACTTGTGTCTGGCCAATCAGGACTCCGTCCGGTTTCAGGATTCGGCTCAATTGGTTGAATTAGGGCTAATGAAGACAAATCCGCAGTTTGAGAAATTCGCTCGCGAGAAGAAACGGATACATTCCTTAGACGTCCTATGAAATTCCCCCACTACCGCCAACTCGACCCAATGGACTGGAACGCCAGCCCGTGCGGTCCGACCTGCCTGCGGATGGTGACAAAGTTTCGCTATTTTAACCACTCTACCAATGGCTTCTTTTCCCCACTACCGCCAACTTGATCAAATGGATTGCGGGCCAACCTGCCTACGAATGGTGGCGAAGCATTACGGCCGGTCGTACACGGCGCAGTCGCTGCGGGATAAATCCGGGATTGGGAAAGATGGGGTGTCGATGCTCGGAATATCGGAAGCCGCCGAAGCCATCGGTTTTCGGACGATGGGCGTCAAGATTCCCTTCGAAAAATTGGCCGAAGAAGCTCCGCTGCCCTGCATCGTCCACTGGCGGCAAAACCACTTTGTCGTCATTCATGCCATCAAAAGTTCCGGCAACTGGATGGCAAAAATCCGGGGTGGCCGCAAAGCGCCCGTTTTGGTTGATCGGGAGGAATTGCACCGCCCGCTCCAGCCGTTTGCGGATTTATCCGATGATCAGATCGTGATTCCACCCGGTTTCATGCCCGTCCCTCCGCCTGAGCCAGCGAAACCGGAGGTCCGCCAGGGCAGTGTAGCGGTGGCCGATCCGGCGCGGGGACTGATCACCTACACGGCCGACGAATTCTGTCAGGGTTGGTTGGCAACGCAATCCGGCGGGCAAAGTGAGGGCGTCGTGCTGCTGCTCGAACCGACTCCCGCTTTTTACGAGCACGAAGACGAAAAAGCCGCTTCTTACGGTTTTGAGCGGGTCGCGGCTTACCTCTGGCAGTACAAACACCTGCTGGTGCAACTGATCCTGGGCCTGGCCGTCGGCAGCGGGTTGCAGTTGCTGTTTCCGTTTCTGACCCAATCGGTGGTCGATATCGGCATCAACACGCAGAACATCCCGTTTGTCTACCTGGTACTGGGGGCGCAACTGGCCCTGATGGCCGGTCGCCTGTCGGTCGAGTTTATCCGAAGCTGGATTCTGCTGCACATCAGCACCCGCATCAACCTCAACATTCTGTCGGATTTTCTGATTAAACTGATGCGGTTGCCGGTTCCGTTTTTCGATACCAAGCAGTTCGGCGACCTCATGCAGCGCATCGGCGATCACCACCGCATCGAGTCGTTCCTAACCGGACAAACGCTGTCCGTGCTCTTTTCGCTCATCAATCTGCTCATTTTCGGTGTCGTGCTGGCGATGTTCAACCTGTCTATCTTCGGCATTTTCATGGCGGCCAGTGCCTTATACATCGGCTGGGTGCTGCTGTTCCTGCGCCAACGCCGGAAACTGGATTTCAAGCGGTTCGATGCCGGGGCCAAAAACCAGAGTTCGCTGGTGCAACTCATCCAGGGCATGCAGGAAATTAAACTGGCCGGAGCCGAGCGGCCCATGCGCTGGGCCTGGGAGCGGCTCCAGGCGCGCCTGTTCCGGCTGCAAATGCGCGGGCTAGCCCTGAGCCAGTACCAGCAGGCTGGAGCCTTCACGATCAACGAAGGCAAAAACATTCTCATCACCTTCCTGGCCGCCCAGGCCGTCATCAACGGCCAGTTGACGCTCGGAGCCATGTTGGCCATGCAGCAGATTATCGGCCAGTTGAACAGCCCCATCGAAGGCCTGATCGGTTTTGTGCAGAGTTTTCAGGATGCCAAAATCAGCCTGGAGCGGCTCAACGAAATCCACACGCTGGCTGACGAAGAACCCCTTGACCGGCCCCGGCTCGACAAACTGCCCGAGGCCGGAAGCCTGCAGCTAAAAACCGTGGCCTTTCAATACCCCGGTGCCGGGAACGAGCCGGTTCTGCGCGACCTCGACCTGCTCATTCCGCAAGGCCGAACGACGGCCATCGTCGGCATGAGCGGCAGTGGCAAAACCACTTTGCTCAAACTGCTCATGAAATTTTACGACCCCACCAAAGGCGAAATCCGCCTGGGCGAAGCGGCCCTGCGCAATGTCGGCCACGCGCTCTGGCGCACGCAGTGTGGCGTGGTGATGCAGGACGGTTTTATTTTCTCCGATACGATTGCCCGCAACATCGCCGTGGGCGTCGACCGAATCGACGCGCTGAAACTGGACCATGCCGTGCGGGTAGCCAATCTCCAGGCGTTTGTCGAATCGCTGCCGCTGGGGTACCACACCAAAATCGGGGCCGAAGGAAACGGCATCAGCCAGGGCCAGCGCCAGCGGATTCTGATTGCGCGGGCGGTTTACAAAGACCCGCAGTACATCTTTTTCGACGAAGCGACCAACGCCCTCGACGCCAACAACGAAGCCGTGATTATGCATCATCTGACCGATTTTTTCCGAAACCGGACGGTGGTTGTGGTGGCCCACCGGCTCAGCACCGTTTGTCACGCTGATCAGATTGTGGTCCTGGATAAAGGCCGGATTACCGAAACCGGCACCCACGCCCAACTCATCGCCCAACGGGGGGACTATTGGCAACTTGTCAAAAACCAACTGGAATTAGGAGCCTGAATCCATCCCTATTCTCTATAAATTCAACGAAATCCACTCCATCCAGTATCCTCCTGTCAATCCCATCCATCCTATGAATCCCGGTTCTGACTTCATTGAACTTCGCTCCGAAGACGTGCAGGAGTTGCTCACCCGCCCACCGGGCTGGCTGCTGCGCTGGGGCATCACCGTCGTCCTGGGCGTTCTGGGTTTGCTTCTCGCCGGTTCGTGGGTGGTTCATTACCCCGATCTGGTCCGGGCGTCGTTTAAGCTGACTTCCGTCAATGCCCCGAAAGCCGTCGTCACCCGCTCAGAGGGCAAACTGGTCCGGTTATTCGCCGAAGAAGGAAAAACCGTCTCCTCGGGAGCGATTTTGGCCTATCTGGAAAGTACGGCGCAACACGAGGAAGTCCTCCGGTTGTCGGCCCAACTCCGCCGGGCCTGGCAAATGGCCCGGCGGGGCAACCTGGAAGCGCTGAACCGACTGGATTTGGAAAATTACCATCGGCTGGGCGAATTACAAACCGCTTTTCAAACCTTCGAACAAACCTACATTCAACTCCGGGCCTATCTGAATGACGGTTTTTATAGTCGTAAACGCCGGATACTGGAGCAGGAACTGGTCGATTTGAAGGCCATGGCCGACAACCTGAACGAACAGCATCGGCTCCAGGAAAAAGACATGAAGCTGGCGCAGGAGGATTTCGAAATTCAGCAGAAACTTGCCGCCGATAAAACCATTGCGCCCCTTGAATTGAAGCGGGAAGAAAGCAAAAACCTGTCCCGTAAGATGCCCTACCAGCAAACCGCTTCGGCCCTGATCAGCAACCTAAGCGCTCAACGGGGCAAACAAAAGGAAATTCTGGAACTGGACAAACTAGTCACCGAACAACGGGATAATTTCATGCAGGCCCTCAATACCCTGCAAAGTGCGGTGGAAGCCTGGAAGGCCAAATACGTTGTGGTAGCCCCCGTAGAAGGCCAGATCTATTTCCCGTCCGTCCTACAGGAAAACCAGCACGTCACGACCGGGCAGGAATTGCTGTTTATTGCTCCGAATACCATCACCTATTACGGCGAACTGCGCATTCCGCAGCAAAATTTCGGCAAAGTAAAAACCGGCCAGGCAGTGCTGGTCAAGTTTGCCGGGTATCCTTTTCAAGAATTTGGGGCCGTTAAAGGCCAGATCGCTACCATTGCCGACGTTTCGCTCAAGGACAGTGTATTTCTGGCCCGAGTTCAGCTACCGTCGGGCCTGAAAACCACCTACGGCCAAACGCTCGTTTACCGGACCGGCATGGCGGCATCGGCCGAAATCATGACAGAAGACAGCCGGTTGATTGAAAAACTCTTCTACCAGCTTCGCAAACTCAGCCACGGGCGTTAAAACCGAATCACACCGACAACCGGCCTTGTTGCAACCACTGATGGCAAATTGACTGCAATTGTGATTTGATGCCGTGAACCGAAATCTCTTTATGGACAAACCCGCTCGCACCCGCCTGGTAACAGGCTTCGATTTCCCGCGGAGAGGTAGAATGCGAAAAGATCACCACCGGAATGTGTTTCCAGGAAGGGTCGGTTTTAAAGTGCGTCAGTAACTCGAATCCACTCACGTTCGGCATTTTCAAGTCCAGCAGAATCAGATCTGGTTTTTGCGTAGCCCGTCCGACATGATGCTGGACCGACAAACCATCGGAAAAAAGATGGAATGAATAATCAGGTAAATGCCGGACAAAAATCCATTCGTACAAAAATAAATTATCATCATTGTCCTCAATGATATAAATTGTTGGATTCAAGTTGACCGGAAGTTTTCGTGTAACAGTTTCGGGTAGTTGATTGAATGTTGAGCCGTTCATAACGTGTGCGTAAATCAGCTTAAATATATATACTTACCACCTGATTCGGTAACATATTTAAAAACCAATTTGCACAAAACAAATACTTAGTTAGTTTTCGGTAAATAACATGAACAAAATTCCGGTTTTCGTTCAATTTCATACCTATACTTTCCCGATGGTGAATGCCTAAGTGTCCCTCCCGGAAGTTGTCTCGAAAAGGCCTATCGGGCGTTGATGACCGCTACCGTAAGCCTGCATACGCAAACAAGTTTTCCAGCTTCGTCCGTAATCCGGATGTCCCAGACATGGGTGGATTGTCCGACATGAATCGGCGTAGCCCGTCCGTACACCCAGCCTTCTTTCACCGACCGGATGTGGTTGGCATTGATCTCAAGACCGACAGCCCGCTGACGGTTAGGATCTGCCAGTTGCATTACGGATGCGACACTGCCCAGTGTTTCGGCCAGCACTACGGAGGCCCCGCCGTGCAGAATTCCGAACGGCTGTTGGGTACGATGATCGACCGGCATCCGGGCCACCAAAAAATCAGTTCCCAACTCGGTCAGCTCAATACCCAGGTGGTCGACAATGGAGTTTTTGTGAAACTGTTGCAGGGATTCTAATGTCCAGTCAGGCTTCATTCTGTGAAGATTTTTTCCTAATTTTGCAGGCGTTTTTAAACGAAAAAGTTGGCTGATAGGGTAAAATGAATAGTAAAAATTTAACTATTTGAAGGTTCGCCGTCCATTAGTCGCTATTCATTCTGTATAAACTGGGATTCAATATTACAAAAGCGAGATTGAAACAAAAAACCATCTATCTTATCCGCCACGGCGAAACCGACTACAATCGCCAGGGAGTTGTGCAGGGCAGCGGGGTTGATTCCGATCTGAATGCCCTGGGTCAGGCGCAGGCACAGGCTTTTTACCAGGCCTATCAGCACATTCCTTTCGCCAAAGTTTACACGTCCAAACTTCGCCGGACACGGCAGTCGGTGCAGCAGTTTATTGAAGCCGGTATTCCGCACGAAAGCTATGCCGGACTCAATGAAATCAGTTGGGGGGCCCGCGAAGGCAAAATGCCCAATAGCTTCGACAACGAATACTACCGGACGCTGATCGAAAACTGGGCCGCCGGCCATACCGACTACCCTACGGAAGAGGGAGAAAGCCCGAATGAAGTAGCCCGCCGTCAGAAGCCCGTGATCGACCTGATTTTGTCGCGCCCCGACGAAAACCCGGTTTTAATCTGTATGCACGGCCGGGCCATTCGCATCCTGCTCTCGTGGTTGATGAACGAATCGCTGGCCACGATGGATCGCTACGAGCACAGTAATCTCTGCCTTTACAAGCTGACTTACGACTACGAAACCAGGGTCTTTCGGATTGACGTGGCCAATGACAGTACCCACCTGCTGGCACTGGTGATGCATCCGTAAAAAGGCCAACGCTCACTTTGGACCAACGGGTTTACATACGCCAAATCCGACAACTGACCCTTCTATATAACCACTCCTGTAATAATACCCCTACTTCATCCACAAAATCTTATATTCGCTATGTATACAGTATCATTGGAGTAGATTACTGAAGTGAACGCATGTCGAAAAATAGAATATATTGGTTTTGCCAGATTGTGGGGTGGACGATGCTCATTATGGCGGAGTTCGCGATCTTTACGTTTGCGGAAGGATACAAAGCGGATTTCTTTTACGAAGCAATTGCCACCATCATTCTGTGCATTTTGCTGACTCACCTCTACCGCCTGATGATCAAGCGATGGCGATGGGTGCAGCTTCCTTTCTTTCAACTGGTTCCGCGGGTTATCTTGTCGGTTTTTGTGCTGGCCGTCATCATGACGGTGATCAACCTGCCCATCGACAAACAGGTGCTGCCGCAATACCTGGCCGACGAACCCTCGATTGTGCTGGGCTACCTCCTCAACTGGGGCAAGTGCATGCTGGCCTGGGTTCTGAGCTACACGGCTTATCACTACGTGGAACGATCCCGCAACGCCGAGATTGAGAAGATTCTGCTGAAAACCTCGATCCGCGAGTCTGAAGCCAAAGTGCTGCGCTCCCAACTTAATCCGCATTTTGTGTTCAATGCCCTTAACAGCATCCGGGCGCTGGTCCTCGAAAATCCCACGAAAGCTCAGCAAAGCATTACGCAGCTTTCCAACATCCTCCGCAACTCGTTGCTGGCCGACCGACGCAAAACCGTCGAACTCCGCGAGGAAATTAAAACCGTTGAAGATTACCTGGCGCTCGAAAAGGTGCGGTACGAAGACCGGCTGAACTGCCGTTTGGAAGTCGACCCGAAAACGCAGTATTTGCAGGTTCCACCGATGATGCTGCAAACGCTGGTTGAAAATGCCATCAAACACGGCGTTCAGAAAGCCATCAACGGCGGTTTTGTCGAACTGACCACCTGGCTGGAAGACCGGCTGTTGTCTATTCGCATCCGGAATACCGGCGTCTTGGGCAATACGGAAGCTTCCGGCGGTTTTGGACTGAAAAACACCTCCCAGCGGCTTGAATTGCTCTACGGCCCCGAAGCCAGCTTTACCATTCACCAGGAATCGGCCGACGTGGTCTGCGCCGATATTATCATCCCGATGCAATCCGCCGGGGTGTTTAAACGAACGGAAGAATTGAAGAGAGTTTAGTGTTTATCGTTTAAAGTTTAAGGTTTGACGTTTAACGAGTGGCCATTCCGTTTAACTGTCGACCCTAAACTATAGACGTTAAACCTTAAACTTTAAACCTTAAACGATAAAATGAAGACACTGATCGTTGACGACGAACGGCTGGCCCGGAACGAACTCCGCCGGTTGCTGGATAATTTCCCAAAAATTGAAGTCATCGGCGAAGCGGCCAATGCCGATGAAGCCCTCAAATTGATTGATGAACTCCAGCCCGAACTGCTGTTTCTGGATATCCAGATGCCAGGTAAAAACGGTTTTGAGTTGTTATCGGACATCGACGGTAAAGCCCCGGAAGTTATCTTTACGACGGCTTACGACGAATACGCCATCAAAGCATTTGAATACAACGCGCTGGATTACCTCCTGAAACCGATTGAACTGAACCGGCTTTCGGAAGCGATCAACCGCATTGAGGAAAACAACCACCACCCTGAAGTGGAAGCCCCGCGCCGGGATGTCAACAAAGTGCTGGGCGAAAATGATCAGGTTTTTGTCAAAGACGGTGAGAAATGCTGGTTTGTCAAGCTCGGGAAAGTACGCCTGTTCGAATCGATGGGCAACTACGTCAGGCTGCATTTCGATGACCAGAAACCACTGGTGCTAAAATCCCTGAACAGCCTCGAAGACCGGCTCGACCCCAACACCTTTTTCCGGGCCAACCGCAAGCACATCATCAACCTGCCGTGGATCGACAAAATCGAGCCTTGGTTCAGCGGAGGATTGCTCGTTACCCTCAAAGGGGGCGACAAAATCGAAATCAGCCGCCGGCAGGCCATCCGCTTCAAGGAGCTCATGAGCCTGTAAGGAATTATGAGTTAAGAATTAAGACGGGGCCGCCCGTGCGGTTATGAGTTGCGCTGCCTCAATCGAATAGAATGCGTCAGCCAACCGCCGGGCGGCCCCGTCTTAATTCTTAACTCCTAACTCATTTAGCGCTGCCCGGGCTTTGTTGTCGATGCTGTTTTTGTACTCGTGTTTTTTGTAACTGAGCGCTTTCTGAAAATACTGCCGGGCCTGGGCCGGGTTGCGTTTTTGCTGGTAAATATAGCCCAGTTGCAGTGCCGAGGTGGCTCCGTAGGAAAGCTGATCGGTTTCGCTCAGGACAATGGCTCGTTCAAAAAACGGAACCGCTTCATCGGCATCACCCCGACGCTGGAGCATCCGACCCTTCCGGTAATTGAATTCAGCCTTTTCAATTACCACCGGGAAGGAGGCTTCCGTATAGGACCGCAGCGTTTGTAAAGCCGTGTCGTAATACCCACCGTCCGTTGCCAGCCGGGCCTTCATCAGGATTTTTTGGCGGGACGAAAGGCCTTTTTTGAAATACATCTCGGCAAACTTCTGAGCCGCTTTGTCGGACTCCACCACGGTTGTGCCGACCTTCAAAACCTGTTGCAGAAACGGGACGGCCCGGGCATTGTCGTCACGTAGCCAGTAACAGAGAAATTGTTTGTAATACGCATCTTTCAGGAAATTCACTCCTTTATACTGACTCAGAAACGAACGGTAGGCACTGGCGGCCTGATCATAAGCGGCTTTCTGCAACAAAATATCAGCCCGCAGGTTTTCCAGAATCGGAAAAGGCAGATAAGCCGGTCCGGTGGGCCGCTCATGCAGGAACGCCAGACCTTCTTCGCTTTGGGCCTCTTTCATCAAAACCGACACGGCCAGGAAGTGCAGCAGCAGGTTATCCGGGTTTTCCTGAACCAGCTTTTTCAAATTAGCCACATCACCCGTCGTAAATTTCAGGACATACGCCCGAATCATCAGGTCGATCAACCGGGCTTCCGTTTGAAAAACCGTATCCTTCTGCGCCACCGTCCGGATTTCCTGTAAGCCCTGCCGGATGTTGCCCTGTAACCCCAGAATTCGGGTCACCCAGGTATAGTTATCGGGAACGGCCCCAATCATGACGTGCAGCAACCCAAGCGATTTGTACGTGGGCAGAAAGCCGGGAAACTTCTTGCGGTTTTCCTCCAGCAGTTTATAGGCCCGAATCACATCCCAGCTCGCGCCGACTTCCTGCCCGAATTTCAGCTTGACAAACGCCCAGTGCAACCGTACTTCGGCCTGCGCAAACCGCTGCCAGGGCGATTTTTCATCGAGATCCCGTAAGGCATCCAACCGCTGATCTTCCCGGTCCTCCCACTGCTCAAACAGCTTGCGGTCGTCGGACACCAGCAGGGTGACCATATCGGCCAAATCATCAATATACAGCGCTACGCCGTTTTCACGGGCAACTTCCCCGGCCATAGCCCGCCGACCGTCTTGTACCTTCAGTTTCAGCACATCGGCATAGGCGCGCTGAAGCGTGGGTGTGAATTCAAAATCAGCCGCGTGCAGCGCCATCGACGCCCAAAGCCCTAACCAGAAAAGCAGCAGCATTCGCATGGTGCAAAATACGGTTCGTATGGTCCCGTCTGCCAACGGGTATAAAAAAAGGCCACCCACGGGCAGCCTTTTACAAAATTTATGAGATGAACTACCGACGCGACGAAACGGGTTCGGGCATCCCTTCGACATCGGCAAAAATCCGACCGCAATGTTCGCAGACGATAATCTTCTTCTTATCCCGGATATCGGCCTGCCGTTGGGGCGGCACCACGTTGAAGCATCCCCCGCAGGCACCCCGTTTGACCACAACCACCGCCAGCCCGTTCAGCGCGTTTTCCCGAATTTTGTTGTACGATTTCAGCAGTCGCTCCTCGATGTGAGTCGCCTGATCGTCGCGCTCTTTCAGCAGGGTTTTCTCTTCGTCCTGGCTTTCCGAGGTGATCTGGTTCAGCTCCTGCATTTTGGCTTTCAGATCCTCCTTGCGTTCATCGAGCGCGCCCTGCGTCGCCTTGATCTCTTCCTGCTTGTTCCGGATTTTGAAGGCGGCTTCATTAATTTTCTTGTCAGCCAGTTCAATCTCCAGCGTTTGCAATTCCACTTCTTTCGAGATAGCGTCGAACTCGCGGTTATTCCGGACGTTCATTTGCTGATCCTTGTAGCGGGAAATCAGCTTTTCAGCGTCTTTCTTTACCGCCTTGTTCCGGTCGATTTCCTCTTCCAGCGCTTGAATATCGGTGTTGAATTTACCGATCCGGGTTTCGAAACCAGCAATATCATCTTCCAGATCGCGTACCTCTTCGGGCAGGTCGCCACGGATCTTTTTTATTTCATCGAGCTGGGAATCAATGGATTGAAGTTTAAGAAGTGCTTCTAGTTTTTGCGCAATCGTCAGTTCCATTCGTGCGGTTTTTGCTGCCTAATAGTAGTAAGACACCGGGTTGGTATCTATTTCGGACAAAATTACCGCAAAGGTATTATTTTTTTTCAACAAATACTGTTGAATCAAGTCTTTAGTGTATACTTCGCTTTCATAATGTCCGATATCCGCGATCAGAATCCGTCCGTCGGCATCGAAAAATTCGTGGTATTTGTAATCGGCCGTAATAAACACGTCGGCCCCGGCCCGCACGGCATCGTTCAGCAGAAAACCACCGGCCCCACCACAGAGCGCCACCCGACGAACGGGTTTGTTGCGCCGGGGGGTGTGCCGGATCACCGTCAGGTTCATTTTCTGCTTCAGATACGCCAGGAAATCCGCTTCACCGAGCGCTTCGGGCAACTCGCCCACCACTCCGGAGCCCACTTCCTGGTTGTCGTTCGCGAGAGTGGTCAGGTAGTAAGCTACCTCTTCATAGGGGTGCGCTGTCCGCAAAGCCCTCAGCACCGCGTGCTGCTGATGAGCCGGAAAGATCACTTCAAGGCGGTTTTCGCGGGCGGTTTTCTCTTCACCCACCTGGCCCAAAACCGGGTTTGATTCGTCGTTACCCTGAAAAGTCCCGGTTCCTTCTGTTCGGAAACTACACCGGCTATAATTGCCGATTTGGCCTACTCCGGCGTCATATAGGGCGTTTAAAACCGTCTGGGTGGCATCGGCATAGTCCGCCCCTTCTTCGGCCATCGGCACAAACGTGACCAGTTTCATCAAGGTAGCCGGTTTGGGTGCCAGAATCCGTACGTTTTGCAAACCGAGTTTTTGGGCGATCTGAAAATTGACGCCCCCGGCCACATTATCGAGGTTTGTGTGGGCGGCATAGAGCGCCACATCGTTTTTTATCGCCTTGATCACCACCCGCTCGACATAATTCCGACCGTTCAGCTTTTTCAGACCCCGAAATATTATGGGATGGTGAGCGACAATCAGATTGCAGTTTTTCCGGACGGCTTCCTCCACCACGGCTTCCGTAATATCGAGCGTCACCAGCACACCCGTCACGGATGCCGAAGGATTGCCAACCAGCAGACCGGCATTGTCGTAGCTTTCCTGATAAGCCAATGGCGCCCAGGCTTCCAGCCAGGCAGTCAGTTGTTGAATGGTCATGGTTTGGATGGTTTCCGGATGCTGGATGCTGGATGGTCTTCAGCATCCAGCATCAAACCCATCCAGCCCACCAATCCATCTTCGGTTATTTCAGGCCGTAACGTTCGGCGAGGATGGTTAGATGGTGCCGTTCATGTCCGGCCAGAATGGTGAAAAACGCCCGGGCCGATACGGGCGAGCCGTTGGCCGTGCCGATGCGGTCGAGGGCTTCTTCGGTCAGGCTCTCGGCCAGCGCCAGCGTCGACTGGCGGACAAAACCGTAGTGCTGGAGTAATTGCTGCTGCGACTGGTTGCTAAACTGGGCGGTATCGGCATAGCCATTCTCGTCGAAACCCGGCAACGATTGCTGTTCACCCCGTGCAATGCAAAGCGCCCGATACATAAATATCCGTTCGGTATCGATCATATGCCCTAGCATCTCCTTCGGTGACCACTTTCCGGTGGCGTAGCGGTAATCTTGCTGGGCAACGGTCAAATTTTTAAACAAACTTTCCACGATGGCACACTGCTGGCGTAACAATCCGGTAACATTCTCGGTATCAACCAGGTTGATGTACCGGGCGAAGAAACTATCGACCGGGTATTCATGGGCTGACGGTTTTTTCATGCTTTTTTTCGTGTTTTTCCTGTAAAGGTATTGCGTTCTATCGAAATCCCACTACCTTTGCACCACGTTTTCAGAATCACCAACACGAAAACAAAAAAGGTCTGGTAGTTCAGTTGGTTAGAATACCTGCCTGTCACGCAGGGGGTCGCGGGTTCGAGTCCCGTCCAGACCGCTAAACTTTAGAAAAAGCCCTAAAACAGCGCGTTTAGGGCTTTTTTCTTGTTCCGAATTGTGCCCGAATTCTGCAATATGGCATTTTGAACAAAATCCATGCTCCAAACCTTATTTATTCCTTGAGTGTTCAGCAGGCACGTAGGGTGGTGGATGAGTGGTTGATCGAATACAACACCGAACGCTCTATCAGGTGTTGCAGTTCATGACACCCGTCGAGTATCGACAGGCAGCTTAGACTCCAGTGCAGACTGGCTCACCAAAGGGGGTAAGAACACACCTTAAACTAACTCAAAAGCTATCCAAGATTTGGGGAGTACTATTAAATACCTGAATTTGAGTAAGCCTATTTTTAGCGCTGGTTCAAGGAAACCACCTGAGCCACTACTTGGCTTTCTTTCGCGATTTCTTTGGCAAACTGCAAATGCCCTTTAGGAACCATAAGATACAATTTACCTTCTTTTCTGGTCGCCAGAACGCTCATCAGCTTAAGCTTTGAAATCAATCGGCTGGTGCGGCTGGTTTTCAGAATCACTTCAAAGTACGACTTTTCGTGAAACTGTTTCCCCGTCACATCCGGAATAAACTCTTCGTCGTCTTGTTGACGGCCATAACTGATCGGCGATTCAAAATCGTCGTTTTCCGGCAGGTTGGCTTTGATATCTTCAAATCCCTGAGCCCGCGCCCAGGTAATTACTTGTGGAATATAAGCTTGTTTTTCCATGACAGTTGGGTTTAAATGCTAAAAAGATTAAATAATAAGGCGCACCCCGCAGAGATCTTCAATCCGGTACTGGAATCGCTGGCCAGGTGAGCCAATAAACATAAAATTGGTCGGAATCCGCCATTGCGCCGACAGCTTCTTGATTAATTCGGGGCCGAAATGCCCTTCTATTTTTTCATAGGTAATATCAATTTCAGGATACGCCCGGTCAAGGGTTTCAATATCCCGGTGCAGGTGTTCCGGTGCTTTGAAATGCGCGTTCTCAACCGTTACAATCCGCAGGCGATTGGTCTCTTCGTTTCCCTGAATGTAAATCATTACTTGGTTGAGCGAGGCTATATCGTCGCCCTTCGAAAAAAAGACGAATTCCTGGTCGTTAATTTTTTTGATGGTTCGGTTCGTCCAGCTCGTAAATCGTTCGATGGTGCGTTTCAGCGGATTGAACAGGTACAGAACAACGGATAAAACCCCTTTCAATAATAACGAACGATCCATCATCATCAGTGCCAGTAAAAACGTGGGAATGAAATATTGAAAAAATACCCACAGGTAAGCAGGGTTCAGCAAAACGTTGCCTAACAAGGCAATACCGACGGCAAACAGAGCGACTAAAACCGAACTGACCGGGGCAATTTCGGGTCGCGGCAGGCGCTTCCGGCGCAGTTTGAGCAGCAGATTGCCGAGGCCAAACAACCCCATGACGGCCAGAAACGAAATGGTATAAACCCCCGCCAGCGCCTGAAGTTCTCCACCGGTGCTCAGCAGAATGGCGACACAAAGCAGAAAAAAGACCAGTAGAATGTAGTACGGCGCCTGTTTTCGGTTTTCGATCAGCAGAAACTGCGGAAAAATACGGTCCAGCGTCATCCGCTTCACCAATCCGCTGACGCCCACAAAGGAAGTCAGGACGGCTCCGCTCAAAACCAGGATCGCGTCGAATGAAACCAGCCACGAAAGCCACCGGCCTCCCGACCGCTCGCCCATGAAAGCCAGCAACGACTGCTGATGTTTTTGCACTTCTTCAACCGGAAGAATGCCCAGCGCCAGGATCGCAATCAGCGGATTAAATACCGTCACGATGACCCACATATTGCGAAGCGTTTTCGGAAAAACACCTTTTCCCTGCTCTTCAACGTAATTGGACGAACTTTCAAACCCGGAAATGCCCAGCATGGCGGCCGAAAAACCCGCAAAGAGCTGAGCCGGCAGGCTCCGGTCCGACCGAATGGTAAAGTTGAGCGACACCTGGTCCAAACCCTGCGTCAGCACATACCAGCCGCAAATCACACACAACAACACCAGTGTCGACAAATGAATGATGAAAATAATCACGGCCGCTTTCGACGATTCTTTCAATCCCAGCAAATTGAGCAGAAAAAACACAAACAACAGCCCGATTGTACTGAGAATGATGGGCAACGAAGGGTTAAAAGATGTCGCATAATGAATCGCTTCGTTGGCCGAAATCACACTCGTGGCCACGTAAGACAGAATCGTCAAACAGGCTGCCAGCGAAGCCATCGACTTGTTGGTCGAATTGAGCAGCACGTTGTAAGCTCCTCCGTTCAGGGGTAAAGCCCCCACCACCTCACCGTATATCTTCCGAAACAAAAACAGGGTTCCACTCACTAATAATAGCGAAATCCAGGCAAACTGCCCGGCGTATAAAATGCTGAGTGCCGACACATACAGGCACGAAGAACTGATGTCATTACCGCAAATGGCCGATGCGGGCAATTCGCTTAACTTTGTTTTGACGGGCGGTTTCATTCAGAAGAATGCTTGCTGTGGAAAGGTAATATTAAGCATTCTCCCGGTTTTTCGGTACGGTATTGATCAGTTCGTTCCGAAACCACACTTCCTGTTGCGGAAACGGGATGGTGATGTGGTGCTGGCGAAACAGCGCATCGATCCGAAAACGAAGGTCACTTTTCACGAATTCGACTCTCAGTAACTCGTAGCTGTAAAACAGCCGGGGTAACGGTCGGGTCAATTGGGTTGAACAGGCGGAAAGAATGACCTGAACGAAGGCAGAATGGGCATTCGCGTCCCGTCGGTGGGCTGCATGGGATCGCCCTGCAAAAGTTCCGGGCGCACCGACAACACCGGGACAGTAGCCCGGTCAATCAGTTGTTTGATATAAGGCCCCGCAAAAAGGTGCCGAATGTCGGTCGTCAGATCCGCCGTGCTGACGATCAGGTCGATGTGGTTTTCTTCGGCCTGCTGGGCAACGGTTTTGGCTACCGAATCGGTTTCGGTCATCAAGACATCGGTATCAATGGCATCGTCCGAGAATCGTTGATGGAGCAAGGTCATGGCCCGATTGATGGATTCGTTGATGTCAGGCTCTTCGTGTTCCGACAAACCCAGAAGAGTCAGGTGGGCGTTATTCTTGCGGGCAATCGTTTGGGCATACTCATATTTGTCGAGTGCGCCCGCAACCGCCCGAACCGGAAACAGAATGTTTTTAAAATCGATTTTCTTCACTTCGGCCGGCACGGTCAGCACGGGGCAGGGCGCGTGTTTCACCGCCCGATAGGCTTGCGAACCGATCACGTAATGCAGCAGGCCCGAACCGCTGTGCGTACCCATCACAATCAGATCGGCGCTTACCTCCCGGGCCACTTCCGTAATGCGGTCCACAACGGTTCCGGTCCGGCATTCAATGAAATGCAAAACGGGCTGATCCCCCAGGAGACCCTCTCCCCACTGCTGCAGCCGTCGGGTTTCCGATTCAATCACTTCCTCCCTGGAATAGGAGAGCACCATGCCATCAACCGCAGGAAACGTATACTGATCGGGGTTGATCACATGCAGGAGCCAGAGTTCAGCCTGATGACGCTGACTCATCGCGGCCGCCAGGGTTACGACGTTGGCCGACACCTCGCTGTAGTCAACCGGAACGAGAATCCTTTTTATCCGAAGGTTTTTCATGTTCAGTAAGGTTTTGGGATGAAATAAAGAGAGATGATTCGGTGTGTAGAAGATATTGTTCCACTCGAGCAGGGTGGCGTATTCTTTCGATTCCGTATCGCCCTTCAGGTAATTTTTCAGGATTCGTTTCACCTGAAAGCCGTTGGCTAGTTGAAAACTGAGCGTCGGGTCGTAGATTTCCTTGCGCTCAACGTGCTCGATGTATTCCCAGGGCGTTACTTCATCGACATACAGATGGTACGACGGAATGCGCCCACCGACTCGCATCGCCCGGAGATTATGTTGTACGCAGTAATCCTTGCGGGCCTCATACAGCCGTCGGCCCAGGTGCCGGCCCCGGAAGGCCGGATGAACAAATAGCTCAATGCCGTATAACACATCCCCGTTCGGATCGTGGGTGTCGAACGCATAGTTTCCGGTGACCTGCTCATAAGTATGCCGATTATCAAATTCGGCCTCATTGACGATAATAGACAGCGCGCAGGCCACTACCTGTCCGTCGGCTTCGACACAGAACTGCCCTTCCGGAAAAAGCTGAAGCAGTCTCCGGATGCGTTCTTTTCGCCAGTACTGCCCCCCGATACTCCGGTAGGCTTCGATCATGGCGGTTTTCAATTGATCATAGTCGTCAATGGTTAGGGTTCTTATTTTCAAGTTCATAATCGTGTAGTTTTTAGTTGATAATGATGTGGAGCAGAAAGAGCATAGGAGCTTTCTCCTACGCTCTTTCTGCAGTACTATGCCCCTTGTTGGACAAATAATTTTAGCATGGTTATCCTTCTATTTGTCTGGTGCTGATCACGTTCAACTAATTAGTGAATGGGTACTGTGCGAGCCGCAACTTAGCGGCCCGCTCGTTGATCAGAAAAACCAGAAGCTGTTTCTGAGGCCAAACTCGGTGGCACCCAGGTAACCATCGTTGGTATAAATCCGGACTTTATACGTGCCCGAATCCATTTTATCAACGGGTGTATAGTTGATGGTAACTTTTTGCGGGCCGTTCGCAGCATTCACGGTTTTGACGGCGTGTACCGGAATCTGCAACGTCGCATCTCCTACGTGAATGGTTTCCGTACGAAGTGCACCTTGGATGGGCGTATTTTTAAGGTCGGTGAGGCTCACGTAAACCGTCTCGTTGTCGTCGGTCTGCCACAGGGGCGGCATGGTGAATGAAATCTGCAACTCGTCGGTTTTTTTCGCTTTGGCCGTCAGTTTGTGGTTGGGTTTCAGGATATCAACCCGAAAGTTATCGACCGTTATGAGGGCCTTTGTCGTTGCCAGTTCGGTACCGAGTGCCTTATTCTTTTCTTCCAGCAGGGTAGCGGTATTTTTCAGGTTGGCATTGGCGGCCAGCGATTGCTGGTTTTGGGCTTTTACCTGTGTTAATTCGGATTGGATCTCATTACGAGTGCTTTCCAGTTGGGCTAACTGCGCCTGAAGTTCGGAAATGTTGGCTGCGTTTTGCCGACGAAGCTTTCCAAGCTGATTATCTCTAGCCTGAAGCCGGTTTTGCGTCGATTCCACGCGTTCTTCCAACTGATCGTTAAGGGTATTGGCTTCGGTAAGCCGGGCGTTCAGGTCCTCCTTAACCTGCTTGATGTTCCGCTCCAGATCAAGTTTGGCGGAAAGCAGCGAGTCGGCCCGGAGTTCCGTCTTATTTTTAGCGTTATTGAGGTCCGTGCTTTTGTCCCAGTAATAAATACTGGTACCCAGAAAAAGCAGGGATAATATGGCCAGCCATACGGCGGCTGTTTTAGCTTGTGTGTGGTCCATGATTGTAGTATTTTGAGGTGAAACATAAATTATATACTACAAAGATAGCCCCTCAACCTTAAGGGAAGCTTAATGGCAGATTAGAAGTCGCTTAATAATCAACTAATTAGGCGTAAAGAAGACGATTCAGCAGTGCGGCAGGCGGATGGCGAACTCAGAGCCCTGGTGCAACTCACTCTTAACTTCAAGAGAGCCGTTGTGCAGCTCAACAATCCGGCGAGCCACCGACAAGCCTACGCCAAAACCCCGGTGGTGCAGCATGGCATTCTGAGCCCGGTAAAAAGGCTGAAAAATATGCGGAATGTCTTCGGCCGCAATACCGATTCCGGCATCTTTCACTTTCACAAGGCAGTGCGTATCGTCGAATCCCAGCAGAACCTCCGCCCGGTGGTCGGGGCTGTATTTGCAGGCATTCGAGATCAGATTCACCACGGCATACTTCAGCAGGGTTTCATTGCCGTTGACCAGCGTGCTGGTTTCCTGCTCGGGGAGTTGCTCAAAGTCAAAACTGACGCGAAAGGCCTCGTTGCTTCGGCTGACTTCATTTTTGGCATCCAAGAGCACTTCCTCCATGCGCACCGGTTCAAAAATAAAGGCATCGGGGCTATCGACTAAACGGGCCAGTTGAAGCAGTGCGTTCGACAGTTCGATGAGCCGGTCGGTGTCGTTTTGCAGGTTGTGCAGGATTTCCCGGTGTTCTTCCAGCGTTTGGGGCTGCTGAAGTCCGACCTGAATCTCGGTTTTGAGGGCGGCCAGGGGGGTCCGCAGTTCGTGCGAAGCGTGCGAAACAAACTGCTTCTGCTGCCGGAAAGCCAGCTCGAGCCGCTGGAGCATCCGGTTAAAGTTAGCCGCCAATTCGCCAATCTCATCCTGGTTCTTACTCTCCGTCAGCCGCCGGCTCAAATCCTTGGCCGAGATGTACGATATTTGCCGGTTGATCCGCTGGAACGGTTTTAAGGCCTGCCGGGCAAACAGGATCGAAAGCCCGACGGTCAGGATAATGCCCGTTAAAAGGCCCACCGTCAGGGTCCGGAGCAGGTTTTTCAGTTGCAATCTTCCCGCTTTGTCCGTTGCCGCTGCTACCACGACAAAGCGGTCGTACCGCCCCGCGAAAATAACTCCGATGACTTCCTGATCCGCTTCCTGAAAAGTAACGCGTTGTTTCAGCCGGATTTCGTCCATCAGGGAAGACGTCAGGTAGGCCGGTTTTCGTTCGACGTTCGAATAAATCAGTTTATCCTTGTAATTGAACACAAACACTTCTTCATTAGGCAGTTTGGCTGCTGAATTTTTATCAATGAGCCGCAGCAGGCTGGCATCAAACTCACGCACATCCACCAGCAGCCGGGCCGTCGTGGAAGCCCGGCGCTGGAGCCGTTCGTAGAAGTTGTTCTGGCGCTGGTTTTCGGCCGTCAGGTAAACGATGGCCGAGAAAACCAGTAAAATCATGGCCACCAGCAGCGCAAATTCTGACGCTATTTTGTGCCGGATTTTCATGGTTACCGGGCTTTGAGCACATACCCCAACCCCCGTTTGGTATGAATGAGTTTAGGCTCAAAATCCTGATCGATTTTCTTGCGCAGGTAATTGATATACACTTCAATGATATTCGTATTGGTGTCGAAATTCAGATCCCAGACGTGTTCGACGAAGTCCATTTTTGACAGTACCCGTCCTTTGTTGCGGAGCATGTATTCCAGCATCTCGTATTCGCGGGCGGTGACCTCAATCGCCTGCCCGCTGCGGGTGACGGTTTTGGTGAGCAGATTGATTTCCAGATCGGCTTCCCGCAAAACTTCGGCCTGTTGATCGTAGCCGATTTGGGAACGTCGCAGCAAGGCGTGGATGCGGGCCACGAATTCCCGAAAATTGAACGGTTTTACCAGATAATCGTCGGCTCCGTGGTCGAGGCCCCGCACCCGGTCATCAATTTCACCGAGCGCCGTCAGCATCAGGATGGGGGTATCGAGCCCGTGTTGCCGAATGGCTTTACAGACTTCAAAACCGTTCATCAACGGGAGGTTAATGTCCAGAATGATCAGGTCGTACGCGTAGGTAGTCGCTAAACGGGCCCCTACAAAACCGTCGAATGCTGTTTCTACCTCGAACCCCTCTTTTGTTAATCCTTTTTGGGTAGCATCGGCAATGCGTTTATCGTCTTCGATGTACAAAAGTTTGGCTAAGGTTTCCACAGCGGATTTGAAGCGAATAAGATCGGTAATTACTGCCTCAAAGAAACTGTTTTTTACGGATTCTGTTGCAAGTTATCCGACCAGGCTGTCTGCATCTTGAGGAGTTACCGCTTGCTGGCTCATCCGCTGCTTCCGGCGGGCCACTTCTACGGGGCTGCCGAAGGCGTAAAACCATTTTTGGCGAAAGCCTTTTGCCTGCTTCACATCGCGGATGATGTCCTGCAACTCGTGAAAGTTGATGTGAAACGGATTCGCTTTCTGGTCGATGTTGGTGGTAATGCCGTAGACAGGACGCTCTTCTTCCGGCTGGTAGGTGCCGAAAAGCCGGTCCCAGAAAATGAAGGTAGCCCCAAAATTTTTATCGATGTATTTTTCCTGCGAACCGTGGTGAACCCGGTGGTTGGACGGGGTGGCAAAGATAAATTCGATCCAGCGGGGCAGCTTGTGAATATACTCGGTATGAACCCAAAACTGAAACAGCACGGCCAGTTGACTAACGGTGAAAAACACAATCGGGTGAAAACCGACGAAAGCAACCGGCAGAAAAAAGATAATCTTCAGGTTCTGAATCCAGCTCAGCCGGAAGGAAACACTCAGGTTATAATGCTCCCCGGAATGGTGTACTACGTGCGTTGCCCACCAAAACCGGTTTTCATGCGAAACCCGGTGCGCCCAGTAACTGAAAAAGTCAAAGATGAGGTAACAGGGAATGAGCGTCCACCAGCTCAGGGCCATCCGCCAGGGCAGTTGATTATAGATCCAGATGACGCCGTAGAGCAGACTAAATTTGATACCGGCGCCGACCACCAGCGACCCCAGACCCACCAACAACGATCCTAACGTTTCCCATTTTTCGTAATACGGTTTTTCCTGAATGTAGGTAACAACCAGTTCAATGGCGGTAATTAAAAGTATGGCCGGAGCCGCCCATAAAATAAGATTGGGTGCCTGCTGTTCAATAGTCCAAATGCGATCAATTGGAATGGCAGGGGCGCAAAAAAAGGCTTCATCCATATAACAAGGCTTTAATCGTTGAGCAGAAACATTAATAGTCAGGATTTTTTTCCATCAGTGACATCCTCAAAATGAGACGGATGCACATAGGCACGCGTCTGGTCAGCCAGAAGAACGGGCTGCCAGGCCGGGCCACTGCCAAATTGCTCCTGATGGAACCAGACCTTTTCTCCCCTGCGGATTTGTCCACCCTTGGTCATCGTTGGATCGGTGGGGTCCTTTACCCATTCCGTGTCCTGAATAGCTCGTCCAGGCCGGTTGAATAAGGCTGCCGGTTGATAGGGATGACAGTTCGTATTCATGATTTGCGAAGTTTTGGTTCCATCTATAGTATTTTATGGAACAACTCTGCTAAACTTAGGATAGCCTTAAGCTAATCTTAAAAAATCCTTAGAACGGTCATTTCGGTTAGTATACGGTCATCTCGGTTGATATTTTAACCCGCTTCCCAGGGTTAAAATACCCTTCCGTAAATAAACCAATCAACTTCCTTCCGAAAGGGTTAGGTTCGTAAAACAGTCTTTATGAACACCCGACTTCGTCAGTCCTGGCAGCAGCTTCAGGAATCGCTCTGGTTTGTACCGGGTATCATGGTGCTTTTTTCGTTTGGTCTGGCGTATGGATTAGTCGAGTTTGATGATACGACGAACTGGCAGGGAGCAAAGCGGTTTCCGCTGCTGTTTGGCAACGGAGCCGATGGAGCCCGGGGCATGTTGTCGGCCATTGCCAGTTCGATGCTGACGGTAGCGGCCCTGGCCTTTTCGTTAACCTTAGCCACCATTACCCAGGTTAGCAGCCAGTATTCGCCCCGCGTCCTGCGCAACTTCATGCGCGACCGCGTGAACCAGTTCATCATGGGGTACTTCGTGAGCGTATTTGCCTACTGTCTGCTGGTGTTGGGCACCATCCGGAGCGCCGACGAAGGAAAGTTTGTACCCGCCACCGCCGTGCTGATTGGCCTGGTCCTGGCCCTGGGTGGGGTGGCTGCGCTGATCTTTTTCATCCATCACATCGCCGAATCACTCCAAACCGGCACCATCGTACAGCATATTTTCCGTGAAACCAGCAAGGCCATCGAAGCCCTGTTTCCCGAACGGTTTGGCGAACCGGTTGACGATCCGCAAAAAGCCGAAGCCGCCCTGCGGTATACCGATGAACAAACGGGCTGGTATCCCGTCAAGGCCCGCCAGTCGGGTTACCTTCAACTGATTAATACCGAGGGGTTGTTGAAATGGGCAAGGAATCACCGCGTTGTGTTGCGGATCGAGAAAGAAATGGGCGCTTTTGTGGGCGAAGGCAGCGTGCTGTTCAGCGTTCGCAGCGGGATGGAACGGCCTGACCCGTCGGAAGCCGACTGGCCGGATGATCTGATCAATTTTGTCAGCATCGGACGTCACCGCAACATTGAGCAGGACGTAGCGTTTGGAATCCAGCAGTTGGTAGACATTGCCCTCAAAGCTCTCTCGCCCGGTATTAACGACACCACGACGGCTATTATGGCCGTCGATTACCTGGGGGCCATTGGCGAAGAACTCGCCCGGCGCGAATTCCCGGCCCGGATTCGCTCCGATGGTCAGCATCTGCGCGTCGTGGTGCGCAGTGCGGATTTTAACAGTTATATCCAACTGGCTTTTGATCTGCCGCGGATCAATGCTAAAGGTAACTACGCCGTGTTCCGTCGGTTGCTGCGGGCATTGGCGTTGGTGAACGACGCGGTGCATACCACCGAGCGAAAACCGGTGCTTAAAAAGCAAGCCGACTTGTTACTAGCCTATGCGGACCAGACCCTGACGACCGACTACGAGAGGGAAAATTTCCAGGCTTTGTACCAACAGCTCATGAGAGCCTGGTCCTAGCAAACAACCAATACGGTACACCAAAAGCTCATTCTTATTACTTCCCAAGTTTTTATTAAGGCTATCTTAAGTTTTAGCAAGTTTATGCTATTTAACGCCAGTCAGAAATAAACTCCTCTCATCGGATGGTCCTGGCAAAGGCGTCTTTTCGTAGCTTACGGGTGTTGCATCTGGCCCACTGGGTGGATTGGTCAATGTGAAGATTGTGATTATAAACTGTCTAATAAACAAGCCATTAAATTCTCAACGAAATGAAACTGATTTCAAAAACCACGCTGATCCTGTGCGTATTAACAGCTTTTAACGCCTGTACGCCGAAGATGTCCTTTAAAACCTCATCCCTGGCTCCTGCTGCGAATGGGAATGTAAATGTCAAGAAAGACAGGAACAAGAATTACACCCTGAAAGTAAGTGTCCGAAATCTGGCAGAACCCAAAAACCTGACCCCGGCAAAAAATACGTATTTGGTCTGGATGAAGCAGAATGACAATTCAGTTAAAAAATTAGGTCAGCTTAATCCTTCCGGTAAATCCTTAACCGCGAGCCTCAATGCGACGGCTGTTGCCAAACCCGAGGAGATTTTTGTGACCGCCGAAGACAACAGTGATATCTTGTACCCGGCGGGCCAAACGATTCTGACGACCGAAAAGTGATGTAACCGTTCGCCTACTTACCACTAACCATCCTATTTCAACAGCTTATCCAATACTCCGTCAGCGTTTGTAATTGACGGGCTTGATAAACTTTGAAAATCAGGAGTTCCAGATCATGGAAGGATATATGGGCGATTTCTGGTGTCAGGCCAACTCGGCCATTAATATCCGATCTTTTCCGTCCGAGGGCGTCATGAACCGGGTCGCCGATGCAAAGCAACCCTTCGCCCCCTTTAAGCAAGGGTACGTTTTTTTTTGCATGCGTTCGGCCAATTACGAGAGCCCTGCCGGTGATTCGGATCAAGCCCCTGACGGCCCTGCCAAAACAGTACCCGGACTTATTCCAATAAGGTCAGTGCGGTAGCATAGGAAAAAGTCGCTTGATTTCTTCCGGACTGGGCTGCCTGCCGTACTCGCAGATCTCGAAGACTTCAACCGCTTTGATCGTTGCAGCCTTTTCCGGGCCATACCATTTTTCAACGGTCGTCCTGATTTCCGGCGTCAGTGAAAAACGCCTTTCCATTGCGGTCAGCAACCATTTTTTACGCTCCACGGGGCTTTTCGGTACGTTCGCCAGATCTTGCCGGGTCCAGGGCAGCCACTCGTAAAACTGGGATGTGTGCGCATCGAGACCCTCTACTTTTTTAGTGAGTATTTCGGTGATGTCGACCGCTATGTCGGGGCGGAACGGATTGGGGCGCTGAAAGCCGTCGCGGAAATAAAGAAAAACCGGGTTTTTAGTCAATGGAGGCACACTGCTCAAAATGTTAGGAACGATGACCAGATAAGCTGCGTCCTGCACAACGATGCCCGTGTTGCGGTGATCGGGATGGTAATCATTGGTCCGTGGCGCAATCACCAAATCCGCCTTCCATTCCCGGATTTTGCGAATAACCGCCAGCCGGTTTTCCAGCGTGGGCATGAGTTCTCCGTCATGGTTGTCGAGCACGTCATACGTAATGCCCAGTCGTTTAGCGACTTCCTGAGTTTCCTGGTACCTTCTTTTGGCCAACTCGCCCCCGCCAATGTCCTGATGCCCGGCATCCCCGTTCGTCATCGAGACAAATTTTACCTGGTGACCCAGTGCGGAATAAAGGATGGCCACTCCGCCAGCGCCCAGGTCGCAATCGTCGGGATGAGCGCCGAAAACGATGATACGCAAAGGCGTAGCCGGTTTGGTTTGGGCAAACGCACAGGCTACTCCGAGGCACAAGGCCAGTAGCAGGGTAAAAGACATTCTCATGGGATAAGCGGTTTGAGGGTTTTCGACGCGGCATTCTGATCGCGGTTCAAATCAGACGTTTTCGATGCGGTTTTGACTCGAAATACCGACTGGTTCAAAAATGCTATTTTTAGCCGAGTTTTTAAAACCGCAGACAATACAACCCTTTAAGCATAACGCACTAGCGAATAGCCCCCAACCGATAACTGGCGGAAAGAAAAATACTCCGGTTCAGGCGGGAAACATCCGGAGGCACTTCCCGCATCGAATTATAGGGAGAACGTACATATTCCAGCGGCTTGCTGACGTATTGATACGTCAATTCCAGTTGCCAACGCTCTCCGATAGCCCCACCCACCCCCGCCAGCAACGGCAACTGAAAGCGGGGAGTCTTGCGTTTCAATAAGCCCCAGGGTTCCATATCTAGGTCAAAGACATACCTGTCGATTTGGTCATCACCCGGGTAATCGGTCATCTTTCCCTGCATGTGCAACAGGTAGCTGGGCAGCACCCCAGCTAAAACATATACCGAGCGGGGACGAGCCACAAACAGATAGTTGAGCGTCAGCGGAATTTGCAACCGCCGGGCGTGATAGCGGGCCCATTTGCTCTGAATGTATTGCTGGTCCGAGATCCGGATGCCACCGCGTTCAAATTCATCGGTCATCGTCTGTAGTTCCAGCCCGGTGACAAGCCGAAAATGCCCGGACAACTGATAACTTGTTTTCGTGCCAAACAAACTTCCCAGCCGGGGTCGATAGATCTCGGTTTGGTTCCTGTACAGGTACGACCAGGCTGGCTGAGTCGCCCAGACACCCGTCAGGCCCAGGCCTGCTTTCAGGCTCACGCTCCAACGTTGCGATTGACCGATTGCTTGCTGGATTATCAACCCCAGTAGGACGACCATCCCTCCAGGGGAGATTTTCCGGAAATAAAGCATTGACAGCAAGTGCATGCAGGAAGAACGTTTAGGGATGTATTCAATTGGAAGACCAATGTAGCGGGTAAAGGGTTGCAGAGTCGAAAACCAGAATCGACTCAGGGCAAAACCGTTTGCCTCAACCCTGACCATCGGAAAACCACGCTTCATAGACGGCTTTTGTCACTTGAACCTAATGGCGGTTTTGGTAACAGAGCCGGTTACGGATCTTTGTTCCATGCCCACCAATCGGGCCATGACAACAACAAATACAAACTCCTATGAATCAGTCTTTTTCGTTTACGCTACTTCTGGCGCTATCCCTCCTGCTTGCGTCCTGCAAGCACGAGCAGAACCTCGTAACGCCGGACAAACCCGAAATCCCAGCCGAAAAACCGCAGTCGCGGCCCGGCAAGGTCCATCCCATCGGCAGTCCGCTGGGCACGGCCACCACACAAACCATCGGTCCGGCCGGTGGGCAGCTTTCTTCCGCCGACAACCGCCTGACCATCACCGTACCGGCAGGGGCCGTCGAAACCGCCCAGTCTTTTAGCATTCAGCCCATAAGCAGCACCGGGCCACAGTCGCTGGGCAATGGCTTCCGGCTTGCGCCACACGGCACCTCGTTTAAAAAACCGGTTACAATTCGTGTCCAATATGATCCGGCAACCTTATCCGGCACGGTAGCCGAAGCGCTGGCGCTGGCCTACCAGAACGACAAAGGCATCTGGATGCTGGCGGCTAACGGCAAAGTCGATACAGTGGCACATACCGTCAGCGTTGAAACAACCCATTTCAGCGACTGGGCCGTGCTTGAACGGGCGAAACTCTATCCCGAAGTCGGTTTCGTAAAACCCGGCGGGGATCTGACGCTCACCGTGCAGGTGCTCGATGATTATGCTTTGGTCCCGCTCACGAGCGAGACGGAAGTTTCCGAACCCTATGATTCGCCCACGGCTTTGATTGATACCGATACCTGGAAGCTGGCGGGTTCGGGTAAGTTGGTCCCGCTTATCTGGAAAGCGCAATACCTGGCCCCGAACACCATTCCCGCCCGGAATCCGGTTGCCGTCAGCATAAAGCTTAAAGCTCCGACGTCCATCGACGGAAAACCGTTCCGGGAACTCTGGCTGGTGTCGAACATCTACATCGGCGACGAAGGCATTTCCTTCCGGATCAACGGCGGCAAATGGATTCACACACTTGCATCGGCCCGGCTCTTGAGTAATCAGGGACTCGGAATGGTGACCATTACGGGTGGGGTGACGGCCGACGGCAACAACTGGGGCATCAACTTTCTGACCTTGCCGCCTATGCAGGAAACCGAGGAGACTTCGCCTGTCACACTGATAAATATGACCATGCCGTGGACAGTGTCTGAATCAGGACCACATTTGCACCTCACGGATCAACAGGGCAATGTGTATTACAAACAGTTCTATCCGGTTCCGCCGGTTTTCTACCCTAGTCCGGGCGCTCTGACCTATTACCACTTCGGCAAAGTAGGAGATTACCTCATTGGCAAATTCGAACTGGAAAAAGCCGGACGGTACAACGACACCCAGGGCTATCTGGGTACCAGCCGCATCGAGGGCTTCTTCCGTGTCAAACGGCTTAACTAGTTCAACAACAGATTAATCCCAACCAACAATCCAATGAACATTACGTACCCCCACAAAATTGAGAATGGCCACGGCGAAACGCTCATTTTTCAGGGCCTGATCCGGGAAGCCGACGGCGACCGCGTTTACGGCGAAAACTTTGTAGCACCCGGCAGCGGCCCGCCGATGCACGTACACTGGCTTCAGGATGAAGGTTTTACCGTGGTTAGAGGCAAAATTGGTTACCAGATCCAGGGACAACCGGAGCAGTACGCAGCAGAGGGAGACACCATCGTATTTAAACGAGGGGAAGCTCACCGTTTCTGGAATGCCGGAACCGAAACCCTTCATTGCAAAGCCTGGCTCAAACCAGCCAATACGATTGTGTATTTCCTCACCGCCATTTTTAATGCCCAGAAAAAAACAGGTACAACCAAGCCGGAGGTCTTCGATGTCGCTTATCTGCTGACCCGCTACGCCAGCGAGTATGATATGCTCGAAATTCCCCGGCTGGTCCGGAAGGTCGTCATTCCCATCGTGTACAGACTCGGTCGGTTGCTGAACAAATATGAGCATTTCCGGGAGGCTCCGGCGGCCATTCAAGCCACGGACCATACGCTGTAAAACCGGATTAATTCTGCCCCCTTTTCTCCGTACCCGAATCATTCCGCTTTGGCTGCTCACCCAGGCTTAAAAACGGAACGATTCGGGTGCGGTTTTTGATATTGAAACCGCTTGGCTAACTTGGGAGACCCAAATCCTGAACTCCTGATCGTCCGTGCGCAAATTCATCCTCGGCTTTTTGCTCGTCCTCGGCGGACTGCTTGTGTTGGTCGGTGGCTATGGCTATTATAACAGCCGCGACCGCCATCCGGGTTATACCCTCAACCTGAGTATCAAGGCCCCCGAACAGCCCCGGTTACTGAAAGTCGGCTTTGCGGCTCTGCCCATCACGCCCCACCTCCCCGACCGCTGGACCGATCAGAACCGGAATGCAGCCTTTGAACCGGACGAAGGTGATACGTATACCGATGGCAACCAAAATGGAAAGTTTGATGCTTACTGGATGGCCGGTTTTGGCCAGGAAAGGGCTGCTAACGGCATCCACGACGACCTGTGGGCACGGGCCGTCGTAATCGACGACGGGAAAAACCGGCTGGCCATCGTGGCCGTGGATCTGCTCGGTTTTATGCACAAAAATGTCATTAATGTTCGGAAAGCGCTGCCTGCCAGCGCGGGCATTACGTACGCGATGGTGTGCAGCACCCACAACCACGAAGCGCCCGATTTTCTGGGTTTGTGGGGTGGCAGTATCCTGAAAAGCGGGGTCAACAAATCCTATGAACTTTTTGTTGAACAACAAGTTACGCGGGCGGTTCTGCGGGCTGTCGGGCAGCTCCGTCCGGCGCGATTGCGGTTTGCGCAGGACCTGACCGGTGCAGATTCGCTCCTGATGGACACCCGAAAACCGCTTGTGAAAGACGCAGGTCTGTACATCATGCAGGCCCTTGATGCACAAAAAGACAGCACATTAGGCACACTGGTAGTGTGGGGTAATCATCCCGAAACGCTCTGGAGCAAAAACACCCTGCTCACGTCCGACTTTCCGCATTATGTCCGGGCTTACCTGGAAAAAGGGATTGTACAGGGCGATTCGGTGGTGCAGCAAGGCCTGGGCGGAGCGGTGGTGTATGCTTCGGGTTGCGTCGGCGGTTTGATGACAACCTCCCCGAAAGTAACCATCCGGGACCCGCTAACGGGTGAGCGCTTTCAGGAACCCACGTTTGCAAAAGCCGACGCTCAGGGTAAACAGTTGGCTATGCTGATTTACAACGCGTTGCAATCCGATACAGCGACCGTACAAACTGCCGGAATCACGCTTCGGGCGCAAACACTGGAGATTCCGCTCGACAATAACCTGTTCCAACTGGCGGTGGGTTTGGGCGTGCTGGATGCCGGATACAGTCGTTGGGGGAACTTCCGGACCGAAATTGTGGCTTTCCGGATAGGTGAAGCAACGTTTTTGGGCGTGCCGGGGGAGCTGTACCCCGAAATTGCCAACGGCGGTGTTGAAAATCCGCCGGGGGCCGATTTTCGTATAAAACCTCGGGAAACACCTCCGCTCCGTAGCCTGATGCCTGGAAAGTATAAATTTATTATTGGCCTGGCCAACGATGAGTTAGGATACATTATTCCAAAAAGTGAATGGGATAAAGAAAAACCGTATTTGTATAACGCCAAAGACAAACCTTACGGCGAAATAAACTCCACCGGACCCGAAACAGCTCCGAAGTTATACCAGGCTATGACAGAGCTGCTGCGGGATTTATAACGAAATTGGTATGCGAATATTAATTGTAGAAGACGAACACGAGGTTGCCGCATTTATCAAAAGCGGCCTCGAAGATTATGGATTTAGTGCCGATATCGCCAACGACGCTTTGCAAGCTCAGATCTTACTGGCGAATACGGAATACACTACGGTTGTGCTGGACGTAAACCTTCCGGTTATCAACGGATTTGAATTGTGTAAAACGATCCGAAACCGTTACGAAGATGTATCGATTCTGATGCTGACGGCCCTGGGAAGTACGGAAAGTAAACTGAACGGTTTTGAAGCCGGGGCCGACGATTATCTCATCAAGCCGTTCGAATTCAGGGAGTTGGTAGCCCGACTAAAAGCACTTAACCGGCGTCGCTCCGGACCATCGGCGGATTCGGCGGTTTTAAAAATTGCGGATCTGGAATATAATCAGGCGAGCAAAACCGTCAAACGAGGCAACCAGAAAATCCTGCTGACTGCCCGCGAACTGGCTTTGTTGGAATTTTTCATGAAAAATCAGAACAAGGCTTTAACCCGCAACGAAATCACCGAGAAAGTCTGGGATGTCAACTTTGATACCGGAACCAACGTTGTCGATGTTTACGTCAATTACTTACGCAAAAAAATCGATAAAGACTATACCCCTAAACTGATTCATACGATCAGCGGAATTGGCTACATCATGCAGGAATCGGAGGAATAAACGATGAAAATACGCGCCCGGATTTCGGTTACTTTTCTGATTATCGTCGCTGCCAACCTGGTGGTTTTCTCGCTGGTGATTTACTTTATTTCCGAATATTTCCGGCAACGGGATTTTTATAACCGGCTGGCCGATAAAGCCCGAACTACGGCATCCCTGCTGATTGAAGAAAACGAGATCAACTCGACGATTCTCCGGCTCATCGAACGAAAAAATCTAACCTCGTTGCCCGAAGAGCACATCATTATTTACAACCCGCAAAATAAATTGATGTACGCCAGTGCCGACACCGCCGGAGAAATTGCTGATCGCAGCAACCTTCTTTCCCGGATTCGGGAGCGGAAACAGTTGTACCTACGCCGGAACCGGAAAGAAATTGTTGGCATTACGTACCCCTACCAGGACCAGGAGTATGTGATCATTGCGTCGGCTTACGATGAATACGGCCTGATTGAGATGGATCACCTGCGGAAGATTCTGGGCTTTGGACTGGCCTTCAGTATCGCGCTGGTCGGCTGGTCGGGCTGGGTGTTTGCGGGGCGGTTTCTACGTCCGATTTCCAACGTGATCCGTCAGGTGGATCAAATCAAGGTGTCGAACCTGAACCAGCGCGTCGATGCGGGCGATAACAGCGACGAAATCGACCAACTGGCACATACATTCAACTCTATGCTCGACCGGGTTCAGGAAGCGTTTGAAGTTCAGCGCAACTTCGTTGCTAACGCATCGCATGAACTACGCACTCCCCTGACCATTATCACGGGTCAGATCGAAGTCACACTGATCAAAAAGCGCACGGTTGAAGAACATGAGGCTAAATGGAAATCCGTGCTGGAAGTCATCAAACGGCTGAACCTGCTGGCCAACAACCTGCTCGAACTGGCACAGGTCAGCCTGGACGACGTGACCATGAAATTTCATGATGTGCCGATCGACGAAGCGATCTATCAGGCGACGAAGATGCTGACTACCCGCCGACCGGATTATCAGGTGGCGTTTTCGTTTGCCAGCGAAACCGGGTCCATACCTTCGTCACTGACCGTACAAGGAAGTCTGTCGCTGCTGATTTCGGCCTTTTTGAACCTAATGGAAAATGGCTGTAAGTTTTCTACCAACAACCGGGTAGAAGTTATTCTTGGCGCTGATCGTCAGTGGGTTACCGTCGAATTTAGGGACAAAGGAATCGGTATTGACGAAGGCGATATCAAACACATCTATGAACCATTTTTCCGGGCCGAAAACGCCAAACGGATTCACGGCTACGGCATTGGCCTGCCGCTAACCTATCGCATCATTCAGCTTCACAAAGGTCAGATTCACGTTTCGTCGCGCATCAACGAAGGAACCAACTTTTTATTGAAATTTCCCAAAACGGTCTAATCGAATTCTAATCAGTTTATAACCGTCTTCTCATTGACTTCTAATAGACTCTTAATGAGCCTATTAAATAGGGGGCTTACTTTTGTAAAGTCACACCAAGCGATTCTCAAAAGTTATGGCCACCCGCACAAATTCCACGAAAAAGACGAATTACCTGGTCAACTGGGCAACCGTCTGGGGATTGATCTTTTTTGCCATTGCGCTCGACCTCTATGTCAATTACGACGAGCAAAAGAAAGGCAAAGAGACGTATCGCTCGCAGTATGAAGCGAAAGCATCGGAAGCCGACTCCCTCCGCGCCGTCAAAAGCGAACTGGAACGTCAGTTGTTTGAAATGAAAGCTACGCGTGGATCCGAATCAACGGGTTCGGTCGCCCGGCCGGACAATGAGAAAACGGTCCTAGCGTCAACGGACGTCGTCAATTAAGCATCCTATCCATTCTTTTTATCCGGAACAGATACCGGATACCACCTGTCACACCCGCAAGCCGAACTTCCGCAGGCGAAACCGCCCGGAAAGCCAGGCAAAACGGAACCCTAATCATGCAGATGAATCAAGTAAAAACAACGCATAAAAAAACACGAAGCTTTGACTTTAGCACATTTCAGGGCGATCTCCGGGGCGGTGGTGTTTCCTTTCTGGTGGCCGTTCCGCTCTGCCTGGGAATTGCGCTGGCGTCCGGAGCCCCCCTGTTTTCAGGTATCATCGCCGGTATTGTCGGCGGTTTGGTCGTCGGGTTGTTCAGCCGCTCGGCTCTGAGTATTTCAGGGCCAGAAGCCGGACTAATCGTCGTTACGCTGGCCGCCATCGAAGTGCTTGGCTCCTTCCCGGCGTTTCTGCTGGCCACCTGTCTGGCCGGTCTGATCCAAATCGGGCTGGGCTTCCTGAAGTCCGGAATTATCAGTAATTTCTTTCCTTCCTCGGTCATCAAAGGCATGCTGGCCGGTATCGGTATCATCCTGATCATCAAGCAAATCCCGCACCTGGTTGGCTACGATGCCGACGCAGCCGAGGAGTTTTCGCTCTTTCAACCGGAGGGATTCAACATAATCAGTCAGTTTCGACTGGCGATGGGGCAATTGAACGAAATCGCCATCCTGATTGCGGCTCTGTCACTGGGGATTCTGCTGCTTTGGGAACGGCCTTTCTTCAAACAAAATGCGGTATTCAAGAATATTCCGGCCGCTCTGGTGGTCGTTGTGCTGGGCATTACCATTAATGGGCTGGTCAGGACACTGGCTCCCGAACTGGCATTAAAAGGCAACCACCTCGTCCAATTGCCGGTGGCGGTCAGCCTGAGCGGTTTTCTGAACTTGTTTACCTTTCCCGACTGGAGTCAGTGGAGCAACCCGCAGGTCTACAGCTCGGCGCTCTCCATTGCCCTGGTTGCCAGCCTGGAAGCTCTGCTGGCCATCGAAGCGTCGGACCAGCTTGATCCGCTGAAGCGCAAAACGCCCGCCAACGCCGAATTAAAGGCCCAGGGAATCGGCAATTTCGTCAGCGGACTCATTGGCGGGATTCCGGTTACCTCGGTGATTGTCCGGAGTTCGGTCAGCATCAACGCCGGGGCGCGAACCCGGGTAGCGGCACTCATCCACGGTACGTTGCTGCTGGTCTGCGTGATTGCGCTGCCAACGGTGCTGAACCAGATTCCGTGGGCGGCTTTGGCGTCGATTCTGCTCATCACCGGCTATAAACTGGCGCGGGTCCGGATTTTTAAAGAGCTGTTTAACGAGGGCCTCGACAAGTTTGTGCCGTTTGTCGTCACCATTGCCGCTATCCTGCTGACGGATTTGCTCACCGGGATTGCCGTCGGTATGCTGGTGGCCCTGTTTTTCGTGCTGCGGGAAAGCTACCGGAATGCCCACCGCACCGAAACCTTTCAGGATGGGGATCGTGAATACATCCGAATCAGCCTCGGCGACTACGTCTCCTTTCTGAGTAAAGCCAGCATTGTCAAGCTGCTGACCTCCGTGCCGGACAACGCCGTGGTGGAAATCGACAGCAGCCATTCATCCTACATCGACAGCGATGTGATGAGCACCATTCAGAACTTCCGGGAAACGGCGCAGCAGCGAAACATCCAGTTGGTGTTCCTGCGCGAACCGGCGGAATACCGCCCCCTTCCCGAATCGATAATCGCCAAACGAAACCGGCATTTGCGGGAAATTGAAGAGCGAGAATAATCCAATTTGTGTGACAGATGACGATGAGGCTGACCGGTTTCCGGCCAGTCTCATTTTTTTGTGGGCAACCAGCAGCCCACAGAAACCATTAGTAGCGTTTGTTCATACGTTCAACGATAACTTTTCCGGAGAGCGGTTTTAACCATTTGGCCCCACGGGCAGTTTATGGAAACATGGTAAAGATTCCGATGAATGTAGCAGCGCTGGCCCATGACCCGGCCCAGGCCGCCAGAGCGGTCAAATTGGTGTATGTCAACGACTCTGCCCCCGGTATCCGGCGTCGGCGGGTGGGCGATCAGTTTGAATACGACGATGCGAAAGGCAACCCGATTGAGGACGAAGAAACGCTGCTCCGCATCCGTCAACTGGCGCTGCCGCCAGCCTGGGAGAACGTCTGGATTTCCGCCAAACCGAATGGTCACCTCCAAGCCACCGGGATCGATACCCGGGGCCGGAAGCAATACCGCTACCACGCCAACTGGAACGCCATGCGAAGCGAAACCAAGTTTTCGCGCATGATTGCCTTCGGCGAACACCTTCCCAACCTCCGCGCCCGGATTGCCAAAGACCTGCAACGCCGGGAACTGACCCGGGAAAAAGTGATTGCCATTGCCCTGAGTGTGATGGAACAAACCCTGATCCGCATTGGCAATGCCTCGTACGAGAAAGAATACGGGCACTACGGACTAACGACACTGAAAGACAAGCATGTCAACGTCGGCACCGGCGATCTGCGGTTTCGGTTCAAAGGCAAAAAGGGGGTTTACCACGACATTACCGTCCGCGACCGGCGACTCGCCCGGCTGGTGAAAGCCTGCCGCGACATTCCCGGCAAGGAGTTGTTTCAGTACTACGACGAAACCGGCGAACACCGCAGCATCGATTCCGGCATGGTCAACGAGTACCTGCGCGAATACACGGCCGAGGAGTTTTCGGCCAAGGATTTCCGGACCTGGGCCGGAACCGTCAACGCCCTTCGTCTGCTGGCCGAACTGGAACCCTGTTCGACGGAAAAAGAAGCGAAAAAGAATCTCAATACGGTTCTGGAACAGGTAGCGCACCGGCTGGGCAACACCCGCACGGTCAGCCGGAAGTATTACGTACATCCGCAGATTCTCGAAGCCTACGAATGCCAGGACCTGAACCCGTACCTGAGACGCAAAAACCAGTTCCGGCAAACCTCCAAATACGGTCTGGATTCCATCGAGAAATTACTCCTGCGTTTTTTGAAGGACCAGGTGAAGGGGTGAATTTATAGGGCGGTTTTCACACCTGCGCCTGCACCCACTTGTGGTGCTCGCAGCGCTGGCAGGTTGTCACTGGTCCCTGACCGAAGTCGATCACTTGACCGCATTTACAGCAGGCGTATAAACCGGGCTTGGAAAGGGTTTCGAAGGGCTTTTCCAGAAGGTGGGGCAGAAGGGGCAGACCTGGTTTTATCTCGTCGTCGGCAAAGCGAAAAATACTGACATCACCGTTATGCTCCAGAATGGCCGTTCGGACTTGCCCGAGGTGTTCGATGCCGCCGAGCCGAAGTTCGGCAAACAACTCGTCCAGCCCCAGGTCTTCCTCGTCGAAGTTCTGCACCAGAATGCACCCATTCTCAATGACATAGACTGGGCTACCTTCCAATGACTCCCGAACGGTTTTGTTTTTGTCGGCCAGGCGGGTAAAGAATTTGTAGCAGAGCATCATCACCACGAACACCACCCCAGCCGTCAGCAACGGAACGTCGTGGTAGAACATCGGGTCACCAGCCGCCGAGCCCAGCCCGATGACCAGCACCAGTTCAAAAACCGACAGTTGTTTCACTTCCCGCTTGCCCGAAATCTTCAGCGCAAACAGCAGGATCAGAAACATCACGAGCGTCCGCAGGGCCACCTCACCGAGGTAGCCCACCGGGAAATCGTGCAAAAAAATGCGCTGCCAGTCAAACGGCTGGACCGGCTCCTTCATAAAGAGTTATGAGTTATGAGTTAAGAATTAAGAGTTAAGAGTTGGCTCCGCCGTTTCCGATAAAGTGGCAGCGCTTAACTCATAACTCTTAATTCTTAACTACTTTGTTGGCGGTCCGGTCTTTACGAATCTTCAGATTTCGGTTAGACGCCCACTCTTCGGCCCGGGCCGTGGCAATTGGAATAGCCCGGTCTTCCGGCATTCCCTCCTTCAGCAGCGCATTCGCAATCTCGATCGCTTTATTCCGAACCGGTGCCATAAAATTCTTCAACGACACCGGATACTCCTTCTTCGTCCAGGGCATATCCAATTAAAAATTAAAAGTTAAAAATTAAAAGTAAAACAAGCCCACCAGTGGTTTGTTATCCGGTTTTCTCTGCCACCTCTACTTTTAATTTTTAACTTTTAATTTTTAATTCTATTTCGTTTGTTGCAGAATCTGGCTGCTCAGGCGGAGAAGTTCGATTTCGGCAATTTTTGCGTTGAATTCGGCATCGATCAGGCGGGTTTCCGCGGCTACGGCGTTGCGCTGCACATCCCGGAATTCCACGGCCGTAGAGTTCCCGACCCGGTACCGCTCAAAAGCGATATCAACATTCTGGTTAGCGATCTTGAGGCTTTCCAGTTCCAGATTCACCAAAATTAGGCTATTTCGGTATTGCGAGTAAGTCTGTTCCAGCGCCTGTTGCAGCAGCAATCGTTGATCAGATTCCTGGTATTCTGTAATCAGAGCGTTCGTCTGGGCGTTGGCAACAGCCCGACGCTGAGCGAAACCGGTAAAAATGGGAATACTGGCTTGAATGCCGTACTGAAGCGCGTCGTTGCGGGCGCTCCGCACCCCAAAACCGCCCTGGTTGTCGATGGCCGTAAAGTTGTATCCGCCCACCAGGTTAACGACCGGCAACCGCTGCGACCGCGCCAGCCGGATGTTCAGATCGGCTACCCGGCGATTCAGCGATGCCGCAATCAACTGCGGGTTGTTGCTCGTCAGCGATTGCCGAAGCTGGTCGATCGACAGGTCCGGGTTGACAATGATCGTATCCCGGACGGCAAATTCGGTAGCCGGATCGCGGACAATCAATCGATTCAGCAACACTTTCGCGTTTCGAACATTTTGCTGCTGCGTCACCAGGGCCGAACTATCGGCGTTGTAATCGACCTGGGCACTCAGGAAATCGACCCGCGAGCGCGTGCCGACTTCAAAGTTAGCCCGCGCCAGTTCGAGCCGTTCCCGGGAAATATCGAGCGCCTGCCGAAGCGAAACCAGTTGTTGCAGTTGCCGGATGACGTCATAGTAGGCCGTGGCCACATCGGCCGCCGTCGCTTCGACGTTGGCCCGGGTATTGGCTTCGCTGACCTTCACCACTTCGCCCAGCCGGTCGTAGGCGATGAAGTTCCCGAATCCGTTAAAAACCGTCCAGTTCATGGCCACCCCCACCTGCGTGTTTCGGTTGGTTATTCCATAGAGATTCTGTGGAGGGCGCAGGCCATCGAGAAATTCCTGCCGAAGATTCTGTAAGTTGCTGTTGTTGGTTAGGTTACCCGTCACGTTCGGGAAAAAACTGGCTTTGGCGGTTTTGTAATCGGTACGGGCAATTTGCTCCTGTGACTTGAAAAGGCGAATCTGGTAGCTCTTCTCAAGCGCGGCTGAAATGGCCTCCTGCAGTGTCAGTGTGGGGCCCTCCTGCGTGATGACCGAGGACCGGCGGTTTCGGAGCAGAAGCGATTGGGTGGATTGCGACCAGGCGGTGAAGAACGATATACAAAGGGTTAGGCTTAGAAGAAAGCGCATTCTGGTATTATTTTTAGGTAACTGACCTTCAAAATTAAAAGATATTCTGTCATTCCTGGTATCCCGGAATTAGATTTGGAGGGAATTCTTTTTAACCGAACCGTACCGAAACTTCTACCTTGTACCTGATCAAAAAGGACTTATGCGCTACCGTAACTTTCTTACCGGTTTTTGCCTGCTCGGATTGATCGCCTGTTCCTCAAAAAAACAGGGGGATATCCTCATTCACAACGCCACGGTTTACACCGCCGACTCGGCCTTTACAACCGCTCAGGCGTTTGTGATCAAAGATGGAAAATTCCTGGCCGTTGGCTCGTCCGAATCCCTTCTGAACAACTACACTGCCGATAGCGTGATCGATCTGCGGGGCCAGCCGGTTTACCCCGGTTTTTACGATCCTCACGCCCATTTTCTCGGCTTGGGCCAAATGCTCGACCAGGCCGATTTAGTTGGTACAAGTTCGTACGACGAGGTTATCCAACGACTCAACGCTTTTCACAAAAGAAATCCGACTGCCCTCTGGCTCATTGGGCGGGGCTGGGATCAGAACGACTGGCCGGATAAGCAGTTTCCGACCAAAGAAAAGCTGGATGCGGCTTTTCCAAACATACCAGTTTGCCTCACTCGGGTCGATGGGCATGCGGTAGTGATCAATTCGAAAGCCCTGCGGCTGGCGGGCATCACCCGAAATACCAAAGTTCCGGGGGGCGAAGTGGTCTTAACCGGAAATGAACCGACGGGCGTGCTGGTCGACAACGCGATGGGCTTGGTTCGGCGTGTCATTCCGCAGCCCGACGCCCAGGACAAGGAACGCCAGTTGCTGGCCGCTCAGCAGGTCTGCCTGTCGCTGGGCCTGACGACGGTTTCCGATGCCGGGCTCGACCGCCGGGATATTGAGCTGGTGGAGCGGCTTCAAAAGGAGAACAAATTAAAAATCCGGGATTATGTGATGATCAGCCTCGGTGAACCGAACCTGGACTACTACCTCAAACGCGGCCCGTTTCAGACCGACCGGCTAACGGTGCGTTCGTTTAAACTCTACGCCGACGGGGCGCTGGGCTCGCGCGGAGCCTGCCTGCGGAAACCGTATAACGACCGGCCCGAAACCGGCGGTTTTCTGCTCCTGAGTCCGAATGAACTGGAACGGGCGCTGACCTTGCTGGCGAAGAGCGAGTTTCAGGCCAACACGCATTGCATCGGCGACTCCGCCAACCACCTGATTCTGGACCTATATGGTAAACTCCTGAAAAAGAGCAACAACCGCCGGTGGCGTATTGAACACGCCCAGGTCGTGTCGCCCGATGATTTCTGGAAGTTCAACCGGTATTCGGTGATTCCGTCAGTGCAACCCACCCATGCTACATCCGATATGTACTGGGCCGCCGAGCGCGTGGGGCCGGTGCGGGTGAAGGGGGCGTATGCGTACAAGGATCTGCTGAAGCAAAATGGACGGATTGCGTTCGGAAGTGATTTTCCGGTCGAAGCCGTCAATCCGCTGTACGGTTTCCACGCGGCCGTGGCCCGGGTCGATGCGCAGGGCTTTCCGGCGGGCGGTTTTCAGATGGAAAATGCCGTCGACCGGGCTTCGGCCCTGAAAGCCATGACAAGCTGGGCGGCTTTTGCTAATTTTGAGGACCACCTGCGCGGCAGCATCGAACCCGGCAAACAGGCTGATTTTGTCGTTCTGCAACAAGATATTATGAAAATCCCCGCGACCGAACTCCGCAAAGCCACCGTCTTACAAACCTGGGTGGGTGGTGAAAAACTGTTTCAAAAATAACCACCGTACCCGAAAACGAAGCGTCGTTTTCCGCCTTTTGACCGATTCGTGCCATGCAGCCCACTCTACACACCCACTCGGCTTCGACCCATTCGATCCGCCGGAATCTATACCGGATTCTGGAGACTTCGTCGGGCCGAAAACGGGGCATCAGCCTGGTATTTAACCTGTTTTTATTTATCTTGATCGCCCTAAACGCGCTGGCGATTATCCTGCACACCGTGCCTTCCCTCCACCAGAAATACCACCGGTTTTTCGTGGAGTTTGAAATTGTTTCGGTAATCTTATTTACCATCGAATACCTATTACGGGTCTGGGTTTGTGTTGAAAACGAAAAATATCACCACCCGGTTTTTGGCCGTCTGCGGTATGTGCTCTCCACGACGGCACTCATTCACCTATTGGCCATTCTGCCGTTTTACGTCACGCTGTTCCACACCGATCTGGCCCTGATTCGGCTTCTTCGCATTTTCCGGATTTTCCGTTTGTTCCGGATCACGCGCTATTCCAAGGCTTATCACGTCATTCAAAGCGTGGTGGAAGACAAGAAAGAAGAACTGGTGCTGAGTGTGTCGTTCCTGCTGTTTATGCTGGTGATCATTTCGAGCGCCATGTACTACCTCGAACACGCGACGCAGCCGGAAGCATTTTCGAGCATTCCGGCCACGCTCTGGTGGGGCATCAATGCGATGGCAACGGTCGGGTACGGCGACATTCATCCCGTGACACCGTTGGGGAAACTGCTGGCGGGGATTACGGCGGTGATGGGAATTGGGTTATTTGCCCTGCCGACCGGTATTCTGGCTTCCGGTTTCGCCGAACACATCCGTTCCCAGAAAACCGTCCGCAAACACCATTGTCCGCATTGTGGGAAGGAACTGTGAAAGAGAATGATGAATGATGAACGTAAAGGTGATTCTCAGTCCGGCACTTTTACATTTATCATTCATCATTTATCATTCATCATTCCAACGTTACTGCCCTTTGTACTTCGCAATGGCTTCCTTGATCCGCTCGATGCGGTTATCGGGGTCGGGGTGGCTGCTCATGAATTCGGAGGGGCGGTTGGGACCTCCGGCAGCTTTCAGCACTTCCATGACGTCGATCATGGCTTCGGGTTTGTAACCACTTTCGATCATCCACCGAACCCCCAACTGATCGGATTCCACTTCATCGTCACGGCCATATTTGAGGTTAATCAGGTTCGCAACGTAGCTGGCAATGGCCGCGTTCCGGCCCGGAGAGTTGGGGTCTTCCGTCGCGATGGCGGCTGCACCGGCCAGGCCCTGGGTGAGCTGTTGTTTGGAAATCTGCTCAGCGGAATGTCGCCCGACCACGTGCGTAATTTCGTGGCTCAGCACACCCGCCAACTGATCTTCGTTCTTGAGCTTGTCGAGCAAAGCTGCCGTAATGAAAATCTGTCCACCCGGCACCGCAAAGGCATTCACGGTGCGGTTATCGGCCAGAACGTGAAAGTCGAACTGGTAAGGACTATTCTTCACACTGGTCGAATTGACGATTTTCTGACCGACACGCTTGACGGCCTGCTGCACCTTTTCGTCGGGGTATAAACCGCCGAATTCCTGGGCCATCTGAGGAGCACTTTCCAGCCCAAGCTGAACCTCCTGTTCGGGCGTCAGGCTAATGTGTTGTTTTTCACCCGTTACCGGATTTTCCTGCGTATTGGTGAAATAGGTAAAGAGGGCCACGACGGCCATTACCAAACCAATTAAAACTTGTGTGATTCGTGAGCGCATGATCGGAGAGCGTAATGAGGTTCTTCTTTAGTCGTATACTAAACCAAAAAGGTACGAAAAGTTCTTACAGACCTTTGAGGATTGAAAACAAGGCGCTAACAACCAAATAGTTACACTAAAAATAGGCAATCGATCACACCCGTCGGGTGCAGACTACCTGCCGTGTTTCTACAGTCTGACGGTCTGCCTGCGGATTGCCTCGTGGTTCGGTATGTAAAGCCGGCTGCGCTAAAACGTTTGGGCGTCCCGAAACGATACGCCGGTTCATCGTTTCGAACCTTCTGCATCACTTTTCAACCTCGATACGCCAGTCCGGGCCACTACTGACTTTGTATTTTTCGGCGAAATTACCCATGTTCACCGCTACCGAAAAGTTGAGTAAACTGTTAAAGTAAGCCACATTTTCTCCTTCGTTCGACTCGCCAAACGTGTTGACTAGCGCCACCCGGTCGTCAAAAACTTTTTCGGTTTTGGAATAAATGCGTACCTGCACCTTAGCGCCGGTTTTTACCCCGAGCTTCGTTACCAGCGGTTTTGGAATGTTGCTCCAGACGTTCCCGTATTGCACATCCAGCACCGGTATGGTTCCTTTCAAAATCCCTTTTTCAAGCACCGGTTGCTGATACGGAATCTTTTTAACTTCCGGGGGTAATTTTCGGCCAACCTGCACAAACGTGATGGCCCGGGCGGCCAGCCGGGCACCCGTGTACGCATAAACGTCGCGGCCGTGAAAGGTATAGGACTCGTCGGAATTGCGCAAGCAATTGACCGCTTCGTCGATTTCACGCACCTCCCGGATGCCCATCTTTTCGGCAATCAGCGTGAGGGTTCCGTTATCGGGCGTCACAACATAATGGCCCGATTGCGTCAGCAGAACCACCGATTTCCGGTCGGTGCCTACGCCCGGATCGCAAACTGACACGAACACTGTGCCTTTCGGATAATACGGGGCCGTTTGCAGGAGTCGGTAGGCCGCTTCCCAGATGTTGTAAGCCGGTATTTCGTGGGTCAGATCAAAAATTTTGAGGTTTGGCGACACGCCCATAGCAACCCCTTTCATGGCCGAAACCGCTCCGTCTTTAAGCCCGAAATCCGATTGAAACACCAAAACGCCGTTCTGGGCAAACAGCGTCGTGGCCATTAGCCAACCGTGGATCAAAAACAAAGCGGTTTTTCGGTTCATGGTAGTACCCACGGACTAAAGTCCGTGAGTTGCTAATTAGTCAATGTGATAGCTAAAACTCACGGACTAAACGGGGCCGCCCGGCGGTCCGTCATTTCGCACTGCCTTTCAACTGCTGCACCAGCCAGTTGGTCATCAACTCGGTTTGTTCGGGGTAAGTCCAGTGGCCGGTATCCTCACGAAGTTGAAGCTGTTTCGGGGCTGAAATTACATTATAAGACGCATACATCGACGTGGGCGGACAGGTTTCGTCGTTGAAACCCCAGGAATAATAGCCGGGCACCTTCACCAGCCGGGCAAAATTGACGACATCATAATACGCGACGGTTTTGATTTTGGCGGGGGTGTTGTTAAACGCCAGCGCCTTGCCGGTAAACAGATGCGGCCATCCGCCCGCCCGGTTTTTCAAATAACCGGTCATGTCCGACAGCGCCGGGTAATACGCGCCCAGCCATTTCACGCGGCTGTCGAGTCCGGCCGTAATGATGGACAAGGCTCCACCCTGACTCCCGCCCGTTACGGCCAGGTTCCGTCCGTCGTACTGTGGCAGGCTGACCAGAAAATCATTGGCACGTACACAACCCAGGTACACCCGTTTGTAGTAATACCGGTCGCGGTCGTCGAGGTTGATGTTCATGTAGCCACTCAAAGCGCCCGCGCTCAGGTTCAGGTAAACCGCCGGATCAAGGTTGACCGGAATTCCGTGAATCCCGATCTCGAGCGTAATCATTCCTTTTTCAGCATCAGTAATATTGCCGCCATACGGCCGGATGCCCGCACCCGGCACCCGCAGCAAAGCCGGATACTTCCCCTCCTGCTTCGGCACGCAAAGAATCCCGTACAATCGCGAATTGGCGTAATTCTGAATATTGACGTGGTAAACATTCACCTTTTCGGTGCAACGCTCGGGCATCAGCGTCATCCGGGCGTCGAGCGGAACGCGACTCAGCTCGGCTTTGGCGCTATCCCAGAACATCTGAAAATCAGCCGGATTGTCAACCGTCGGGGTAATTTGCTCCGGGCTAAAACCGGCCGTCGCCAGGTTCCGGTAGGTTTTACCGTCGATGTCGGTCGTGGCCACGCAGCGCAGAAAACCGGGTGCCTTCATCGTTCCACCCTCGACGGTGGTCGTACCGTTCGCCAGGGTGACGGTTTCTTTTTTCGTGGGCTCCATTTTCTCCGGCCCGATTTCGTACCGGATTTTAGCGCCTTTAATCGGGTTGCCGTTTTGCAGCACCGAGATGGTAAACTTCACCGGCTCGCCCGGTCGGTACTGCCAGTTGATGTGATCCGGGGCTACCACAATTTTAATCGGTCGTTCGGCGGGTTGGGCGAAAGTTCCGAACAGGACAAACAGGTTCAGGAAAAGCAGTAAGGAGTATTTTTTCATACGAAAGCAGACATTGAGATAATTTTAGCAATTTGTGTTGGTAAGGCGAAAATCTGCATTCTCTACCGATTTGCCTGTACGAACTTTCCATCCTGACCAGATCATTCATGAACGACATTACAACCCGCTACACCAATGGCGAAATCACCGTTGTCTGGAAACCATCTATCTGTATGCATTCCCGGCGCTGTTTTACGGGCTTACCCCAGGTTTTCGATCCCGGAAAACGCCCCTGGGTGACGATTCAGGGCGCCACTTCCGAGCGAATTATGCGTCAGATCGACCAATGCCCTTCCGGAGCCTTGAGTTATGACCGAAGCGATGTCGAAGGGAATGGTAATTCATTGGGAAGGTAGAAAACAAAACCGCCTAAAACCCGGATATTCCAGATTTTAGGCGGTTATTTATACCAGTTTTCTTACAACTTCCCGACTGATCCGTCCGGTTTTACGTATTGGAAGTTCGGGTTGATGGGCGCACCGTAGTAGTTAATTCCCAGCACATCGAGCCGTTTCTTATGAACGTCTAGCCGCTGCTTGAAATCCTCAAGGTTTTTGCGTTCCCGGGGCGTCCAGCCTATTTCCGACATCGCAATGGCCCGGGGGTAAATCATGTATTCGAGGTAATCCGGCGTTTTAATGTATTCCGTCCAGACATTGGCCTGAACACCGATGATGTGCTTTTTAATGTCGGCTGAAAGTGAATCGGGAAGCGGTTCGTACGAATAGGTTTTTTCGAGCGGCAGAAAACCGCCGATGGCCAGGGGCATGTTCGTCGTTTTCGGGTCTGCCTGGTAATAGTCGAGGTAGAAATACGTCGTCGGCGTCATGATCGCATCGTGTCCCTGTTTGGCAGCCGCAATTCCGCCATCGACGCCCCGCCAGCTCATAACTGTCGCGTTAGGCGACAAACCGCCTTCCAGAATTTCGTCCCAGCCGATCATTTTCCGGCCTTTCGAGGTGATGAATTTATCGATCCGGCCGATGAAGTAACTTTGCAGTTCATGTTCATCTTTTAAGCCCTGTTTCTTGATCAGGTCCTGGCAAAACCGGCTTTCCTGCCATTGCTTTTTCGGACATTCGTCACCTCCAATGTGAATGTACTGGCTCGGAAACAGGTCGATCACTTCCGTCAACACTTCTTCCAGAAATGTGAACGTTTCTTCGCGCGGAAAAAGCACATCTTCGTGAACGCCCCACCGGCCCGTTACGGGCACAATTTTGTCCGGACTGCTGCCCAACTGCGGGTAAGCTGACAGAATCGCCATCGCGTGGCCCGGCATTTCAATCTCCGGAATCACCGTAATGAAGCGCTCCTGAGCGTATTTAATCACATCCCGGATTTCGTCCTGGGTGTAGAAACCGCCGTAGGGTGTTTTGTCAAATTTATTGTTGCCGTAGCGACCCAGCATCGTTTCTTTGCGAACCGAGCCGATTTCGGTCAGTTTTGGGTGTTTTTTGATCTCGATCCGCCAGCCCTGGTCATCGGTCAGGTGCCAGTGAAAGGTGTTGATTTTGTGAAGAGCGATCTGATCGATGAACTTCTTGACCGCCGGTGTCGGGTAAAAATGCCGCGCCACGTCCAGCATCATCCCGCGATAGGCAAACCGGGGCTGGTCTTCAATCGAGCAGCACGGTACCGACCAGTCGACGCCCTGTGCCACGGAGTTCCCGAACACCTCAGCAGGCAGCAGTTGCAGCAGCGATTGCATTCCGTAAAAAAAGCCGTTGGGTTCCTGCGCCATCAGCGTGATGCGTTTGGGCGTCACATTCAGGAAGTAGCCTTCTTTTCCCAGTTTGGGGTTGCGCATCCTGACAAAAGTAATTGCCCCCGCTTTACCGGTTTTTACTTTGGCGGTTTTACCGGTCGATTTTGTGAGTTGATCCGCCAGCATGCCAGCCACCCGGCGTACTTCCGGATCATCGTCGCCGATACTGATTGATACGTTGTTCGGTAGTTTAAAACTTCCCTTCTCTTCGGTTAGCCGAACGGGCTGCGGCACAATAGCATACCGGGAAGATTGGGCAAACGATAGCTGAATTGTCAGACAAAGTGATACTGCAAGCGAAAATAGAACTTTCATTCAGGATTGGATTGGGTTGGTTATGGTATTTCTTCGTGTTCGAGCAGGCACTGCACTACGTAAGCCTGCGTGCCGTAGAGTTTGGCCATTTCCCCTAACCGAGACACCGTGATGATGAGTTTATTGCGAAAATCGGCCAGACAGTACTTGTCGATGGCCTGTTCGATGGGTCGGGTAATCAGGCGCTCGGCTTTTGCGACGACACCGTTGACGATGATCAGCTCCGGGTTGAACAGGTGAACCGCAATAGACAGTCCTTTGCCCAGTTCGCTCCCCACCTCGTTCAGCAGGTCGATGGCCAGTTCGTCGCCCGCTTTGGCTTTTTCGATGACCATTTCGACATCAATATTCTCAAAATTCTCTTCGGCCAGCTTGGATACCCGGCCTTCGCGTAAACCGGCTTTTACCCGCCGAACCAGCGACGACGCCGACGTGAGTGTATCCAGACAACCGACCTTGCCACACGAACATAGTTCGCCGTCGGCCTGGAGCTGAATGTGCCCCAATTCGCCCGCAAAACCGGCCGCACCCTGCACAATATCGCCGTTGTGAATCACACCCAAACCTACTCCCCAATCGATATTGATCGACAGAACATGGTTTTTCCCTTTCGCCAGTCCGAAGCGGTGTTCGCCCAGAATCGTGGCTTTGGTATCGTTGATTAGGTAAACCGGCGCATCGAAGCAGGCTGCCAGTTGCTGCTGCAACGAGAGTTCCGGACGATTCAGGTTCTTGTAGGTATAATTGGTTCCGGTCCGGGGGTCCACCAACCCGGGGAGGGCGCAACCGACTCCGATGATGTTGAGCTGACGCTCCTGAATGCGCTGCGCTACCTCGTCGAGTGGCCCTTGCAGCGTTTCCAGAAAAGCAACGGAGTCCTCCAGCCGCAGGTTGACATCCAGCCGGTCCAAGACCCGGTTGGTCAGATCGAAGACGACCAATTTAATGTCATGGATGCTAATGTCCACTACCACGATAGCCTGGTTGCCGGAACGCAGCCCAAACAACGCCGGTTTCCGTCCGTATTGCGCGGTACCGGTACCGATTTCCTGCACCCAGTTTTCCGAAGCCAGTTCATCAATCAACATAGTAACCGAGGGGACGCTGGCATGTAGGGCCTTCGCCAACTGCGCCAGTGTCAGGGGGCCAAGGCGGTACATTTCTTTCAATATACCGCGCTTCAGACGGTTTTTTTTCTTATCTACGATGGATACAGTATAATTGGCCTCCATACTACTCGATACCTTTAAGAAACTTGAGATGAGATGAAACGTCGGGAAAGATAGGCAGGATATTTTAAAATAATTTACTAATGATTGAATTTTATTAAATTATTTATAAATCAATAGATTTATTGGGCATAATGAGCTTAGTAACCTGTTTTTCAAGTTCACTCATTTCTAAAGCAATAGAAGATACGGTATCTACTATTGGTGAGCCGAATGCTATACATTCGATCAAAATCTGCTTTTCAACACCAGGCTCCGCTCTTCCATCCAGCGCCGGATGATCTGTGTCAGCGGTTTGGTTTCGATCAGAAAACCGTCGTGTCCGTACAACGAATCAATTTCTTCATACCGGGCATCCGGGATGTGCCGGGCCAGGGTTTTCTGTTCGACGGGAGGAAAGAGAATATCGGATTTGATCCCGACCGCCAGCGTTCGCGACCGGACCTGCTCCAGCGCCAGGGTAATGCTTCCCCGGTTTCGGCCCACGTTATGGGAGTCCATAACTTTCGTCAAAACCCAGTAGGTATAGGCATTGAAGCGGTTGGCCAGCTTTTCGCCCTGGTACTGCTGGTAGCTGGAAGCTTTGTAATGATCGAGTTGCTCGTTGTTGTCGAGCGCCTGCGTAAACCCGTAGGTATCGTAGTTCCGGTACGACAACATCGCCACGGCCCGAGCCGCTTTCATGCCCGCCCGTCCGGCATCTTCGCGGTTTTCAAGCCAGGTCGGATCGGCGCTGATGGCCATCCGCTGGGCTTCGTTGAAGGCAATGCCCCAGGGCGACATCACGGCGTTGGTGGCAATCAGAATCAGGTTTTGAATCAGCTCGGGTTGCTGAATCGACCACTCCAGCGCTTGCTGCCCGCCCAGCGACCCGCCGATGCAGGTGTAAATCTGCTCGATTTCCAATTCCTGACGCAACAGATCCAGCGCCTTCACAATGTCATGAATCGTCACCTGCGGGAACTCGTGGTAAAACGGCTGCCCAGTAGTTGGATGAATGGACAGCGGGCCGGTGGAGCCGTAGCAAGAGCCTAACACGTTGACACAAACGATGAAGTACTGAGCCGGATCATAAAATTTCCCCGGCCCGACCATCCCGTCCCACCAATCAATCACGTCGGCGCTGCCCGTCAGGGCATGGCAAACCCAGACGACGTTGGAACGATCTTCATTGAGCGTTCCGCGCGTCGTGTACGCCAACCGAAAACCCGGCAGGGAGGTTCCCGACTCCAGCGAGAAGGTAAACTTGTAATCAAAGAATTTAGTCTCCAATCGAAAAAGAGTTGTCGGTAAGCGGTTTCACCTTCGTTATTCGATATTCGTTATTCGGTGTTCAATATTGAAATAACAAATATCGAATACTGAATAACGAACACCGAATAATGAAGGTGCGGCCTACCGTAAATCGAATACTACGCCTTGATGGCCGCAAACGCCTGTTCCAGATCGGCTTTGATGTCGTCGATGTGTTCAATACCCAGCGACAGCCGCAACTGGCCTGGTTGTACCCCGGCGCTAACCTGCTCTTCGGCACTCAATTGCTGGTGTGTTGTTGCCGCCGGGTGAATGATCAGCGTTTTGGCATCACCGACATTGGCTAAGTGGCTGATCAACTTCAGGTTATCGATAAAGGTATCGGCCGCTTCCTTCCCGGCTTTCAGTTTGAACGACAGAACGCCCCCAAAACCGCGTTTCAGGTATTTCTGGGCCAGCGTGTGGTACGGGCTGCTGGCCAATCCCGGGTAAAAGACCTTCTCGACCTGCTCGTGCTGCTCCAGCCACTGCGCAATCGCCAGGGCGTTCTGCACCGTCCGGTCGACACGCAGCGACAGCGTTTCAACGCCTTGCAGGAATAAAAACGAGTTGAATGGGCTCAGGGCCGGGCCCCAGTCGCGCAGCCCTTCGACCCGGGCGCGGATGATGAACTGGATATTGCCAAACGGGCCGCCGATGCCGAACACATCGTTGAATATTAGGCCGTGGTAGCCTTCGGCGGGTTCGGTAAACTGCGGAAATTTGCCGTTCCCCCAGTTGTAATTCCCGCTATCGACAATGACGCCCCCGATGCTCGTGCCGTGGCCACCGATCCACTTGGTCGCCGACTCAACCACCACAGCCGCGCCGTGTTCGATGGGTCGGAACAGATAACCGCCCGCACCGAAGGTGTTGTCGACAATCAACGGCAAGTCGTGTTTCTGAGCCAGGGCGGCAAAGGCCTCAAAATCCGGAATGTTAAACTCCGGGTTCCCGATGGTTTCCAGGTAAATAGCCTTGGTCTTTTCGTCGATTAGCCGCTCAAAGCTCTCCACTTTATCGCCATCTGCAAACCGGGCTTCGATGCCCAGCCGTTTGAACGACACCTTGAACTGGTTGTACGTCCCGCCGTAGAGGTAGGAAGTGGTTACGAAGTTATCTCCGACGCTCAGGATGTTGTTCAGCGCCACAAACTGAGCGGCCTGTCCGGACCCGACGGCCAAAGCGGCCACCCCGCCTTCGAGAGCCGCAATGCGCTTCTCGAACACGTCGGTAGTCGGGTTCATGATCCGGGTGTAAATATTCCCAAACTGCTGTAACGCAAAGAGTTTGGCCCCGTGTTCGGCATTATCGAAAACGTAGGATGAAGTTTGGTAAATGGGAACGGCCCGCGCTTTGGTGGTAGGGTCGGGTTCCTGACCTGCGTGCAGTTGCAGGGTTTCGAAATGCAAAGGGTTTGCCATGTAAGTTGGTGGAATTGTTGACTATGGGTAAAAACGTAGGTCAGCATTCCGGCGGCTGGCCGGAAAGGGCGCACAGATAGATTGTTGCGACGGTTTTTCGTGAAGTTCAGTCACGATAGGCCGCATCAATGATCAACCGAAAGCCGCTCCCGCTTGTCGGTGTGCTCAGCGTGTAGGTGTGTAGTAGCCCACCGGGGGGCATACAGCATCGGATGTGAATCATGGTCAGTTCGATTTATATCTCCTATCAAAATCACCGGAATGATTCCGTAGGCGGGATGTAGCACCTTGCCGCGCGGCAGGTTGCCAGAGGTTCACCGAGCCCGGTCTCTTGCCTCTTCTTTATAAATCAAGCGCAACAATTGGCTGTTGCAAAGGATACGGAGACGTTCCGTATCGGTTTGGAGACTTGATTTGAGCCGCAAGTATAGCGAACGAAGACCGTTGCTCCAAATTTTTTAACAGGAAACCGGATGAAGGACTTTCTTTACTCGCTTCTCCCAAACAGAAAACCTCCTGCTTTACCGTCAAACCGACAGCAAACAGGAGGTTCTACAGGGAAATGATCCGGTTCGTCTTACATCGACAATTTCCAGCCGTCGCGGTATTGCCGCGAAACAAACTGGTTAGCGTCATCGAAGTTGGTGATTTTCATATTCTTACCATCCCAGGTCAACCGCTTACGGCCCGGGTAGGTGAACCCCTTGCCGTCGGCTTTGGGTGTCCGGAGCATGTAACTACGAATGGCCAGGTTACCCATCAGCACGGATTCAGTCAGCGGTCCTGAAAAGTCGAACGACGAGGTTAGTGCTTTGTGTTCTTTGCTGTTAAAACCGGCTTTGCAGGCTTCGGTCCACAGAATCTGATGGCCATTTTCTGGCCAGAACTTGCCATTTTCCGGTTTCGGTTTCGCCGGAGCGACAATTTTCTGGCCGTCTTTGGTGTACAAAATCGGATCGTCGCCGTACATGCCGCAGGCAATCATGCCTTTATCCCCGATCATGAACATCCCGTTTTCGCCATTTTCCGGATACGCTTCGCCGGTTGGCAGCAGATCGGGTTTGAACGGACGGATACCGCCGTCGGACCAAACCAGTTTCACATCGGATTTATTTTTGGCCGAAGCCGGGAATTTCAATTCGACGCGCGAAGAGGGCGGGCAACCTTCGGGATTATACTCCGGCGTCCAGTCTTTGAGGAAAACCGCCCCAACGCTGGTTTCCACCTCGGTCGGATAGCCCAGTCCCAGTACCCGGAACGGAATGTCCATGATGTGACAACCGATGTCGCCGAGTGCACCCGCACCAAAGTTCCACCAACCCCGCCATTTGAAGGGGTGGTAGGCCGGGGTGTAGCCCACTTTCTGGGCGGGTCCGAGCCACAGGTCCCAATCCAGATCGACGGGCGTTTCGCCAGCCGGTTGCGGTACCGGAATACCCTGTGGCCACACGGGACGGTTGGTCCAGATCTGGATTTCGCTCACCTTACCGAGCAGCCCTTTGTCGAACCACTCGACCATCGTTTTCTGCTGCGGGTTCGACGAACCCTGGTTTCCCATCTGCGTCACCACCTTGTATTTGCGGGCCGCTTCGGTCAGCATCCGGGCTTCGTAAATATTGTGCGTCAGCGGTTTTTGCACATAAACGTGTTTTCCGCGCTGCATAGCGGCCATGGCCACCACCGCGTGGGTGTGGTCGGCCGTCGAAACCGTTACGGCGTCGATGGTTTTTCCTTCCTTGTCGAGCATTTCACGGAAGTCCTTGTAGCGCTTGGCATTGGCGTGCTTCGTAAAATTTTCTTTAACGCGGGCCAGCCCCCAATCGACATCGCACAGAGCCACAACGTTATTAGCTCCGTTGTTAAACGAATTGTTGATGTCACTCGACCCTTTTCCACCAAAACCAACGGCGGCCAGGTTCAGTTTATCGCTTGGCGCAATGAAGCCCCGGCCGCCCAGCACATGACGCGGCACGATGAAGAAGCCACTGGCCGCGAGCGCCCCGGCCTGAATAAATTTGCGACGCGATGGTTGCGACGGTTTTTCTGAAGATTGCATAAATCAGATAAGGACTATAGGTATCTCAAGAGTAAATAAAGCTCAAAGTAGGGAAGTTCTACCCGAAAAAGCGAATGTTCGGACGGCATTTCGCATTAATTTAATCAACCCGCCTGGAAATGCGGCTGATTTTCTCCGGTTTCAGCAATATGTACCGCTATTCGGGCAAACCAGACTACCCGACCGGCTAATTTTTTTTGGAAACCGGCTTGCCATTCCTTCCGGTCGTTCGTTACCTTTGTGTCAAGACACCGCATCGTATGGCCCAATACTATCGATTTGACAAAGAAAACGCTTCCCGGAAGCCCGGAACGGTTGCCCTGAAGGACGCAATCGGCCATATGCTGAAGTCGTATCAACTGCAAACCCGCTTCAACGAAACCTACCTTGAAGCCTTCTGGGAGAAAATGATGGGCAAAGCCATTGCCTCCCGCACCAACCGGCTCTATGTCCGGGATCGAAAGCTGCACATTGAGATTAACTCCGCTCCGCTTCGCAACGAACTGGTCATCGCCAAGCAGAAAATGATTCAGCTCATCAACCGCGAAATGGGCACCGATGTGCTAGAAGACATCATTTTTATCTGATCGACCTTGATACGTCCCTCCTTCCTCCAACCCGGCCATCGGGTCGGCGTGATGGCCATGGCCAGTCGGCTGGATTACGAGTCCCTCGAACCGGCTTTCCGGATTTTGCGCGACCAGTGGCAGCTCGATGTCGTTGAAGGCCAGACGCTGTACAGTAGCCACTACCAGTTTGCCGGCGACGATGCCCTGCGCGCCCGGGAACTGCAGCAGATGCTCGATGATCCGACAATCCGGGCAGTTTTTTCGGCCCGGGGCGGTTACGGCAGTTACCGCATCCTCGACCAGCTTGATTTTACCCAGTTTCTCAAAAATCCCAAATGGATCGTCGGCTTCAGCGACATTACGGTCCTGCACTGCCACCTGCACCAACTAGGCATTCAAAGCCTGCACGCCATCATGCCGAAATTGTTTGGTAGTGAAGGCGTTAAGGATTCCCTTGAAACGCTGCGTCAGTGCTTATTTGGCGAAACGGTTGCGCCCTATGCCAGCCCGGCCAATGTCCTGAATCGTCCCGGAACCGCCAGCGGTCCACTCGTCGGTGGTAACCTGACGTTGCTGGTTCATACCCTCTGTACGCCCTCCGACATCGACTTAAGCGGCAAGTTGCTGTTTATTGAAGACATCGACGAAACGTTCTATTCCGTCGACCGAATGCTGATTCAGCTTCGGCGCTCGGGCCGACTGGCCGGTTTGGCCGGACTGGTCGTGGGCCAATTTTCGGAAATGCGCATCAATGAGTCGGCGCCCTTCGGCAAAACCGTTAACGAAATCATTGCCGAGCACGTCGCTTCCTACCGGTTTCCGGTCTGCTTCGATTTCCCGGTCGGCCATGTGGCCCGCAATCTCGCCATGCCCATCGGCCGAGGTGCCACGCTGGAGGTGAGTGAGGAAGGAGGAAAGATGAAGTTTTTGAATAACGAATATTGAATAGCGAATAATGAATAACGAAAACCGTCGGATTTGAATGACTTGGGACAAGTATAATCGTCAAACAAAATAGTGAATGATGATTTTTGAACAACGAATAGCGAGAAGAAATGAGTGAGCGTAAGTTTGATCTGGAAGATCGCCTGATCGACTTCTCTGCCGTGGTAATCGCCGTCGTTGAAGCCTTACCAACTACCAAAGCATCCAGTCATTTGGGTAGCCAGCTTCTTCGATCGGGTACTGCCCCCGCCCTCCATTACGGTGAGGCTCAAAGCGCTGAATCACAAAAAGATTTCATTCACAAAATGAAAGGTGCGCTCAAAGAGCTTCGAGAATCCCGAATTAATCTCAGAATTCTGGACAAAGTAAATCTGCTGAACGAGACCGGTCAGATAACTCTAACAGAATGCACTGAGCTGATTCGAATCTTTAAAAAAAGCATCGAAACCGCCGAGCGCAACCTAAATCGTTAGAATCATCTAGGCAACTTCGTTATTCGTTATTCGTTATTCGTTATTCGTTATTCGTTATTCGTTATTCGTTATTCGTTATTCGTTATTCGTTATTCGTTATTCGTTATTAAAAAATTATTTCCTTTTCCCCACCGTCGCTCCTCCTTTCCACTGCTCCATGTAATCCACCGTCAGGTGGCAGAGTGCTTTGACACCCAGGCCAAAGCCGCTTTCGTCGATGTAAAAATCCGGGGTGTGGTGCGGGGCCGCATCTTCCACTTTTTTGCCTTTCGGCATACCGCCGAGGAAAAAGAAGAAACCGGGCACCTTCTGTTGGAAAAAGGAAAAATCCTCCGCGCCGGTGTCGAGCGGACGAATCAATACGTTTTCTTTCCCGGCCACCGCTTCGAGCGTCGGCACCATCTGATCGGTCAGGGCGGGGTCGTTGTACGTCACCGGATACATGACATCAATCTTCACATCAGCCTTCGCACCGGCGCTTTCCGAGACGTTGGAGGCAATTTCGTTGATCCGGCGGTGAATGGTTTTCTGCATCTCGGGCGTAAACGATCGGATGGTGCCAATCATGTTAACTTCTTCCGGAATGATGTTCTGCCGAATCCCCCCGTGCATCGCGCCGACTGTCACCACCGCCGGGTATTCCGTAATCGGCAGGTTCCGGCTGACGATGGTTTGCAGGCCCATCACAATCTGCGACGAGGTCACAATCGGGTCGACGCCCGACCAGGGTGCCGCGCCGTGCGTCTGCTTTCCTTTCACCTTAATGCTGTAAAAATCGACAGCGGCCATCGTAGCCCCCGGGCGGTATTTGATGGTTCCGACTTCGGTCTGGGAATTGATGTGCAGCCCGAAAATGGCGTCCACCTTCGGATTTTCGAGCACCCCTTCCTTGACCATCAGTTGCGCTCCGCCTTCTTCGCCCGCCGGTGGCCCTTCCTCGGCGGGTTGGAAAATGAATTTCACGGTTCCTTTCAGGTCGTTTTTCACGGAAGCCAGCACCTCGGCCACGCCCATCAGAATGGCGACGTGTGAATCATGTCCGCACGCATGCATCACGCCGGTTTGCTGCCCGTTGAACTCGGTGGTCACGGTCGATTTGAACGGAACATCCACCCGTTCGGTCACGGGCAAACCGTCCATGTCGGCCCGCAGCGCCACCACCGGCCCCGGCTTTCCGCCTTTCAAAATCCCCACGACGCCGGTTTTGGCCACATTGGTTTTTACCTCGATCCCTAACGCATGCAAATGAGCCGCGATTTTAGCCGAAGTTTGAATTTCCCGGTTTCCCAACTCCGGATTCTGGTGAATTTCCCGACGCCAGGTGACCACCTTTTTTTCAAGGCCATCGGCCAATTTGTTCATTTGCGATTTCAGGGTTACTTGCGCATAAATACCCTCTGACGCTAGCAGAAAAACGATTAAAACCCACAAAACTATTCTCTTAGTTTTATTCATAATGGCATTTCAATAAAAGAGATATAAAAGTATCAAAAAATGAGTAAATATTCCTAAGAGGTAATTTTTTACAAAATTTTTGCAAAATCGTATCATGCCATCATTTTTTGAAGCAATTTTGCGAATAACCTAAACAAATGTACAGAACTATGAGAAAATTCTTACCATCCCTTTTGGTATGGTGTACCTTGCTTTCTTTGCCTGTTTTGGCACAGGATCGTACCATTACCGGGAAAATCACTTCATCAGACGACGGCTCCCCGCTTCCGGGAGTGAATGTTCAAATCAAAGGCACCTCACGCGGGACCAACAGCGATGCCGATGGCACCTACCGCCTTACCAACGTGCCAGCCAATGCCAAATTAATTTACAGTTTTATCGGTTTTTCTACGCAGGAAATTGACGCTGGGAATCGCTCGACGATCAACGTTACGCTCCAGATTGATGCCACGAATCTCAGCGAGGTGGTGGTTGTCGGGTACGGTACGCAAAGTAAAAAAACCATCACCGGCGCGGTGTCGTCGGTCGATGGGGCCAGTATCGCCAACAAACCGGTGCAAAGCTTCGACCAGGCGTTGCAGGGCCGAGCGGCCGGGGTGAACATCATTACTCCGAACGGCGTGCTGAACAACGCCCCGGTAATCCGGGTTCGCGGGGTTTCGTCCATCAACGGCAGTTCGTCGCCCCTGATTGTCATCGATGGTTTGCCGATCAACTCCAACGACAACGTGTCGGCGGGCGGTTTTACGGTCAACAACCCGCTGGGCGACATCAATCCTTCGGACATCGAATCGCTGGAAATCCTGAAAGATGCCTCGGCCACGGCCATTTACGGTTCGCGGGCAGCCGCCGGGGTTATTCTCATTACGACTAAAAAAGGCAAAGAAGGCCGCGTTCAGGTAACGTACGACGGCTGGATCGGCGTAACGAGCCCCTTCCGGTTGTTCGACATGCTGGATGCGCAGCAATTCATGGATTACAAGAACCTGGCAGCCCGCAATGCCAATCTGCCGGACCAGTTCTTCCCGTCCTACAACGCCGATGGCAGTCTGGTCAATACCGACTGGTATGATGTCGTTTACCGCACGGGGACGGCCCACAACCACAACCTGAGCGTCAACGGGGGAACGAAGGACACCAAGTATGCTTTCTCTGTCGGCTACACGGACCAGGAAGGGATGCTGAAGAAGAACTCCTTCAGCCGGATGACGGGCCGCATGAACATTTCGCATCAATTGAACAAAGCTATCAAACTCGGTGCCAACATCACCCTGGCCAACAGCAACAACCAGGCACCGAACACCGGGACGACAGGCGCATTCAGCACAGGTGGTCTGGGTCGTCTGCCGCTGGTGCTGGCACCCAACGTAGCCCCCCGCAACCCCGACGGTTCCTACAACATCAACCGGGCGGGCAACAACATGGGTCTGGGCAATAACCTGATCGGCCCGGGTGGTTACTACAACCCGCTGCCGGATCTGGAACTGAGCCGGTTTACGTCGGAAAACAACCACCTGATCGGGAATATTTTTGCGGATGTCAACCTGTTCAAAGGGCTGTCGTTCCGGACCTCGTACGGGATCGACAACACAACCGTCGAAGACATCGACTTCCGGAACAGCATCCACGGCGAAGGCGGTACGGCGGGCGGTCAGGCGTTCAACATTTTCACAAACATCAAGCAGTGGAACTGGCAGAACTACTTTACGTACGACCTGCAACTGGGCAAAAACAACGCGTCGATTGTAGCCGGTAACGAAGTACAGAAATACACGATCAACCGCTGGGGCGGTGCGCGGCAGGGATTGTCCGATCCGTTCTTTACCTCCTACCAGGGTAACTTTACGAGCAACCAGCCCCCATCCGGTAACTTCCAGAGTCAGAACGGTTTGATCTCGTACTTCGCCCGGCTGGATTACAATTTTGATCAGAAATACCTGCTGACATTCAACTTCCGGCGGGATGGTTATTCTGCGTATGCCAAAGGCAGCAAGTACGGAAACTTCCCGGGTGGCTCGATCGGCTGGCGGATTTCCGAAGAAAACTTCTGGAAAAATTCGATCGGCAAAATTGTCAACGAATTTAAAATCCGGGCCAGCTTAGGCCGCGTCGGGAATGCCAGCATCAGCGACTTCGGTTCGCTGAGTCTCTTCAACTCCGGTTTGTACGGAACGGTTCCGACCTTCTTCTTCGCACAAGCCGGTAACCCGGCGCTGCAATGGGAAACCAGCACCAGCAGCGACATCGGGATTGCGTTCGGGTTGTTCGGCGACCGCATCACGGGGGAACTGACCTACTACAACAAAAACGTGACGGACCTGGTCCTGCCCGAACCCCAGGCTCCCTCCCGCGGGATTCCGAACAACTTCATCCTGACCAACATTGGCTCCATGGTCAATAAAGGAATCGAACTGGGGCTGACCTCGACCAACATTCAGCGAGGCAAGTTTAACTGGACGACCAGTTTCAACCTCTCGACGCTGAAAAACGAAGTGACGGCGCTGGCCAACAACAACGCCGACATTCTGGCCAATACGGGTGGTTTGGAAAGCTCGAACATCGTGCGGGTAAACGAATCGATTGGTAGCATCTATGTCATCCGGACCGACGGTGTCAACCCGGCCAACGGTCGTCGAATTTTCATCAATGCCGCCGGAGATCGCGTGCAGTATGACCACTCGGCCCCGGCTGCCAGCCGCTGGACATACGTCGACAAAGACGGCAACGCCCCGGCCATTTCCGGAACCGACCGCGTCGTGGTGGGTGCGGCCCTGCCGAAGTGGTACGGCGGTCTGGACAATACATTCAAATACGGCAACCTGGAATTGGGTATATTCTTCCAGTATTCGGGCGGAAACGTGATCTACAACGGAACGAAAGCCGGTCTGCGTGATCAACGCCCCTGGAACAACGAAGTCGGCGTATTGAACCACTGGAAACAGGCTGGTGACGTAACCGATGTACCCCGCCCGGTTTTGAACGACAACATTTCGAACGGTTCGGCCAACCCGATCTCGGCTAACGTCGAAAAAGGCGACTTCCTGCGGGCCCGGAACATCATGCTGGCGTATACGTTCCGGAATGATCTGCTGCGGAAAGCCAACCTTTCCTCCATCCGGGTGTATGCGCAGGTACAAAACGCCTTTACCATCACGGGGTATACGGGTGCTGACCCTGAGATTTCAACCAACCGGAACTCCAATACCGCGCCGGGTGTCGACCGGAACTCGGTTCCGCAGGCCCGGACGTTCACGGCTGGTTTGAGTCTCAATTTTTAATCGATCGTTTGACGCCCTGATTCTTTATCATCCTTAAACGATTCTTTCGACTTTCCATGAAAAAACATATCATATTTCCTTTCATAAACCGGCGCTCCGTGCTGAAAGCGGCTTTGCTGGCAGTGCTGCTCGGTCCGGTGACGACCTCCTGTACCGAAGAAGAAATTCTGGAACCCACTCCGCTGACCAGTCTGGCCGATGTGGAAGCCTTTGCCAACCCCGACCGGGTGCTGGCGCAGATAAACGGCTTGTACTCCAGTGTTAAAAACGGCCAGTTTCTGGGTGGCCGCTACCTGGTCTACATTGACGTTCGCGGGGAAGAATTTCTGAATGTTACCAACAATGGGGTAACGGCGCTCCAGACCTGGAACCATACCAACAACTCCGGGTCGAACGAGCCGACCAACCTCTGGAACCAGGCGTATCTGGCCATCAACCGGATCAACCTGTTTCTGGAAGGGCTGGATGCCAACCCGAACGTGGTCGATGCTGCGCTGGCCAATCAATACCGGGGTGAAGCCCGGTTTTTGCGGGGACTGACCTACTTGTCGCTGATTCAGTTGTACGCCCAGCCTTATACCAAAGACAACGGGGCCAGCCTGGGCTTGCCGTTGCGGTTGAAGGGAGAGGTTGGAACCGGAAACAACGATCTGGTCCGGAGTACGGTTGCGCAGGTCTATACCCAGATTCTGGAAGATCTGACTTTCGCCGAACAAAACCTGCCGACCAACTACGCGACGGCCGTGCTGAATACGACCCGGGCCCACAAGAACACGGCGATTGCCCTCAAAACCCGGGCGTATCTGGCAATGGGTCGTTACGCCGATGTGGTGACGGAAGCCAACAAAATCGTTTCGGCCACCGCTCCGTACCGGGCCGCTACCGGTGTAGCGCACCAGCTTCAGGCTTCCGTGGCAACGGTTTTCACCAACTACACAACGACCGAATCCATCCTCTCGATGCCGATGAGCAGCAACGATTTGCCGGGCACCCAGAACGGTTTGGCAAGTTACTACATGCCCATCGTCGGCATTGGTGATTACAGCCTGAACCCCAACGGAATTCTGGCAAACCCAGCTTTCACGGCGACAGATGCCCGTCGGACCAATTTTGTCAAAAACGATTTCACGGGAGATGCGGGCCGCAACCGCCTGACTAAATTCCCGACGGGGCCGCAACATACCGACTATGTGCCCATCATCCGCTACGCCGAAGTGCTGCTGAACCTGGCTGAAGCGAAAGCCCGGCTGGCAGCCGGTGTCGATGCCGACGCTTTGGCCCTGCTAAATGCGGTGCGTGGACGCTCGGCCCCAACGGCAGTTTATACGACCTTGGCCGACAAAACCGCGCTGATCGATGCGATTCTGGTAGAACGCCGGATCGAGTTGCTGGGTGAAGGCTTCCGCTCCAACGACCTGTTGCGCCTGAACCAGCCGCTCCCCGCCAAAGGTAACATCCAGGCTGTGGTGACAACGGCTTCAGTGTACATCTGGCCGATTCCACAAGGGGAATTAAATGTGAACAAACTGGCGGAACCCAACCCGTAAGCGCATCCATATAAAACCGCCTTTTTAAGGAATTTTGCCCATTTTCCGGAAGCCTCCCGGAGAGATTTTAGCCTCTTTTAGTGGTGCTAGAGTCTTTCCCGGAGGTTTTCCGTTTTAGCGCAGAATTAAAATATGTTTACTAAAAGGTTAGTTTGGTTCACAAATTGATAATATAGATGTATTTTTACATCCATTTTTTTTCGTTCATCCAAACAAAACCTATCTATGAGAAAACGTTTAGCTGGATTCTGGCTAGTATGGGTACTTTTTGCCCTTCCCACGTTAGCCCAGGATCGGACAGTGACCGGTACGGTTACATCCTCCGACGACGGCTCTGCTCTCCCCGGTGTGAGCATCCAATTGAAAGGTACCAGCCGTGGTACGACCACAGACTCCGAAGGGAAGTACACGCTCACGAATGTTCCGGCCAACGCCCGGTTGGTTTTTAGCTTCATCGGAACTACAACCCAGGAAATCGAAGTCGGCAATCAATCAACGGTCAACGTTCAGCTTAAATCCGATGCCAGCCAATTGTCGGAAGTTGTCGTTACGGCCCAGGGGATCGAGCGCGACCGGCGCTCGCTGGGGTATTCGACGCAGGATGTGCGCGGTGATCTCATTGCCCAACGGTCGGAGCCTAACGTCCTGAACGCCCTCCAGGGTAAACTGGCCGGTGTCACCATCAACCCCGCCAGTGGCGCACCGGGAGCCTCCACCAACATCAACATCCGGGGGATCACGTCGTTCAATGGAAGTAACCAGCCGCTGATTGTAGTCGATGGGATTATTTTCAGCAACGACCTGAACAACACGGAAAACACGCTGTTTGGCTCGCAACCCGCCAACCGGCTGGCCGACATCAACCCGGAAAGCATCGAATCGATCAACGTGCTGAAAGGTCCGGCGGCTGCGGTTCTGTACGGCTCGCGGGCGTCGGCGGGTGCCATTGTGATCACGACCAAAACCGGCCGGAATATGAAAGGTAAGACGGAAGTAACCGTCAACTCATCGTTCAACGTGCAGAATGTGTACGGGCTGGCTGAATTGCAAAATGACTACGGTCAGGGAACACAGAACAACTTCGCCAACACGTCGGCTAACTCCTGGGGGCCGAAGTTTGGCGGCCCATTGACTCAAGTAGTTACGACCCAGAATGATACTGTTCCTTATCAGGCTTATCCCGATAACGTACGGGATTTTTACCGGCAGGGAAGCATTCTGCAAAATTCCTTCAACATTGCGTCGGGCGATGAGCGCCGGAATTTTATTCTGGCCATTGGGAACACCCTGCAGAAAGGGGTAATTCCGAACACCAAATTTAACCGGACCAACGTCCAGGTAGGCGGAGAATCCCGGCTGAACAACGGGTTTAAGATCAATGGAACCGTCACGTATGTGCAAACGGTTCAGAACGGCGTCCCGGGCGGTAACGGGGGGAGCGCCTTCGGGCAATTGACCCGGATTCCGCGTAGCTACGACCTGATCGGTCGGCCCTACCAAAATGCACTGGGACAGAGCATTTATTATAACCCGGCCCAGAACCACCCGTTGTGGAGCGCCTACAACGAAACACTGCAAGGCCAGGTTGACCGGGTTTTCGGTAATATTCAGATCGGGTACGACATTACGAAATGGCTGAATGTTTCGTACCGGGCCACGGCTGACACCTACACCGACCGCCGGAAATTTGTGGCCGCCATCGGGGCCGCCCGTACACCAGCCGGTGAATTGCGGGAAGATATATTTTTCCGGTCTGAGCTCAACGGCGACCTGATCATTACTGCCCAGAAAGATAACTTATTTCTGGAAGGTTTGAATGCCAGTCTTTTACTGGGCAACAACCTGAACCAGCGCAAAACGCAGAACCCAACCATCGTTAGTCAACAACTCTCAATTCCGGGCTTTGAGAACATCAGCAACGGGGCGGTTTTCTCGGCCAGCACCGAGTCGAACACAATGCGTCGGTTGGTCGGGTATTATGGTCAGCTTTCGCTGGGTTACCAAAACTACCTGTTTGTGGAGTTGACCGGCCGGGTCGATCAGTCGTCGACTTTACCGAAAGCGAATAACACGTACTTCTACCCCTCGGCGGCTGTCAGCTTTGTACCCACCGACGCTTTCAAGCTGAATTCAGATGTGCTTTCATACGCCAAAGTTCGGGCGAGCATTGCGCGGGTTGGACGCGATGCGGACCCTTATCTCTTGAATTCGGTTTACGTTCCGGCCGCTTACGGGAACAACGCAGCCAGTCTGACGTTCCCGATTACGGTCGGTGGGGTTAGCTTACCCGGTTTTAGCATCAGCAACCGCATTGGGAACCCGAACCTGACGCCGGAGTTTGTTCGTTCCTATGAATTTGGCATAAACCTGGGTCTGTTCCGCAATCGGGCCAGTATCGACCTGGCTTATTTCGACAGCCGCAGTACGAACCAGATTTTCAACGTATCGGTTTCAAATTCCAGCGGGTATGATACCCGGACGACCAACGTCGGTTCCATGCGTAACCGGGGGATCGAGCTGGTCTTGAACACCACGCCGATTCGTCTGGCCAATGGCTTTAAATGGGACCTGGTGCTGAACTTCACCCGGATTCGGAACAAAGTCGAGGAAATTGCGCCCGGCGTCACGCAGTCGCCCATAACGGGGAATGCATTCATCGGGATTAACCCCTCGATTGTGGTCGGGCAACCGTACGGCGTCATCGTCGGAACGGCCAACGCCCGTAGCCCGCAGGGCGACTACCTGATCAACCCAACCACGGGATTGTTCGCCCAGGGCATTGCCGGTCAGGTCATTGCAAATCCGAATCCGAACTGGACGGCCGGTTTAACAAACACGTTGAGCTACAAAGGCTTATCGCTCTCGGTGCTGGTCGATACGCGCCAGGGTGGACAACTGTACTCGTTTGGTGCGGTCGATCTGCGCGGTCAGGGGCACTTGAAAGTGACCGGCATCGACCGGGAGCAACCGCGCATTCTGCCGGGCGTGATTGAAGTGACCAACTCCGATGGCAGCAAATCCTACCGCCCCAATAACATCCAGGTGAGTGCGCAAACGTATTGGGCTAACCTGGGCGGTCTGGCTTCTGAAGCAGCGGTCTTCGATGCCACGGTGTATCGCTTGCGGGAAATTGCCCTGAACTACAGCCTGCCGTCCAGTTTGATCGGCAAAACGCCTTTTGGCTCGGTTTCGGTCGGGATCAGTGGGCGTAACTTGCTCTTCTATGCCCCCGGTTTCTTCATGGACCCGGAAGTAAACACGCAGGGAGCAGGTAACATCCAGGGGCTTGACCTCAACGGCGCTCCCAACACCCGCAATTACGGGGTGAATCTGCGGTTTACGTTTTAATAAACCTTTTTATTCTGTTGACAATGAACTTTGCACGTTATAAAAAATTCCTGATGGTACCCATTCTCTTATCGATGGGTGCCTGCGGTGGATTCGTTGACGACATCAACGTTTCACCCAACAACTCCTCCACGGCTACCCCCTCGGTTCTGTTGCCGAATGTGTTGGCAGGAGCCGGTTTTGCCAACAACGGTGAACTGAACCGTTTTGGCTCCGTTTTGGTGAATTACCTGACCGGAGCGGGTGGTAGCCCGTCGAACTATGACCGGTTCAGCACGACCGGTGCCGATTTTGGTAACCAGTGGCGGTTCGATTTGTACGGCGGTGCGTTGATCAATGCCCAAAAGCTGATCGAAGTAGCCGATGCGTCAAACTCGAAAACGTATACCGGTATTGCCAAAATTATGAAAGCGTATGCATTCAGCATGGCAACCGATATCTGGGGCGATATTCCTTATTCGCAGGCACTCAAGGGCGAAGAGTTTTTGCAACCCCGGCTGGATAGCCAGGAGGACATCTACAAAGGCAACCAGTCGGAAGGCATTCAGAGCCTGTTTGATCTGGTACGGGAAGGGCTGGCTGATCTGGAAGCGACTTCGGCGCTCAAACCGACCAATGATGACATTGTCTATGGCGGTAATGTCGACAACTGGAAACGGGCTGGTAACACCCTGTTGCTGAAATTGGCGAATACCATCAGCAAGCGCGAGCCCGCCCTGGCCCGGCAGGTCATTACGGAAGTGTTGCAAAAAAACATGTACATCACCAGCAACGCCCAGGACCTGAACGTCAAATTCGGTAGCAACGTCGGAAGCACCAGCGCCATCTGGAACCTGGCCATCTTCGGATCATTCCGTAACGAATTGATTATGAGCACCCGGTTTTTAAACGTGTTGCGCCCCGATGCAGCGAATCCGGCGAAAACCGACCCGCGTCTACCGGTATTTTTCACCAAACCGGCGGCTGATTATGTGACCCTGGATAACGGGTACGTCGGGGCACTGCCCAACGCAAACACCTATTCGCGGTATGCACCGTATGTAACGGGCGCACAGGGCGAAGGACCGGTCCGGCTGCTGACCAACTTCCAGCGGGCGTTTATTCTGGCCGAATCAGCCCTGACGCTGGGTACGCCGGGCGATCCGCAGGCCTTGTATACCGAGGGGATTACGGCCTCGATGCGGCTGGCCGGCATTTCGGATGCCGCCATCACAGCCTACCTGACTGCCAACCCGAACATTGCCACACTGACCGGTACGAATGAGCAGAAACTGGAGCAGATCATCACCCAGAAGTGGATTGCCTGGACGGGCAACGGCCTGGAAGCCTGGAACGACTGGCGACGCACGGGGTATCCTCGGTTGACGGCTTCGCAAAATGCCGTGGGTATCGACGGAACGCGTCCGGTTCGGGCTGCGTACATCACGCAGGAAATCGAACGAAACCCGAATTTTCCCAACCCGGGCCCACAGTCCAATGTAAAAGTTTGGTGGGATGTTGATTAATCAGCCATTCGTTAACGAAACACAGTCATGAAAAAAATAGCGTTTCAATTTCTTTTACTAACCGTCATTGCGCTGGCCGGGACCTCCTGCAAGGACGATTACGTCTACAGTGATCTGGTTAAAGACAATCGTCCGGCCGTTCCCGTTACCTATACCGGGGCCACCACCTACGGTTTTGATCCGTATTACGAAGTATCTGCTGCAGCCGGTGGAAACATCAAGATCACGCTGTCGATTCCGCAAACCAGCGGCCGAACGATCCGGGAAATCACGCGGGTTGCTGCCGGAGCCACCAGCATCAACGTCCAGACGTTGAACAACGCTACCCAGAATTATATTTCAGCGCCAATCACCGGTAGCGGAACTACGGTAGAATTCACCACAACGCTGAAGGATTTTGCCACCAAACGCCCGGCGGTTCCCTCGACGCCCACAACTCCGTATCGTGAAATTGCGTTCATGTTCCTGGTTACGCTAGACGATGGCTCCGAGATTGTGGCTCAGCCTGTCCGGATTCGTATTATTGCCTGATCGTGGTTAGAGTTCGATAGTAACAAAAAAGCCAATCCGACGGATTGGCTTTTTTGTTACTGAGCAGCGGCCTCTTATTCAACTCCTTTCACCTGCATCTCCAGGGTGTAGACCGATTCAGAAGCCGTGATAAATAGCGTTTTACGGTTTTTTCCGCCGAAACATAGATTTCCCACCCAACGCGACGGAACCGGAATGTGTTGAATTTTCTCACCCTGGGCATTGTAAACCGTCACGCCCCGACCACTCAGGTAGAGGTTCCCCTGCTCATCAAGCGTGATGCCATCCGAGCCTTGCGGCACAAAAAGCTGTCGGTTAGTCAGCGAGCCGTCGGCGTTGATTTCGTACTTATACGTTTTGTTATCACGGATATCAGCAACAAACAGGTATTTCCCGTCGGGTGACCCAACAATGCCGTTGGGTTGCAGCAAATTTCCGTCAACAACAACGGCTTCCTTTTTCCCCTTCGGTAAATAATACACCTTCTGCCCGTCGAGATCCGGTTTTTTGCGCTCCCAGTAATCCCGCTGGTAGTAGGGATCGGTGAAATAAATACCGCCTTTTGGGTCAATCCAGAGGTCATTTGGTCCATTGAGCCGTTTTCCCTCAAAATCGTTTAGCAGAACCGTCACTTTCCCTTTGGGACTAATCGACCAAAGTTCATCCTTCTCGTCGGCACAGGCAATCAAATTACCTTTTTTGTCAAAATACAGCCCATTCGACCGTCCGGTTTTCTCCATGTAAACGGATAATTTGCCGTCGGTATCGTACTTCCAGATTTTATCGTTGGGCTGGTCCGTGAAATAGATGTCGCCTTTTTTGTTAACGGCCGGGCCTTCCGTAAACTTAAACTGGTTGGAGATCTGCTTCGGTGCTGCTCCCGGTGCAGTTACTTTTACGGAATCAGCCCGGAAAAAAGAATGGGCAAAGCTATCACTGTTGGCCAACGCCAGCAGTGCACCGAAGATCAAGCCGGTTTTTCTATGCAGAGACATACGGGTTGCATTGAAGGTTCAGGAATACGCAAAGATAGCAGAATCCGATTACCAGGGCACTTCCCGCTTGTCTTTCCAGAATTTACCCGTCTCGCGCAGGGGGGCTTCCAGGGCCAGCCAGACGGCGGTTTCAGCCCCTTTTTCAACGGGTCGATTCGCGTTCGGACCGCCCATGCTGGTTTGCACCCAACCGGGATTGACGCAACTTACGGCGATATTTTTTCCGGCCAGCGCAGCCGAAAACTGCCGGGTCATTGCATTCAGCGCTGTCTTGGAAAGGCTATAGGCCGGGTAACTGTCCTGCATGTGGTTCAGCGAGCCCAAATCGCTGGTCATATTGATGATGCGAGCCCCCAATTTGCTTTTTTCCAGAAACGGCAGGAAGTCTTGAATAATCATGATGGGACCCATCAGATTCACGCGGAGCGTACGCTCCAGCGATTCAATACTAAGTTTTTGAATGGATACGTGCCGGTCTGCTTCTTCGAGAATGGCCGCATTGTTGATCAGAACGTCCAGGTGATCGGCTTTTTGGGAAAAGGAGCCACAGGCATTCTTGATACTGACCGGATCCGTAACGTCCATTGGGAGCAGAATAGCCTCAAAGCCCTGCTCGCACAACTCCTGAACGGCCTGCCGACCTTTTTCAATATCGCGGGAAGCCATGAAAACAGCGTATCCCTGCTGACAGAGTTGCTTCGAGATCTCTTTCCCGATTCCCCGGTTTGCCCCGGTAACCAAAGCAACTTTTTCGTGGTTGGTATTCATAAGTTCAACGATTGAATGATCAAGTCGAATCCCGTCAGCCTGCTCAACTGACGTATACATCCTTCAACTTTACCATTCAATCGTTGAAATTGTTTTGAAAAGCGGTACTAATCTACAGGTGATCACCCGAATTAAGGGCAGACCATCTTCTTAAGGAATTGATTATGAATCCTTACCCAGCGCTTTGACAGCGCCGTAGAGCATATCCGTCATTTTGCGGGAACTTTCATCACCTAAAATCTCCCCGTACCGACGCATCAGGTTATCCCAGGCTTTTTTGATGTCGGGTAACATTGTAATGCCTTTTTCCGTCGCGTAAACCAGCGTATGTTTACCCTCGATCTTCCGCTCAACCAGCTTCTTCAATTCCAGTTTTTCGATCAATCGCGTGATCGTCGACGGCGTTAAGTGCAATTCTCCGCTTAACTCCTTGGGTTGAATACCCGGATTTTCAATAGCTTCTTTCAATACGAATGCGTGAGAGGCTGTCAGACCCAACCGGCCAAACTCTTCATCCGAAATATTGGTCATTACGCGTGCCAGGGCGTTCGCCGTGAAGTTCAGGCAATTACTGTACTTTGATACTCTCTTCTTCTCTGCGATCATGATTGCTAGGGTTTTAAAAAGCTAACCGATTTTGTTACCGATGTGTAAATATAATAAACTTATGCAAAAGTAGTTTGGCAAAACAATTATTTTCTAAACGCTTTACCAGCTTTGTTACCAATTTGTTAACGTAAAAGACCAAAGTTTCATCGTAATTCAAAAATGATTGATGCTTGCTGATACAATTAAATTATCTAACGGTATTCCAGGTACAATCAAATGATAAAGAAATACAATATACGAACAATAAAGAACAGATTCGTATATTATTTGATTGAACACAAAACTATCTTTCTCTGAGTTATTGACGCTGCCCCGGTGGTGAGCCCCTGTCATTTGAAAGGCAGATGGACTTCCGCGATCATACAACGGGCCGAACCGCCCCCATTGGCTTCGATCGTGGCCAGATCAAAATGGAATAGAGTCGCAAAATCGTCCAATTCGTCGCGTTGCCGGGCTGTCAGCGAATCATAAGCCTGATTAGACATAATCAACAGTTTGTGTCCTTTGTTACTTTTCACCAGCAACATATTTCCGGCAAAATGGGCCATCTGTTCCAGGGAAATATCAATCACATGTTTTCCACTGTTTTCAAGTGCCTGCCGGATCATCAGCCGTTCGTCAGGATCCGCAATAGACGCCAGGCAAACCACGGCAAACACATCACCGATGGACATGACGACATTGGTGTGATAAACCGGGATCCCATCAGCATCGACGGCCGAAAACGTCACGACCCGGTAGCCGGTCCGGCGGCTGAATTCAGCCAGCACGTCCGCATCCGTCCGGGGTGACAGGCAGGCATAGGCAATCCGCTTCATCCGGTCGAGCACCATGCTGCCGGTTCCTTCCAGAAACTTTCCTTTCTGTTCAAACGGGGTCAGATCGACAATCTTGGCTATGTGATAACGCTGGCTCAGGTCGTCGATAATATCCTGCCGCCGTTCAAGTCGGCGGTTCGGAGCCTGCATCGGGTACAACACGACTGTTCCGCTGTAATGGAACGACACCCAGTTGTTAGGAAAAATCGAATCGGGTGTATGGGGTTCGGGCGTATCCTCGTAGACCAGCACCGTAACCCCGGCGGCTCTGAGTTGGTGCACCATCTCATCGAATTCACGCAGCGCCGTTTCCTGGACAATGGCCCGGGTTTCAACGGCTGCGGCCACATCCTGAAAAGCGTTGCTTTCGGCAGTCTGCTCGTTAAAACCGAACCGGACCGGCCGAATCATGAGGATCGTTGATGTAACCTGCGCTTGCATGAGAGGTAAGGGTTGGGGTTAAACACTGGCACGTAATAGCGGCAAACTCATACAGTGGGAGCCGCCCCGCGCCCGCGACAATTCTGCCGACGGTAATAAAATAAACGTATTTTCGAGTTGTTCCGGTGTGGTTTCGCCCCGCTCAAACCGCTCCAGCAGGTCGGCAGCCCGCACGCTTTCAAAACCGACCCGCCGGAAAGCCTCCAGCGTTTTGTCGTTGCGGTCGTAGCCAATGACCACGCCGTCTTTCAGGGCCAGCAGGTTGCAGGAATCCGTCCACTGTTCGCGCGCGCCGAACGGAAACTCACTGTTCCCGGAGTAAATAAACCGGACCGGTTCCAAACAGCCCAGATCATCCCGGCTGATAGACGTGAGCAGATCTTCCAGATTTTCAAACTCCAGCGGTTTGTGCTCGGTCCCCTTCGTAAACTGGATAATCCGCATTTCTTCCGGCTGCTCTTTCGGAGCCAGAAAATGCAGCAAATCGCGCTTTTTCGCTTCGTCGCCCGTGCGGCCCAACGAGCCAAGCAGCACCCACATGTTTCGTTTCACTTGTGTAAAAATAGTGTCGATATGCATAAAATCCCGTTTTTTCGGAATTTTTACAATCGTCACTTTTTCTACCACGTTCCGGTCAAACAAAAATCGAATGACTTGCTGGGCCGCGTAAAGCGTGGTCCGTTCACTGCACCCGATGAGCAGGTGATTAGGAGCCACCATCATCACATCGCCCCCCTCGAGTGTCGAGCGCGTGTAGTCGTGACTCAGTTCATTATCGGGCAGCAGGAAATGGTGTTCGTTGTCCGGTATTTCAATGATCTTATCCCGGTAACGGCTGAACAAGGGGTGAAAAAAGAAAATATACTGCGCCAGAAAAGCCTCCCGCGTACGGGCCAGCTTGGCCGGTTTATTCAGCAAGATATGATCGTTGATCACGATGCCGATATCGCGCGTAAAAATGAAATTCGGCAGGGGCGCAAACAGCATCGTCCGATCAGGCAGCGAACCCGAGATCAGAATTTTGGATAACTCAACCGGATCGTAGGTATACAACTGATTCTGAATAGCAAAGCTGCACCGTTCGACGGCGCAAATCCCGGAAATCAGGCGAGTTCGGATCACTTCGTCTTCCAGAATTTCGGCCAGCAACCGCTGGATATCAATCACCGCATCCGATCGGAAATAGTCCGGATGGTCGGGCTTGAAGAAGTTTCGTTGCGGATCGGCATCGATTTCGGCCAGCTTTCCCTGAATTTTATCCGGATCAAGAAAATAAAGCAGAATCTTGACGTAGTAGTCGTACTCTTCTTTACGCATCGTTTCGAGGTGAACGATGTCTTCAAACAACCAGTCCTGCGCTTTCGACGGCACGACTTTGCCCAGCCCCCGATCGGGGCTATGGATCAGCAGTCGTTTTAGTGTACCGACTTCCGAGCTAACCCGGATGTCGTCATTAGCCATTGTCTGGTTTTTGCTTTGTATTTTATGCATTGCCAATTAAAAAGTCACGGCTTGAAGTTGCAAGGTAAGGCTTTGGGGCATGAAAAAAAAAGCCGCGTCAAACCCACGAACGAAATGTGGTGAGCGTCAACTTTTAACAGAACGAAATTGTTATAGAAACGTGTAGCTATCGCTTCGTCGATTAACTTTGCAGTTTAAATCCGTAGTAATCAACCTCCCATTATGCTAACTATTAGCAATTTACAAGCATCCATTGGCAGTAAAGAGATATTAAAAGGTATAAACCTGGACGTCAAAGCCGGTGAAGTACACGCCATCATGGGTCCGAACGGTTCGGGAAAAAGTACCCTTGCATCGGTGTTGTCGGGCCGTGAAGACTACGACGTGACAGGCGGCAGTGTGACGTTCGAGGGGAAAGACCTGCTGGAAATGGCTCCGGAAGAACGGGCGGCCGAAGGTATTTTCCTGGCGTTTCAATACCCGGTTGAAATACCGGGGGTCAGCACCACTAACTTCCTGAAAACCGCCATGAACGAAATCCGGAAATACCGGGGCCAGGAACCGCTCGACGCCGTGCAGTTTCTGAAGTTGATGAAGGAAAAAATGAAGCTGGTGAATATCGACCAGTCGCTGCTTAGCCGTTCGCTGAACGAAGGCTTCTCGGGTGGCGAGAAAAAGCGGAACGAAATTTTCCAGATGGCAATGCTCGAACCGAAACTGGCGATTTTGGACGAAACCGACTCCGGGCTGGACATTGATGCGCTCCGAATTGTGGCCGAGGGCGTCAACCAACTCCGGACCCCGGAACGGGCCACCATCGTGGTGACCCACTACCAGCGCCTGCTCGATTACATCGTTCCCGACTATGTGCACGTCCTGTACAAAGGTCGCATCGTCAAATCCGGTCCGAAAGAACTAGCCCTCGAACTGGAAGAAAAAGGCTACGACTGGATCAAAGCCGAAGTGGAAACGGTATAATATTCAATTATGAATGATGAATGATGAATGATGATTTGTTTGGCTGACGCTCACAACTTCTAATTCATAATTCATCATTCATAACTCATCATTCACGAATGAACAATCAGCCCAATAACGATCTTAAAGCCAAACTGTTGGCGGACTTCCGGGCCTCGGAGGAGCGGATGAACGGGGCCAGCAAATCGCCCCTTCACCAGCTTCGGCGCGAAGCCCTGACCCAATTCGACCGGCTGGGTTTCCCGACCGTCAAACACGAAGAGTGGAAATATACCAACGTCAACAGCCTCATCAAAGAGGTTTTTGAGTTCAATGCCGATGCGCGGCTGACAGTCGAGGATCTGGCGCAACTGGAAGCGTCGCGGCTGGAAGGGAACGTGTTGTACTTCGTCAACGGCCGGTATCAACCCGAGTTGTCGACCATCGTCAGCCCCGCCGATCAACTCTCGATCACCACACTGGCCGAAGCCATCAAGACCACGCCGGAGTTGCTGACGCAGTATTTTGCCAAATACGCCGATTACCAGGATAACGCGTTTACGGCCCTAAATACGGCTTTTGCGTACGATGGCGTCGTCATCCAGGTGCCGGCCCATACGACGGTGCAGGCGCCAACGATCCTGCGGTTTATCTCCGACGCCCGGCAGGTAAACGTAGCTTCGCACCCCCGTAATTTGTTCATTGTCAACAAGGACGCCGAAATTAAAGTCGCTGAATCGTTTCGAACCCTGGGCGATCAGGCCAGTTTTACGAACGTGGTGACGGAAATTGTGGTGGCTGAAGACGCCCGGATGGAATATTACAAGATCCAGAACGAGTCGGACATGGCGTATCACATCGGCACCACGCAGGTGGACCAGAAGGACGGTAGCCTGTTCTATTCCGCTACCGTTACGCTCGACGGCGGTTTTATCCGCAACAACCTGAATATTGCCCTCGACGGTTCGAACTGCGAAGCGCATATGTATGGGCTGTATTTCCCGAACGGACGGCAACACATCGACAACCACACACTGGTTGATCACCGCAAACCGAATTCGCACAGCAACGAATTGTATAAAGGCATTCTGGAAGACCGCTCGACCGGGGTTTTCAACGGGAAGATTTTTGTGCAGCAGGACGCCCAGAAAACCAATGCTTATCAGTCGTGCAAAAACGTGGTCTTGTCGAACGATGCCACGATGAACACTAAACCGCAGTTAGAAATTTTTGCCGACGATGTGAAGTGCTCACACGGAACCACCACCGGAAAACTGAACGAAGAAGCCCTGTTTTACATGCGTTCGCGCGGGATTCCGAAGGACGAAGCCCAGTCGCTGCTGATGTATGCGTTTGCCGAGGATGTGATTCAGAAGATCAAAATCGACGCCCTCCGGGAACAAATCGAACGCCGTATCCAGGCCAAACTCGCCAGATAGTTAAGAGTTAGGAGTTTAGAATTAAGAGTTGGCAAACCCTTTTTTCTTAACTCTTAACTTTTAATTCTTAACTCATCACTCCTTATGCAGGTTTCAACACACGAAATTCTTGATATTGAAGCCATTCGCCGGGACTTTCCGATTCTGGATCAGGTCGTGAACGGGCGGCAACTGGTGTATTTCGACAACGCGGCTACGACCCAAAAACCGCTGCCGGTGCTCAATGCGTTGACCCGGTATTACGAAGGGTACAATGCCAACATCCACCGGGGCATTCACGCCCTGGCCGAGAAAGCTACTTCGGCTTTTGAGGCATCGCGCCGGGCGATTCAGCAGTTTCTGAACGCTGCCCATGTCGAAGAAATCATTTTCACGTACGGCACCACCGACGGCATCAACCTGGTGGCCCAGACGTACGGAAGGCGGTTTTTGAAGGAAGGCGACGAGATCATCATCACGACGATGGAACACCACTCCAACATCGTGCCCTGGCAGATGCTGTGCGAAGAAAAAGGTTGCGAGTTGAAAGTCATTCCGATCGACGACAAAGGCGACCTGATTCTGGAAGAATTCGAAAAGCTACTTTCCGAACGGACCAAATTTGTCTCGGCGGTTCATGTTTCGAACGCGATGGGTACGATTAACCCGGTAAAGTATCTGATTGAAAAAGCCCACGCTGTGGGGGCCAAAGTGCTGATCGATGGGGCCCAGGCCAGTTCGCACATCGACATCGACGTGCAGGATCTGGATGCCGATTTCTACGTTTTCTCGGCCCACAAACTTTACGGCCCGACCGGAATGGGCGCCTTATACGGCAAACGCGATCTGCTGGATTCGATGCCGCCCTGGCGGGGTGGTGGCGAAATGATCAAGGAGGTAACGTTTGAGAAAACCACCTACAACGACCTGCCGTACAAATTCGAAGCCGGAACGCCGAACATCGCCGACGTTATTGCAACCTACACGGCGCTGGACTACCTCGACACCCTCGGCAAGCAGAAAGTAGCCGCTTACGAACACAGCCTGCTGGAGTATGCCACCGAAGCTTTGCAAGACATTGAAGGACTGCGAATTATTGGTCAGAGTGCGCAGAAAATCAGCGTCGTTTCGTTCGTCATTGAGGGCATTCACCACCAGGATACCGGCGTCATTCTCGATCAGCAGGGCATTGCCGTCCGGACGGGCCACCACTGCACCCAGCCGCTTATGCGCCGGTTCGGGATTACGGGAACCACCCGGGCGTCCTTTGCGGTTTACAACACGAAAGAGGAAATCGACCGGCTGGTGCAGGGGCTGTACCGGGTTCGGAAGATGATGCTGTAACCAGCCAAAACATGGAAAATCTATTGAATCGAATCACGGTAGACCCTAAGATTCTGGTAGGTAAACCAATCATTCGGGGAATGCGCATTTCGGTGGAATTGATTCTTCAATCGCTGGCTGTTGGGATGAGTATAGAGTCTATCATCCAAGAATACCCTGAATTGGAAAGGGAAGATATCCAGGCAGCTTTGCTTTACGCAGCCGACACCTTGAGTGCGGTAAAGGTTTATAAAATACCCGCTTGACAATGCCTGAAGTAAGGTTTATTACTGATATGGGCGTTGGGACAAGCGTTGAGAATCATCTCAGGCAACTCGATTACAATGTCATCAGCATTCGGGATTTGCGTCGTACGATGCCTGATGAGGAAATTTTACAATTAGCCTTGGAATCTAATTCCGTCGTTATTACGCTGGACAAGGATTTTGGTGAGTTAGTATACAAATAGGGTAAGGGGCACACAGGCGTCATATTATTACGTATTGAAAATGCCGACCCGGCTGAGCGAATTCGCACGCTTGATTTCATCCTGGAACATTTTGCCGATGAAATTCTGGGACGGTTTTCGGTGTTCAAGAAAGGAAAGCTCCGAATTAGCTGATAACGAATGACCATTAACGAGAAACAAGACGAGATTATCGAGGAGTTTGATCTATTTGACGATCAGCTCGATAAGACGCAATACATCATCGACTTGGGCAAGAAGTTGCCCCCTATGCCCGCACAGTACCAGACTGACGACAACCTGATCCGGGGTTGCCAGTCGAAAGTCTGGTTGCATTCTGAAATGCGGGGCGACAAAGCCCATTTCGACGCCGACAGTGAGCCGACTGCCCAGATTAGCAAAGGGTTAGTGAGCCTGCTCATCCGGATTTTGTCGGACGAAAAACCGGAAGCCATCGCCAACGCCGATCTGTATTTTATCGATCGGATCGGTTTAAGTAACTTAGTAACTTCGCGACGCGCGGGCGGTTTGGCGTCGATGATTCAACAGATGAAGCAATTTGCCGCAGCACACGCGGGCAATAACCAGAAGACCCAACGGTCAACTTTATAACATGCTGGATACCATGAATGAGTCTGAATTGAAAGAAGAAGTCGTCAAAGCCCTCAAAAGCGTCTACGATCCGGAAATCCCGGTTGATGTGTACGAACTGGGGTTGATTTATGACATCAAGATATTCCCAATCAACAACGTGTACATTCTGATGACCCTGACATCGCCCTCCTGCCCGTCGGCCGGTACGATTCCGGGTGAAATCGAAGCGAAAGTCCGGGAAATCGAGGGCGTCAACGATGTGAGTGTCGAACTGACCTTCGACCCACCGTACACCACCGAAATGATGTCGGAAGTCGCCAAACTGGAATTAGGATTTATGTAAATTGAACGGTTGGATGGTTGTTAGGGTTTTAATGGCTAAAGGATTGAATGGTTGAAAGTTTACCATTTAACTATAACCATTAACCATCCAACCATCAAACCTAGTGAGTATCAACTTTTAAACTAAATACGATGTATCCTCCACATTTAGTAGCCCCGATGAAGGACGACTTGCTGAGCGTCGGGTTCGAGGACTTGAATACGGCTGACAAAGTCGACGAGGTGATGCAAAACGCCGACGGAACCATGTTGGTGGTTGTCAATTCGGTCTGCGGATGCGCGGCTGGCGCGGCCCGTCCGGGTGTCAAAGCAGCTTTGGCCCATAGCGATATCAAACCGGACAAACTGGTGACGGTTTTTGCCGGTGTCGATTTCGACGCTACGGCCCGGATGCGCGAATACCTGCTGCCTTACCCGCCGTCGTCGCCCTCAATCGGCATTTTTAAAGACGGCGAACTGGTGCATTTCATCGAACGTCATCACATCGAAGGGCGGTCTGCGCAGATGATCGCACAGCACCTGGAAATGGCCTTCGAAGAATTTTGCGAGAAAGCGTAAAGACGAGGAAAGACAAGAGAGGAAAGACGAGAGATAAAGGAGTAGAGAATCGGATCCTGGCTGGACCAAACTTCCCTCTCTAGTCTTTTGTCATTTCTCTTTTGTCTTTTCCAGCTACTGACTCACTTTAGCCTGACCCAGTACTCGCAGCAGATTCCCACCCCAGATTTTGGCGATATCCTGTTCGGAATAACCGCGCCGGACCAGCGCCAACGTCAACGCTTCGATCTGGCTGACATCCTCGAGTCCATCGACTCCCCCGCCCCCGTCGAAATCACTGCCGATTCCGACATGATCGATCCCAACCAGCCGGACAACGTGGTCAATGTGTTTGACAATGTCGGCCACACTGGCTCGTTCGTAAGCATACCGCTTCTGGATCGAGTCGGTTTTGGCATCCAGCCTCGCCTGCATCTCCGGTGTCACCGCCCGGCCCACGCCCGACATCCGGACCGCATTTAGCGCCTGCCGGTGTTCATCGGACGGTTTTCGAAGGTAATCACTGACAAAATTCACCTGAATGACGCCCCCTTTGGCCGCCAGTGCCTTAATCATCTCGTCGGTCATGTTACGCGGAAAATCACACAGCGCCCGAACGTTGGAATGAGAAGCAATCAGCGGAGCTTTCGATAGTTCCAGTGCGTCGTAAAACGATTTATCGGAAACGTGCGAGACATCGATCAGAATGCCCAGCCGGTTCATTTCCTGCACCACCTGCCGCCCAAACGCACTCACACCGTTGTGAACCGGGCCGTCGGGGTCTGTTGCTGAGTCACAAATAGCATTGTTGGCAAAGTGCGACAGAGTGATGTAGCGGCAACCCAGATCGTAATACGTTTTTAGCAGCGACAAATTTTCGCCCACCGGATAGCCATTTTCCATCCCAATAAAAACCGCCCTTTTTCCGGCTTTCTCCAGACGGTAGGCATCGGCGGGTGTAGTTGCCAGTTCGGCCTGATCGGGATGTTTGCGCAAGGCATCGTGAATGCGCTCAAAGATTTCGAGCGCTTTGGCTTTCGCGTTGGCGTGGCCTTCCGGTGTGCGCGGCCCCTGCGCCAGGTAAACCGCAAAGAACATGGCATCCATTCCGCCGTCCTTCATGCGCGGAAAATCGATCTGTGATTTGTCGCGAAGCCGATCGTGCCGTTCGCCCACGTCAAAACCGGGCCTGACCATGTTAATGGGCGCGTCGGCATGCGTATCGAGGGTCAGCATGCGCTGGTGAATTTTATGGGCTTTCCGCTCCAGCCGATCCGGTGGCAGCACAAAAAGAAAAAGGAGTAAAAAGGAAGAAATGGGATTCATCAACAAGCGATCTAAACCACAAGATAGCAAAGAATCGATAAAGTCACACCAGCCGCGTATCTTCGCCCGCCGGATTGGCGGTTTGCTCAGTTTTTTATCAACCGCAGGTAGACCACCTTATCAGACCGTCTTTCCGCCCTGAAACCCTTCATACCACTTATTTTTGTAACGAGATGACTCCAACTGCCCTGATTACCGGCGCAACCTCCGGCATCGGTCTTGCCATCGCTAATGCACTTGCCAAACTCAACTATCGACTTGTCCTTTGTGGTCGGCGGAAGGAACGGCTGGACGAATTGCAGCAAACGCTTAGTCAGCAATCGGAATGCTACACCCTCAACTTCGATGTGCGCGACCGGGCCGCCGTGGAAACCGCCATCGCTTCATTGCCCGACACCTGGAAAGCAATTGATATACTGATCAATAACGCCGGAAACGCCCACGGCATGGGGCCGATTCAGGAAGGTGATATTACCGACTGGGATGCGATGATGGACGGCAACGTGAAAGGGTTGTTATACGTCACGCGGGCCATTACACCCGGCATGGTCGAGCGGGGTCGGGGCCATATTGTCAACATCAGTTCCATTGCCGGAAAACAGACCTACGCCAACGGCGGGGTTTATTGTGCCTCCAAAGCCGCCGTGGAAGCGCTGAGCGAAGGAATGCGGCTGGATCTGACACAATACGGCATCAAAGTAACCAATGTCGCCCCCGGTGCCGTTGAAACCGAGTTTTCACTGGTCCGTTTCAAAGGCGACGAAAACCGGGCCGCCAAAGTTTACGAGGGCTTCACACCCCTGACCGCCAGCGACATTGCCGACGCCGTTGTCTACGCCGTCACGGCTCCCGCCCACGTTACCATCGCCGATCTGACCATCCTGGCCTCCGCCCAGGCCGCTGCGACGACGATTTATCGGAAAGGATGAAACCGGATGCTGGATGGACTTGATACTTGATGCTGGATAGTTGGGCCACTGTAAGTTGCTGTCATTCAGATTTCCAGCATCCAGTTCATCCAGCATCCATCAGCATCTACTGAAAAATCATACACGTCGAGGTGGCATGGGCGTAGAGTTTGCCGTGCTCGTCTTCCACCCGTGCTTCGGCGGTGGCCACACTGCGGCCGACGTGGATGACGGTTCCGGTGCAGATCAGCTTGCCGGTTTTGGCCGTAACGGGCCGGACCAGATTCACCTTCAGTTCGAGGGTGGTGTAGCCCACGCCAGCCGCCAGTTTGGTGTGCACCGCGCAGCCCATGGCCGAATCACAGAGGGTGCTTAACAACCCGCCGTGAACCACGCCAATGGGGTTATAATGAAATTCGGAAGGGGTTACGGCAAAAACCGCTTTGCCATCTTCGACCGCTACCGGATCAAAATCCAGCGTCTGGCAAATGGGGGGCAGCGGATTTTCGCCGTCCAAAATGCTTTTTAAATAATCCAAGCCCGCCATTTGTTTGGCAGCCTGTGCGCCCTGCATGGGATCTTCCCAGGTATACGATCGTTCTCTTTCAATAGCCATTCGCCCTTCAACAGATTAGGATTGGGTAATTATTCTTTTTCGGTTTTTAACTCAAAAAGTTGCCGGGAAATATGGGCCAGCGCCTGAACGGTGTCCTTGCCCAACTGTTCTTCAATCCGGCGGTGCAGCACCTGCCAAATGGTCTGACACTGCTCGGCGACCTGATTCCCGTATTCGGTCAGAAACAGTCCCTCCCGGATCGAATCGGTCAGCCAGCCTTTACGCTGCAACAACTGCACATCCCGACTCAGGGCCGACTTTTCGATTTGCAGCCGCTTCGACAGCGTCACCTACCGAATGCCCGGCTGTGCCCGAATCTGCATCAACAGGCTGGCCTGGGCAAAGGTAACACCCTCGGCAGCAAAGGCATCATTGTACAACGACGTAATCATTCGTGACAGCATTCGGAGTTGCCCGGCAATGCAACCATCCAAATCTGAAGAGCAGATTTCGTCGGTTTGCGGTCTCAACGTTATTCGCTTTTCGTGGGAAACAATTCGGCCAAAACGCCTTCTTTCAACGAATACGTCGAAACCCGGATCTGCTGAATCCCATACGTCCGTAGCAGGTAATCGATCAGGCAAACGCCCACGACAATCATATCGACCCGCAGTTCGATCATGCCCGGAAGTTGCATCCGTTCGTCGTGGTTGCGGGTCAATAATTGTTCGTAAAACCGGTGAAACGTTTCGATGGGCAGTGTAAAAACCGTCTGACCGGCCTCCGGCCACTGCCCTTTTTCGTGCATGAACTGCATGTCGACCAGCGTATCAAACGAACCTGACGACCCCACGAGCACCGTGGGGTCGTACTGATGAACGGCGTTCGTCAGCGGCAGCAGTTGCTCCTGAAAATACCGGTTCATCCGGTTGACCGCCGTGGCGCTGATCGGGTCGGTGTCCATAAACCGTTCCATCAGCCGCTGCCCGCCGATTTCAAAACTCTGTTTCCAGTAAATTCGCTGCTGCGTACACAAAATAAATTCCACGCTGCCCCCCCCAATATCGACCACCAGGGCCATCTGATCGTCCAGCGTTCCGGCAGCTTTCACCCCGGCATAAATATACCCGGCTTCTTCATCACCCGAAATGGCTCGAATGACAAGCCCGGTTTCCTGCCGGACCCGCTCGATAAATGCGGCCTGATTGCCGGCATTCCGAATCGCGCTGGTGCCGATGGTCACAGCCTGCTCCGCCGGAATGCCGTGCTGGTCGAGCACCTCGCGGAAATATCGCAAAACCGTCAAAGCCCGCTCGATGGCATCATCGGCAATAACGCCCTGATTGATCCCGGCTTTCCCGATTTTAGCCGGTCGGCTTTCCCGGAAAACCGTCTGCCCCGCATCCGTAATTACTAAATGGAACGTATTTGTTCCGAGATCAATAACGGCTTGTTTCATGAAACGGTACGACACTTATTGGCTGGATATCAAAATAATGGATAATGTGCCGGGATGACTTCGTAAACAAATCTCCTCCACGACATTTGACGCTTTCCCTTTTTGCGACGGCAAGTTATCCAACCCAACCGTAAGCTCCAACAGGGTTCGTTTCACTGAATCGCCTTTCCGCTTCGCCACCTCCTTCTAACGCTTCATTCCTGATTCCGTTGGCTGAAAGCCGATCGGCCGCGAGTTTTGCGGCAACGGTAAACACAACTCCTGATGAAACGCATTTTTATTCAATTCACGGCCCTGACAGCCCTATTCCTTCTGGGGTGCAACAATTCCAACCCGATTGACCCGAACGCCCCGCCGACCGACGAAACCCGACCGGTAGGCTTGGTCACGGAAGTAGGACGACCGATCGGACCGGCGACCGAACAAACCATTGGCCCCGCGGGTGGGCAACTGAGCGTAGCCGACGGTAAATTCACCCTGATTTTTCCGGCCGGTGCCGTCGACCGGGAAACTCGGTTCAAGGTTCAGCCGGTCGAGAATAAAGCTCCCGGCGGCATTGGCCCCGCGTACGAAATTGAGCCCAAACTCGAAAAGCTGGCCAAACCAATCCAATTTGTCCGGCACTACGGACCGGACGATTTCCCGGGTTCGGCCCCCGAAGCCGTTGGGATCGCTTATCAGGACGCCCAGCGAATCTGGCACGGACGCGTGAATGTGTCGGTCGATAAAACCGCCCGGACCCTCAGCACACCGGTTTTCAACCTGGCTCATCCGCTGGCCTGGTACGAGCAATTTTTCATGAAACCCGAAACAGCCAACTTACTAACCGGCCAGACCCAAAAAATTGAAATCTGGTTTGTGGAAGGGCGTACCGAAAAAACCAAGGACGACCTGGATGTACCGATGCCGGGTGTCAAGAAAGTCGAACGGATGCTAAACCGGGATGAAGTCCGCGACTGGCGGGTCAACGGATTACCACAGGGAAAACCGGGTCAGCAACCGGACCGGTTATCGGGCCATGTAACACCGGAAGCATCGGGAGCCGAAGCCACCTATTATGCTCCGGCAGCTATTCCACCCCGTGGGTTTAATCCCGTTGCCATCAGCGTGGAACTGAACCTCAAAAGCAAAGGGCAAATCATTCTCGTAAGTCATTTTTTGATCGAAGGGGCCGGCAAAATAAGCATCGGCAGCGCAAAATACGACAGCATTGATGTGGTGCTCAGTCACAGCGCAGAAGCGAAAACACTCGGCGGTTCGCTCCGGGCCCGCATCAATCCAAACTCGACCCAGGCCGTCACGGAAATTAATTTTCAAATCCGGGATTTTAAAGGTCCGGGCCGCTATGCCATCCAGCGGGAAGCCGATGGCAACAGCAAATGTACGATTTCAGCTCTCGATGGTACCCCCGACGCCGGTGTGTGGTCGCATGCCTATATTCATTCTCCGCCCCCGTACGGTCAGTGGGGACCGGGCAGCGTTGAAATTCAGGAGTTCGACGGCAAATACGTTAAGGGAAAGGTGCAGGCCACCCTGCACAATAACAAGCCCTACGACCACCGGACCATCAACGTGAGTGGCGAATTCAGGGGAGCTCTCCGGAATTGAGGTTTTGCAAAAAACTGTTGTTTTTTTCCTTTTGGAAGCCTATCTTTGCCATCCGTTTGTATCAGAAAATTAACGAATTGCAGGATATGCTTATCATAAACGTCAAAGAAAACGAGTCGATTGACAAAGCCCTGAAGCGCTTTAAGAAGAAATTTGAAAAAACCGGTGTATTGCGGGCATTGCGCTCACGGACTGCTTTCCAGAAACCGTCGATCAAACGTCGTCAGGAAATTCTGAAAGCCGTTTACCGCGAGAAAATGTACGGCAACAACAGCGAAGCATAAGCCGTCGTAGGATTCGGTAACAGCATGGGTTGGCAGTAGGCATAGGCTTACTGCTTTTTTTATGGTATCTTGATCAAAATCTTCCGGTTTGCGCCTATGGTTTCGCTGTTTCTTGAACACATTCGCTACGAAAAACGCCTGAGCCATCACACCCTGACGGCCTACCGCACGGACCTGGACCAGTTTCAGACGTATCTGAAAAACCAGTACGAACTGGAGCAGCCCGAACAGGCCACGTTTCAGCAGATCCGTTCCTGGATCGTTAGCCTGGTCGAAACCGGCCTGGACAAAACTTCGGTCAACCGGAAAATTGCGACGCTGCGCAGCTTTTACGGTTTTTTACTCCGCCGGAAAGCCATCGAAACCGACCCGATGCTGAAAGTATCGGCGCTGAAAACCAGTAAAAAAGTGCCGGTTTTTGTGGAAGAAAAACCGATGGAAACCCTGCTGGACGATGTCGATTTCCCGGACGATTTCAAAGGCCTGCGCGACAAACTGGTGCTCGAACTATTGTACGGAACCGGCATCCGGCTGGCCGAACTGGTGGGCCTGAAACTCGCCGATGTCAATCTGTATGAGAAAACCATTACGGTGTTGGGTAAGCGCAACAAGCACCGCATTATTCCCGTCCCGAATCCGTTATTTCTTTTGATTCAACAGTATCAGCAAGCGAAAGAAATTGAGTTCGGAGCCAAAGCCGATCCGGTTTACCTGATTCTGAGCGACCAGGGCGTCAAAGCCTATCCGGTTCTGATTCAACGGATTGTGAAACGGTATTTGGGCCTGGTGACTACGCTGGAGAAGAAAAGTCCGCACGTTTTGCGGCATACCTACGCGACGCACCTGCTCAACCGGGGCGCCGACCTGAACGCCATTAAGGATTTGCTGGGGCACAGCAGCCTGGCCGCTACCCAGATTTACACGCACACGACTATCGATAAGCTCAAGAAGGCCTACAACCAGGCACATCCGAAAGCCGGGTAAGTTGGCTGACGTCAATCTGCTTGCTACTTTTGTGGCATGAATTCAGCAGCGCTTTCCGACACCCTTTTTGAGCTGATCCGGCAGCAGCCCAATGCCGACAAGGCCGTAACATACCTGACCCAACAGGCCGACGCGTACCGTTCGCAACCCGCCCAGGCGGTTTTCTACCGCGTTTTTACCGCTATTCCGCGCTTCGTCGGAAAACCGGTCGTTACCCTGTCGACCGCACAGGCACAGGCCATTCATGCACAACGAAGCGGTTTTACCGTCGAAGGCTGGCCCCTCGACCGGCTGGCTCGCGTCTGGTGGCTGCTACAACTATCGCCCGAACCGCAGGAAGCGTACACCAGCGCCCTCGAAAATCTGTTCAAAGCCGCCGAAATGAACGAACTGGTAGCGCTGTATTCGGCCCTGCCGGTTTTGCACTATCCCGAACACTGGCGTTTTTTGGCGACCGAAGCCGTCCGGAGCAACATCGGTCCGGTGCAGGAAGCGCTCATGATTCAGAACCCCTACCCGGCCGAACAGCTCGACGAACCCGCCTGGAACCAACTGATTATGAAAGCGTTCTTCAGCGACAAGCCCGTCGAGCAGATCACCGGTTTTCGGGAGCGAACCAACGAACGGCTCGCCCGCATCGCCATCGACTACGCCCGCGAGCGCCGGGCCGCCGGACGCACAATCCATCCCGAACTCTGGACGCTGGTGAAACCGTTTGTGACTCCCGAGAATAAAACCGAACTGGAAGACCTGTTCCGTACCCACGGACCGCCGGGCGGCCCCGTTTAGTCCGTGTAAGTTCTCTAAATCCAGA
>NZ_JBMSDT010000018.1:0-144542 GCF_049445795.1 Larkinella sp. VNQ87
GGGCTTGGGCTAGTTCCAGCACACTGAGACGGTGCTGAGCGAGTTTTTGATTAGCATTCATTTTCTTGGTTTTATTCAAAGTTAAAAATACTAACTTTGTCAAGCAAGAAAGTTAAGAATACAAATAAAATTTCTGTTGGTTACCTGCTGTTTGAGTATCGGCTATTTCTTTGCAGCGAATCAATTCTCCTTCAAACGGTTTTGGGGCGTTGTCGTACAGGCCGAACTGGTTTTTCTCATCCCAATCTTGCTGAAATTACTTTGGTTTTTGTTTGTACAGACGGATTATGATTTGCTTGCCATTAGTCAATTCTATCCCTTATCGGCGCTGAGCTTATTCAATCCGAAAGAAGTGCAACAATACTGGCTTTACCCCTTACAAACCGCCAACCTGTTTGAGTTCGCGTACTGGTTTTTACTGGCTTACGGGGTATCGGATGCCTGTAAAGAGTCGTTCTCAAAAGCGTTTAGCCTGGTACTTTCTTCCTACGGGGTCGGCTTATTGCTTTGGGTAACCCTAGTTGTTTTTGTAACCGTCACGTACGCATCCTGATATGAAAACCGGTTTGAAATACAGCCTATTGATTGGGGTTGTGGGGCTCATCGGGTATTTTCTCAGCCGCACCGTCAGTGCCGTGAGTAGTACTCATGAAATCAAAACCCGACGCCAAACCCTGCCGGATTTTAGTCAATTACCCATTCAGGCACCGTCCAGACCCGTATCACAAGCCATGCTGCAAGGTCGTACCAACATTATTATACTCTTCAATCCGGACTGCGAGCACTGCCAGTATGAAGCCGCCGAGATTAGTAAAAACCGGGATGCGTTGAAGCGGGCTGCCATTTGGATGCTGACGACCGAAAAACCGGCCCGGGTCGGCCAATTTACCCGGCAGTTCGGCCTCGATACGCTTGCCAACGTTTGCGTGGGCACCCTAACGCCGGAGGAACTCACCCAAGCCTTCGGCCCAACCGTGGTGCCGCATTTGTTTATTTACGGCCCCGACGGCAACCTGCGTAAAGAATACAAAGGCGAAACCAAAATGGAAGCTATTCTGCAACAGCTATGACCACACCCAAGCCTATTACCCGCACATTCACCCGCCAACTCGATCAAACCGATTGCGGAGTAGCCTGCTTGCTGTCCCTAATTCGTTACTATGGCGGAGATGTCTCCCGGGAGCGATTGCGCGAACTAAGCGGGACCAGCATCCAGGGAACCACCCTACTAGGTTTGTGTCAGGCGGCAACCGGTCTGGGGTTTCAGGCTGAAGGCTTTGAAGCAGATGGGGTTCAAAATCTGCACGAGTTGTCGTCGCCGGTTATTCTGCATGTCATCCTGGAGGAGCGGCTCCAGCATTATGTGGTGTATTACGGGCTGGCTCCGCATTCGTCAAAGCGGACGGAAACGCCAGCAGGTGATTCCGCCGTAAAATACCTCATCGGTGATCCCGGCAAAGGAATTTTGGAACTTTCGACCGATGAACTCGAAAGCATCTGGCAATCGAAGGCGTTGCTGCAGGTGACGCCAACCGAAGCCTTCGTTCCAACGAATCAGCGACAAAAAAGCCAATGGGCGTGGTTCCGGGAATTAATTCGGGAGGATGTGCCCCTGTTGTCCATCGCGGCAGTTCTGGGCGTACTCATCGCGGTTCTCGGGCTGTCGATGGCCTTGTTTTCTCAACGATTGATCGATGAAATTTTGCCGAAACAGAATACCGAAAAGCTAACGCTCGGGTTGGTCTTATTGGCGGTCTTGCTTCTGGCGCGGGCCGGTCTGAATTATTTGCGCGGGTTCTTTCTTCTTCGCCAAAGCCGCGATTTTAACGTGCGCATCGCCGACAGTTTCTTCCGCGATTTGCTGCGATTGCCCAAGGGCTTCTTCGATACCCGTAAAACCGGCGATTTGGTAGCTCGTTTAAATGACACCCGCCGGATTCAAAGCACCATCAGTTTTCTGACCGGCAGCGTTGTGATTGATGCGTTGGTCGTGCTGATTACGGCGGGGGTGCTTTTTCGGTATTCCTGGCAGATTGGGCTGCTATCGCTGACTTGTTTACCCTTGTACGGCTGGTTGGTCTGGCGGTTTAACGGCCGGATTATCAGCGGGCAGCGCGACGTGATGGCTTCCTATGCCCGGACAGAATCGCATTTCATCGACAGCATGAACGGCATTGGCGCGATCAAAGCCAGTCGGCAGGAAGATTTTTTTGCGAGAATTACCCAAACCGTCTATCAACTCTTTCAGCAACAACTTTATACGCTGGGTTTGCTGGGAAATCGGTACAGCATTCTAAGTGAGGGGTTTGGGGTGGTCCTGTTGATGGGCCTGATCAGCATAACGGCATTTATGGTGTTGCAGAAACACCTGCTGTTGGGCGAAATGATGGCCGTAATCAGTTTGGCCAGTACGCTGATTGGCTCGGTTTCGAAACTATCGATTACCAATATTCAGCTCCAGGAAGCGCGGGTTGCCTTTGATCGGATGCACGAATTTACCGATCTGCCAAAAGAAGCAATGGACACTAACCGCTTCGATACTCATCGTTTTACGGCCCTTCACGTAGAAAAGCTGTCATTTCGCTTTGCGGGTCGCCCGGCTTTGTTGAAAGAGGTATCGTTCACGGTTCGGCGGGGCGAAATCGTGGGGATCGTAGGCGAAACCGGTTCCGGGAAAAGTATGCTGTTGCAGGTTCTGCAAAAATTTTACGAGCCGGAAAATGGACAGCTTCGTGTTGAATTAGAAGCGCAGAATGGAGAAAATACCATAGTCCCGTGGTCAGACCTATCGTTGGCCGACTGGCGAAGTCAGACCGCCAGTGTTCCACAATCAATCAAAATCTTTAATGGTACCTTGCTGGATAATATCTGTCTGGGCAATATCCTGGAAGAAGGCGAAGCGGTGGTTAAGTTCTGTCAGCAATACGGTTTTGATCAGTTTTTCGAGCAACTGCCCCAGGGCTACCTTACCCTGGTGGGCGAAGAAGGAATTAACTTGTCGGGCGGGCAACAGCAGTTAGTCGGTCTGGCCCGTGCCTTGTACCGCCGTCCGCAACTCCTTCTATTGGACGAAGCCACTTCAGCACTGGATCGCCAGACGGAACAGTTTGTACTGAACTTGCTGGATCGTTTGCGTCCTCAGGTGGCAACCGTTTTGATCACCCACAGAAGCCAGTCGGTGCGGCTGACCGATCGGGTGTATTCGTTGCAGACCGGGCAATTGGAAAAGCAAAAAGTAACGGAAGAGGTTGTATGAAATTATAAATGTAAACCGGGTCGTCGGAGCGATGTTGAATGTCGAATGATAAAATGGCTCTGCCCATTACTTTATCATTCGGTATTCAGCGTTTTACATGTTAAGGCCTAGTTGAGATAAATAGTTTAGAGAGCCTGAGTTGACAGTTTTGTTACCCAAAGGTTGCTTAATGAACTTGAAAACTGCTCAGACTATTGATTTAAGAAATAAAGTTAAAAAAGGTATATGAAAGTTGTTACAGTAATTTCTGATAAGGAGAATCGCGAATTTGTTGATTTTTTACTTTACTCATGTATGAGGCTGGATCTGGATTTAGTTGTTCTGTATGCAAACAAATATACTAATCATCGAGTAAAAGATTCATTGCTAATGAATTATCTGTTTTCACAACATGCAGATGAAATTATTATGTTTGTAGATGGATACGATACTATGTTTTTAGCCAGTGAAAGCGAAATTATTGATAAATATTTAAGGTTTAATGCGCCTATCGTCTTCTCTGCTGAAATAAATTGTTGGCCTTATCAAGAATTATCTTTTTTATATCCAAACACAAATACTTATTTCAAATTTTTGAACTCTGGCGGTTTTATTGGAAGAGCTGGAATTATAAGAGATCTCTTGGTGTTAAACCCATCTCCACCTGTCAATTATGGATTTCTGAAAAAAATGAAATGGTTTATAAGTGATAACTTGTATAACACTGACGTTAATCCATATAATAAGTACAAGTGGAGCAACCAATTTTATTGGCATAATATATATCTGAAAAATCGAAAAATTATAAAATTAGATCATCATTGCGAATTGTTTTACACATTGTCAACTGAACTTAGAAAATTAAAAAATAAGAGTAACTTGCTTTTATATGAGGAGACAAATAGGATTAAAGAAGAGTTGACTTTTGTCAATAATAGAATCAGATCAAATATAACTCAAAGCTTCCCTTGCCATATACATTTTAACGGACCAATACCGAAATCCTTAATGGAAGGTGAATTCTTTATGAGATTAAAACAATAATCGTAGTGCTATACTTATAATGATAAGTTATAGTGTATCATCAGGATTTAGGTTGAGTTTCTATGTCTGTCGAGCTTTTTAAAATAAGACAAGTTTAACCTGATTAAACGTGAAACCTTTTGCTGGAGCGTGCAGAAAAACCGTTTGATATGATTTGAATGCTTATTTGTTTATAAAAGTGAGAGTGTTCAGTAAAGTGTGTCAAGATAGTTTAGCACTATCTTGACACACTTTACTGAACACTCTCGATCACCGCAGATCCACAACCTCCACGCCCGGATACTTGCTCTTGTCAAAGACGAAGAAATTGTCGGCCACGGCGACATTCGGCGTAAATTTGTCGATGGTATAGCTGGTGACTTTGCCGTTTTTGTCCGTCAGTTTCCAGCCTTTTACCGATTTATCTTTCTTATTGACCGCAATCTGGACTTTCGTGATTTGGGTATTCTTTTTTTCCGGTGTCAGTTCCACCACTTCCACCGCCTGGCCGCCCTGCTTTTGCTCGCCGATGTACTTGTAATTGTAGCCCTGTTTGTAGATCGAGTAAATCTTCGTCGGGTTGAAGTCTCCGGCGGCCCCGGCGTCGTAATCCTGCACGTTCACTTCGTTCGTTTCCTTGATGTAGGTCGACATGGTTTTGCCGTCGGTAAAGACTTCCTGACCGGCTAATTTCAGCCGAAACGCGTTTTTCTTCACCGTCAGGTCACCTTTGTACGTACCGCCTTCGCCCGTGTAGGTAAAGGTGGCTTTATAAGAGTTTAATGCCTGGTATTTCTTGCTCATCGCGTCCAGCACATCCGCTGCTTTCTTGTCTTTCTGGGCCACCGCCGAGAGCGATACACCCACCAATAACGCCCATAGAAAGGCTACTTTTTTCATGTGTTTTCCGTTTACGTAAATTCCGGGTCAATTGCTAAAACCGGCCGCAAAGTTGCTGACCGTTTTGTAGGTAGACAATAGTTGAGGCAAAAAGTTTAATAGAAAAGGAGGAAAGGACAAACGAAAAGGGGAGCGGTTTGTATCAGCAAGAAGGAGACGTATAAAACCGTCTCCTTCTTGTTTCGGTCAGTTCATATTCTTCAACAGTTCTTCCAGCGTATTCACATCCTGGATGAGCACTTCGCGGGCTTTGCTGCCTTCGAACGCGCCGACAATCCCGGCGGCTTCCAACTGGTCGATGAGCCGACCGGCCCGGTTGTAGCCCAGCTTGAGCCGACGCTGAATGAGCGAGGTGCTGCCCTGCTGGTGATTGACCACCAACCGGGCGGCTTCGTCGAACATCGGGTCACGGTTTTCCAGGTCGATCTCGCGCTCTTCGCTGCTTCCGGCGTCGTCACCGGCAAATTCGGGCAGGTTGTAAGCTGAATCATAGCCGCGCTGGCCACCCACAAATTCGCAGATTTCTTCGATTTCGTTCGTGTCGACAAACGGACATTGCAACCGGATGATGTCGGAGTTGGACGAAAACAGCATGTCGCCCATCCCGACGAGTTGCTCGGCACCACCCGTGTCCAGAATGGTCCGCGAGTCGATTTTGGATGTTACCTTAAACGACAACCGCGCCGGGAAGTTGGCTTTGATCAAACCGGTGATGACGTTCACGGAAGGCCGCTGCGTGGCGACCACGAGGTGAATGCCGATGGCCCGCGCCAACTGCGCCAGCCGCGCAATGGGCTGCTCGACTTCCTTGCCTGCCGTCATCATCAAATCGGCCAACTCATCGATCACCAGCACGATGTAGGGCAAAAACCGGTGACCTTTTTCGGGGTTCAACCGGCGCTGAATAAACTTGGCGTTGTATTCTTTCAGGTTCCGGCACTGGGCGTCTTTCAGCAAATTATACCGGTTATCCATCTCGATACACAGCGAATTCAGCGTGTTGACGACCTTCTTCGTATCGGTAATGATCGGTTCGTCACTGTCGGGTAACTGGGCGAGGAAATGGCGTTCAAGTTTGTTGAACAGCGTTAATTCCACCTTTTTCGGATCGACCAGCACCAGTTTGAGCTGCGACGGATGTTTTTTATAAATCAACGAGGTCAGCAGCACGTTCAGGCCCACGGACTTCCCTTGCCCCGTGGCCCCGGCCATGAGCAGGTGGGGCATTTTGGCAAGGTCGGCCACAAAAATCTCGTTGGAAATGGTTTTCCCCATGACGATGGGCAACTCGAAGTTCGACTTGGAAAACTTCTCCGTGCTGATCACCGACCGCATTGCCACCATCTCCCGGTTTTTGTTCGGAACCTCAATCCCGATGGTCCCTTTGCCGGGCATCGGCGCAATGATCCGAATGCCGAGGGCCGCCAGACTGAGCGCAATGTCGTCTTCGAGGCTCTTGATTTTGGAAATCCGGACCCCGGCCGACGGAATGATTTCGTACAGCGTGACGGTTGGTCCGATGGTCGCTTTGATGCTGTCGATCGTGATGCCGTAATTCTGGAGCGTATCGACAATCCGGTCTTTGTTGGCTTCCAGTTCTTCCGCCGATACCTGGGCTTTCTGGTTTTCCGGGTATTCCGTCAGTAACTCAATCGTCGGGAACTGATACCGGGGCAAGTCGAGCGTCGGGTCATACAAACCGTGCAGCTTGAGGGCATCTTCGTCCACCTCGTCGGTCGGTCCGGCATAGGGTTCGGCTACGGGTTGCGCGGCATCCTCCATCGGTTCGTCGGCGGTGGTATCGGTTACGGTAAACGTCAGCGGTTTTTTACCCAATGGCCCCGGCGTAAGCACTTTTGGGAGCTTCGTATCCGGCTCCGGTTCTGCCGGTATGTCGGCCACCACGGGCGGTTCTGGTTTCGGAACTCCGTTCACCACCGGTTTTACGGGTTTGACATCCACAAAGTCCTCGACATCGTCCTCCTCGTCGTCGTCCTCCGGCTCTTCATCTAAGTCCTCCGCCGACGAGCGCGGGGCCGAAACCGGCTTTTTGGGTAACGAAACAGAGGGAAGTTTGGTGATTCCGTAGAAGAAAATGAGGAAAACAAATAGCGTGAAGCCGATAATAGCCAGGCCGCCCCAACCGATCAGGCTGTACAGCCAGACGTTGATTTCGTAGCCCAGGCCACCGCACCAAACGCTGCCCTGACCGACAGAATCGGTTGCCAGCACAATATAACCGGCCAGCGAACTGAACCAGGCCATGAAAAAAAGCGTGGCTTTCGTGGTACGGCCCAGAGGCAGCAGTTCCCGCCCGAAGACCAGTTTCCAGCCCGCCAGGAACAAAATCAGGGGTAAGCCCAGAGCTGCAACCCCGAACCAGCGGAAAATGAAGACGTGAGCGATGTAAGCACCCAGAATGCCCAGGAAGTTGCGCATTTCGCTGCCCGATTCGCGCAACGGGGCTTTCGTGACCGTGCTCAGCACACTCTGGTCGGCCTGACCCGTCAGCAGATACGAGCAGAAAGCCACCGTTAGACCGAGAGCCAGCAGCATCAGCAGCCCTCCGAAAGCAAGCTGCGACCGCCGGTCGGCTTGCCAGACGGGCCATTTGAACGAAACCGACGAAGGCCGTGCTTTCGGTCGCTCGTTCCGCATTGAATTTTGTCGGTTGATGGGCTGGGTCATGGTTCGTTCGATTGCCTTAAACTACCTCTTCTGCCAAAACTTTGCAAATCTCTTTAGCCAACGTCGGCCCTTCGTAAATAAAACCCGTGTAGACCTGTACCAAACTGGCCCCGGCCCGCAATTTTTCGAGCGCATCCTCGGCCGAGGCAATGCCGCCGACCCCAATCACCGGGAAGGCATGACCCGACTGCTGACAAAGATAACGAATCACTTCCGTCGACCGATGTTTCAGGGGCGCTCCGCTGACACCCCCCGCGCCAATTTTTTCGACGGTTTCGGCGGGCGTTTGCAACCCATCACGGCTAATGGTGGTGTTGGTGGCAATGATGCCCGCAATGCGCGTCGTCCGGACGATTTCGATGATGTCGTCCAGTTGACTGTCGGTCAGGTCGGGAGCAATTTTGAGCAGAATCGGTTTGGAAACCGGTTTTTGGCGGTTTTCGTCCTGCAACCGTTGCAGCAGCGCCATGAGCGGTTCTTTCTCCTGCAAGGCCCGAAGGCCCGGCGTGTTCGGTGAACTGACGTTGACCACGAAATAATCGACGGTATCGAACAGGTCGTGGAAGCAGGCCAGGTAATCGTCCAGGGCGTTCTCGTTGGGCGTCGTTTTGTTTTTTCCGATGTTTCCACCAATGATCAGTTTCGGCCCGGTTTTGCGTTTTCGGAGCCGGTTGGCGGCTGCTTTCGCGCCTTCGTTGTTGAAGCCCATGCGGTTGATGAGGCCCTTGTCCGCTTTCAGGCGGAACAGCCGGGGCCGGTCGTTGCCGGGCTGGGGGCGGGGCGTTACGGTGCCGATTTCGATGAAACCGAAGCCCAGACACGCCAGTTCGTCGACCCATTCCGCATTTTTATCAAAACCGGCGGCCAGGCCTACGGGATTCGGGAACGTAATCCCAAAAAACTCGCGCTTCAGCCGGGGATCTTCGATGGTGAAGAGTTGGCGGGTCAGCCAGCGAAAACCGGGTAGAGCCAGCGAGATCTTCAGGAACGACGTAACAAAGTGATGGATTTGTTCGGCATCAAAGCGAAAGAGGAGAGGCAGGACGACGCGCTTGTACATACCGCAAAGGTACAGCAGCGCGGGGGTGCCGTGCAAGCCGCCCGGTCGATAATTCGGAGCCTGCGCAACGACCGGACGGCGAATACGGTTTTTAGGTTCTACCCAAATCAACCCGCTGTCAGGGGCTTCAACCGTTGACAGCGGGTTGTCTGATTATTCACCAAACAGATCGGACGATAAATACCGGTCGCCCCGGTCGCAGATGATGCAGACGACAACGCCTTCGCTGAGTTCTTCAATCAGTTTGAGGGCTGCGTAAACGGCTCCGCCACTGCTCATCCCGGCAAAGACGCCTTCTTCCCGGGCGAGTCGGCGCGTCATCTGGGTGGCAGCTTCCTGAGAGACCTCGATCACCCGGTCGACCCGTTGGGGTTCATAAATTTTGGGCAGGTACTCTTCAGGCCATTTCCGGATGCCGGGGATCTGCGCACCTTCCGACGGCTGGCAACCGACTATCTGAATTGCCGGGTTTTGTTCCTTTAAAAACCGGGACGTTCCCATAATGGTCCCGGTGGTGCCCATGGATGAAACGAAATGAGTAATTTTACTATGAGTATCTTGCCATATTTCAGGCCCGGTTGTGCGGTAATGAGCCAGGTAATTATCGGGGTTGGCAAATTGGTTAAGCAGGAAATAGTCTCCCTGAGCGGCTTTTTCTTCGGCGTAATCGCGAGCGCTCTCCATGGTTTCCATCAGCACAACGTTGGCCCCAAAAGCCTGCATGGTCAGAATGCGTTCGCGGGTCGAGTTCTTAGGTAAAACTAACTCAATGTCAACATTATAAAGCCGGGCGATCATGGCAAGGGCAATGCCGGTATTCCCGCTGGTGGCTTCAATCAGTTTGGTGCCGGGCTTTAGATCACCCCGTTCGAGGGCTCCTTTGATCATGCTGTAAGCCGGACGGTCTTTCACGCTGCCACCGGGGTTGTGTCCCTCCATTTTGCCATACAACGTGACGTTCGGATTCGGATTAATGCGCTTTAACTCAACGAGTGGGGTATTACCAACAAAATCTAGTAGGGTTGCCATGGAAGAATGCGGAGAATAAGGCCGTTTCTGGAACAAACACGAAGCCGGTTTTCAAAGTTGCAGACCTTTTAAATGTTACCGGAAATGGCCTTCAAGGAGAGTTAAATAGAGAAAAATAAATAAAGCGAAAATTTTTTTGCCGTTATTCCGTAAATTGTTGAAAAAATTTTGCTTTTGTTGATAAATAAAACCCACTTTTGTAACGAGTTACCATACAACGGCAGCGTATATGAAACAATCTCTTCAAGCGCCTACCCCGGCTCCTTTTTCAGAGCACCAGCTCCAGGCCGTCACTCGTCATCTGAATGTTCCTGATGTTGCCCTGCCGTTCTGGGGGCAGCGGAAGCGGATTCCTGCCTACCGGATTACCTGGCTGGAAGGAAAAGGCAACTATACCGTGGTTCATTTCTGTGATGGCACCGAAATGATTGTTTCGCTGACGTTGAAAAAACTCGAAGGTCGTCTTTCGCCGGAGTTGTTTGTTCGACCTCATAAAAAGTGCATCATCAACCTTCTGTATTTGCAGGAGATCCGGTCCGGTAAAACAACCAGCATCTGTCTGGCAAATGGATGCGAAATCGAGGTGTCTCGCCGAAAGACGACGCAGTTCATGAAACTCGTAATCACATTTCAGCAGGAGTTTTTGCCGTTGAAAGTGTATTACGGCAACGCCTGAACGAAAAAAGAAAAGCGGTTTTTCAACCGCCCTTCTCTGTCCTATTTTTTATTCAACTTCGAGAGTTCTTCGTCCCGCAGCGGTCGGCGCAGGATTTTTCCTACGTTGCTTTTCGGCAATTCATTCCGAAATTCAATGTGGCGCGGTCGCTTGTAATTCGTTAATTGCTCTTTGCTGTACTTCAGAATATCGTCGGCCGTCAGGTTAGGGTCTTTTTTCACGACAAAAATCTTGACGGCTTCGGTCGATTTATCGTCCGGAACACCGATACAGGCCACTTCCAGGACACCGGGGCATTTGGCAATCACGTCCTCAATTTCGTTCGGGTATACGTTGAAGCCCGACACCAGGATCATGTCTTTCTTGCGGTCGACAATCCGGAAAAAACCATCTTCGTCCATCACGCCAATATCCCCCGTTTTGAACCAGCCCTCTTCCAGCACCTTGGCGGTTTCATCGGGGCGGTTGTAGTAACCGGGAAACACCTGTGGTCCTTTGGCCCAGATTTCGCCGGGCATGCCCATCGGCGCTTCGGTGCCGTCTTCCTGCATAATTTTCAGTTCCGTACTGGGCCAGGGCAAGCCAATGGTCCCCAACCGGGCGGTGCCGTCGCAGGGGTTCGAGGCCAAAACCGGCGAGGTTTCCGAAAGTCCGTAACCTTCCGAGATGACCACGCCCGTCAACTTCTTCCAGCGCTCGGCCACCGCCGATTGCAGGGCCATCCCGCCCGCCGACGCAATGACCAGGTGACTGAAGTCGACCTCTGTGATGCGCGGGTGGTTGACCAGGCCGTTGTACAGCGTGTTCAGGCCGACAAACATGCTGAATTTGTATTTCTTCAGTTCGTCGATAAACGCGTTCATGTCGCGCGGATTGGTAATCAGGACGTTCAGACAGCCGCTTTTGAGGCCCAGAAACGCATTGACGGTCAGCGCATAAATGTGATAGAGCGGCAAGGGCGTGATCATGATGCACTGCGGGGCTTTGATGCGGTCGATCTGCATCCAGTAATTTCCGGCTATCGTGTTGGCGACCACGTTCCGGTGCGTGAGCATGGCCCCTTTCGAGACGCCGGTGGTGCCGCCCGTATATTGCACAAAGGCCAAATCAGAGCCAACCACCGACACTTTCTGCAACGGCTGGCGGCTTCCCCGACTCAGGGCTTCGTTGAACGAAACCGCCTTGGGCAGGTGGTAGGCCGGAACCATCTTTTTAACATACTTGACGACAGCATTGACAATCAGCTTCTTCGGGAAACCCAGCAAATCACCGATTTGGGTAATGATGACGTGTTCAATGTCGGTCTGCTCGATGATTTTTTCCAGGTTCGCGGCAAAGTTGGCGAGGATCACAAGGGCTTTCGCGCCTGAATCCTTGAACTGGTGCTGCATCTCGCGGGGCGTATACAGCGGATTGGTGTTCACCACCACCAGACCGGCCCGCAGAATACCGAAAATGGCAACCGGATATTGCAGCAAGTTTGGCATTTGTACCGCGACACGATCACCTTTCTGCAAGTTGAGGTCGTTCAGCAGATAAGAAGCAAAATCGCGCGAGAGCTTATCAATCTCCCGAAACGTTAGTTGCTTATCCATGTTGGCGTAAGCGGCCCGGTCAGCGTATTTATGACAACCCTCATCGATCAGTTCGAGTAGGGAGGTGTACGAATCGGGATCTATATCGGTGGGAATACCTTCGGGATAGTGTTTCAGCCAGGGGTAGGACTTGGCTGTCGTCAGGTCTTTCATGGGTTTACACAGTTTTTTGTAAAAATAAGACAAATTTGCAAACCGCCTGCGTTTCCGTAAACTTTAATGCGGGTTTAGAAAACGGCAGCGAATGTATGTCAGGAACGTAACGTGTGGATCAGACGGATGCGGTTCGGCAACAGAACTGACGGAATGCTGCAAAAGTAAACGCCAGCCGACGGTCAGACCAGGTAGAGTCGACAACTGGCCGCATACGATAAACAAGTAACGAAAAAAAACCGCCAAAAGGTTAACGACCGTCGGGAAGAGTTGTTTGGACCAGTCGCTAAATGGCTCTCTCTAAAAGCAGAAAAGGAAGGATGGGCCAAAACCGAATCCGGTTTTGGCCCGGAGATTTTTAGAAGGCAACCGGTTTCAGCCGAAGCCCGGTATCTTCCGGCACCCCGAACAACAGGTTCATGTTCTGAACGGCCTGTCCCGAAGCGCCTTTGGTAAGGTTATCGATAATGCTGGTAACCAGCAACTGGCCATCGTGCAGTTCCAGGTGAAGCAGGCATTTGTTCGTATTGACCACCTGCTTCACATCCACCGGCGCGTCGCTGAGGTGCGTGAATGGGTGCGGCTGATAATAGCTGCCGAAAAGCTGTTTGGCTTCTTCCAGACTACCGGCGTAGGGCGTGTAGACATTGGCCATAATGCCGCGCGTGAAGTCGCCCCGGTAGGGCACGAAATGAATGGCCGGCGCAAAACCGGGTTGCAGGGCGGTCAGGCTCTGGCGAATTTCTTTCAAATGCTGGTGCGTAAAGGCTTTGTAAATTGACACGTTGTTGTTCCGCCAGGTGAAGTGCGTCGTCGAACTCAGCGCCTGCCCCGCACCGGTCGAGCCGGTAATGGCGCTGACCTGAATGGCGTCGGTCAGTAAACCGGCTTTGGCGAGCGGAAGCAGGGCGAGTTGGATGCTGGTGGCAAAACAACCCGGATTGGCAATTTTCGTCGCCGACGGAATGCGCTCGCGCTGCAATTCGGGCAAGCCGTACACAAAACCGTTCGATTCGTCGCGGAAGTCGGTGCTGAGGTCGATGACGTTCAGCGAATCCGGAATCGGGTTTTCGGCCAGAAACTTCGCCGATTCGCCGTGGCCGGAGCAGAGGAAAATCACGTCCAGGCCAGGCTGCCGGACTAGCTCGCGGGTATCGTCGCCCGAAAACGTCAGGTCCGTATCGCCCAGCAAGTCGGTATGCGTGCTGTAAACCGGTTTTCCGGCCTGGCTTTTACTGTGAACAAACGCGATCTGGGCGTTGGGGTGGTTGATCAAAATGCGCAGCAATTCGCCACCGGTGTAGCCTGCTCCGCCAATAATGCCGATCTGAATGGTACTCATAAAGTTTGGTAGAGCCTGATGTGCTCCTGAATGAAACGCTCCCACGAGAACAATTGTGCCCGTTGAAGCGCTTTGGTTGCTAATTCATTGCGTACGTCCGCCGAGCCAACGACCCACAGCATAGCCTGGGCCAGCGCGTCGGCGTCGGTGGGCGGTATCTGAAGGGCCGCGTCGCCGACCACTTCCGGCAACGACGAGACATTCGACGTAATCACCGGCAAACCGCATTGCAGGGCTTCCAGCGGAGGCAGCCCAAAGCCCTCGAAGAGCGACGGATACACAAATGCCAGCGCCCCCGAGTAGATGGCCGCCAGATCGTCGTCGGGCACAAAACCGGTAAAAACCAGCCGCGACCGAATCCGCTCGTTCTTCGCCAGTTTCGGCAAGACCTGATCCATTTTCCAGCCTTTGGTGCCCACCAGCACCAGCTTGATTTCCGACGGTAGCTCACCGCTCTCGGCTAATTGCACGAAACAGCGAATCAGGTGGTCGAGGTTCTTGCGGGGTTCGAGCGTGGCCAGACTGAGCAAGTACGGTTCGCTGCCCAGCCCAAACCGTTGCTGCGTCGCCTGAATCCGGGCAGTATCCGTAACCGGGTAAAACAAGTCCGGGGAAGCCGCCAGATGGATGGGCGTCACGCGGTTCGGGTCAAAACCAGTATACTGGCAAAAGTCGTCTTTAGTGGCCTGCGAAACCGTAATCACCTGCGCGTCGGGCGGCAGCGTGCTGATGGCATCTTTGACGGCCCGCTCGCCCGCCGGAAACCATTCGGGGTGGTGAATCGGAATCAGATCATGCACCGTCAGCACTTTCCGGATGTGGGGCATGCGCCCGATGTCGTCCGGGATCGCGAAAAACGGCGAGTGATAAATGGCCCCTGACGGCAAGCGTTCGGCCAAAAAACGGGCCTCCTCGGCCTTCAGCGCCTTCCGGCTGCGGTAAAACACCTGCCGGATGACTTTCGATGGCAGACGCTGGGGCGCAAACGGCCTGAGCAGAGCGTTCTCAAAACCGGCCCAGCCCAGGTCCACCGACCGGTTGACGAGCGGAGGAGCTTTCTCCCCAAACGTTTCGCGCGCATACCGCAGGGTCTCGGCCACGTGCGTCGGAGCCGCCAGCGAGAGCCGGACCTGCGCCGATTCGTGCAGCCCCCGGATCAATTGCTCGGCCACGCGCCCCACGCCCGTTTTGGCCTGACGGTAATAAAACCCAATCCCCGGTAAGCTGGCGTCGATGATTACGTCCAATCGATAAATGAATATCGAATAATGAATAATGAATATTGAATAACGAAATCAAGCAGCGCCACTTCAACATTCGTTATTCGCTGTTCATTATTCATTATTCATTATTTAACCTGGCTTTCTTTCACTTTCTCATAAATCATCACCTGATTCGACATGACTTTCGAGAAGCCGCGCACATCTTCGCCGGTCCAGGCGTTGTTCATTTCGCCGTAGCTGCCGAACGCCGATGACATCAGATCGAACGGCGATTCGATGCCGAGCACCTGGAAGCGGTAGGGCGCCAGCAACACATGTACTTTGCCCGTCACGTGCCCCTGCGTATCGCTTAGGAAGGTTTCGATGTTGCGCATGACCGGGTCCAGAAACTGGCCTTCGTGCAGCATCGTGCCGTACCAGTTGGCCATCTGGTCTTTCCAGTATTGCTGCCATTTGGTCAGGACGTGCTTTTCGATGGCGTGGTGGGCCTTCAGGATAATCAGCGGAGCCGGAGCTTCGAAGCCCACGCGGCCTTTAATGCCGATGATGGTGTCGCCCACGTGAATGTCGCGCCCGATGCCGAACGGTCCGGCCAGTTCGGTCAGTTGCTGAATGGCCTGGATCGGGTTGCCGGCGGGTTCGTCGCCGATACCGACCAACTCGCCTTTTTCAAAATGCAGCGTGATCTGCTCCGGCTCGGTTTTGGTTACCTGCGTCGGCCAGGCCGATTCGGGCAGAAAACCGTGCGACGTCAGCGTTTCGCGGCCCCCGACCGAGGTTCCCCACAAGCCTTTGTTGATCGAATAAGCGGCTTTATGCCACTCCTGATCGACCCCTTTGGATTTGAGGTATTCGATTTCGGCTTCGCGCGAGAGTCGCAGGTCGCGGATCGGCGTAATGATCTCGGCCTCGGGCGCAATGATGCGGAACGCCATGTCGAACCGAACCTGGTCGTTGCCCGCGCCGGTGCTGCCGTGCGCAATGGCGTTGGCGCCGATGTTCCGGGCGTATTCGGCTACGGCAATGGCCTGAAAAATCCGCTCGGCACTGACACTCAACGGATAGGTGTTATTTTTCAGGACGTTACCAAAAACCAGGTATTTCAAACATTGCTGGTAATAGTCCTCGGTTTTGGCAATGGTCGCGTGGCTTTTGACGCCCAGCGAATACGCCCGCGCTTCGATGGCTTGCAGGTCCGCTTCCGAAAAACCGCCGGTGTCGACCAGCACGGAATGGATTTCATACCCCAGATCTTCAGACAGGTACTTTACACAAAACGAGGTGTCGAGACCTCCGCTAAACGCAAGAACTACTTTTTTCGGTTGAGACATTACAGTGAACGATGGAACGAATGGGAATAAGGTTGCAAAACTAAAAAATCCCTTCCAGCCGACCGCCGAAAGGGACTTAAAATCACTTGACTACAAGCAGAATGACTCCATTACCCGACGGTTTCCAGTTCCCGTTCGGGTTTCCTCGTCCGCGGACGATCCTGAAAACGCATCAAAATGCGTTGTTTGATGCGCATCCAGCGCTCGTACAGCTTGGATTCTTTGAGAAAATTCCACTTTTCGGGTTTCTCCGTTTTTTTATGCTGTTCCGGATCGTACAGCATGCCTGTACACAGGCAGTGCTTCCGGTTGGTCCGGGTCAGAATGTCGTAATTGACGCAGCTTGAACAGCCTTTCCAGAACGCATCGTCGGCCGGTAACTCGCTGAATGTCACGGGTTCGTAGCCCAGGTCCGAGTTGATCTTCATCACGGCCAGGTTGGTTGTCAGGCCGATGATTTTGGCATCCGGGTATTTGGTGCGGGATAGCTTAAAGGCCGCGTTTTTAATGCGGGTGGCAATCCCGCTTTTCCGGTGGTCGGGATGCACGATCAGGCCTGAGTTGGCCACGAACTTGCCGTGCTCCCAGGTTTCGATGTAGCAGAAACCGACCCATTCGCCATCCTTTGTGGTGGCCACAATCGCTTTCCCCTCCAGCATCTTCTCCATCAGGTACAAAGGCGAGCGTTTGGCAATGCCCGTACCCCGCGCCTTGGCGCTTTCTTCCATCTGTTTGCAGATCGTTTCGGCCAGTTGAAGGTGGTTTTCGTCGGCGACCTGAACTACATAAGTATCGTTGTTTATGTCGGGAATCATCGTCGGTTGATCGAATAAATGCTCCTTGTCCGGCCAGAAACCGGGTGGGTTTGGATCAAAAAGTTTGTTGAAAAAGTAAGAACTGGAAAGGGCTGAACCGCAGGAGCGGACGCTCACCGCATAGGCAAGCAGAAAGATCGGGTCCTTTCGGACCTGAACCGAAATGGCGTAGTATGGTAGAATGTCGGTATATAGACAGGTGTTGCCATTTTTATTTTTGCCAAAAGCGGGGCAATGATAAAATAATTGTTTCGCTTGTGCAATACATAACGAAAAAATTGAGTATTCGTTCATAAATTTTACGCTTTTTCCGTAGCGATATTTTTATACATTTGTTAATGAGAACCTTCCGCCCCGCTGCATGTATCGTCTTTCTTCCGATGATCTGATCTATGGCTACATCAACGGAATCTTCCCGATGGCTGATACCGACAATACGCTGTATTGGTATTCGCCGGACCCCCGCGCCATTATACCCTTAGACACGTATCGACCGGCAAAGTCACTTCGGCCCATCTTAAATAAGAAGCTTTTTGAAATTCGTATTAACGCAGATTTTGAGCAGGTTATGCGGTATTGTGCCCTGCCACGCTCGGAGAATGACGGCACCTGGATTTCAGAGGAAATCATCGAAGCCTACGTCGAACTTCACCAGATGGGCCTGGCCCACAGCGTCGAAACCTATCTCGATAACCGGCTGGTAGGTGGCTTATACGGCGTGGCGATGGGGGCAGTTTTTTTTGGAGAATCCATGTTTTACCAGGTGCCGAACGCATCGAAGGTGGCGTTTCATTATTTGATTGAAATCCTGCGAAAACAACAATTCGAGTTGCTCGACACGCAATTTATCAACGACAATGTCCGGCGGTTTGGGGCCATCGAAATTCCCCGACCCGAATACATGAAACTCCTGAAACAGTCCCTCCAGAAAAAAGCCCGGTTCACCGAGCCGGTTTTCGAACATCTGTTTAAAAGCCAGCCGGATTAAAACCGGAACGGAACAAATTGCCCCGGCCTGAAATAATCTTCGTACTTTTGCTTCTTCATTCACTTCATCGCTCCCAAATCCGGTTTTTGATAAAGAGCTCCTAAAGGGGATTTAGGGGTCTAACGCTATAATTTCGTTCAAGTGTGTCAGTTTTAGTGATTAAGTTCGGTACGGCGTCCATTACCCTGCCGGATGGTTCGTTGAATGAAGCCGTCATGGCCGACATTGCCCGGCAGGTAGCCGAATTGCGTCGTTCGTATCATGTTCTGCTCGTGTCGTCGGGGGCCGTCGGGGCCGGGAAAGGGCTGATCGACGGGTACCGGGGTGATCTGGCGCAGCGGAAAGCCGCAGCCGCCGTGGGAAACCTGTTGCTGCTGAATGTCTATAACCGTTATTTCTCCCAATACAACATCCCGATTGCCCAAACCCTCTGCGAACGCCATCACTTCGCCGATCGTCAGCAGTTTCTGCAACTGAAAGAAACCGTGCAGGAACTCTGGAAAAACGGTATCATTCCGATTGCCAACGAAAATGACGTGGTCAGTGACCGCGAACTGAAGTTTTCGGACAACGACGAACTGGCAACACTTATGGCTGTGGGCTTCGGAGCTTCGACGCTGATGCTTTGCACCTCAGTGGGCGGTTTGCTCGATCCGGACGGGCACGTCATTCCAACCGTTGAACAGGTCGATGAATCCATCTTTGGGATTGTACGAAACGAGAAATCGGCCCTCGGGCTGGGCGGCATGACCTCCAAACTAACGTTTGCCAAACTGGCCACCCGCATGGGCATCCGGGTGACGATTTTCGGCCTGAAACAACCCGACGGCATTCTGCGGGCGTTGCGGGGCGAAACCGGCACGGCCTTCAAACCGCAGGTGAGTTCGCCCTCGGCCCGCCAGCGGTGGCTCGGCAGCGGTAGCCTGACGGCCGGTATTCTGCGGGTCGATGCCGGGGCCGTAGCGGCTTTGGGTCGGCGGAACAGTTTGCTCGCCGTCGGTGTTCGGACGGTGGAAGGCGATTTTGCGCCGGGCGAGGTGGTGGAAATTTGCGACGAAGCCGGAACAACCGTGGCTGTAGCCCGCGCCCGACTGTCATCGACCGACCTGATGGGACAGCTCAATCAGCAGAATGTGGAAGTAGCCAATGCCAGTGATATTGTACTTTTATGAATCTACCGGATACAATGAACCTCATTACTCCGCTGTTGCAGGAAACAAAATTTGCGTCGGCCTCGGTCCGGCGTTTGTCGGCTGAACAGAAAACCGCCCTGCTCCAACGGTTGGCCGATCTCGTTTTCGAACAGACACCGATGATTCTAGTTGAAAATCAGAAGGATCTGGATGCTATGCCGGACGGTGATCCGAAAAAAGACCGGTTATTGCTGAATGAAAAGCGGATTGCCGACCTGGCCGACAGCCTGCGCGTGGTGGCCCAGTTACCCGATCCGAGCGGGACGGTTTTGCTCGAACGAACCATCGAACAAGGGTTGCAACTCCGGAAACTGGCCGTTCCACTGGGCGTGGTGGGCGTCATCTACGAGTCGCGGCCCAACGTGACGCTCGACGTGGCCGCGCTCTGTTTACGGTCGGGGAATGCCTGCGTGCTGAAAGGTGGCAAGGAAGCCCACCATTCGAACCAGGCGCTGGTGAGGCTGATTCATCAGGCTCTGGCGGAATTTGGCGTGCCCGAAGCGGCCGTGGCGCTCATGCCGCCCGACCGGGCCGTGGTGAACGAGTTGCTGACGGCCACGCGCTACATCGACATCATCATCCCGCGCGGCTCGGATGCGCTGATTCAGTACGTCCGGCAACATTCGCTGGTGCCGACCATCGAAACCGGCGCGGGGGTTTGCCATACATACGTCGAACGCACGGCCGATCTGGCCCAGGCTCGCGACATTGTGGTCAATGCGAAAGTGTCGCGCCCGTCGGTTTGCAACTCGCTCGACTGTGTGCTGGTCGATCAGGCCGTCGTCGATGATTTTCTGCCCATGCTAGTCGAGGACTTCATCAAGTGGAACGTCGAGGTGTTTGCCGATGAGGAGGCTTTCCGGGTGCTGGCGTCGGTGGATTTTCCGGCGCTTAATCGGGCGGAACTGAGCGATTTTGGCCGGGAGTTCCTGGATTATAAATGCGCCATTAAAGTGGTGTCGGGCCTAGAGGAAGCGCTGTCGCACATCCAGGCGTATTCGTCTCGGCATTCTGAAGCGGTGGTTTCGCGTGATCTGGCGGTGATCGACCGGTTTTTGAACGAGGTGGACGCGGCTGCGGTTTACGCCAATGCGTCGACCCGGTTTACCGATGGCGGGGTGTTTGGCCTGGGCGCCGAGATTGGTATTTCGACCCAAAAACTGCACGCTCGGGGGCCGTTTGCGCTGGAAAAGCTCGTAACCGAAAAATGGGTTGTAGTGGGCAACGGGCAGGTGCGTTGGTAAAACCGGCTTATTTTTATAGTTCTTACGATTTAGATTCATTTTTAATGAATTTCTAATTGACTATTCGTCACAAGCGCACCCTTGATGCGCTAACTTGCGATGCTGTCACCGTAATGTACGAAAATGGTTGAATACCGGGAATCTCTGCTTTTGCTGATTTCTACCCCGCTGTACGCCCTGGTTATTGGGGCCGAGGTCTTATTCAGCTACCTGCATCACAAACCGTATTACTCCGTCAGGGGCGTTTTACAGAACTGTTACCTCACGCTGCTCAACATGAGCCTTGATTTGCTCGTGCGCGGTTTTTACGTGGGCGTACTGGTGTGGGTTTACCAACACCGGGTCACTGAATGGACCAATCCGTGGTTGTATTGGCCCACACTCTTATTGCTGGAAGATTTTGCCTTTTACTGGCTGCACCGGGTCGATCATTTCTGCCGTTTATTCTGGGCCGTTCACGTCACGCATCATTCCTCGGAAGAGTTTAACCTGACGGTCGGTTTTCGCTCGTCGGTGTTTCAGCCGCTGTATCGTTTCGTATATTTCCTGCCGCTGGCGTGGCTCGGTTTTCGGGCGGAGGATATCGTGTTTATGTATTCGGCGACGCAGATTTACGGAATTATCGTCCATACGCAGTACATCGGACGACTCGGTTTTCTGGAATGGTTACTGGTCACCCCGGCCCATCACCGCGTTCACCACGCATCGAACATCCGTTACCTCGACCGGAACATGGGCATGCTGTTCATCATCTGGGACCGGCTTTTTGGTACTTTTGCCGAAGAGGTTCCCGAAGATCCCGTTCGCTACGGGCTGACTACCAACCTGACCGATCATTCGCCGGGCAACCTGGTTTTGCACGAATGGAAGAAACTGGCAGCCGACCTTCGTATACCAGGACCGTTCTGGCAAAAGGTTAAATACGTTCTGGCCCCGCCCGGCTGGAGCCACGACGGCCACAGTCTAACGGCCGACGAAATGCGGCAGTACCTGATCACAGATACCAGGGAAGAGAAAATCAGGCAGGAAAAGCACCAGGCTGTTTAGCTTGTCACAAAGGCGGTTTTTACAGCAAATTCAGTTGGACCAGAATCGAAAGAAACTGGTAGCAACCCATTTTCGTCCGGGAAAAATCAGCCGACAGATCGGCAAGCTGGGCCGCTATCGTCGTATGGCGACCAAACTGGAGTTCGCGGCAAATCTGCTGGCTACCTGGCGGGCAGTCCGCCCGTTCGCAGATCAGATCGGAGCGAAAGCGTTTAAACCAGGCTTGCAGCCGGTGGAGGTGCTGCTGGTATTCGATGGCCCGGGGGCGCAGATTCTGCTGGGTGTACCGTTCCAGCACATCGTCCAGCAGCGTCAGAAGCTGATCAATTTCCTGTTGGTAATTCGTCAACGTGCGGGCCCAGCGCTGGTTTTCGGTGTGGCAGAGGTCGACTGTTTGCTGATCCGGCTCGGCAATGAGATTGTTTGAACGCTCCATACGAATGCTATTTCGCGTAAAGCTGCGGGATTTACGGATGCTTCACCATGATTTTTGTCAGTTTTGGGTAAAAAGATCATCAGTCTGTAAGCGTCCTGAAGATCAGGTTGTGGGGTGATGCCAGTCAGGCGGCAGGTGGGTGCGGCTGGCGACCTTTGTTGTATCCATTTGATCTGATACGACAATGAACACGAAACTTGCCCTCCCGACCCATTCGGTTACCGAACCCTCAGGCGCTAACTGGCGAACCCGCTATAACCAATGGATCAACCTGCTGGAAACCGGCGATTACCGGTTCACGGTGATGGTCGCCCTGCTGATTGTCCAAAGCTGTCTTGTCACACCGGCTTCGCTGTTGATTTTCCAATATTTCGATTTCGGGTACAGTGACATCTTTGCCGGCATTGCGGTGGTAAGCTTCTTCGCCGTGCTGGTGTCGAACCTGGGCCTGTTATCGGTGCGGTTTTGCATCCAGCTTTTTACCGCCAACGTGCTGATTCACATGGCAATGCTGGCCATTCACCTGCTGCGGTAAGCTCATATATTAGGAAGGCCGGTTCGGGGTCGAACCGGTTTTTTGGCTCGAGTCATTTCGGGTTTAAAATGGCGGCTTCGGGCTCAGCTAACGGAAGTAAACAGCACCAGCCAGGGGAGCCAGGCGTTATCCCGGGTTTTTCGGTACACTGCAAACTTGCCGTGGCTGCAATTGTGGCCGCAGGTAAAGTAGTAATAAAAGAAGCAAAGGGTATTGTTCCGAATGAAGAGAGGCCGCGAGAAGCTGTAAAAACTGTTTGCTTGCGCCTGCTTAAAATCGCTCCAATCGCGGTTTCGGTTGAAGTAGCCCAGTTGTCCGCTGTTGTCGGTCGTAACCGTTCCGGCTTCAAATACATTGACCAGGCTGCTGTCGGTACGGTTTTGCTGTTTTTCCAGTTCCTGAAGCAGGTATTCGCGTTCCTGATCACTCAACACCAGAATACTGTCCGGGTCATAGCGGCTCCGTAAACTTTCCCTTTCCGAACGAAGCGTTGAGGCCTGCAAGGCATCTTTAATGCTGCTAAACGCATGGGTGGCCAGAAACGTGGGAAAAACAATCCGGTTTAGGTTGCGGAACTGATACCGGATAAAGGCCTGCGCTTCCGACTGCTGGCCGTGCGTCTGGCTGGCCAGAGCAAAGAGGAGCAGGGCGAAAATAAATCGTTTCATGGCTGGGTATCGGGTTCGCGAAAATCGGCTTCGGGTTAGTCGAAAAGGCTGGTCTGGTATTGTTCCTGCATGTGCCGTTCTACCACATCCCACAGGGCTCTCCGGGCCTGGTCGTCATCAATCCGGTACTGGATAATGATGGCTTTACGCAGCGCATTAAACAGCAGCCAGGCCGGTCGCGAATACCGTTCCTGCTCTTCAAAATGCCGGATGCCGTTCGTAATCATTTCATCATACGTTATAAAAACCGTCGGCTCGTTGCCGCTGGCGGGCGTGAGGGCTGGATGGGTCTGCCGGGCGACTTGCTCGGCGTGGTGCAGTTTGGCAATACACAGAAATTCGTTGCGAAAACCGGGATGCTGATACACCTCTTCGGCCAACGTCTGCTGACGATCCCGGATCTCCTGCATCATACCGGGACGCGATAAATCCTGGTATTGCCATTTTGTGGCGTGGTCCTTTTCCTGAGCGAAATGCCGCTGGTAGGCCATTTTAAACACATACAAAAGCAGTTTGTACCCGTTTTCGTATCCTTTTTCGGATAGATTGGCAAGATGATTCAGCCCCCGTTGCAGACCGTGCGTTCGCAGCGCAATAGCAGTGACGTCGGTGTCTGGTAACGAGCTGGCGGTAATAGCGGGTTCAAGGTCAGAGTCGAGCGGTTTTTCGGATGCAACCAGAAAATACAAATCCATCAGGTGGATATGCCTATCGTTGTCACTGAACTGAGCAAAGCGCTGCAACAGGACTTCGTCGGTCAGGATGTCCTGTCCAAACTGGCGAAGGGTGATTTCTTCTTCCAGGCTCATGAAAAACGATTTTCGTCCCATCTTACTTTCTAAGTTTGAGTAAACGCAGCGTATGTTGCAGGGAGATGGTCTGGTCCCACTCTTGATGGCCCGGAATCACAAAACGGGGGGTCGGGAAAGCCGCCTGTACGCGCCGGATGGAGTTGCCCCATTCGGTCAGGTTGGCATCGCTGAGGTTACCCAGACCAAAAGCCGCGTAACTTTTCACGAAACAGCCGCCAAACAGTACCTGCTCCGTCGGGAACCAGACCACGATGTTGTCGCCGGAATGGCCCGGACCGGGATAAAAACACCGGATCGGCAGCTTTCCGACGGTCAGCGTGGTGTCGTTGGATAAAACGGGTTCGGGTCGTTCGTAGCCGTTTCGGGCGGCACTTTCGGCCGTCAGGGGCGTACTGACGACCCGGATACCAGCTTTTCGGAGCAGACCGATGCCGCCCACGCGGTCTTCGTGGAAGTGGGTAACAATGCAAAGCCGAACCGGCTGGTGCAGATTCTCATCAATCCAGGCCAGAAGCTGGCGGGTCTGGTCGGTATCGGTGAGCACATCCCAGCCGGTGTCGATGAGCACAACCCCATCGTCGGTTTTGACAAGTAGTCCGTTGGAGGGAAACGGTTTTCCTTCGTATTCGCGGTAGGTGGTATGCACCAGCAGCCGGTCGGTCAGGGGGGTAACCTTGATTTTTAACGGCGTTTGGGCGGTCAGCAGCAGGGGAAAACTCCAACTTAACAGAAATAACCGGAAGCGCATGGATGGAGAGTGAGCTAAAATCAATACTGAGCGTAAACAAGATACGAAGATAGGATCAATTTAACGACATCGACTCCAACTCGGGAGTTAAACGAAAATTTTCGGGTCGGCTGAAAAATAGAAATATGCTAATAACTAGTTGTAATTATGTAACCTTTTGTGATTTTAGGTAACATTGGTATCAATTTTGAACCATAAACAGTGACTCTTGCACGTAGTACGTGTAACGAGGTAGGACAGAGAAAAAGATTTACAGCCCAGCCCACTTTTAGGCGCTGGGTTTGTTTTTTGGCGGTCTTTAGAAAATTCTCTTACAAGATCTTAGCGTGTTTGTCGCAGATCTTACCAAGTGCAAAAATGGCGGCAAAACTGGCATCGGGCTTGCGAATACTACCCCAAAGGTAAGTAGGTATACCGGCTTTTTGCACGAAAATAGGGATTCGGTGGTATACTTACCGCTTGTTCATTTACTGGCTGACGCGAAGAAGGCTCTGCTAAAATCGTATAAAAAGTGGACCGGCATTTATTTACCCATAAGCACCTGAATTAGAGCAGTTCGACAAGTATAATTTCCACTGGTTGGGTTGTCGAATAAGCAAAGCTAGCAGCAACTTCTTTACGTAGGTCCGGATATCGTCAGCAGACGTTGAATAGAATAGAACCTGATCGATTATCCGTTTTACAGGATTAATTGCCTGATTTAAAGATGTTAGTAAACGGGTGTTGTGTGTGAGCATAATTGAATTATGTTGGCATTGCCTTTGCCAACTCAACCGTATACGGATAGCCGTTGGTGCGAATTGGAATCCGGTTTCAAACATCCGATTGCTGAACCGGTTTACAAAAAATCCGGCGACCGGACTCAGGGAAACGATACGGACTGTCGGCCAAACACCCATGAACAGAAAACTCATCGTTAGTTAACTATGCAAATTAAAGGCTACTACTGTACGAAAAAGAAATGCCAGGTCTGGCTGAAACACAGTCCGCAGCAAAATTTAAATGTCATTCCCGAGCGTGTTTTGGCACAATTGGGCATGCTGGAAAAAATAGGCTCCGCTGAGTTGACGGACGATACGAACTTTGCCCGGATCATCGAAAAGCAAGGGTATTGCATTACAAAGACAGCGGTTATTTTCGAAGCCGAACAGCACTTTGTGCATCAGGGATTGCCGTCCTGAGCCTGAACGAATGAAAGGCGGCCGACAAGCGGAAATGTCAACTTCCTGCGTATTTTTGGGATCAGTCATCGCCCCGTTCCCAAACCGCCTTTCATGAAAAAAAGACTCCTCCTGTTCAGTCTGGTTGCTTACCTGATTGGACTTGCCGTTGTTGCGCAAACGCCCGGCGACTACACCTGGTGGAATCCTGCCCAGGCCAACATCCCGGTGATTGAAGGTCAGGCCTGGACAGGAAAAGCCATTCAGAGCCCCTACGACCGATTACCCGCCGATGCCGAGAAAACCGTTCGGAAAGCCGTCTGGAATCTGTCGCGGAATGCAGCCGGGTTGCTGATCCGGTTTCGGGCCAGCACCGACCGGGTGATGGTTCGGTATGCCGTGGAGGGCAAACACGCCCTGCCCCACATGCCCGCAACGGGCGTCAGCGGGGTTGATCTCTACGCCGGAAACAGCGACGGCGACTGGCTCTGGTGCAACGGAAAATACACCTTCGGCGACACGATTCAGTACCAGTTTACAGGCCTGACACCCAACGATAACTACCACCCGAAAGGCCGCGAATACCGGCTGTATCTGCCGCTGTACAACACGGTGAAATGGCTCGAAATCGGGCTGCCAACCGGCGTCACGATCACACCTTTGCCCGTACGGGACGATAAACCGATTGTCGTTTACGGAACGTCCATTGCGCAGGGAGCCTGCGCGTCGCGGCCCGGCATGGCGTGGACGGCTATTCTGGGCCGAAAACTCGACCGGCCGCTGATTAACCTGGCGTTCTCGGGAAACGGGCGGCTCGAAAAGGAGATCATCGAGCTGTTGCCGCAAATCGATGCGAAAGTCTACGTGCTGGATTGCCTGCCGAACCTGATTACGACCCCCGAACGAACCGCTGAGGAAGTAAAAAACCGTATTCTGGAATCGGTCCGGGCGCTGCGGCAAAAAAAACCGTTGACCCCGATTCTGCTCGTTGAACACGCGGGCTACACGGACGGCGACATCAATCCGGTCCGGCAGCGGGCCTACAGCGAGGTCAACGAAGTCATGCGGCAGGCCTTTGCGCAGTTAAAAGGAGAGGGCATTCCGCAATTGTACCTGTTGCCCAAATCACAGATTTACCTGAGTGCCGATGCGATGGTCGATGGCACCCACCCGTCGGACCTGGGCATGCAGCAATACGCCGATGCCTATGAGCGGGCCTTGCGGACCATTCTGAACGAACCAACCGGACTGTCTACGACTACCCAACCGCGCATTCAATCCCGCGATTCGCGAATCTACGACTGGGAAACCCGTCATCGCGACATCCTGACCCGACTGAAAACCCATCCGCCCCGCATCGTTTACCTCGGTAACTCAATCACCCATTTTTGGGGTGGTGAGCCGGTGTCAGCCCGGGCTGCGGGCAGCGATTCGTGGAAAACCGTCCTGGAACCGCTGGGCGTGCAGAACCTGGGCTACGGCTGGGACCGGATCGAAAACGTGCTGTGGCGCGTCTACCATGGCGAACTCGACGGCTATCAGGCCGAGCAGGTTGTCGTCATGATCGGGACCAACAACCTCCAGTGGAATACCAATGCCGAGATTGCCGCCGGACTGAAATTTCTCATTCAGACCATCAAGGTCCGGCAACCGACCGCCGAGGTACTTTTGATTGGAATTCTGCCCCGCCGGAACGAAGAAAAGCGGCTGACCGCGCTCAACGACGAACTGGCGCAGGTGGCCGGTGAACTCAACGTCCGCTTTGCCCAGCCCGGCACGGTTTTTCTGAAACCGGATGGCCGCATTGATGAATCACTTTTTTCGGATGGGCTCCATCCGAATGCCGAAGGCTACCGGCGTTTTGCGGCCCAACTCCGGCCGTACCTGAAGTCGCCCGAACCGGTTCAGAAAAATCGCAAAGCGGTTCGGTAACGGCCCGGTTAGTCCGGATTTTCTACCGTTCGGACGCGTGGGCCTTTGATTTCTTTCCGGCCCAGCTTGTAAGCGATTGTCAGCCGGATGTGCTGATTCTGAAGGCGGTACGTCTGGGTCTGCCGGAACGCATCCGTGGCGGTTTCTTCCCGGATAAACGTGTGGGGCGTCAGGATTGTATCCATTCGGAGGGCCATAACGAGCCGCTTGTTTTTCGACTCTTTGCCGAACGTCAGACTGTAGTATTTCCAGCCGGTCCGGTAGCCCTGTAAGCGGAGGTTGTTGGCGTCGAAAAAACCGTAAAAATCGATGCTGAAACCGTGGGGTAGTTTGTAGGTGCCGTTCAGCACCAGTTCCCGCATCAGGCCGTGGTTGGTCAGATTAAGCGCCCGGCTTTCGAGCCAGACGTACTGCGGGGTCAGCGTGGCGCTCAGATTGAGTTGGGTCGATGGTTTCCAGGTCAGATTGAGCGCCAGACCGAGCCGCCGGTTTCGCCCGATATTCTGCCAGGTACTCTCAAAAACGCCGTCGGGCCGCGCCGTTCGGATGCTCTCGATGCTGTTTCGATTGTCGTTGTAAAACAGGCCGATATCCATAAATAGGCGGGTAGAATTGCGGGAATACGTTAGCTGATAACGACGAGTAATCTCGGGTTGAAGCTGCGGATTGCCAAACTGGCGATTCAGGGAGTCGCTGTTGTTGACGGTCGGATTCAGGATGGAAAAATAAGGACGGTTGAGTTTCACGGAATAACTCAGTTTGAGCGAGCTTTTGGGGCTGACGTTGTGGTTAATCAGTAGGTTGGGAACCAAATTATGAAACGATGGAATCCGGAGAGCAACGTCCTTAAAGCTTGCGGTCAGATCGGTCTTTTCGTAGCGGGTTCCGGCCGTAAACTGCCACTTTTTCAGGCTGAGGTTGACGCTCGTGTAACCGGCATACACCCTGCTTTCATACGAAAAGGCGTTTGAACGAGTCGGGTCGTTGGCATACTGTTGGTCAGCGAAGCCATAAATTCCAAATCGGCTATCACTGTCGAGGGCCTTCCGGACCAGTTTTCCACCGGTTTCCCATTTCCACCGATCCGTGAACGAGTGGGAATAATCGATCTGTAGGCTCAGGTCCCGGTTCCGGGTTTTGCTGTCGAAATTCTCCCGGTAATTCATCACTTGCCCACGTTGTTGCTCCAGCTCATAGCGGTTGGTGCCGGTGAAGGCAAAGTACAGGCCAATGAATGAAAACTCCTTCCGCTTGTCTTTGGACTGGCCCGTATAACCGACATTGAAAGTGTTGCCGTCGTTGCTAACCGGGCTATCGGTTTTCCGCTGGAAGGAGGGTTGCAGGGTTTCATCGTCCGCATGAAAATTGTCGGCCACGGTTTTTGTCCGGAACGATGACCCGCGGGACCGGTAGCCAAAATCGAGCGTGTTCAATGAATCAAGGCTGTACAGAGCCTTCAAGCCGCCGAAGAAATAATCGCCCAACTGCCGGGATTCACTGGTCTGAACCACCCGAAACGACTCGCTCTCCCGATTCAGGACGGCACCGTTGCGGTTCCAGAAGAGTTGGTAGAAAGCATCGGCTTTCAACAGCCATTTTCCCGACTGGTGCTGTAAATCGGCCATGACATTTTCGCTGCGATTGGCCAGCGCCAATCGAATGTTGCCGTTGGTGGCGTTTTGGAGGCTTTTACGGGTAATGATGTTTACGACACCGTCGGTTCCTTCCGCGTCGTAGCGGGCCGATGGATGCGTGATCACCTCGACTTTGACGATGGTTTCTCCGCTGATCGATTTCAGGGCATCGGCCACGGAGGAAGCGTACAGGTCAGACGGTTTGCCGTCGATGAACACCCGGATTTGCGAACTGCCGCGCATCGAAAGTCCGCCGTTGGCATCGATGGTAAGCAGCGGTACCTTGCGTAACACATCCGACGCATCGCTTCCGGCAAGCGCGGGCAGGCTTTCCGCGTTGAAGGTAATCCCGTCGGCCCGCTGCTCGATCAGCGGTTTTTGTCCCCGAATCGTAACGGTTTTCAGGAGTTTCGCGTCCTGACTCACCATCAGTTGGCCCACATCCAGCACGGTCTGTTCGGCGTTGAGGGTCAGGATCGGTGACTGGACGGGACGGTAACCCACCAGACTGAACGTCAGACGATACGTGCCGTATGGAATCCATTGTAACTCGAAACGACCCAAGCTGTCGGTCAGTGTACCGTTTACCAACGAATCCCCCCGAAACAGCGAAACCGTGGCAAAAGGCACGGGTTGTTGAGTGAGTGAATCCGCAATGATGCCTTTTACAGTACCCTGATGGACCGGTTTTTGTGCCTGGAGGTCAACGGAGACAACAATGAGCAACAGGAAGACGAGAACGAACGGTTTCATGGCGAATTGATCGGGAAGAAATAGGGCATAAATCGGCAGTTCGGACAAAGAAGTAGCGGCCTCGCCCTGGCGTGGAATTGGACTTTTGTCTCTTGTCTATTCTCTTTTACTCTTTTTTCACCGGATAATTCGGGATATTCCTGCCGAGGTAGATGTTGCGCTCGCCTTTAGACATGTTGCCGACATCCTTGAGCCTGACGATGCCGCTGCCACCCCGGTTTTCGAGCTTCCGGCGTTTTTCAGTCGTCAACAGCGGGTCGTTGTCGAACAGGAATTCGTCGATGTAGTATTCGTTCAGATCGGGCTCCTTCACGGTGATGTGAATGTGAGCCGGTTCGTTGGCGTTCGGGTAGGGGGCAGGCCGGAGCGTGACAAATTTGTAAGCACCTTTCTCGTCGGTGCGCACCCAGCCCCGGATGTAGCCGTGTCGTTTACCCCAGCCGGTTTCGTTACCTTTCTTCGGATAATGCCCGGTTTGGTCGGTGTGGTACACGTACAGAATAACGCCTGCTGCGGGCGTTTTGCCATCGGCTTTGTAAACGATTCCGTTGATGCCCAGCGGTTTTTTGCCTTCCCAAGTCACATCCGGCATTTTCAGGAGACTCGGCAGTTTCTCAAATGATACCGTGTTTTCGTAAATCGCTTCGCAGCCTTCGCAGGGGCCGCCTACTTTGTCCTGCCCGTGAGCCGACAGAAGGGCGGAGACAACGAAAAACAGAACGAGTATTCCTGACTTCTTCATGGATCAATCATTGGAAGAGTGTGTCGTATCGAATTCCTGGACAAACCAACGAAATCCGGTTTTTCGCGCCAAAAAAAGTAGAGGAACGACCAAAAAAGTAGAGGAGCTTTCGGGGGCGTGTTTTTCCTCTATTTTTTAAGTCGTTGGTCGATATTATTTCGAAGATACTCTTCTTTTGCTTTCATTTACAGCCAGATACCATCACCCGTCAACGCTAATTTCTCATGGACTTCCTGGAACGACCGCTGAAATTGCCGCTTTCCAACCGTACGGTTCCGGTCAAATACGCGCTGGTGCATACGGGTTACTGGATTCTGATTACCGGTTTTTTTCTGTACGAAAAACGGTACCTGATTTACAAGGCGAGCCTGTCGTATTTCGCGGTTTGCGTGGTCATGCGGGTGGCATTGCTCATCGGCATTGCGTACCTGAATCTGCATTATTTTCTGCCTCGGTATCTATTAAAAAGACGGTATGGCCGGTATTTCGCGCTGGTGATGCTGTCGATTCTAAGTTATTTGCTGGCGCAGAGTCTGTTTGATTACTACCTATACGGCTACGTCATCGGCCCAATGCGCAACAGCGATTTGTGGGAAAGCCTATCGTACAATTTTTTCAGCACCCTCTGGTATTTGGGGCTAATGGTGGCGCTGAAACTCAGCATCGACTGGTATGAGCAGCAGCGAATTTTACAGAAAATTAGGGTTGAAAAATTGCAGGCCGAGGTCGACTTTCTGCGCTCGCAGGTCAATCCGCATTTCCTGTTCAACAGCCTGAATAACCTCTACGCGCTGACGCTCCGGAAGTCGGATCAGGCACCGGACGTGGTGTTGAAACTATCCGAAATGATGGAATACATGCTCTACGACAGCGACGATGTGCGGGTACCGCTCGACAAGGAGATCCGGTATTTGCAGAACTACATCGAACTCGAAAAAATCCGCTGTGGCGACCACGCCGAGATTGCTTTCGACGTATCCGGCCCGCTGAACGGCCAGGAAATTGCGCCCTTGCTGCTCCTGCCGCTTGTCGAAAATGCGTTCAAGCACGGAGTCGGTAAACAGTCGAAAACGGCCTGGTTACGCGGTAAAATGGAGCTGGATCACGCGGCTGTGACGTTGACGGTGGAAAACAACAAACCGGCCCTTCCGCCCTCGAATGGCAAAGGTGGTATTGGGCTGGTCAACCTGCGGCAGCGGCTGGAACTGCTCTATCCCGGCCGGCATACCCTGGACACGGAAGACCGGCCGGGATACTATAAAGTGACGCTGAACATCACGCTGGCCGGAGCGGAGGAGAAAAGACAAACCGAAAATGCAGACAATCATGAACCGCTTTAAAAAAGGATTACTCGTGCTGGGGGCCATCGTTCTTGTGCAAGCCAGTCGGTTTTCGCCCAAACCGGCGACTTTGGTGGCGACAAGCCCCTGCGATCAAATTCCGCGCACGATGCTGTCGATTCCGGCCCCGGCCGATTGCGAAATGATTCGCTGGGAGTTAGCCCTGTACCGCGATCCCCGAAACCAGCATCCGACCCGGTATCGACTCGACTACACCTACGGGATGTCGAAACCCTCGACGACCGGTTTTATGAACGGCGGAACCAAAGGCATCAGCGCCGGGGAGTGGACCATCGGGAAGGATGGTAAAAACAAAACCGTATACCGGTTGACGCCTACCGAAAACCGTCCGGCTATTGTCTTCGTGCAGTTGGACGATAAACTGCTGCATTTGGTGGATCAGGACGGGAAATTGATGATTGGGCACGGCGGCTGGAGTTATACCCTGAATGGAAGATAATTACTGTCTAAAGTCATGAAAAACAGATTGTTATGTCTTATAGTTGGGTGTTGGCTAATGGGGACAGCCAACGTCTGTGCGCAGGAAGCCCGGGCCACCAATACGCCTTCGAAAACGTATTCCCGGACGCCCTTAGCCGAAGGACCAACCGTGGTGGGCACTTTTGAAGGGCGGTTTCCCTGTGCCGAAATCTACCGGGACTGGAAGATGCCCGTTCGCCCGGAATGTGTAAAGCTGAAATGGGGACTGACGCTTTTTCAGGACCCGGCGACCCACCAACCCACGACGTACCGGTTAAACCGCAACACCCGCGAAGGAACATGGGCGATTGTCCGGGGAACAAAAACCGATCCCAATGCGGTCGTTTATCAACTGGATTCGGATAAACCCGAAGTTTCCATTTATTTGTTGAAAGGCGACGATAACGTCCTGTTTGTCCTGGATCAGGAACGCAATTTTCGGGTGGGCAATGATTACCTGAGTTACACCCTGAACCGGGTTGTCAACTAAAAGTACCCACGGACTAAAGTCCGTGTGAGCTGGAATTATCCAGAATCTGGAAATCTCTCATGGATAGAGCCTGTGTTTTGTGAGTTAATTCTTACTAGTTGATTATTCCAGCGCTCACGGACTTGAGTCCGTGGGTACGTAAACAGCCGGCTTATGCTAAAATGCGTGGTCATTGACGACGAATCGCTGGCGCGCGAGGTGGTAGCGGGGTACCTGGATCAACTGGATTTTGTAGGGTCGGTGCGTAAATTCGGGAATGCTCGCGATGCCCTTGACTACCTGGAAACCCACGCGGCCGATGTGTTGTTTCTGGACATTGAAATGCCCGAAATGAGCGGTATTGAATTTTTAAAGGCTTTGCCGCAGCCACCCCTGACGGTTTTTACGACCGCTTACCGTGATTATGCCTTCGAAGGCTTCGAACTGGGCGTCATCGACTTTCTGTTAAAACCCATTTCGTACCCCCGGTTTTTGCAGGCCATTGAGAAGATCCGCGACTTCCTGGCGCTGAAAGACCAGAATGCTCGGCTCGAAGCCGGCCCGTCCGACGAACCACCCGGATCGATTTTTGTCAAAAGCGGGGTGCAGCGCATCAAGCTCCATTTCGAGGAGGTCACTCATATTCAGGGCTTAAAGGATTACGCCATTATCCACACGACTACCGGCAAAATTGTCCTGAAAGGGTCCATCAAAGCCATGTTGGAGCTTTTTCCGCCCAGCCGGTTTTTACGGGTTCACAAATCATTCATCGTCGCCGTACCCCGCATTACGCGGCTGGAACGAAACCGGCTGATCATCAACAACCATCAGATTCCTGTCGGTCGGAATTACAAGGAAGAGATTGAGCAGATTTTGAACCCGAAAAGAAGCTAGCGAAAAGATGAAAGAGCAAATATAGGAGACAAACGAAAAGCAATGGTTCGGTCGGTCTTTCCGCTCTTGTCTCACCTCTTTTGTCTACATTTCACTCCTTCGTCACCACTTCATCCAGGTTCAGCAGGACGTTGGCGGTCGCGGTCAGGGCGGCCAGTTCGGGTGTGGCTTCTTCACAGGCCAGCAGCTTTCGGGCTTCGTCGGGCTGTTGGCGGTAGTGCGTCTGCGTCGTTCGGTAGAGTTTCGTCAAAACGGCCAGTTTGCCGGGTGGCAACGGTCGTAACATGATTCGTCGAAAACCGGCCTGAATTTGTTGTTCAGCCGTTTTACCCTGATACCGCATCCAGTCGGCCAGGTGTTGGGCGGCTTCGACATACACCGGGTCGTTGAGCGTCACGAGCGCTTGCAACGGCGTGTTCGTCCGCAGTCGGCGCAACTGGCAAAACTCCCGGCTGGGACTGTCGAACGTAATCATTGACGGATACGGGGCCGTGCGCTTCCAGTAGGTGTACAACGCCCGGCGATACCGGTCTTCGCCCTGACTCAGTTTCCAGCTTTCCCCGCTATAGGGCGACTGCCAGATGCCGTCGGGTTGCACCGGCATCACGCTGGGGCCAAACTGTTTCCGGCTTAGTAAGCCACTAACAGCCAGCATCTGATCGCGAACCTGTTCGGCACTCAGCCGGACGCGCGGGCCGCGCATCAGCAACGCATTGCCGGGATCGTGGGCCAGGGCTTCGGGCGACGCTTGGGAACGCTGGCGGTAGGTAGCCGACATGACCATCCGTTTCAGCAGTTTCTTAACGCTCCACCTGTCGGTTTCCATAAACGCCACGGCCAGCCAGTCGAGCAGTTCGCAGTGGGTGGGCGAAGCCCCCTGCGTGCCAATGTCCTCGACGGTTTCGACCAGGCCGGTGCCAAAGAGTTGTTCCCAAAACCGGTTGACAGCCACCCGCGCCGTCAGGGGGTGCTCCCGACTGGTCATCCAAAGGGCCAGCCCCAGACGGTTTTTGGGTAAATGCGCGGGCATCGGCGGGAGCGACTTCGGCACGTCGGGCGTCACTTTTCTCCCCTTGACAAGCCAGTTCCCGCGTTCAAAAACGTGTGTATCCCGCACCTGATCCCCGGTTCCGTCCTGCATCACGGGCAGCAGGTCGACTTTGACGTTCAGCAGTTCGATTAGTTGGTGGTCCTTGGGGCCGAGGGCGGTTTTGGGCTGGCCGGGGAGTGCAGCCTGTAAGGCCACCCATTTCACCATCACCCATTCCTGCGGCTCTTTCGGGCTATCGAGTGTTAAATACAAATGGTGCCGACCCGAAACCGGCGGCAGGGCCAGCACCAGCGTGGTGTCCTTCCACGGACTGCCGGTTTTCGAAACGGGTTGTTGCAGCAAAACCGGACCGGTTATGCTGTCCTGATGCACTGTGATCAGAGCATTTTTGGCCCTGGTACCCCAGGCAATAATCAGGCGGTTTTTGTTGGTTAATTCCTGGTTTCTGATGCGCGCCGAACCCCCGTGCTGGATGGCGGTGTACATAGCGCCCATCAGCGAGGCATTGACATACTGGTCAAAGCTGTGCGAATTGACTTTCGGCTCCGTTAATCGCAGAAACCGCAGAAAATCTACTTTTTGTTGAGTGTCAATCTGCTGTTGAGCAATCCAATCCTTCATTTCCTGCAGTTTCAACGAATCGGCTTCCTTGTAAAACCGCAGGGTGGGCGTATCGCTGGGCACATCCTCGTCGCGGGTGTTGTTGAAGAAAGCCATGTACCGGTAATAATCCTCGTGTACAAACGGGTCGTACGGGTGGCTGTGGCACTGGACGCAGCCGAAGGTGGTACCCTGCCAGACATCCCAGGTCGTATTGACGCGATCGATAACGGCGGCTACCCGGAATTCCTCGTCCTGCGTGCCGCCCTCGTCGTTGGTCATCGTGTTACGGTGAAATGCCGTCGCAATCAGGGCGTTATCGAGTAAGGATTCGCTATCGTCGCGCTTGCCGTTCGGATCGACTACTAGATCGCCAGCCAGTTGTTCGATGGTGAATTCATTGAACGGTTTGTCGTCGTTGAAGGCCTTGATGAGCCAGTCGCGGTAGCGCCACATCGGGCGCGACAGATCGGCCTCGTAGCCTTTGGTGTCGGCATAGCGGGCCAGATCCAGCCATAGCCCTGCCCAGCGTTCGCCGTAGGCCGGAGACGCCAGCAGCCGGTTCACGACTTTCTCGTACGCGTTCGGGGAGGAATCGGCCACAAAGTCAGCGACTTCTTTTTCCGTGGGTGGCAGGCCCGTCAGATCGAGCGACACCCGGCGGATGAGCGTCACCCGGTCGGCTTCGGGCGACGGTTTCAGTCCTTCGGGTCGGGGCTTCGCCAGCACAAACGGGTCGATTTCGTTTTTGACCCATTTCAATTCGTCATTTTCTGCCAAGCCGAGCCGCGACCAGAATGTGCCGATCTGGGGGACATCCGGTTTTTCGATGCGTTGGTACGCCCAGTGTTTGCCCCAGTCGGCTCCCTGGTCGATCCAGGTGCGGAGCAGTTCGATTTCGTCGGGTTTCAGCGGGGGCGCGTCCAGCGGCATTCGTTCCTCCGGGTCCGCCAGCGTCAGCCGCCGGATGAGTTCGCTGGCGTCGGCATCGCCGGGCACGATGGCCAGTTTGCCGGATTTGGCTGGTGACAGGGCTTCATGTTCGAACAGCAGACTGAAATTAGAGGCTTTTTTAACACCCCCGTGGCAGGCAATGCAGTGTTTGTTGAGCAGCGGTTTGATCTGCGTATTGAAGTCGACCCGTTCTTCCCGAAAGCTCAGCCAGGCCACCGACGTCAGCGTAAACAACACCCCCAGGGCCAGACCGGATCGAAACAGGGACTTCATAGGAACAGGACGTACCGGAACGAAGGTAGAGCAAACTTATTATCAAGTGTAAAAGAGTGGGAAGGTCGTAAAATACTGTCGTTTAAGCAAGAAACGAGTTTTTTATCGACATTGGATGGAATTCGGAAACAGTAGCCAGCGCACAGGACGGCAGTACAGAACAAACTTAGCCCACTTTGCTACCGATCCTCCGAAAAAAGTTAAGTACGTTTGGTCCCCAAAACCGGCTTTACGGCAGTGTCGTGCCCTGAAGCTGCGGCACCAGCATCCGGAACCAGGCCGTGAACGCTTCGGGCTTGTTGGCCATCTCGGCTGCCAGTAGATCCGGGCTGATCCAGCGAATGGCCTGCACTTCCTCGGGGTTGAAGGGAACGTCGCCCGCATACTGGCCGACGAAAACGTGGTCTAACTCGTGCTCGATCAGACCGTTGGGTAATTCGGCCCGGTATTGGAACTGCAACAGCGGTTCCAGCGGGGTGCGGAAGCCCATTTCTTCAAACAGCCGCTGTTCGGCCTGGGTCGCCGTGTTGCCGGGTTCGGTCGGGTGCCCGCAGCAGGTGTTCGACCACAAACCGCCGGAGTGGTATTTCCCATCGGCCCGTTGTTGCAGCAGAAACTCGCCCTGTTCGTTGAACACCAGCACCGAAAACGCCCGGTGCAGGTCGCCGGTCTGGTGTACGGCCAGCTTTTCGGCGGTGCCCAGGATTTCATCCTGTTCATTCACAAGCAAAACAAACGGAGAAGCAGCCGAAGAGTTGATCATGGGGTTCGTTGACGATGGGTAATCAAAAATAAGAACGGGAGAACCCGGTTAATGTTTCATGAAAGGCCAATCTACAACGCCGGGGCCGAAAATAAAAACGAGGCCCTGACAAAAGGACCGGTTTTCAGACGAGCGGCAAGATCACCCGGAACTCCCGGCCGTCGTCTTCGATGCGGGGTAAAGAGTAGCCCAGCATCCGGTATTTGGTCAGAATGTTGCTCAAACCGACCCCGTTGGAAAGCGGTCGGCTGGGTTTTCGCTGGAGGTTGTTGCTGACGATCAGGTGGCGGTTTTCGTCGGTCGAGAGCCGAATGGTCAGGGGTTGGTCCGGCAGGATGATGTTATGCTTAACGGCATTTTCGATTAGCAGTTGCAGCGTCAGCGGGGGTAACTGGCAGGCTTCCGTACCGGACCTGACTTGCAGAATCAGCGTCAGGGCGTTCCCATACCGGGTTTTGAGCAGGTGAAAATAGGATTGAATAAAGTCGAGTTCGGAACCAAGATCGGTCAAAGGCTGGTCGTTGGCGCGGAGCAGGTAGCGGTAAACCGTACTCAATTCTTCCAGAAACTGGCGGGCCTGGGGCGGGTTTTCTTCAATCAGTGAATCGAGAATGTTGAGGCTATTGAACAGAAAATGCGGATTGACTTGCTGGCGTAGTGTTTCCAACTGACTGGCGAAGAGCGCTTTCTGCGACGCTTTCGTTTCGTCGACGGCCTGGCGGTAAAGGCCAAAGTAATACGTGAATTCATAAATGCCGCCGGTAATGCCGACGGCCAGCAACCCGGCAACCGCCTGCCAGGCATAAACGGCCGGTGACACGGTCCAGTTGAGCAGCCCCGACCGACTTAGCAAAAATAACAGCAGCGCCTGAATGCTCAGGACGCCGAGCAGATAGCCGCCAAACGTCAGCAGCATCCGCTGCCGGGTCAGGTGCATGGCCGGAAACCGGGTCTGAACCTGTTTTACCCACCACAAACCGGCATACCAGAACAGAAAAATATACAGGATCACCAGCAGCGACGTAGTCCAGTACGTCGTCCAATTGTAGCGATACCGCCCGAGATTGAGCAGGTTTACGAGCAGAATCCAGGCCGGGATGCCCACGTAAGCAGACCAACTGCCTTTCATAATCAGGTTGGGTCAAACGAAGTTGATCCGTAAGGTACGGTTTTTGTCATTCCGTTGATTCAAGGATAGTTGGCGCGTGTTGCTGGCGGATATGGGTTACGGATCGGATCAGTCCCCAGACGGTCAGGACATACACCAGGGCAACGGCAAGCGGCACCGCTGTAAACCGTTCCGCCGGAAAACCGTACCAGATTGCCGTAACAACCAGCACCCGAACCAGGGCATGAGCGTGGCAGACCCGGCAGTTGAAAAGCCAGCCGATGGCGGGCCAGTGTAGACTCATGCCGATGGCCAGCGCCAGTGGAGCCAGGGAAGAATGGACGCCCGATGCGGCAATCGTGACGGGCCAACTGAGCATCATCGACAGCAGCGCCGGGCCGACCAACCCCGCCAGCGGACTTTTTAGCATCAGGTTGGCCCGTAGCGGTTTTTGCAACCATAAACCCAGTGGGAAAATAAGACCGCTGGCGGAAAACGCAACCAGCATCCAAAGCCCCGGTCTGAGGTAAAAACCGGCAACGCCCAGCGCCAGCCAGTAGATGGCTCCGGCAGCGGGTAAGGCAATACCACCGTTGCTGCTGATAAAAACATGCCGTCGTTCCCGGTCAAGTAATTCAGTAAAATTCATAGCGATCAGAAAGTTTGATGGGCCAAAAGTAAATGCCCGGACAACCTTTCGGAGGCCTGTTTGCGCTGAAACGGAAGATGCCGCCGATGAAGTGACAGCGCATCCGGAGGCAGCAATCCGCATGAGAAACCGGGTTGGGAACAGCGGTGAGTCATGAAGGCAACTTTTTGACGCTTCATGCCGGGGATGTTCCGTTTCAGTCCCTTGGCAATAGGATAGGCACGTTCGGACTGCGCAATTTTACGGCGGTTCCGGTCGAACCTGTTAACACGTCCGTTTCAAACAACAAATACCATGAAAAAAGTCTTCAAGTACATTGGCCTCGGATTAGGCTGTATACTGGCGCTGGCTGGCGGTTTTTGCGCTTACGTAGCCATCGTGGGCGTTCCGGCCTACGACCCGCCCGTCATTCCGGAAGTGACCGTCGAAAAAACGCCCGCCCGCATCGCCCGGGGCGAAGTGATCGCCCAGATTCAGTGCATGGCCTGCCATGCCGACAACGAAAACCGCCTGACCGGCAAGCACCTGGCCGAAGTGCCGGCGCTGTTTGGTACCCTGTATTCCAAAAATATTACCCAGGACAAGGAGAAAGGCATCGGCAACTGGACCGACGGCGAGTTGATTTATTTCCTGCGGACCGGTGTCCGGCGCGACGGAACGTATGCCCCCATTATGCCGCAGTACCCCAACATGGCCGACGAAGATATGAAGTCCGTGGTCGCCTGGTTGCGTTCCGACCGCTTTCCGGTACAGCCTGCCGGGGCGGAAGCACCCGAATCGGAGTTGAGCTTGGTTTCCAAGTTGCTGACGCACACGCTGATGAAACCGCTCTCGTATTCGCCCAAACTGGTTTCGCTGCCCGATAGCACGGATGAAGTGGCATTGGGCCGGTATACGGCCGATGCTATCGGCGACTGTTATAGCTGCCATTCGGGCGACATGATTGATCAAAGTAAAACGCATCCGGAGCGGAGCAAAGGCTATTATGGCGGGGGAATCGAGATGAAAGATAACGAAGGCAAATCGGTGTTTACGGCCAATCTGACGTTCGACGACCAAACCGGAATTGCCAAAAAATACACGAAGGAGCAATTTATCCGGGTGGTCAAGACCGGCGTCCGGCCCGATGGCTCCATTTTGCGGCAACCGATGTTTCCGCGCCCGATGTTGTCCGATCAGGAAGTCGGGGCGATTTACGAATTCCTGAAAACGGTTCCGAAAATCAAAAACGACATTGCGCAGAAGAACGCCGAGGTGCAACTGGCGGAAAAATAAAGGCTGAGCGGGTCTGACGCTCAGACCAGCGGCAACGTAACCCGAAACTCCTGTCCATCGTCTTCAATGGTGGGCAGGGGTTGTCCGAGCATCTGGTATTTACTGAAAATATTGGTCAGCCCGATGCCGTTGGAGAGCGGTCGGCTGTTTTTGCGCTGCAAATTGTTGCTGACGGTCAATTGCTGTTCGTCGGCGGTCAGGATAATGCGGAGCGGTTGTTCGGGCAGGATGATGTTGTGTTTGACGGCATTCTCCACGAGCAGTTGCAGCGTCAGGGGCGGCAGTTGCAGGGCTTCCGCGCCGGGCCGGATGCGGGTCACCAGCGACAATGCATCGCCGTGGCGGGTTTTCAGCAGGTGGTAATACGATTGGATAAACTCCAGTTCGGTTTCCAGGGGCGTCAGGGGTCGTTCGTTGCTGCGGAGCAGATATCGGTACACGGAGCTAAGCTCCTCGGCAAACACTTCAGCTTTCTGCGGATTTTCACTGATCAGGGCTGTGAGCGAGTTCAGGCTGTTGAACAGAAAGTGCGGATTGACCTGCTGACGCAGCGTGTCGAGTTGGGCCTGAAGCTGCGCCTTGCTGAGCGTATCGATCTCCTGCCGCGATTGTTGCCACTGCCCGAACGTATCCATGCTTTCGTACGTGATGACCACGATGGCCACGATGATGGTGGTGAACACCAGACAGAGCGCGAGCCGACTGATCTCCGGTTCAAAACCGGGCATGTTGATGAACCAATAGACGAAAAAAAGCATCGTAACGTGCAGGCACGAGCTAAGCGAACAAATCAGAAACCGCCGAATCGCCCGAACCACGTAATCATTGGGGTCAGGGTGCAGTTCGTTTATCCGGATGGCGATGCTGTTGTTGACGTACCAGTTGATCATCGAACTGAGGAAGGCCAGGCCGGTTGCCAACGCTAGCACCCGCCCGTCGTGCCAATAGTCGTTGCCGAGTAACAGCCAGTTCAAAATGCTGATAAACAACGGGACAACACAAATCTGTAAAAGCCAGTCGTACCGAGAGTAAGAGCGAATTTTCATACCATAACTGCTTGCCGCGCAGTTACTTCAAAGCTACAAAATTTCACTAATAAATTAATACGTGTTTCCGTGCCCCCATTCGGGCCGAATCGGAGCTAGGCCGCCAGGGAGCTGCATCTCTTTTGTAAAAACAACATGCAGGCACTCAGGGGGATACCGACGCACGTCCGTAAACCGGGTGTTTTCGTCAATAATTCGCTCAAAAAAGTAAAGTTTACTTGTCTTAATGTCGTGTATTAATTACTTTTGGCCAAGTTTACTAACCTTCTTCTCCCCATGCATCACCTCATAAACTACGCGGGTCTTTTGTTGATTGGAATCGGTATTGTGACGGTTCTGGTCGATCAGACAGCGGGTTCGGAATTGCCGCTGCTCGTCGGGTTGTTTACGGTATTTGTTAGCAAAGAGAAACGGGAAGATGAACGGGCCGTTCTTTTAAAGGCTTCTTCGACTTCCATGGCTTTAATTCTTGGCTATGGCTTCAAGCTGCTCAGTTCGAATCTGTATGCGCATGGGTTGATTTCGTTCCAACTGAACGATATTAACTATTTTCTGATCCTGGTTTTTGCGTTGGCGCTCATCATCTATTATGTACGGTTATACCTTTCCTGGAAATAACCCGATCGAAATGAAAAACACGTTAAAAGTGGAACGGGCTAAACACAACATGACGCAGGCCGAACTGGCGGATAAAGTAAACGTGTCGAGGCAAACGATTAACTCCATTGAAATCGGGAAGTTTGTTCCGTCCACGTTCCTGGCGTTGAAAATGGCGTTTGTGTTCAATACCACCGTTGAGCAACTGTTCATTTTGGAAGAAACGGATTGGAAGTAGTGCTATCTTTGACGGTTTGTGAAGACTAAACGACCCGCGCCCGAACCGCCGGTCATTTCCAGAGGTTATGAAAAGACCCTGTCAGCGGTTGATTCAGTTCACGCCCTGTCAGGGTCTGTGACCGCTGACAGGTTTAAGCCCCCAGCCGGATCGGCAGGCTACGGATGCGCTTCCCGGTGGCGGCAAACAGGGCGTTGCAGAGGGCCGGAATCACCGGCGGCAGGCCCATTTCGCCCAGACCCATCGGATGCTCCTCGCTCGGAACAAAATGCACGTCGATGGCCGCCGGAGCCGCGTTGAACCGCAGCAGCGGGTAGTCGTGAAAATTGCTTTCCTTCACCCGACCGCCCTCGATGTGGATGGCCCCGTTAAGTGCCACGCTTAGTCCGTCGATAATGCCGCCTTCCAGTTGGGCCGTCGCGCCGTTGGGGTTGATTACCCGCCCGCAGTCGACGGCGGCTACGACCTTCTCGATTCGCACCGTCGTCGGTGAGGGCATTGACAGCGTGATGACCTGGGCGACGTAGGTGCCGAACGTGTAGTGGCTCGCAAAACCCCGAAACTGCCCTTTGGGCGCGGGCTGATACCAACCGGATTTTTCGGCCACCAGTTCGATCACTTTCCGCATGCGGGCCGTGCTGAAGACCTTGTTTCCGTAGGTATTCTGGGCAAAACGCCGGTCGCCCGCGCCGAGCAGTTCGCGTTGAAAATCGACCGGATTTTTCCCCGCCAGCGTCGCCAGTTCGTCCAGAAACGACTGGAGGTAAAAGGCCGTCACGTTGTGCCCCGGCCCGCGCCAGGCCCCCAGCGGAATGTTCGTATTCACCCAGACGGTATCGATCCGGCAATTGGGCACCAGCCCGGCTGGGAAGCTGTCCGGCCAGAAAAAGTTTGCGGCTTTGGCCTGCCAGGCAACCAAGTTGTTGTTCGCATCCAGACCGCCTTTCAGCCAGCAGCGGCCCCGGGCGTTGTAGACATCGTGCTGCAAATCATCCTCCCGCGTCCAGACCACCTGCACCGGTTTTCCGAGTTGTTTGGAAAGCAGCAAAGCCTCCGTCGCGTAATCGGTTTCGAGCCGCCGACCAAAACCGCCCCCGGCCCGCGTCATGGTCACCGAAATCTTGTCGGCGGGCAGGCCGGTAATTTCCACGGCCCGGTCCTGCACGGCTTTGGGCACTTGCGTGGGGCCGACGAGCGTTACGCGATCGGGCTGCACGTCGGCCACGTAGTTCATCGGTTCCATCGTGGCATGGGCCCAGAACGGAACGTCGTAGGTCGCTTCGAGTTGCTTCGTACAGGCGGCAAACGCTTTTTCCACATCACCCTCGTTGCGCCGGGGTTTGTTGGCCGGTTTTTGAAATTCAGCCTCCATTTTCCGGTGAATGGTTTCGTCCGATTCGGTTTCCGCGCCCTGAAAATCCCACTCCACCGTCAGGGCTTTCTTTCCTTTCAAAGCCGCCCAGGTGTTTTTGGCAATGATGGCGACGCCCGCCAGATTGTATTTTTCCGCGCTCAGTTCGACCACCTGCACCACTCCCGGCACCGCCTGAGCCGCTGACGCATCAAACCGTTTGACCTTTCCCTTAAAAACCGGGCACCGCTCCACGACGGCAATCAAAGTATCTTTCGGGCGGGTATCCAGCCCAAACCGGGTTTTGCCGGTTACAATATTCGGTGTTTCGACACCCTTGACCGGTTTGCCGATCAGCGTGAAGTCGGTGGCGTTTTTCAGCGTCGGGAACTCCGGCGTAATCGTCCGGCTGATCGTGTCGTCGACCAGTTCGGCGTAGCTGAATTTTTGGTCGGTTCCTTTTCGGTACACGACACTTGCTTTGGCAAAACAGGCATCCAGCGGCACCGCCCAGCGTTTGGCGGCTACCTCGATCAGGGCCTCGCGCACGGCGGCCCCGGCTTTCCGGAGCAGTTCGTAATTGTTGCGCAGGGCGCTGCTGCCCGCCGTACTCTGGTCGCCATATTGGGCATTCAACGGGGCTTGTTGCACCTCAATCTGCTGCCAGTCGGCTTCCAGTTCTTCCGCAATCAGCATCGGTAAGGCCGTCGAAATGCCCTGCCCGATCTCCGGATTTTTGTTCAGGATAATGATTTTGCCGGTATTGCTGATCTTGATGTAGATATTCGGCTCAAACGTGATTTCGGCGGGTGGCTGGGCGGTTCGCGCGGTGGCAAACTGCACGCCGACCACCAGGCCAACACCCGCCAGCGAACTGATTTTGATGAACCCCCGGCGACTGACCGACGGATTGGAAAGCTTGCTCATGGTGGGTCGGGCTTAGTCGTGCGGTTTTTGAATGGCGAGTTTGATGGCCTTCCGGATGCGGACGTAGGTGCCGCAGCGGCATAGATTGCCGCTCATGGCTGCGTCCAGTTCGGCATCGGTCGGCTGCGGTTTTTTCGCCAGCAGGGCGACAGCGGTCATGATCTGCCCGGTCTGGCAATAACCGCACTGGGGTACATCGACGGCGATCCAAGCCTGCTGAACCGGGTGTAACCCATTTTGCGCCAGCCCCTCGATGGTCGTGATGGGCGCCTGGGTACAGGCGGTTACGGGCGTCTGGCAGGAGCGAATGGCGGTGCCGTTCAGATGAACCGTGCAGGCTCCGCACAATCCCTGTCCGCAGCCGTATTTGGTGCCGGTCAGGTTCAGCTCGTCGCGCAAGACCCACAGCAGGGGCGTATCGGCTGGCACGTCTACCGTTACGCGCTGGCGGTTTACAGTCAGGGTGAAAGAAGGCATACGTAGGAACGAAACAGGGAAAACAGGTTGGTTGTGAAGGTGAAGAAGCAGATACAGGGCGGTTTTCTGAAAGCTTTTGCAGGGAAGACCCCGGTTTTTGCAGGGAGCCGCCAACGGCACCGTTGTTTTCCGTTTCGCCTTCGCGTAATTTTCCGTCAAAAAGCACGCGGTTTCAGCCACCTATGACGCCTTCTTTTCCCGCGATCGATTCGCCCGGACTAAACCGGAAAACCGTTCCCTTCGGGCTGGTGGCGGGCTGGCTCGTCCTGGGTATACTCTATGGGGTGCAGCAATATTTGTTTTTTTCGCTGGAAGGCATTAGCTGTAGTTTCTGGGGCACGTTGGTCGATCAGGTGCCGAATTTTCTGCTCTGGAGCGGCTATAGCCTGCTGATTCTGAATCTGAACAACCGGTTTCCACTTCCGCAAACGGGCGGGTGGCGCTGGGTGGGTCTGCACCTGGGCGTGGCGACGGCGCTGGCCGTGCTGCATATTCTGGCGCTCGGGTCGGTGCGCTGGGTGTGGTATTCGTGCTGCGACACCGTCGGTTGGCAACACCATCTGGCGGCCTACTCGCGGGCCTGGTTTTTCTTCCAGTACGTGCTGTACGGACTGGTGCTGCTGCTGGCCAACGGCTGGAGTTGGTACGACACCTACCGCCGAAACCGGGAGCAGACGCTGTTGCTGGAAAAACAACTGACCGAAGCCGAATTGCAGATTCTGAAAATGCAGTTGAACCCGCATTTCCTGTTCAACGCGCTCAACACCGTCAGCATGCTCATCCGGGTGCAGCAGCCCGAACAGGCGACGCAAACGCTGGCGTCGCTGGGCCACCTGCTGCGGGAATACCTGAAAACCAGCGCAACGCAACTGGTTTCGGTCGAACAGGAACTGACGAACCTGCAACGCTATCTGTCGATTGAGCAGGTGCGGTTTCGGGGTCGGTTTCAGTATGACGTAGCGGTTTCGCCGGAATTGGGCTCGGTGCTGGTGCCGGATTTGCTGCTGCAACCGCTGGTCGAAAATGCGCTCCGGCACGGTTTTCGGGAGCCGGGATCGGATTGCCGGATTGCGGTTCGGATCGAAGCGGAGGGCGACAGGCTGGTGATTCAGATCCGTGACAATGGCTGCGGTTTCGATGCCGGGCGCGTCCGGCGGGGCATTGGGCTGGAAAACACAACCCAGCGGCTGGCGAAAATTTACGGCGGCAACGCCCGCTTCCGAATCGTCAGCGCCCCGAACGAAGGCACCGAAATTTCGATCCATCTCCCTATTACCCGAAGCGAAACCCATGTCGAAACCGTTGCGAGTCTGCATCATTGACGACGAACCGCTGGCGCGCGAGGGGCTTTGTTTCCTGGTTGCGCAGGACCCGGACGTGGAGGTGGTCGGCACGTACGCCATCGGGCAGCAGGCCGTCGACCAGATTCGGATGCTAAGACCGGATGTGCTGTTTCTGGACATTCAGATGCCCCAACTCGACGGGTTTGAACTGCTGCAACAGGTGCTCGAAACCGTACAGCCCGTGGTTGTGTTTGTCACGGCTTACGAAGAACACGCCCTGAAAGCATTTCAGGTCAGGGCGATTGATTACCTGCTCAAACCGTTTACCGACGACGACCTGCACCAAACCCTCCGGCGGGCCAAAGCCTACGCGCGCGGCCAGCAGGCGCTACAAACAGCCGATGAACCCCCGCTGACGGCCGTTTCGGTGAAAACCCGGCGCGGCACCGAGCGCATTCCGGTTGGGCAGATCGACTACATCCGGTCGCTGGACTATTACACTTCTGTGCATGTTGGTCCGAAAAAATACCTGCTCCGGCAGTCGATGAACGCGCTGGAAAACCGCCTGGAATCCACCGGATTCATCCGGATTCACCGCACGGTGCTGGTGGCGCTGCGGGCGATTCAGACCGTCGAGGCTACGCATCTTGTCACCACCCAGGGCGTTGAACTGCCCGTCAGCCGGGCGGGACTGAGCAAGTTGAAAACCGCCCTGCGCGGTTGATTTCCAGAAAATGACGCGTCTCCGGCACCCGGTTTTTGTTCGGATGACAGAGACACGTTCGGCCGAAAACCGCTTACCGGCGTTCTTTTTCGGGAGCCGGAACCTGCTGGGTGATGCAGTGCATACCCCCACCACCGACCGTAATGGCATCGACGTCGATCTGAACGACTTTGCGGTTCGGATACAGCTTCAGGATCAGTTGTTTAAAGGCTTCATCCTTTTGCTGCAAATCGGCGTCCCGCCCGGGTTTGTAGAATTTCGGAATCAAAACGACATCGTTCGTGACCACGTAATTCATGTAACTGGCCGCCAGCACAAACTGAATCGGAGCGCGGTTGGCGGGGAAATGTTCCAGTCCCTTCATTTCTTTCAACGACTCATACATTAAATCGCCCGGATTCAGTTCAACCGCAATCGGACTGGGTTCCGGCGCCCGGATGACTTTGATGGGATTGCCGTCCTGATCCGTGGAGTTGACCAGCACCTGATAGGCATCTTCGAGTGCCTGGTACGATTGCTGCGTGAACGGATTGCCTTCGCTCAACTCGGTGAAAGGAACCTGAGCCAGCAGAACCGTATTGGAATTAATCCAGGAAACCATCTCGTCGGCGTGCCAGACACCAAAGTTGAAATACGGTTTTCGCTTGATGAATTTGGGCGCTTCCAGCACCGGGTGTGCGTCGGTTCCGGTATTTTCGTTCAGGAAAATCACTTTTTTGAGATTGAAAACCCGTTTTAGTTCGGCTTCAATCTGGTCGAGTGTCATCGTCGGATTGCTCGCCAGCAACGATTTCTTGACGGCGATCACCGTGCCTTTACCGTTGAAGTGCAGGTTGCCTCCTTCCGCAATCAGCGGAGAACTGACCACGGTGGCACCCTTGGCCGCGCCGGTTCCGTGCGATACATCGTTGTCAAGCTGGTAAATGGCGTTGGATTCGGCACTAAGGTAGGCCTCTGTCCGGTAGGCGTCGAAGTCGAAATCCACCACCTGATAACCGCCCTTTTTGTTTTTCAGGAACGTTCCGCCCGTATCCCGAATCCACAAGTCGCCGTGCGAAACCGTGTGAAATTTTACCGCAGCATCGATGGCGGCTGGCGAAACACCCTTACCAATCAAAGCCGCTTTCAGGGCGTCGGCATCGGCGGGCGAGTTGATGGCGTAATCAATTTTGGTCGAGGTCGGAATAATTTCCTTAATCATCTCGGCCTGTACGTTCAGCATCGAAAGCCCCAGTTTGTAGTCGGTTGTCGGGGCCGACAGCCAGATGGACGCTAACGATTCAAACTCGGCGGGCACATAGTAGGAATTGGCACCGGAAGCATTGGGATCTACGTCAGAATTGGTGTTCTGGCAATTGGGAAGTAAAAAAGGCAAAGCCGCCAGTACCAGTACGCGAACGAAGGATCGTTTCATGTTCGATTGATTTGTTGTTGTGGATAAAAGAAATGACGCATCTGTTGGCGTCGAAGTGATTACAAAGCTAGCGGACGACGAAAGCCGGGGGCGGTATACAGCCGGGGGAAGGGATGAAAACAGCCGGTCTGGCCCTCAAACGAATCGGTAACGGGACGAATGAGCAAACGGTCATGTCGTGCCGGAGCGTCGTTTTGGAAGGGTACCTTTTCGCATCGGCTTCCGTTCTTGGAATGCTGCCAGGAGAGAAGCTGCCAGCAGTAGCACATACACGTTGATCGTTTCCAAACCGGCTAGCTTGTGGCCGGTTTTTTATGAAAAAGGCGCTACATCATTGTAGCGCCTTCCATTGAATGACCGGCTCATCGTCCGTTGGTGGCAATGGCTTAACCGGTTTAAGGGATAACCAGAATTTTCCGGCTGCGGACCTGCTTTTCTTGCCGAAGTATCACCGAAAAGGTGCCTCTGACACCCAAAAGCCGCACTTTCTGGCGTTGCGCCCCGATGCCTTCCAGCGTTTTCCGGTACCACGACCGGCCCGCTTCGTCGACCACCGACAACTCGCTAACCGAGTGGGTGGCCGTATAAAAATGAATCTCAAACTCACCCGTGGTTGGGTTGGGCGTAACCAGAAGGTCGGCTTCCTTTTCAACCGCGACGCCCAGGCGGCTGTTGGGTGCACAGTTCAGTGGCTTGGGAGCCTGTTTCAAGACAAACGTGCTGTTTTGGACCTTCGCACTGATTTGCACGGTTTGCCCGGTTTTGACACTGGCGGGCGTCGTAAAATTGTAGACGTGGTAGCCGTTGCCCTTGCCCGCATCCTTGATGTCCTGCCGGAAAATGTCGGCTTTGGTGGTTCCGATGGATTGATCGTTGGCAAAAAACTCAACCGTCAGGGCTTCGTTGGGCTTGTTGCGGTCCCAGACCCAGCCGCGAATCGATCCGCATTCCACCTTGTCCAGATAGCCTTCGAAGTTCCCGGTTACAGTCGGCGGAGGAGTCGATTGATCCGAAACGGTTAGCGTGAATGTCACCGAACCGGCCAGCGCGCCGTCGCTGGCGGTGTAAGTCAAACTGAACGTCGCGGTGGTTGTGGGCGTTCCGCTGATGGTCCGTGTGCTGGCCGTAAACGTCAGTTCCTCCGGTAAACCCGTCAGCGTGTACGTCAGCGCGGGCGAATCCGGGTCGGTAAAGGCGGGGAGTGTCGCGCTAAACGGGGTGTTGACCTTGGCCGTCAGCTGAGCTACCGCCGGTGCCACCGGGCGCTGGTTGGTGGGCGGTTGGGGTGCGCCCTGGCAGGTCAGCTTTTTGGGCGAATCTTTCAGGATGTAGTTGGTACCGAGCACCCGGCCGCTGAGCGTATGTTGCTGGTTGTCTTTCAGGGTTTCGGGGATGGAGAACGTAAACCCGTGAATCCCGTTTCCTTTTCCCGCATTCTTCAGATCCTGGCGGAAATCATCGGCTATGACTGTAGCAATGACCTGTTCCCCGTCGAGCAGTTCGACGTACAGAGCGCTGTTCGGTTTGTTGCGGTCCCAGACCCAGCCCCGGAGTGAATTGCAGTCAATGCCGCCCAGGTAGCCTTCAAAATTACCCGGCAGCGATCCGTTGGGGTAAACATTAACTTTGACGGGAGCGGACGGATTGCTTTCGCAGCCTGCAGCTTTCCGGCATTTCGCCGTGTACAGTGTGCTGACTGCTGGGTTTACCTGAATTGAAAAACCGGTTTGTCCCGTACTCCAGACCACGGTTTCGACGCAGCCGCTGGCGGTTAGCACAGCGGTTTGCCCTTCGGTCAGATCGGTCAGGTTGGTGCTGATGGTGGGCGCCGACGGCGCGTCTGGGCAACTATTCAGGCCAATCTGGATGGACGGGCTGTAGCTTGAACCATTGTCGTCGGCGACGATTTTCAGGCGGTAAAACGCCAGCGCAGTGACGTCTTCGTGCCGGTACGTATAAGTCTGCCCCGTTTGTTCGTCGCCGGTGGCCGGTAGCGTCGTTACTTTGGTGAAATTGCTGCCATCGGTGCTAAATTCGAGGTCGAACTCCTTAATACCCGGTTCTCGGTAGCTTGCCCACTTCAGGCTTTTGCCCGACCCGTCGACTTCACCGTGAAAGGAAGTAAGGCTGAAACCGGGTTCTGTTTCCGGGAACAGCGCGAAGTATTCGTCCAGAAATTTCAGCCGGGCTTCCAGCCAAGTAGTCACCGTCGACAAATCGGTGGTTCGGACGGTTCCGGGCCATTTTGTGGCTTCGCGTGTGTAGGCACCTTCGGCTGTTAGCAAATCATAATTGGCGGTAAGTTTACTTTTCAGCATTGGAAACGAAAACTCATTGCGACGTAGCGCAAACCACCGGTTGCGCAGTTTGCTCTTAAAACCGTCGGGATTAAGTGTAAGCAAACGCTCAAAAAGCCCGTTTGTGCTGATAAAACGCGTGTCTTCCGATCGTTCGGCCAGGGTACTATACCCAAAGGTGCCGTCCAGATCCCAGGCAATTAAAAAATACGGTTGTCCTTCTTTATAGCGGGCAAGAAATTGGTTATTACCAAAGTTGTCCGTAGCATTGAGTAGGTTGTGGAAAATAAAATAATCAGCCAGGTTATCGAGTCGTAATTTTTGCGAAACAGTATTTTTAAATTCATCAACGGGTGATTTCGTGATGAATTTAATTAATTCATACAGATTGTTCCAATAGGGGTCCGGATAATCCATTTCCCATTCGGCCCAAACTTCATCCGTTGGTTTTGAGGGAGGGGCTGGTAAACCCTTATACAAAGTGGCATCCGACCAGCCATCCGCTTTGTATAATTCGCCCCGTATTTCGCCATTATCGCCGGTTTTTTTTAGCTTTAGTTGTTTGCGATCCATTGGTTCGGTGAACAGATAAATGCCTGCATACCGGTTATTAATGAACACGTCGCAGTAGCGGGTTCGAATCGCTGAATTGGCATCGGCTTCCTGGTTGGCGTAGTAGAGTTTGTGCATATTCAGCCACAGAGCATGCGAGGTGGCGTTATTGAGCCGCAGCGGTTCGTTATACATCGCCAAAAGGTACCACTTGCTGTCTTTACGCATGTTCAGCAGCGACGTTTCCAGTTCATCATCGCCGTTCGGATCTTTCCAAAGCTCCATGTTATAGGACTTTTTTGGAAACTTACGCGAAATGTTTCCCCGATTTCGAATGCCCATCGGCGCCGAGAAAAGTGCATCGCTGCCGTTTGCCAGCGTGAAAACGCCCTTCGTACGCTCGTCGGTATTGCTGATGGTTTGAGCGCCTTCTGTTTTGATCTCAATCAGCGGAAAATGGGTGAAATATAAAGTGAATGTGTTGCTCCCATTTTTTACTTTATAGGCTTTCCCGGTTTCAAACGTACTGACAGCCTGCGTGAAGGTGTAATCTTTGTCAAACCGAAGCGTCGGAAGCGATTGACCGTCCGGAAAAGAAGGAATCTGGTTGCAGACGATTAATTTCAAATTATTGTCAATCTGATAACGCCCGGAAGGTATTTCAACATGTTGAGCAAGAATGGGCGATAGGGAGAAGATAAAACTGAGTGCGTAGATAAAAAAGCATTTCTGTAGTCTGGTAAATTTCTGTTTTGTCATCGGTGTTTGGCTTAAGATAAATAAGGTGTCGTTGCGCAGAAATGGAATAATTCTGGTAAAGTTGATAGATTCGTAAACATACAGAATATTATTAAATTATAAGTAATTATTTGTATTTAGCTGAGATTGCTGTTTTTTGAAGAATTAGCCAAGACATTAGTTAATTATTTTACTTATACAAACAAATAAGCAGATTTGACAGACGTATCTATTTGATCGATTGACAAATAAAAACGCAGCGATAACTCTGATCATCGCTGCGTTTAATGATTGGTACGATGGAAATAAAACCTTCGTTACTTCTTTAAACTCGCCAGAAATTCGACCACATCCCGAATCTCGCGTTTCGACAGAATCGTCCCCATCGGCGGCATGCTCGATGGCAGGTTTTCGCGCTTGTCGATGCGAGCGACCGGCACTTTCAACGGTTCGGCTTCGGTGGTTTTCAGCACGAGTTCGTGCTGGGTTTCTTCGGCCAGGATGCCCGTGACGGTTTGTCCGTCTTTCAGCGTCAGCGAAACCATGCCAAAACCGGGGGCCAGCCGGGCGCTCGGTTCGATCAGGGCCTGGAGCAGTTGTTCGCGGGTCAGCACGCTGCCGATGCCGTTCAGCGACGGCCCAACCGCCCCGCCCTGGCCACCGATGGCGTGGCAACGAACGCACTGCGCCGTGGAGTTGGTATTGAAAATTCGGCGACCGGCCATCGCATTCCCGCCAAACAGGGCATCCTGAAACTCGGCCAGCGTGTTGCCGGTTCCTTTCAACGGAGCCATCTTCGCCAGAAGCGTTGCGGATTTCGACGCTTCCACGGCTTCGCCCAGTTCCAGCGCCAGGCTCGGCGGGAGTTGTTTAGCCGCCATCCGGTCGATCAGTCCGGCCAGAATCGGCTCAGTTTTTGTCACCGGCATACCGCCCAATACGCGCAGCAGTTGCTGCTGCTCCCGAACACTTCCTTTCTCAAAGATGGGTTTCGACACCTCCGCCAACGCGTCGGCTGACAAATTGAGTCCGCTCACCAGCCCGAGGGCCGTGGTCCTGACATCCGCGTCCGCGTCGTTCATGCCCTTCTTGATCACCGATTCCATGTCGCGGTAATTCAGTTGCTGCAAGGCCGTCAGCATAGCCGACCGCACCTCCGCCGACGAACTTTCCGCCATGATTTTGGCCAGGCTACCTGCCTGCTCCGACAACCCCAGGTTGCTCATCATCTGGGCCGTCGCTACCAGTACCGCCGGGTCCGAATCCTGCAAAAAAGCGTCGATCTGCGGTTGTACCTTGGCTTTCACCACGGCCGGGTTGCGTTCCACAACGCCCCGGTACCGTCCATCGACCCGGTCGAGAACCGACGGGTTGGCCCAGGTAGCCAAGGTGGCCAGCGCTTCGGCCCGCAGTTCCTTCGTAACGTCTTTTCGTTTGGCAAACGCCAGCAGCATGTTTAGTTGCTCATCACCGCCGACGCGCAGGCAGGCGTTGATGGCCCGGCGCAGCAGCGGTTCCGATGTAAACCGGGTGTCGTTCAGCGCAGCCGCCAGCGCAGGCAATGCCGCTTCGATGGACAGGTCGTCGTTGATGGCACGGGCGGCTTCCGTCGCGATGTATTCGTCCTGATCTTTCAGAAACAGGGCCACCTTCTCGTTGCTCAACCGGCGCAGCACCAAAACCGCAGCCAGCCGGAGTGATTTGTTCGGGTTGTTGGCCAGGGCCACGATCGGCTCCACTTGTCCAATGCGCGACAGGGCCAGCACGGCCGCGTGGCGCAGGTACACATCTTCGTCGTTGTTGGCTTTGATCAGATTCAGCAGCGGCTCGACGGCGGGCTGGTATTTGATGCGGCCCAGCGCCTGAGCACTGAAAAACCGGACGCGCGGGTTCTGGCTCGTCAGCAACGGCACCAGAGCCGGACCGGCTTCGGGCGTGGCGGCATCGCCGAAGACTTTGGCGGTTTGGGCCACAATTTCAAGATCGGCGTCTTTGAGCAGGGGCAGCAGTGCAGCCGCCTGCGACTTGTCCTGACGGAGCAGTTGGCCCATCCCCCAAATACCGTGAATACGAGCCAGTTGGTTGCCGGTTTGGGCGATGGCTTTTTGCAGGAACGGCGCTCCTTTAGCCCCCCGGTTGACGAGTTCAAACTGGGCTTTCTGCCGAATCCGCATGTCGGGGTTCGACAGCAGCGAGAAGAGCATGTCTTCGGTTTGCGTGCCGTAATCCAGCGTCATCAGCCGCTTCGTCTCGGCGCGCAGGGCTTTCAGGTCGTTTTTGTCGTCGGTCACGTCCAGTTTCCAGACCCGGCCGTAGTTTTTGGTGTCCCAGCCGTTGATCCAGTCGGCGATGTACAGCGCGCCGTCGGGACCAAACCGGATGCCGGTGGGCAAAATGCCATTCAGAATGTTTTGCTCCCCATCGAGCACAAACGACGCGCCTTTGGGCTTCAGACCGAAGGACCAGATGGGCGAACGGGCCGGGTTTCCGACGAATTCAACCAGAAAGAACTTGTTTTTCCAGGCTGAACCCAGGGCCGTGCCGGGGTTGTACACCATGCCGGTCGGACCGTTGTGGAAGTTCTGAATCGGCGGAATGATGTAAGCTGCCTGACCGTCCCAGCGGGGTTTGTACAGTTTTTCGTCCATCCAGACCTTGTAGCTGTTGTTCTTCGGATCGGTGTACTTCCCATATTGCCAGTTGGAGCGCCAGCCCGCGTCGGAGCCTTCCACGATGTGGACCAGCCGCTCGCTTTCACCGGGGTGGTCGCCGTCGTTGTCCGAACTGATCAGGTTGCCGTATTCGTCGAACACAAACTCGTGGGTGTTGCGCAAACCGCCCGCAAAGACTTCAAAATCAGAGCCGTCCGGGTTCGAGCGGGCAATGATTCCTTCGTTGGAACGGTTGTGGTTGACGCCCTCTTTGGTGGTGATGTTGGCTCCAATGTCGCCGATGTTCCAGTAAATTTTGCCATCCGGCCCTTCGATGGGGTTCGACATGCCGTGACCGCCAAAACCGATGTGAACCGCGTATCCGTGGCTGATGGACGTTTTCTGGTCCAGTATGCCGTCGCCGTTGGAGTCTTTGAGCCGCCACAGATCGGGGGCGATGGCGACAAAAGCGTCCTGCGCCCGAATCAGCAACCCGCCCGCTACGTCGGAGACTTCCTCAAAAAAGTCGTTGAGAATTCGGGTGGCTTTGTCGGCGACGCCGTCGCCACTGGTGTCTTCGAGCCGCCAGACCTCATCTTTTTCGACGGCGAGATCCTTCCAGTCGTGGCTACCGTCTTCGTTGAGGTCTTTCAGCCACTCGTTTTCCTTGCTTTTCTCGGGCGCGAAGGTTTTCCGCAGAAAGGCCCGCCGGTCTTCCACGGTTTTCAGCGCGATGGAGGGCGTCATCCAGTCGCGGTGGCCGCGAATGTCAAATTCGGAGTTTTTCTGGCGGTTGGTCCGCGTGAGGTACACCCGGCCCTGGTCGTCGATGGACATGGCAACGGGGTCGGGAGCCAGCGAGTCGGACGCCCAGAGGTCCAGTTTCAGGCCGTCGGCCAGTTTGACGACGGTGTTGTCCCGAATTTCCTTCGCGCGGGCTTTGGCCTGGGCGGGGTCTTCCTGAACCACCAGCGGAGCGCTGTCGGTTTTGGACGAACGGGACGGATTCATTTTCATGCAGGACACCACCGCAACGGCGAAGACGCCGGATAGGAGCAGAGGTGTTCGAACGCGTGTATGCAGAGGCATGGGTAAAGGTTAGTTGACGTAGTAAAAAGCGATTTGGAAAGAACCAGGTATGCCATTTCCAAAACCACTAAGATAAAGGATCTCAACGACGAACTATACCCGTCTGCGCACATTTTTCGGGGGAGGGAATTTGGGGATTGGATCACGCATCGAACGGATGGTATCCCATAAAAAAACGAAGGAGCAAACGCCCCTTCGTTTCGACCCTAATCAACAGGTGTGCAAACTGGGATTACGGTTCACAAATTTTGCTGGTACAAGCGGTAGCTGTTTTGTGCGGACGGCCACCCAGTACATTCAGGGCCTGGCTTTTTGACAGCGCAATGATTTTGTCGGTTTTCAACGTGATTTTTGACACTTGCTTTTTCATGAGCATTTGATGTTAAATGGTGTGAATATGGGCCTACTCTGAACAGGTTTTCGGCGTCCCCTTGCGGCCTTTTCTGCGTTGGCTGTCACAAAAGTGGTTGGTTAGAGTGGAGTTTGGAAGCTGGAACCAATAACAGGTAAACATAGGTTAATAACTAGCGAAAAATCGTAACAAATCGGACAAACGCCCCTCAAGCAAGCAGCAGGAAGCGTTCCCAGGACGGTGGTCCGCCCAATTCAGCCAGGAGCACTAGCCCCACACTGCTCTCACCGTCGAGCAAGCCCAGATTGGGAAAGTGGTTGCCTGAGTCGTACGCCAACAAGACGTTTTCGTCTGTATCCGGTAGGGCAAATGCCAGTGTCTGCTGCATCCAGTAATCGGCGGCCTCGGCCAAAACCGGGTTCGCCATCGGTCGTGCGAGCCGCCGGAACAGGTACGCCAGCCCCGCCGATCCATGACAAAATCCCGCATCGTAGACATTTGTATCAGCCGGTTCCCGCCGTTGAGCCGCTTTTCGCATCGTTTCGTACGCAATGGATTGCCAGGGCTGATGACCGAATTTCAGGCCGCACAACGCGAACGCGCTGGCAATGCCCATGTCGCCGTAACACCAGCTCAAGCGGCTGTCCTGGTCGGTGCGTGGGTCGGAGACGAGCGTCGGAAAAACGCTCAGGCCCGACCGGTTGCGGGTGTTCCAGATCCATTGCAGCGTTCCCCGAATCAGTTCGGCGCAACGCGCCCGGGCGTAGCCGCGCTCATAAAACAGGCTCAGCAGCGACGCAATGCTGGCCGTACCGTGCGACAGACCAGGGTTGTACCGGATGGGATCACCCGGTTTTCGACGGCCAAAATCCGTGAATGGCCAGGTGATGTCGCCGTTGGGAAACCGGAGGGCGGTTTTGTTCAGGGTTTCGACGAGGTGTTCGACGTAGCGGGCGATGGCTGGATTCGGCTGGCGTTCCAGGAAATACAAACCGGCGCTTAGTCCGCCGTGCAGGTAATCATAATCCCCGTTTTGAAGCGGTTCCAGCGATAATTCAAAAAGCGCTTCGTCGAGGTCGGCGACCACATCCTGGGCGTCGAGGTCATCGGTTTGTACCAGTCCGTGGTTACAAAGGTGCAAAAACCCCCAGGCCACGCCCGCCATGCCGTCGGCGAAGGAATGACTCAGCCCGCCCTGCTGAACGGCCTCCAGACTGGCGGAAAGGCGCTCCCAGATGCGGCTGTCGTCGGTTTGTCCGAAAAACCGGTTGGCGTAAGCTTCCAGCAGGGCGTACCCCATTTGCCCACTCAATAACCCGACCTCGCCATCAACCGGCTGGCGATGAATGTGCTGATAGATGCGGTCGAGCAACTGAATCGTGGGCGAAGTCGAAACCGGCGGTGGAGCGTTCATAGCGTCTGGACGAAGGCTTCTGGTTGGGAAGCCGAACCGGCGTATTGGGGCAGCGTATCGGCCAGCAGTTCAAGGCTTTTCAGTTTGTGGCTGGTTTTTTCGGCCATGTTCAGGAATATAAACTCTTCCACTTCATAGATTTCTTCCAGGAGGGCTACTTGATCCAGCAGGTACGTCGGGGAGCCGATCAGTTCCTGGTAGACGCCAACGGGTTGCTCCAATTCGCGCCGGATTCGGCGGGCTTGCCGGGTCGTTTCGGCGCAAACCCCCGCAATGGCCAAATTGATCTCCGGCCGTTTTCCGTGCTTTTCGTAAAAAACCGTCCGGTATTCGTGCAGCTTTTCGGCTTCTCGCCGGTGATCGGTGATTTCGGTGTGAAAGCACGATTTGCACAGGGAACCTGGTTGGTCGACCAAAGCGGAAATGTTTTTCAGCCCCGCGCTCAGTGACCAGTACGTCGGCACAAAACCGCCAAAGGGCACAATCTGATGCGCGTTTTCCGGCGCGTGTAAATACTGATAGAGGGCTGCGCAATTCCGGGTAAACAAATTTACCTTCACCGAAGAATCTGAAAAATCAAGATCGGGGACGAGGTGCGGTTTAATGTCCGGCGGAACACTCCCACCGGCCACGCCCAGGTCGATCCGGTTGGGAAACAGGTTGTTCAGTACTTTGAACGCCGACGCGACGCGGTACGGGTTATGAAACGCCATGAGCAAACCGGCTACGCCGACCCGGATGTGGCTGGTCAGACCGGCAATGATGGGCAGCAGCATCTCCGGATTGCTGTAGGCCGACGAAGCGCCGTAATGTTCGCCCAGCCAAAACCGGGTGTAGCCCAGTTCGTCGGCGCGCTGGGCGTAATCCAGCACATTTTCGACAATATCCATCGGACTTACGCATCCGGTTCCAAATTCCAGAAGGCCTATTTTCATGGGGTATAGCGTTACGTGGCTGACTTTTCGCCGAAGGAATGGAAATAAAGGAAGCAGCATTTTGACTAAATGCTGCTTCGAACCTACTGATTACGAGATGTGTACGAAATTATAATTCGGTGGGGCAATAGCCTTTCGTCGTACAGCCGGTGTAAACGGTTTTTTGGGGAGGACGGCCACCCAGGACGTTCGACGCCTGCGCTTTAGACAACGAAATGATTTGGTCGGTTTTCAGTGACAGTTTGGCAATTTGCTTTTTCATGGTAGTAAATGGTGTGTTTTGATGCCTACTCTGGATCAGGTTTTCGGCGTCCCCTGCGGCTTTTTTGCTTGGCCGATACAAACATGGCCGCTTGCGGATGATTTCAAAAACCGGAATTTGTAACCAGCGAAAGTTGGTTGGTAACTGGCGGAAAATGCGGATTCTTTCCCAGAGCGTTCTGATCGGGTTTCACACCGGCGTGGCCGCAACCGGCGAGGTCGTGGTCGAGAGCCAGCTCCAGGTTAGGGAGCCGTTGCCCGACATCATGGTTTGCTGACAGGTCAGCGTTGGGGGTGTCGAGTCGGTGAAATGCTGGTCCATCGACACGAAGCCCAATTGCCGGTCGCCGAGTTTCGACAGGGCTGTTCCGATCTGCCCCAGGCCATTGCTGACGGTTTGAACGCCCGACAAAACGACCGGATTCAGTCCACCGATGGTTTGGAAGAGCTTGCTGCCGGTCACCTGGTTCTGGACAAAACCGGTGATTCCCGACAGAATCTGGCCGATCTCCTTGACGGCCGCCATCGACTCCATCACCCACAGCCGGGCCAGCACGGTGTTGCTGGCGGGCAGGGCCGTCGAGAGCAGAAACAGGCCCCCGTCTTCATCCCCGGCCGGGGCAAAGTGGTAGCTGGATTGGTGTTTGCCCAGTTTCAGAAAACCGCTGTCGGGCAAAACCGTCACCATCAGGTGATCGGGGTTGTCGGGCGTGGTGGCCGAGAGGATGAAGTACAGGCTGCGTTCGCGGTTGGGCAGCGTCAGGTCGATGGAGTCGAGTTTCAGTTCAAGCGTAGAAGAACCCATGGCGGTTGGGGTTTGGGAGTGGAAAAGGAGTTAAGGGCTTCAATTGTGATACAGCGGCATTTTTTTCAGCGCGCTCATAATGGTCGGTTTGGTGCTCAGCCAGTAGGCCATCGGCGTCTGGTTGGTGATGGCCGAAATCTGGTTCTGAATGTCCGTCGGCAGCGTATTGAACTGGGGCGACGTCCTTTCTTTCTGCGCCAGGGACACGAGCTTTTCGAAGTTTTTCTTGAGGGTTCCTTCGATGTCCTGGAGGGCGGTTTCGACGGAAATGCACCGGCTGCTGGCTTCAACGGACTGGTAGTGCGTGTAAACCATGTTGTACATCAATTGCAGACCGAGCATGGCGTTTACAACCTCTTTGGTCAGTTCAAACGTCTTCATCATCCAGCTTTTGAACACATCGAGCGATTCGACAATTTCGGCGTACACATCTTCGAGCATGCTCATGTCGAACGCCATTTCGGACAGGATGTCGGCGGAGATGATCAGTTCGCTGCCGGCAATCAGGTCAGCGTCTTCGATCACCTCAAGTACAATAAAAAAGACTTCTTCCATTGGAGTAAAAGGTAAGGGTGAGGGGTGGGGCAGAGCGGATTGCTCCGCCCCGGCAAGGAAACTCAGGAATTGGTCGGGTCGTAGATGGGCATTTCGGCCAGTTGTTCCATGATATCCTGAGCGATGGTCAGCCAGTAAATGTCGCCGGTCATGGCAATTTCGGCTTCAATCGTTTTCTGAATATCCGGGCTGAGCGAATTCCACAAATCCGTGTTGTTTTTGGTCTGAATCGCCACGGAACGCACCGTGTCTTCGTATTTATCGACCAAAACCGACCGTGTGCCGTCGATGGCTGCGCTCAGCTTCACTTTCTTGCCGCCTTTGTCCGCTACTTCCGCGTGTTTTTCGATCAGTTGGTACACCAGCAGAATACCGGTTCCGAGCATCACTACTTTCTCAATGGTCAGCGATTTGACCTTATCGAGTACGTAGTCTTTAAATTTCGAAGCGGTTTGCAGCGCTTTTTCTTTAAACGAAGCTACTTCTTCCTGATCCACTTCTTCTTCGGACAAGGTGCTTTCGCTTTCAACATCCGAGGCCACGCTCATTGCATCCTCGTCGGTCAGTACGTCTTCCAATACTTCTTCTTCCATGATTGTAACTTGATTAAGAGTGAATTGATAAATTAATTGAACAGTAAAAACACGTTTCCGGCCGGGTGTCGGGCGGAGTTAATTTTGGTCATCGAGCGTCACATCGACCGTCAGATTGGAGTGGTCTTTGGTCGGGCTGAGCTTCACGCTGAGGTTGCTGATGGTGGTGCTGACCGAGTCAGAGTCGTGCTTGTTCCAGGCGTGGGAGCCCAGGCCGGGGTCGGAGCCGTCGTTAATCTGGTAGTACCAGTAGGGTGATGAACCGATGCCGAACACCTGAATCGGCACGTGAATTCGGACCCAGAGTGTCTGGTAATCGACGCGGACACCCTGGTAGATGTCGATGGCGCCGTCGGCAATGAACTTCAGCGCGTTCTGATCCAGCGAGAGGTAGTCGGTGCTGCCGGTGTCCAGCGGGCTGGCGGGCTGGTGATTGACTTCGCCAACGACCGCTTCAGTAACGCCCCCGAAGTGGGTAATGCCTACGCTGCGCGACGACAGATTGTGGTAATTGATGATCCATGCCATATGAAAAAAGGGTTATTGGTTTGGAAAACAGATTGTTGGTTAATTCGACTGGGACAAAGTAAGCGCGCTTTTTTCGCTCAAAATTTGAGATGTAGGCGAAGGCGGATTCTGTGTAGGCAGAACCGGTTTTTGTGTAGGTGAACGGTTTCGGGAAGAATAATTACTCGGGCAAGCCAGCAGTAGGGAAGCCGGTTTTTGTCGGATAACTAGGAGAGGGCCGTCGATTGGATCGACGGCCCGGCGTTGCCAGGATGGGCGTCGGGAAACGTTACTTTAACTGAAAACAGCGCAGAAAATCGTTGCGGTAGGTTTTGCTGAGCGGGATGATGTGCGTACCGACCGTGACCTCCTGTTCGCTAAACGTATGGACCTGCCCGACGTTGACGGCGTACGACCGGTGGATGCGGACAAACCGCTTGTAATCCAGCTTTTCCAAAACCGTCGAGAGCGGAAGCCGGAGGGCGTATTTTTTGCCGGACGTGATGAAGGTGGTATAAATATCCTCGGCGGCCAGAAACATGATGTCGCCGAGGTTGACTTTGATGTAATGATAGCTCTGTTTGACAAACACCTGTTCGTCGATTTGCAGAATGGTGTCGCGGGTAATGTCCGGTTCGTCGTCCGGCAAATCCGGTCCGGTTTTGGGCGGTTCCGACGGATTACGGGCAAAGTTATGGATTGCCATGTCGATGGCAATGCGGAGATCGGTGGGGTTGTACGGTTTGGTCATGAAAGCCGCCGGATAGGTCGACTTGGCCCGGGCAATGGTTTCGTCGTCGGAGAACGCCGTGAGGTAGATGACCGGCACCCGCTTCGATTCGGTAATCCGGCGGACGGTTTCGATGCCGTCAAATTCGCCTTTGATGGCAATATCGCAGAGCAGCAGATCGACCTCGTTTTTCCGAAACAGATCAATGGCCTTTGTCCCGTTGTTGGCCATACCGACCACGCAATACCCGGCCGCTTCCAGCCGGTCGCTCAGCGCCATGGCCAGAATCGCTTCGTCTTCCACAATCAGGATATTGATTTGCTTTTCCATGACGTTTTTTACAGTATTCGGTATTCCGTTTTCGGTGTTCGTTATTCGATATTCAGTGTTCGATATTCATTATTATTCATCCTTTTTCAACATCAGAATAGCGAATATCGAACACTGAATATCGAATAGTGAAAACGGAAAACTGTCTCACCCCTGAAGCAAGACGGCACTGGTTTCGTCGACCGGGATGTGCAGGCGAAACAATGCCCCGTGCCGGTTTTCCATCGTGTACTGCCCCCCAAGCTGGTCGGTCAAACCGCCGATGAGTCGTTTTCCGAACGAACCGCCCCGGCTGTGCCACCGCTCCAGGTCCAGGCCCGGGCCGTTGTCCTGCACTTCCAGCACCATGCCGTCTTCGTTGAGCAACCGGATTTCGAGCCGGGGCTGGTCCGTCAGGCGATACGCGTATTTGAAGGCATTGGTGAGTAATTCATTCAAAATCAGCGCAATAGGGATGGCCAGGTCGATACTGATCTGCTCGTAATCGCTATGAAACCGGAAGGAGAGCTGCCGGTCCGAAAAACCGTAGGCATGAATCAGGCTCGTGGTGAGTTCCTGCACGTAGGGGCCAATGTCGATGGACGAAATCTGGTCGGTTTTGTACAACCGCTGGTGAATCAGCGACATGACCTCGATGCGCTGCTGGCCTTCCTGAAAGGCTTTGACGGCCTGCTCGTCGGTCAGACGGCTCGATTGCAGGTGCAACAGGCTCGACACAATGCTCAGGTTGTTCTTAACCCGGTGGTGCAACTCCTTCATCACCAGCCGCAATTGCTGCGACTGCTGCTCGATGCGGGCCTTGTCCTGCGCCAGTTCGCGGGTGCGGGCCTGCACTTTCTGCTCCAGTTCAAAATTCTGATTTTTGATCAGTTGTTCGGTCTGGTTTCGGTACGAAATCAGCTTGTTAGCCACGGCGACCGAAAACAGGATGGCGTGTGCTCCGGCGCTCATCAGTAGCAGGTTATGAATCGACCAGGCGTAGGTGATAAACCCGTAGATGTACAGCGACAGAAACAGGATGGCGATAATCGGCACGGTATACGCCACCAAAAACAGAAACGCCGGTTTGTAGCCCCGGGAGTAAAGTTTGATCCCGGCGTACAGCAGAAAAGCCGCCGAGAGCGGAGCCGCATTCTGGTAGAGCGTCGAAATGCCGGACAAACCCAGGCAAGCCGCCAGAAAGGTGAGCGAAAAGAGGGCAAAAAAGATCCGGAAGCCGATTTTCATGTACCGGTCGCCCTGCTGGCGGATGCGCAGGAAATAATACGCAAACGTGTTGGAAAGCAGGGCGGTAACAATCGGCAGGCCGAAGTAAATTCGCTCGTTCCACTCAAACGGAATCATCGGAAAGGCTTCGTAAAAATGGCCCGAGTAAATCGTAAGCTGGATGCAGAAAAAAAGCAGGTAGGCCGACAGCCGCAGATAGTCCCACTCGCGGGTGATGAAATACGTGAGCAGTTGGTACAGCACAACGGCCAGAATAATGCCGAACAGCGCTCCGGAGACGGTATTGAGTTTGTGAGAATTTTGAATCAGCGCGTATTCGGGGTAAATAAAAACCGGAAAAAACTTCCGCGTGAAGCGGCTCATGCGCATCAGGTACGTTCGCTGTTCGTGCTTCCGCAGCGACAGGCGCATGATGTCGTCGTTGGTAAAGAGGTATTTCTCCGTCAGCGAATACTGCGAACCGCCTTTGCCAATTAGCCGTGCCCTTCCCTGTTCCCATTCATACAGTTGAATTCCGGCAAAACCGACCGTCGGCACCACGGCGTAAACGTGCTGATCGGTTTCGTTCCGAACCGTAAAACGAAACCAGTACACATTGTTGGTGTCGACATCCAGCCGGATCTGGTGATAATCGAAAGGCCGGAAGGACGGCCAGACCTTCGCCAGATCGCCAATTCCGGCGGTCGATTGTACAAAATCGCTGTGGGGCGCCACCGCATACACCTGCTTCACGTCGGTGACGACCACCGGCGTTTCGGCGCGAGTTTCAGAGAGCCAGAGGAGAGTCAGCAGGCTGCTCAGCCACAGCGACTTCATTACGGTTGAAAGCGGCATGACGATGTTGCAGAATAACGTAGATGAGATCCAGAATAAAAACCGCAACGGCCAGGAGTTGCAGAAAGTACATGGTTGGGTACTTGATCCCGACAAACACGCTCATGGCTCCGTTGCCCAGCAGCCGACACCAGCCCACGGCGGGCGCGAACACACTGCCCGGCGGATGTTGCAGGAAGTGATAAATAAACATGGCTTCCATCACGACCGTAATGACGTAAGCCGAGGTAGCACCCATGCTCGTGTCGTAGCCTTCCTGGTAGAAAAAATAAAAAACCGGAATCCAGAACAGAAAAACCGCCCACTCAATCAGGGCGTGGTACGGCCGGACGATGGGGCTGGAAATCTGTTTGTAGCCGTACCGGAGCAGGAGGGCAAAGATCAGAATGTCCATGAAAAACCAGACGCGTAGCCCCCAGACGAACAACTGGCCCATGTCGGTCACGATCAGAAAGCCCCAGGCAAACTCCCAGGCAAAATTGGCCGAACCCGCCAGGCACGGCATTTCGACGTAGCGGTACCGAAAACCGTTCCGGATGATTAGAAAATAAGCCAGGTTCCAGAGCAGCGTTCCGGCCAGAATCAGACCGAGTTGCACCGGCGTGTAGTCGCAGAAGTTAATCCAGTCGTCGGGTGAGAACGTACAGGGTGTTTTCATTGGTGATGGGGCAAAGCGTCGTAGTCGGAAGCACTTTCGGTGAGGTAGGTGGGAATGTAAAACTGCACCTGCTTGAACTGGTTGAACATCACCGTCAGCGTTTGCAGGAAGTCGACGGACATGCGGCCGATCATCCAGCGCAGAAACGAATGCCGCTCTTCGACTTGCTGCACTCCGGCACAGAGCAGTTTCATTCGGTCGGCAAGTTGGTGTTCTTTCGCCAGCGGTTCGGCCGGAATGCCCAGCAGATCGCCAATCGCATCGGTGCAGTAAAACCGGATCAGCGCCGGAATGGCGTCTTTGAACAAACCGCCCACCTGCTGACGGGCTTCCGCAATCAGGGCCGCCGTGAGCTGCTGACCGGCGGTTGAAACCGCCTGCTGGTGGCGCAGAATGGTGTAACCGAGTTGCAGGGCACTGGCGTAATCGGGAGCCAGCAGCGCTGGTTCGACGCCGTTCCAGTGGCTGATCACGTTCCAGCAGTGAATATAAGCGTCTTTTTGGTCTTTCGTAAATGAAAAACCGCTCATTTCAAGTCCTTCCAGGACCAGCGCACTGAAGGCCAGCAGCGTTCCGGCCATGTCTTCCTGGTTGATGGGCGCACCGTAAACCGCCTGATTCCAGCCCCGTGCGTGGAGGTAATGGCGAATACAGGCGTGTATCAGCCGGACTTTCTGGGCTGTCACGATGCCGCGCCCGCCGGGATTAAGTCCGCCCGGTTCCATCGCAAAAATGACAAACTGAGCGGTTTCCATCAGCCGCCGAACGAGGTTGGGTTGACCACCGCGGGCCGTCATCAACCCGGTTTCGTACAACACCCGGGCACCGTGGGCGCAGGCATAGGTCATGGGCAGCGAGCGAAGCTGGAGCAACAGCGAAATAAACACGCCGTGGGACGCAAAGAGGTCCTGCGCGGTTTTGATGGCATCCGGGTTGGCCCAGGCGGGTGGGTGAGCCGTGGCGTCGAGGTACTGGCCGACGCGCCGACCCACGGGGCCGGGAAACAGATCCGGTTTCAGTTCATAGTTGCGCGTTAGGGTTTGCAGCAGTTGGTTTACCACCCGTAGGTCGTGGTCCTGAATCAAATCGGCCACCAGGCCGTCGGCCAACGGGTCCTGCCGGGAGCGGAAGGCTTCCAGTTCAGCGACAGTAAACGACATGAGGTAATCGGGATAGGGTTTGTCTGGCAAATATGATCAATATTACTCGAAAAGTGATGAACCCTACGACATATTTTGCGGGATGCGGTACCAGATACAGGACGCTGGATTAAAGAGGATTGGGAGGAAATAAGCAACAGCCCTGATGAAGAATTCGCCCATGCATCCTGTATCTTCTGTTTTGTCGGACTGTTTGTTGGTTTCCCGAAAGCGCCGGGAGCGGGAAAATGTACCTAGGGTTTTCCCTAATTTTCAAAAAACGGGGGTTTCCCCTATTTTAAAACCTATCTGTATTATCCTATTTTTGCTAAACAATATTCAATTGAAATCGAGGGGAGTCAAAAAATAAAGCTCTTTTTGTAACTTTAAAAGACTCCGGACGTGTTACGATAAAAGGCAATTCTGCCCAGATTCCGGCGGGAGTATCCCAGTCAAGAATACGAATAGATGATACGAGTACTGATTGCGGACGACCATAATGTGTTTGTGGAAGGGATTGCGTCGCTAATTTCCGGTTCGTCCGAAATTGAGGTGGCCGCGCGTTGTTTTGATGGGTCGTCGGTGGTGGAGCAGTTGAGTCTGATGCCGATTGATGTAGTGTTGCTGGACATTTCCTTTCCACACATCGAAGATGGTCTGGCGCTGTGTGAATACATCACCAAAAGTTACCCAGCCACGCGCGTGATTGCCCTGACGATGCACGACGACGCCAGCCTGATCAAGCGTGTGGTGAAGAAAGGTGCCCGGGGCTATTTGCTGAAAAACACGACCAAAGTAGAACTGTTGCAAGCCATTCGGACCGTACACGACGAAAAACCGTATTTCAACGAAACCATCACGAACATTCTGCTGCACGATGAACCCCGCCACCGAAAACCGGGCAGCGGAACCGGCGTCAAACCGAACCTGACTCCCCGGGAGTCGGAAGTACTGACGCTGATCTCGCAGGGATTGACCACCCAGCAAATGGCGACCCAGTTGTTTGTGAGTGTGAAAGCTATTGAATTTCACCGCAGTAGTTTGCTCATGAAGTTCAGTGTTCCGAACACGGCCCTGCTGATCAAAACCGCAATGGAATTGCATTGCATCGACTGACCAACGGTTTTTCATCGACAAGACAATAAAGTAATACTCCAATAGGTTTTATAGACTTTAGGTTTACAAACATAACTTTGTATTTTCATTTGATTATAAGTCTAATGATGAGCGGTTGGGTCGGTCGGCTCTTTCGAAGCGGTTTTCTAGGCGCAGTGCTGGTGCTGGGCTTCGGAGCCGGGATGTCGGCGGTGCAGGCCAGTCCCGAAACCGCGTCGATCGATAGTGTCAAAAATCAGATTAGGCAGTGGGTGCAGGACCGGGAGTTTGCGCAGGTGGCCAAAGCCTACGAACACCTGGGCTGGTTGTATCAGCAGCAATATGGTTACAACAAGTACACGCTCGATGCATATTTCAACGGCATGAAGTATTACCACCTGCGGGGCGATTCGCTGGGGTACTACAACGTCCACATCCGGATCGGCGATTATTATTCGCAGGATGTGTTCATGCAGCCGTACGCCAGGCAGTACCTGACTAAAGCGCTTCAGTATTTCACGCGGAAGCAGGACATGCCGAAAGTGATCGAGTGTCGACTGGCTTTTGCCAACCTGGCGCAACGGAAAGATCCGATTCCGAAAACGTTGATTGCGGAACTGCGGGAAACCGAGCGGATGAGTGTCCGGTTTAAGCAAACGCATTCGCAGGCGTTTGCGCTAAACTTGCTGGCTAACACCTATTTACGAAACAAGCAGCCGGACTCGGCCCAGTATTTTGCCAGTCGAAGCCTGACGCTGGCCCGGCAGTTGAATACCACCTGGATGATAGCGCTGAACTACTTTTATCTAGGCCTCGTCGAACAGTTTAAAAACCGCCCGCAGGAGGCTATTGCCGCCTACCGGAAGAGCTACCAACTGGCCGAATCCGAGAAAAACGTGTCCATGCTCCGGGAGTTGTCGCGGCATTCGGCGGATAGTTATTCGCACAAGGGCGACTACAAAAAGGCGTACGAGAGTGCCCTGAAGACGCTGAATTTTACAAACCAGTTCTACTATTCCGAACAGACGAAAAGCATCCGGCTGCAGGAACTCGACAGCCAGGTGAAAACGCTGGCCGTGGAAAAACAACTGGCCGAGGAGCAAAACCGGCACCAGCGCATGCTGACTATTATGCTGGGGGTCGGCCTGGTGATCAGTGTATTAGGCGTGTTTGCATTAATCTTTGGCCGGCGACAGCAGAAACTCATCAATCATCAACAAACTGTGATTGCGCAGCAGCAGATTCAGGAACTTGAACTGAAATCGTTACAGGCCATGATCGACGGGCAGGAGAGCGAGCGAAGCCGGATTGCCCGCGATCTGCACGACGGCCTGGGCATTCAGCTTTCCCGGATCAAGCTGTTTGTGGAAGCGCATCAGGAGCAGTTGCCGCTGTCGGTGAAAGAACCGCTGAACCAGTTTCTGGACGAAGCCTGTACGGAAACCCGGCTGATTTCGAGTGACTTGCGGCCGTATGCGCTCTCGACGTTCGGCCTGATCCCGGCGCTGGAAGACCTGGTGCAGAAGTTGAATCTGGTGAACGAAACCGCCCTGACACTTGAACACTACGGTGAGGTTCCGGCCCTGGGCGACGAAGCCTCGGTGATGATGTACCGGGTGGTGCAGGAATTGCTGAACAACGCACTGAAACACGCGGAAGCCGAAACGATTACGGTGCAAATGATGACCAATGACGAGGCCGTACTGATCAGTGTGGACGACGACGGCAAGGGCGGAGATTTCGAAGTTAATCCGGCTAAAGGCAACGGAATCGCTAACATCAACTCCCGGATTGCCTACCTCGGTGGCCAGGTGATGTGGCAGAGCGAACCCGGCAAAGGAACCTCCGTCATGATTTCGCTGCCGATGCACAAACTGGTCAAAAACTCATTAATAACAGTCTGACAACTATTCCTAAATCCTTAACGCATACCTTCAAAGTTCATGCCTGATTGACTGCTCTCTTGTGACCGTAGCGGACTGCTCCATCGCCGGAGCACCTGACCCGCCAACGGTTTGATTTTTCACCAAAACCGGATTTCGATTGCCTTACTCCCAAGCTTGTTTTTCGGGAGCGTGGCCCTTTTTGTCCCTTTTTTTCAATAACGTATGATAAAACATGTGCTTTCGGGGGTTTTGATCCTGAGTTACTGGACGGCAGTCCATGCCCAGGACCGAACCAAGACCATCGCCAGTCCGGGGAAAACGCCGGTGGTGATGGCGTCACTGAAAAATGCGAACGTCGGTAAATCCGATGTGAACGCCCTGGTAAAAGGGGTGGTTTCCGACGACAAAGGCAACACGCTGCCGGGTGCTACGGTGTCTGTTAAAGGCACGACGCAGGGCACCACCACGGACGCGGAAGGCCGGTTTTCGATCAACTTGCCTGCGGGTTCGAATGTGCTGGTGATTTCGTTCATCGGGATGAAAACGCAGGAGGTAGAGGTCGGCACCCGCACCAACCTGACCATCACGCTCGTGGCAAACGACCAGTCGCTGGATGAGGTCGTCGTGATCGGGTACGGAACCGCCAAGCGTTCCGACGTAACCTCGTCCATCACGACCATCAAAGCCACCGAACTGAAAGACATTCCGGCGGCTGGGGTCGACCAGTTACTTCAGGGAAAAGCGGCCGGGGTAACGGTAACGAGCAACGGCGGTCAGCCGGGCGGTGGGGTGTCGGTAAAAGTTCGTGGGGTCACGTCCATCAACAGCAACGACCCGCTGTTCGTGATCGACGGCGTGCCGTTCGTGAGCGGAAACACCTCCAACAGTACCGGGTACGCCGGGTTGGGCGGGGGCGACGGGCAAACCGGCAACAGCGTCATGGCGATGCTGAATCCGAACGATATTGAGAGCATCGACGTGCTGAAAGATGCCTCGGCCCAGGCTATTTACGGATCACAGGCGGCCAACGGTGTCATTCTGGTGACGACGAAAAAAGGCAAGCAGGGCGAAGGCAAGATCAATTACGAAATGTATACCGGCGTTTCGGAAGTAGCGAAACGACTGGATTTGATGAATTTGCAGGATTTTGCCCGCTACCAGAACGAGGTGCTGCCGATCATCGGCAACCCGGTAGCCGACGAATTCAAAAACCCGGATTTGCTCGGTCGGGGAACCGACTGGCAGGACGCCATGTTCCAGCGCGGCCGGATTAACAACCACCAGTTGAGCTTTTCGGGCGGACGCGAAAAAACGACCTACTACCTGTCTCTGAACTACTTCGACAACAAAGGGATATTGCTCGGTTCGGATTTTAAGCGGTATTCGACCCGGTTTAGCCTTGATAACCAGTTGAAAAGCTGGGCCAAAGTAGGGTTGAGCGCAAACGTGTCCCGCAGCATCCAGAATGTATCGCTGGCCGATGCCGCCGAGGGAACGATCTGGTGGGGTGCGGTGACGAGCCCGCTGGTGCCGGTGAAAAACCTCGACGGTTCGTGGGGTGGGGGCCAGACGGTTGGTGGGGTGCAGTACAGCAACTCCAACCTCGTCGGAAACAGCCAGTACCGGGGCAATACCAAAACGACGAACAACGTGTTTGGAAGCGCCTACCTCGAACTGCAACTGATGAAAGACCTCTCCCTGCGGAACGAAGTATCGTATTCGCTCGGGCAGGATAACAACGTGGCCTTCCAGAAAGCCGGAAACGTGGGCGGTACGTCGTTCCGGAGCAAGCTGATCGACTCGCGTTCGGACAGCTACTACTGGTCGCTGACGAACTACCTGAGTTACAACAAATACGTTGGCAAACACGGCATTCAGGCGACGCTCGGTCATCAGGCCCAGAACTCGTACTACCAGTCGATGTCGGGCACGAAAGTGGATTTGCAGGCCAACATTTTTGACCTCAACACCGGTAGTTCCGACCAGACCACCTGGGGCCTGAGCGGGGGCAAAGGCCACTGGGCCATGGAATCGTGGTTTGCCCGCGCCAACTATACCTACGATGACCGCTACTCGGTTTCGGCCAGCTTCCGGGCCGATGGCTCTTCGAACTTCGGGCCGAACAACCGCTGGGGCTATTTCCCGGGCGTGTCGGTGGGCTGGACGGTTTCCAACGAGAAATTCATGAAAGGCAGCGTGGCTAACGTGCTGAGTTACCTGAAAGTACGCGCCGGTTACGGGGCCGTCGGGAACCAGAACTTCCCGGGTGGAGCGCCGAACCCAGCCTATGTGGGCGCGGTGCAGTTCTTCTCCGGGCCGGTCGGTTTTGGTTCATCGAACATGATCAACGGGATTCCGAACCCGGACCTGAAATGGGAATCGGTCAAAACCACCAACGCCGGGGTTGACCTGGGCTTCCTGAACGGCCGGATCGATGCCACCATCGACGTGTACAAGAAAATAACGTCCGACATGATCATCTTCCTGACCGGACCGAACCTGATTGGCGTCGGGGATCAGTGGGACGACCTGAAAGCGCCCCTGGGCAACGCGGGTCAGATGACCAATACCGGGGTTGACCTGAGCATCACGAGCACAAACATCAAGAAAGGGCTGTTCACCTGGAAAACCAGCGCGGTGTTGACGCATTTCAAAAACACCTACGACAAAGCGGCCAGTGCGGCTTCGGCGCTCGACGGGAAAGTGTATTACAACAACTACCTCGTGACGCACACGACGCCCGGCAACCCGGTTGGTTCGTTCTGGGGGCTGGTCACGGATGGGTTGTACCGCACGCAGGAAGACCTCGACAAGAGCCTGCCGCAGTTTGGTTACAAGGTGAATCAAAACGAAACCTGGCTGGGCGACATACGGTTTAAGGACATCAACGGCGACGGCAAAATCGACGCGCAGGATTACACGTTCATCGGCAGTCCGCTTCCAAAATTTACCTGGGGGCTGACCAACTCGCTGACCTACAGTGGTTTCGATTTCTCGCTTTTCCTGCAAGGGAGCCAGGGCGCCAAGGCGTTCAACTTCCTGCGCTGGCAGTTGGAAGGGCTGAACAACGCCTGGTCGAACCAGCTCCGGACGGTCAATGACCGGTATACCGAAACCAACACGGACGGCACGCTGCCCCGGTTTACGACCACCAACAAGAACAACACCGCCATGTCGGATCGCTACGTGGAAGATGCTTCCTACTGGCGGATTCAGAACGTGACGCTGGGGTATCGGGTTCCGACTACGGTGTTGAGCAAAATCAAAATGACGAACCTGCGGATTTACGGTTCCATCCAGAACCTGAAGACCTTCACGAAGTACTCGGGTTACGACCCGGAAATCGGGGCCTTCAACAACAGCATCAAGCTCATGAACGTGGACATGGGCCACTACCCAAACCCGCGCACGTTCACGATCGGAGCGAATGTACAATTCTAAAAGCGAAAGAGTGAAAGGGCGAAAGAGCGAAAGGCTCTGCCGTAGACGGGTACTTTGCAGCGCGTTTCACTCTTTCGCTCTTTTTCTCTTTCACTCTTTGAGATTTAATCTTTGACTAACATGAAACGAAAATCCCTATATGCTCTGGCCCTTTCGGCGCTGCTGCTGGCTTCCTGCAAGGAGGACTTCATCGAGCGGCCCTCGCTGTCGGGCACGACCACCGGAAACTATTACAATAACGCGGAGGAAGTCCGGGCCGCGACCAGTACGCTCTACAGCGGTTTGCCCTGGCGGAACTACGAAAGCCGGGCGCAGGACGCCATCGGCGATGTGATGTCGGGCAACATGTTTACGTATACCGATGTTGATTTCCTGAACTTCACGGTTTCGTCGGCATCCGAGCGGATCGGCGCGGCCTGGGGCGCGTTCTACAAAATCATCGGCTACGCGAACGTGATGATCAAGACGTTCGAAGAGAAAAAAGCCGCCGGGGGTGGGGCTGCCTACCTCGATCCGGCCCTGGCCGAGTGCCACTTCATCCGGGGAACGCTGTATTTCTACATCGCCCGGACCTGGGGCGCGGCTCCGATCATCACCGATCCGGGTGCCACGGCGCTGTCGGGCAACTTCAACATTCCGCGTTACCTGCAAAAAGACGTGCTGCGGTTTGCGCTGGAAGAACTGCAACTGGCCGAAGCCGGGTTGCCGGAATCGGATGCGCCGGGCCGGTTGACGAAGTATTCGGCGAAAGGGATGATGGCGAAGCTGTATCTGTACAACAAGGACTACGCGAACGCCAAAGCCAAGGCTGAAGAAGTGATCAATTCCGGCAAGTACAGCCTGGTGGCCGACTACAACGGGATGTTCACGAAAATGAGCCTGAACAACAACCCGGAGTCGCTGTTCTCGATCCAGCACCAACTGGCCCAGGACCCCTGGGGAACCGGTAACATCAAAAACCCCGACCGCGGAGCCAGCGCCCTGCGGACCGCCGAAGCCGATGCCTGGGAAATGTATGTGCCCTCGCTCGATCTGCTGAACGAATATGAATTTGGTGATCTGCGCCGGAAATGGTCGGTAATGGAACACGGCTGGACCAAACCCGAGTGGAAACCGCAACGCGTCAATGCGCCCAAGTACAACGCCTTCATGGCCAACGGGTTTAAGTACGACACGCTGCAACCAACCGAAGACGGCGGAAGTCTGAGTCCAACCCGCTCGAACATTGCGAAATACTTCGCAGGTCCGGGCAAAAGCTTCGGTGGCGACCCGGTTTTGGGCCAAAACTCCGGCAACAACGTAGTGTTGCTGCGCTACGCCGACATCCTGCTGATTTACGCCGAGGCTACGCTGGCCGGTGCTGCTTCGACCAACGATCCGAAAGCCCTGCAAGCGTTGAATGCCGTCCGTACGCGGGCCGGGTTGGCCCCGCGCACCTCGCTGACGCTGGATCAGATTCTGCACGAGCGTCGGGTGGAGTTTGCCTTTGAAGGCGACTACTGGTATGACATTCAGCGCCAGGGGTTTGCCAAAGCGAAAGCCATCATTGAGAAACAAAACCGGGGTCCGGTAACGGGTGCCAGCTACATCACCAACTTCTCCGAAGACAAGATGTATCTGCCGATTCCGGCCGGTGAAATCGTGCAGGACCCCGAGCTGGGCAAAGATCCGGTTCCTTACTACAAGTAGTTCAAAGTGAATGGTTTAAGGTTTGTAGTGGGCTGCTCCCTTCTATGAACCTTAACCATAAACGATAAACCATAAACTATACAGTTCAGATGAAATTCAATCAACTGGCAGGGGTGTCATTTGCGGTCGTGCTGACCGGGTTGGTGATGACTTCCTGCGAAGAAGATACCGATGGCCGGCCGGAGTCAAAACCGGGCAATCCGGTGGCCACCGCCATCATGCCCGACTCGGCTGCGGGCGGAACAGTCGTTACGCTGACCGGAACGGGCCTGGGCGACATCCGGAGCATTGTTTTCGAGAAAGAAAACGTTCCGGCCGGTTTCCAGCCGACCCTGAATACCGACCAGGCGCTGATTTTCCGGGTGCCCGACGAGGTAGTCGGTGGTGTCCAGCAGGTCACGTTTACCAACAGTGAAGGCCGGTCGGTGTCGGTGCCATTCCGGGTGCTGGCCTATCCGACGGTGGCTGAGGTCTCCAACTACAACTTCACGAAAGGGGCGGAAATTACGCTGACCGGCAACAACCTGGACGATGTGACCTCGGTCAGATTGACCGGTACCTCGGACGCGGCTACCATTGTTTCGAAAGAGAAAAAGAAACTGGTCATTAAAATGCCCGCCAATACCGCCGTCAACCGGGCCACGCTGGATATTGTCAACGGCACAGGCCTGCTCCGGACCACCCAGGAGTTGACCAATCTGGACAAAGCGTATTCGATCTTTACGGATGCCTACGGTGCTGGTTTTCAGGATGGTTCCTGGGGTGATGCCGGAGCCATATCGACCAAGGAGTTCCGGACGGGAACCGCATCGGTCGGGAAGACGTACCAGAAAGGCAACTGGCACCTGATCGCGTTTGCCAACTGGTCGGCCTCGGCCATTTCCTACTCGCCGGAGTACACCTATGTAGCGGGCTGGATCAAAGGCGCGTCGGCCGACTACTCGCTGTACCTGACCACCGACGCCAGCAAAGCCGGTTTTGGCGGTTTTGACGAGAAGAACAAGATCAATGTAAAAGCCGGGGTCTGGAATTACTTCAAGTTCAAGCTGTCGGACATCGATTTCTGGTCGGCCGGGAAGAAGTTGTCGCAGGTCGGCTTCCGGATTCAGGGGCCTGACAAACAGGATGAAACGTTCTACTTCGACGACATCGTCCTGATCAAATAACCGCCCGTACCCACGGACTTTAGTCCGTGTGAGTTTAAATGACCAGTTAGGTAAAATAAACTCCCAAAACACGGACTAAAGTCCGTGGGTACGTTTTTTCGGATGCGATCCTTTTTACTACTTGCCCTGCTGGGTTGCTCGCCGGTTTCCGGGCCCGAATCAGTGTTGACGCCAGCCAAACCGGAAACCGTTCAAATCGAAGCGGAAACCGGAACGCTTTCCGGCGTGCAAACCGCCACTGCCTTACCCGGTTTTTCGGGAACGGGCTACGTGACCGGTTTTGACGATGCTACGGACAAACTGACGCTGACGTTCAACATCCCCGCCGGTTTGTACGAACTGGCGGTCGGCTATGCGTCGCCCTCGGGTGATAAAGGTGTTGATTTTCAGATCAACGACGAGAAGGGGGGCGGTACACTGAAGCAAACGCCGTCAGGGTTCAAAACCGCCCGTCTGGGCCTGTTCCGGTTGCGCGACGGCCAGAACACCGTTACCATTCTCCGGGGTTGGGGCTATTTCAGCATCGATTACCTGCAGGCCCGGCCAGCCACCGTCGCGCTGCCCGCCAAACCGCCCAAAAACCTCACGGATGCCAAGGCAATGGCTTCGACCAGGGCGCTGTTTTCGTTTCTGGTCGATCAGTACGGCCAAAAAGTGCTGTCGGGGCAGCAGGACGATGTCGAATACATTCTGGAGAAAACCGGCAAAGAACCGGCCATCGGCGCGTTTGACCTGATGGATTACTCACCCAGCCGGGCGCAGCGCGGAGCCGTTCCGCAGCGGTCGAGCGAAGCGTGCATTGCCTGGGCGAAGAAAGGCGAAGGACGCGGCATCGTCAGCCTGGCCTGGCACTGGAACGCGCCGACAGATTTGATTGATGAAAAACCCGATAAACTCTGGTGGAGCGGTTTTTATACCCGCGCGACCACCTTCGACCTAGCTGCGGTTTTGGCAGATAAACAGGGAGAAAGGTATCAGTTGCTGCTGCGCGACATTGACGTGATTGCCGGTGAACTGAAGAAGTTCCAACTCGCCGACGTGCCCGTGCTCTGGCGACCGCTGCACGAAGCTTCCGGCGGCTGGTTCTGGTGGGGGGCCAAAGGACCGGGGCCGTTCAAGAAACTCTGGCAACTGCTGTACGACCGGCTGACGAACCACCATCAACTCCACAACCTGATCTGGGTGTACACCGCCACCGATTCGGTGAAGCCCGACTGGTACCCCGGCGATGCGTACGTCGATATCGTCGGCATGGATATTTACACCGACGCAACCGCCAGCCTGAGCGGCAATTGGGCAGATGCACAAGGCCGGTTCAACGGCAAAAAAATGGTGACCTTATCGGAAACCGGGAATCTGCCGGATGCCGGTAAAATCCGTGATTTTGGCACCTGGTGGTCGTGGTTCGCGGTCTGGACCGGGACCGATTACATCAAAAAACAACCCCTTGAGCGTCTGAAGGCGGTTTTTACAGATAAAGACGTACTGACCCGCGACGAACTGCCCGACTGGCGGGTCGGGGGTGGAAACGGCGGTGCGGTTTCATCCCAGCGATAAAACCGCACCGGTTTATTTCTTCGCCTGTTTCACCGGTTCGCGGGTGCGCAGGAAGGCCACCAGGTCGATGATTTCGCTTTCTGTCAGGTTATTCAGCAAACCGGTCGGCATCAGGGAAACCGGCGTGGTTTCGCGTGACTGGATTTCGGATTTGTTCAGCCTGACCGGGTCCTGACCCACCACGCGCAAGGTGACCTGCCGCTCATTTTCGCCCATGACATTGCCCGAATACGTCCGACCATCGCGGGTTGTGATCACCACCATTTTGTAATCATCCTGAATTTCACCACTCGGATTTAGGATGTTGCTCAGCAGATAATCCAGGTTGGCGCGGTTGGAGCCCGTTATGTCCGGGCCGATGTTACCGCCTTCGCCGTATAGCTTGTGGCAGGGACCGCAGGTGCGCTGAAACACCAGCCGACCTTTGGCGGTATTCGCGCTGACCATTGCCCGGTCGTTGAGCAGTTTCTGGTAGCGCGCGTAGGCTTTTTCATCGATGCCGTCCTGCTCAATCGGCCCCCAGACTTCGACAAAACCGCTCCCGACGACCCGGAGCAGTTGGCGAGCCGCGTAGGTCGGCACATCCCGCTTCGGAATCCGGTTTGCTTTCAGCGCCTGCGTGAGTTGCCAGCCGTATTTGGGCCGCGACGACATCGTTTGTACCACCTGCAATTTTTCGGAAGCACTGAACTCCGGGTACTTCGCCAACAGCAGTTCGCCCAGCGATTCGCGGTCGTACCCGGCAATGGCCCGGATGGTTTCGGTGCGTAGCGCCGGTTCATTTAGCAACGCCGGGAGTTCGGGTAACAATTCGGGCCGCTGCTGACCCGCAATGGATCGTAACGCTTTCAACCGTTGTTCCAGCGGGGCTTTGCGGTTTTTCAGTGTCGCCAGCGATTGCCGGGCGCTTTCGGTATCGCCAAACTGCTGCGCGACCTGCTGCGACAGCGGAGCCACATTCGGATTCGTTTTCAGTTTGGCCAAAACCGCTTTCCAGTTGGCGGGCGCTTCCAAATCCGTGCGGCCTTCCAGCGCGTCGCGCATGCCTTCCAGCAGGCTCACCTGTGTTTTGGGCGATTTGCCGAGGGCCGCCACCAGCGCACTGGTTTGGTCGGCGTCGACGGTCCGGCGGGCAATAAACCGAGCCACCATCGGAATCTCGCAGCGGGCGGCCAGGTCCAGCGCCCGTTCAGGATTTTGTTTAACGAGCGGTTCGAAACCGTACCAGATCATTTTCGGCAGGTTGTGGTCGTTCTGGTCCTCGCCGTGCCGCATCAGGTTTTCGGCGATTTTCCAGCCGGTTTCGGCATCCACCCGTTGCAGGGCCGAAGCCAGGTACAGCCGCACCACCGGCGAGGGATCTTGCTGAGCCATCTGCACGAATTTGTCCCGGGCCGTCGGAGAAGCCGCACGGTCTTCGCACAGCAACTGAATGGTCCAGGCGCGCACGTAGGCGTCTTTGTCATCCAGACTATTCACCAGCGCGTTGGCCTCAAAACCGCCCGTAACGTGCAATGCCCACATCGCCCGCAGCCGGTAATCCGGGTTTGAATTCGTCTCGAATACTTGCCGCAGTTGGGCGTGCGTCTGGCCGTCGAGCTTGCCTTTCGTGGCCCGGTTTTGCAGGATCAACCGCGCCCGGCGGGCGTGCCAGTCGCTCCGGACGGTTTGCAGACCGACGAGTTGCGCATCGGTCATTTTGTTGAGGTCGGAATAGCGGCTCGCGAAGTTTTCGGCCCGCGAGGTTTTGGGCGTAATCCGGAAAATCCGGCCGGTTTCGCCGTTCAGGACCTCCTTGCCGCAAATGTCGGCATCGTGCCAGTCGAGCACATACAGCGCCCCTTCCGGCCCGACTTCCATGCTAAAGCCGACCCACTGGGCGTTGTTGGCCTGTACAAAATCATCGCCGTGGTGCCCGACGTAACCCGAGCCTTTCGGTTCCAAAATGTCCGACAAAACCGCGTGTTCGTGAATATTCGCCATGAAAAGTCGTCCCTGTTCGGATTCGGGAAAGGCATCAGACTGGTACACCCGTGCTCCGCCGTGGGCCGAGCGGTGGCTGTGGTCGGTGATGGTTTTGATGTCGTTGTAAACGTACGGGTTGAAGTGCTGCCCACCCTGCCGGTGGTAAATGCCGCCCGGAATGACGTGCCAGAGGTGCGGAATCACGCAGGCCGTCATCACGAGTTGCCCCTTGGCGTTGTAGTCGATGCCCCAGGGGTTGCTAAAACCGTGTGCCACCACCTCAAAGCGGTCTTTCGTGGGGTGATACCGCCAGACGCCCCCGTTGATGTCGACGCCCTCGCCCTGTAAAATTTCGGCTTCCGGGAACGGATCGTTGTGTTTGTACAGTTTGCCCTTACCGTTCGGTTTCCGCACTTTCGAGGGCGTGGCAAATCCCTGCAAGCCGTACAGCCAGCCGTCGGGCCCCCAGTGCAGGCTGTTGAGCGTTTCGTGCCGGTCGCGGATGCCCCAGCCCGTCAGCCGTACTTCAATGTCTTTCTCGTCGGCCACATCGTCGCCGTTGCGATCCGGCACAAAGAGCAGGTTTGGTGGTGCGCCGAGATAGAGCCCGTCGAAGCCCACAGCCATCGCGGCCGGGAACGGAATGCTGTCGAGAAAGACCTTTTGTTTGTCGGCCATGCCGTCCTGGTTGGTGTCTTCCAGAATTAGAATCCGGCTGTTTCCGGCTTTCGAAAAACCGTATCCCCGCGATTCGTAATCCCGGTTTTCGGCCACCCAGAGCCGACCCCGGTCGTCCCAGCAGAAGGCCATCGGCTGCGTAATCATCGGTTCCGACGCCCAGACGTTGACCTGAAAACCGTCTTTGACCGTCATGCTCTTCACGGCTTCCTCGGGCGTCAGGAATTTGGCTTCCCGCCCTTCTTTCTGGGCCAGGCTCCAGAGCGAATACGTCGAGTTGACACCACTAAATTCGCCCCAGGTTTTGGTCAATTCCACATCGTTGAGGTCGCCGGTGTAGACCACCAACTGATGCCGGATAATCTCGGTATCGCCTTTTTTGATGGTCCAGTCGCCCGTCCGCGCCCGCGCCGGACCAATGCCGAGCTGTCCGTCGACGCGCCAGGGCTGGGGGTAGCCTTTGTTTTCGGGATGATCGAAGATGGCGATGTGCGCCAGGTCGTTGCGGCCTTCCACCTGCATCCCGACATCGACCCACATGGCGCGCTGGCCTTCGGCTTTCTCGTTGCGCTGCCGGGCCGCGTTGATCACCTCGCCTTTGATGCCTTCCCGCCAGGGCATCCGCAGAAACAAGCCGCCGTAGTCGTATTTGCCAATCCTCACGTCGGTGTTGGCCTTGCCTTTCCACTCCAGATCGAGCAGAAACTTCCCGGCTTTCTCGCGCATCGACCAGTTCTGGGTTTCGGTCAAAACCGCCTGGCCTTTTTCGTCCAGCAACTCATACACGGTTTGCCATTTCACCTCCGCGCCGGTAGCCTGAATAATTTTGGCCGACACCCGACGCCAGTAATCGCCCTGGGGGTGGTGGAAGTAGTCGCGGCCGTTGACGCGCGTAAAGCCCCAGTACAAGCCGGTTTGGTGCTTGTGGTGGCCGGGGCTGTACTCGGTCAGCACGCCTTTGCCGTCGGGGGCCACGATGGGGTGGAGGTAGGGCCGGAAATCCGCTTTGGCGTTCTGCACCAGAATCGGGGTTTTGCCGCCCGGCCGGAAGACCGACAGCGTGCCGGTTTTCATATCCTGTTTCAGGAGGAGCTTCTTCGCCGGTTCGGGCGGTTGGAGGGAGGCCAGGGGCCGGGAAGATTGGAAAATGCTGCCCGAGCAAAGGACAATCAGGACCAGAAGCAAAGGAAACGATTTCATGGCGGAACGAGCGGACTGGGTTTCGTGCAAACGTATCTACGATAAGGTAAAGACTGTTCCGGAGCTACTTTACCCGGCTTTTGTCATTTTCTTCCTTCCAAACAACGATCTCCTTCCGATTGAGGAAGAAACCCTTCCGGATATTGCAGATTAATTTTAACTTTTCCGGCTACTTTTCCGATAGAAGAAAATTTTTTATTGGAATCGTACGGTTTTAATGTTTACATTAGCTTTTTGTTACCAGATTCCTCTACTTTATTAACCGAAGACCCGTCGAGAGTTTGCTGTATGCGTATCCGGAAATTACCCATTCGGTTGAGCCAAGATGCTGAAAAGGACATTACCCGGCAGTTAAAAGCGGGCGATGAGAAAGCTTTTGAGGAAATTTTCTACCGGCATTACAAGCATTTGTACGCCATCGGCCTGAAATTTCTGAAAGATCCGGATCGGGCCGAGGATGCGGTGCAGGACGTTTTTCTCAAACTCTGGGATCATCGGGAAGCGCTCAACGAAACCTACGCCATCAAGAATTTTCTGTCCATCTCGATGAAGAATCACGTGTTGAACGTGATTCGCGACCACCACGAAGCCATCTGGGAATACCTTTCGAACGAGGTGGAAGACAAACTGGGCGAAGATTCGACCAGCGAGGCCTTCCAGTTGCAGGAATACAGCGCCATTCTGGAACAGGGGCTTAAGGCCTTGACGCCCCAGCGCGAAAAAGTGTTCCGGCTCCGGGTGTTCAACGGACTGAACAACGAGCAGGTCGCCCGGCAGTTGTCGGTTTCGGTCAATACCGTCAAAGTACAGTTTTCGCAGGCGACCAAATTTCTGAAAGACTACCTCAGCAAACACGCCGATCTGGAGGGAATTCTGCCCGCGCTGATTTTTTTCCTGCTTTCCTAATTTTTTTTCTCCGACCAGTAATACTTCCCGGTTTCAAATGTGTATCTACTTAGGAAGAATAGTATTATTCCTAAGCCCTTTCGATGGATACACAACTTCTACAGAAGTACATACGAAACGAGTGCAGCCCTGAAGAAGCCCGGGCGGTTTTATTGTATCTGGCAACGGCCGATGGGCAACGTCAGTTACAGTACCTGCTGGACACAGAGCTGAACGACCTGGCCGAGTTGCCGCTCGATGTATCCGAACGACGGGAGGCCCAGCGGGTTTTTCAACAAATCCAGACCCGGCGAAGAACGGTTTCGGACATTCCGGCCAACACGCCCATCCGGCGGTTGGGTGTGCGCTGGATGGCGGCAGCGGCCGTTGCGCTGCTGGTGCTGGGCGTGGGTGCGCTGTTCTTTTACCGACAGTATGCCGCTCCGGAGTTATTGACGCTTCGTACCGATTTTGGCCAGACCCGGCAGGTTGTTTTGCCCGACCAGTCCATTGTCACCCTGAATGGGAATACCTCCATCCGGTATGCCGCGAACTGGCAAACCGACGCGCCCCGCGAGGTTTGGGTGGAAGGAGAAGCCTTCTTTGAAGTCGTTCACAAGGCCAATCACCAGCGGTTTCAGGTTCATTTACCCGGTCAGATGAACGTGGAGGTACTGGGCACGCGCTTCAATGTCTACACCCGGAAAACCACCACCAAAGTGGTCCTGAACGAAGGCCGGATTCAGATGCGGGTCTCCGACAACCCGAACAATCACCTCGAAATGAAACCGGGCGAAATGTTCTTCGCCGATGCGCAAACCAACTCCTTTTACAAGAAGCAGGTCAATGCACAGGCCCAGTCGTCCTGGCGCACAGATAAACTGGTTTTCGAAGGATCGTCGCTCGAAGAGATTGCCCAGCTTTTGAAAGATACGTACGGACTGGAGGTTGAAATCCGGGATCCGGAGTTGCGGCAACAGCGCGTGAGCGGGACCATTCCCGGGAAAAATGCGGACACGATTCTGAAAGGGCTTTCCGGCCTGTTTGATGCGAAAATTACCCGTAATGCTAACCATATCCTGATTGAATAACTGATCTCTATCGCATGAAAAAACTAGTAGTGTTGCTGTGTGGGATGTTGTGTGTCGGAGCCATGCCGACCTACGCCCAAATGATTGCCGCGAACAACCATCGCGTGTGGCAGCAGGAGAAAGACCTGGCAGCTCCGGTGGTAACACTTCGGGCTGCGCTTTCGGAGCTGGAGAAACAATACCGGGTTTCGTTCATTTATCGGACGGATCTGGTCGATACGAAAGTTGTCCTGAACGGACACCGGGAACGGACCGTGGAAGAAGCACTAACAAGTCTCCTGTCTGACAAAGGACTGACGTTTGAAAAAATTCAGAAGAATTTTTACGTGATTGTTGCCAGTAAGGAAAAAGGAAGCCGCTACTTTCGAAAAATCAACCAGATCGAGAAGAAAGGCTTTGAGACCCCGACCGGTAACGACCTGGCCACCACCGCCGATCTGAACCTGATCCGGCTCGAACGGATTGGGTACTCGGTCGTTTCGGCCGATCAACTGGTCGACGATATCCGGGGAAAAGTGTCGGATGCCAACGGCGAGGCCCTTCCGGGCGTAAGCGTCGTCATTAAAGGATCAACCCGGGGAACGACAACCAACGGCCAGGGCGAATACAGCCTGAATGTACCGGCCAATGCTACGCTGGTGTTTAGCTTTGTGGGGTACACAACGCAGGAAATTCCGGTGAATGGCCGGACGAGCCTGAACGTGTCGCTGGTCCAGGACGAGCGGGCGCTGGAAGAAGTCATCGTGGTAGGCTACGGTACGCAGAAACGGGCTTCGGTAACCGGGGCGGTTTCGTCGGTAACGCCGAAGGAACTGACAGCCTTGCCGGTGATCAGCGCCGAGTCGGCCATGCAGGGCCGGGTGCCGGGTGTTCGGGTCGTCAACAACGGGGCGCCGGGGCAGTCGCCGATTGTCCGGATTCGGGGCGTCGGCTCGATCAACTACGCTTCCGGGCCGTTGTACGTGATCGACGGCGTGCCATCGGGCGACCTGAACAACCTCGACCCAAAAGACATCGAATCGCTGGAAGTGCTGAAAGATGCCAGTGCAGCCGCCATCTACGGATCGCGGGCGTCGAACGGGGTCGTCATTATTTCCACCAAAAAAGGATCGAAAGACGGCAAACTGCACGTCAACTTCGACACGTATTTCGGCACACAAAGCGCCTGGAAAAAACTGGATCTGCTCAACACGCAGGAGTACATTCAGTACGCCACCGCCCTGCTGGGCAATGCCGGGATTGCCATGCCGGCCCGGCTGAGCAACCTGAACACGCCGATTTACGAAGGCGCTTCACAGACGTTCGCCCAGACCGAAACCAGTTGGCAGGACGTGATGTTCAAAACCGCCCCGATTCAGCAGCACCAGCTTTCGGTGTCGGGTGGTAATAACGTCTCCCGGTTTTTTGCCTCGGCCGGTTATTTCGATCAGGAGGGGATTCTGATCGGGACCAATTACAAACGCGCCAACGTCCGGCTGAACTCCGATCACCAGTTGAACAAATTCCTGTCGTTCGGACAAACCCTGATGATCTCGTACGATAAAATGCGCGGGGAGCAGGGTTTCGGCGGGGGCCGTACGGCGGTGATGCAGATGATCCGGAACCTGCCCTACTGGCCGGTTTCCGACCCGACGAAAGTGGGTGGGTACAGCTCTCCGACGGCGGCCGACGGCTCCGACCCCGACAACCCGGTGCGGATTGCCTTGCAGGATCAGAGCTACAACCAGCGGATCAAACTGCTCGGCACGCTGTTTACCGAGATCAAATTTACGAATTTCCTGAAATACCGGTTTAGCTTCGGTGCTGACGTGGTCACGAACGTGGGCAACAACATTTTCCCGATCTACAACGATGGCTACAAAAGCCGGGTGCAGAACAACATTCAGGACAACCGGACTTCATATTACTCGCCGATCCTGACAAACCAGTTGACGTTCGACAAAACGTTCGGCAAACACTACGTGAACGCGACCGTGGTGGCCGAAAAACAGACCTTCCGCGCGTCGACGCTGAACGGGAACGGGTTCCGGCCCAACAACGACATCAACGTGTTGCAGGGCGTATCGAACCCCGGCGTCACGAGCAGCCTGGAAGAAAGCAGCCTGATTTCGTACATCGGCCGGGTCAATTACGAGTTTGCCGGGAAGTACCTCATCAGCGGGTCGGTTCGCCGGGATGGTTCGTCGCGGTTTGCGCCGGGCAACAAATGGGGAACCTTCCCGTCGGCGTCGGTCGGCTGGCGGGTGAGCGAAGAGCAGTTCCTGAAAGCCATTCCGTCGATTTCGGAACTAAAAATTCGGGCCAGCTACGGCGAAACCGGTTTCAACGGCATCGGAAACTACGCCTGGCAGTCGCTGATCTCAGCCGACAACACCAACGCCGTTTTCGGAACCAGCACCGTGCTCGGCTCGTACTTCAGCGCCCTGGGCAATACGGACCTGAAGTGGGAAACGACCAAGATGACCAACATCGGGATTGACCTCGGGCTGTTTGGGAATAAGCTGACCTTCACGGCGGAAGGCTACAACCGCCGGACCGACGGTCTGTTGCTGAGCGTACCGATTCCGAACTCCATCGGTTATTCGACCTCGCCCCTGGCTAATATCGGGAGCATGAAAAACTGGGGTTACGAATTCCAGGTCGGCTACAACCACAACGAAGGCGACTTCCGCTGGAATATATCGGCCAACATGGACATCACCCGCAACGAAGTGACCAGCCTGGCAACGCCCAGTGCCACGATCTACTCCGGTCTGAACCAGGACTTTGGCGGGTTCGATATTACCAAAACGGAAGCCGGACAGCCCATACAGTCGTTCTACGGCTGGCAAGTCGATGGGATCTTCCAGACGGTTGAGGAGGTTTTCAATGCACCCCGGCAAAACCGCCCGGATTCGCGGGAGGATTACGACGCCACCAAGCATACTTCGCCGGGGGACATTCGGTTCAAGGATCTCAACGGCGACGGAAAAATCGATGCCGCCGACCGGACGTATCTGGGAAGCTACATTCCAAAATTCAGCTACGGTGTCAATTTCGGCGCAAACTACAAAAACTTCGACCTGTCGGTTTACCTGCAAGGCGTTTCCGGTAACAAGATTTACAACGGCACGAAGGTGATCGAGGAAGGGATGCTGCGGTTGTTTAACGCCGGTAAAGGTGTACTGGATGCCTGGACACCCACCAACACCAACACCGATGTCCCCCGGGCCGTCAGCGGTGATCCGAACAACAACAGCCGGACGTCCGATCGGTTTATCGAGAACGGATCGTACATGCGGGTGAAAAACATCAGCCTTGGCTACACGATTCCGACGAACGTCGTGAGCAAATTTACGCTCAACACGCTGACCAAAGCCCGCATTTATGTATCGTCGACGAACCTGCTGACGTTTACCAAATACACGGGTCTTGATCCGGAAATCGGGGTGAACGGTAGCTCGGGCGACGCCACCAAACTGCTGACCAACGGGATCGACTACGGGCAGTATCCGCAGCCGCGTACCGTGTTGATCGGCCTGAACATCGGCTTCTGATCCGAACCTCTGTGATGATCTGCTGAACCTATTAACGAACCATTTCAATGAAAAATAAACTTCTTTTATCCGGTGTACTCTTTCTGGGCCTGGTGGTAGGATGTCAGGAAAGTGATCTGGACAAACTGAACCCCAACGGTGTAACCATCGACACGTTTTATAAAAACGGAGCCGAACTGTCGAGTGCTGTCAATGCTATTTACGCCCTGGCCAAATCGAATCCGCTGGTGTCGCGGGAGTGGTTTTTTGTCCATGATCTGCGTAGCGACGATGTCGCGGCCGGGGGGGGGCAGCTCGAAACGCCCCGGAATCAGTTGCTGCTCGGTAGCCACGATACGGGTAACTCCGTCATGAGTTCCGTCTGGACCGGTTTTTACCGGCTGATTCACCGGGCCAACTCCACCATCGATTTGTCCGACAAAGTGGCGGACATTCCGGCGGAGACCAAAAACCGGTTGCTGGCCGAAGCTCGTTTCCTGCGCGCCTGGGCCTATTTTGATCTGGTGACGATGTGGGGAAACATTCCTTTGTATAAAAACTATGTCACCTCGGTAGAAGGCTCGCTGCCCCGCTCGCCCGAAAATGAGGTGTACGACTTCATCATTGCCGACTTGAAAACGGCTCAGGAAGCGCTGCCCGCTACCTACGACGCCAACAACCTGGGCCGGGCCACGAAAGGGGCTGCTCAGATGCTGCTGGCCCGGGTGTATCTGCAACGTGCCGATTACGCGAACGCCAAAACCGAGTTGCAGAAAATCATCACCTCCGGCACCTACGCCCTGGTGGATGAATACAGCGACAACTTCCTGGAGGAAACCGAATTCAACAAGGAGTCGATCTGGGAAATCAACTTCCTGCCTTCCGGGGGGAACTACAACTGGGATGGAGACGGCAACGGGGCCACGGCCGGTACCGAAACCGTGCGGACGCAGGAGTATTCGGCCATCGGCTGGCGGAACGTTATTCCGTCGAACAGCCTGTTGAACGAGTTCGAAAAAACCGCCACGGGCCGTGATCCCCGGTTTGCCAAGTCGTTTTACGTAACGGGCGACAAATACAACAACGGCAACAATACGCTGACGGATGCCGCCCAGAACGGAAACTCCTCGGTGGTCGACGGGCAGACGCTCAAAGTAAGCTGGCGGAAGTTCTCGCTGATGTACAAAACCGATCAGTCGTACCAGACCGGCGGCATCAACCAGCGGATCATGCGTTACGCCGAAACGCTGCTCTCAATGGCCGAAGTAGAAAACGAACTGGGCAATACGGCCGAAGCCGTGAAATACCTCAACCAGGTGCGCGCCCGGAAGAGCGTGAACATGCCTCCCTACCCGACGGCTGCGTTCCCGGTTACCACGAAAGACCAGGTCTTTGCGGCTATCGTGCACGAACGGCGCGTGGAATTGAGCGGGGAGCAAGTCCGCAACCGCGACCTGCTGCGCTGGCGGAAAGCAGGCAAGCTGCGGACGGAGCCGTTTACTTACTTCCAGAAAAACAAGCACGAGTTGCTGCCCATTCCGCAACAGGAAGTGGACAACAACCCCAAAATCGAACCGACGGACCAGAATCCGGGGTATTAAGTGTACGGTTTTCGTTATTCAGTGTTCATTATTCGATATTCCGTAAACCGAAAATTGAATACTGAATACCGAAAACCGTACACTTCCCAACTATTAATTAACCTGATGAAATAGTAAATTAGGAGCGAGGGCAGCGGTCGAACACCGCTTTCCCTCGCTTTCTTCGCTTTCGGGCAGTGGCTTTTTTGGCGTAATACTCATGCGGTTTTTCTCTTTTTCCATCCTGATTAGTAGCCTGCTGGCGGTTTGCGCGGCTTGCCGGAACGACGATTCGGCACTGTTTGAGCGGCTTCCGACCGGGCAGACCGGGATCACCTTCGCCAACGCGCTGACGCCGACCGATCAGCTCAATGCGTTTACATTTACCAATTTTTACAACGGTGGGGGCGTGGCCGTGGGCGATGTGAATAACGATGGCCGACCGGACGTATTTTTCGGGGGTAATCAGGTCAGTTGCCGCTTGTACCTCAACCAGATCGACACCACCACGAACGCGTGGAAATTTGAGGATGTCACCCAAGCCGCCGGGCTGACCACCGACCGCTGGTGTACGGGCGTGTCGATGGTCGACCTCAACGGCGATGGCTGGCTGGACATTTACGTCAGCGTCGCCAAACATCCCGGTTCGTCCCATTCCGAAAACCTGCTGTTCATCAATCAGTGGAATAAAATCAAAACCTTGACGCCGGTTTTTAAAGAAATGGCCGCGGACTACGGGCTAGCCGATGCATCGTTTACGACCCAAACCGCCTTTTTCGACTACGACCTCGACGGCGACCTCGATGCGTACCTGCTCAACACCGGCCCCGATCTCCAGAATCCGAACTACCTGCGGGTAACGATCAACGACGGTTCGTACCCGAGCACCGGCAAACTCTACCGCAACGACGGGCCGGGAGCGCAGGGGCATCCGGTTTTCAAAGACGTATCCAAATCGGCCGGGATCGTCTACGAAGGGCTGGGTTTGGGCCTGGCCGTCAGCGACTTGAATAAAGACGGTTATCCGGATATCTATTGCTCCAACGACTTCATCAGCAGCGACATGCTGTATTTGAACAACGGGAAAACCGCCCCCGGCCAACCAACCTTTACGAACGTGATCCGGCAGGCCACGGCCCACACCAGCCTGTACGGCATGGGCGTCGATGTGGCCGACTTTAACAATGACGGCTGGCCCGATATTTTTCAACTCGACATGCTACCGGAGGAAAACGCCCGCCAGAAAAAAATGCTGGCCGGACAGGATTACGACCGCAAGGAACTCAGCATCGCCGAACCGTACCGCTACCAGATGCAGTACATGCGGAATTCGTTGCAACTTGGGCTGGGGGCAGAAGGCATGGGGCAGAGGGCAGAGGGTTCGGTGCATGGGGTGAATGCGCTACTGGGAAGTCATGATGCGTCTTCCGAGCCCTCTGCCCCACGCCCTCTGCCCCACGCCCTTACCCCTCTGCCCCTCTTCAGCGAAATCGGGCTGCTGGCGGGTGTGGCCAAAACCGACTGGAGTTGGGCCGCGCTGATGGCCGATTACGACCTCGATGGGCGGAAGGATTTGTACATCACCAACGGTTACCGGCGCGACGTGACCGACCGGGATTTTATCTCGTTCACCGAAGAGTTTGCCGGGTTCGGAACGGCGGAGTTTCAGAAAGAAAAGCGGGAGGAGTTGATGAAAAAAGTGCCGGAGGTGCAGGTGCCGAATTACGCCTACCGAAACGCGGGCGATCTGGCGTTTAGCGACGTGTCCAAGGCCTGGGGGCTGGCCGATCTGTCGTATTCCAATGGGGCGGCTTATGCCGATCTCGACGGCGACGGCGACCTGGATCTGGTCGTCAATACCGTCGACTCCGAAGCGCTCGTCTACCGTAACCGGGCGCGGGAACAGCAAGCGGGCAACTACCTGTCGGTCAGGCTGGATGGGCAGGCCGGAAACCGGCAAGGGCTTGGAACAAAAGTTACCCTTTGGGCCGGGGGGCAATTGCAGTACGCCGAATTGTCGGTGGTGCGCGGTTTTCAGTCGTCGGTCGAGCCGGTTTTGCATTTCGGACTCGGGAAATCGGTGAGGGTGGATTCGCTGCTGGTCGAGTGGCCGGGGGGAAGGACGGAACGGCGTTACCGGGTTAGTGCCAATCAACGACTGAGCTTCCGCTACGATCAGGCAACGGATCGGGCCAGGCAACCCGCGTCGGATTTTGCCAACCCACTGTTTGCCCCGGTCACGAACGAAATACCACTTGACTTTCAACACCGGTCGTCCGGTTTTGTCGATTTCAAGCAAACGGCAGCTTTGCACAAAATGCTGTCGCGCAGCGGTTTTGCGCTGGCGACGGGCGATGTGAACGGCGACGGTTTGGACGACTGCTTCGTGGGGGGGACGTACCGAGGCAGTGATGCCTGTTTTCTGCTGCAAACGCCGAACGGCGGTTTTACGAAAAAACCGTTCCCGATTCATCCGAACAAAGACGACACGGCCGCGCTGCTGTTCGATGCCGACGGCGATAAGGACTTGGATTTATACGTAGTGGCCGGTGGCTGCGAGCGTCCCGCGACCGACAAGGCTTTCTACCAGGATCAAGTATACCTAAACAACGGCCGGGGTGAGTTTAGTCCGGCTCCGGCGGGAACGTTGCCTGACATGTCGGGCAGCGGTTCCTGCGTGGTGGCCGCCGATTACGACCGCGACGGCGACCTTGATCTTTTTGTGGGCGGACGGCTGATTCCCGGTCAGTATCCGCTTCCGGCCCGGAGTTACCTGTTGCGCAACGACGGTCCGAAAAGTTCAGCCCGGTTTACCGACGTGACCGCCCAGCTTTGCCCCCCGCTCCTGAAAGCCGGTCTGGTTTGCACCGCCCTTTGGACCGACCCCGACAAAGACGGCTACCCCGACCTGCTGCTGGCCGGTGAATGGATGCCAGTGATGATGCTGAAAAATGGCATAGGGCGGAGGGCAGGGGGCAGAGGGGAGAGGGGAGAGGGGAAGGCACCCGAGACGGCCGCCCCTCCGCCCTTTGCCCTTACCCCTCTGCCCTCCGCCCCTTCCGGCTGGTGGAATAGTCTGGCGGAAGGCGATTTTGACAACGATGGCGACCTAGATTACATTGCCGGGAACGAGGGGCTGAACACGCTCTACCGGGCGTCGGCAACGGAGCCAATTAAGATTGTTGCCAAAGATTTTAACAACGACGGAACGTTCGACCCGCTGATGGGCTATTACATCAAGGGCATCTGTTATCCGGCCATTCCCCGCGATGCGCTGAACCAGCAGGTGATCCAGTTCCGGCGAAAATACCAGCGGTACGCCGACTACGCCCGGGTAACGTTTGACGACTTGCTCACCAAAGACGACCTTGATGGGGCCTATCAGGCCGAAGCGACGGAGTTGCGAAGCGTTTACATTGAAAACCGGGGTAACGGCAAATTCAGGATGACGCCCCTGCCCCGGATTGCCCAGCAAGCGCCGGTTTTTGGCATCGCGGTTCGGGATGTGAACCGTGATGGCAAACTGGATGCGGTTTTGACTGGAAACTTTTACCCCAACGAAGTGAATATGGGGCGGCAGGATGCGTCGTTCGGGCTGGTCTTGCTCGGCGACGGTCGGGGGCACTTCAAGCCGTTGCTGCCCCGCGAGAGCGGTTTGCTGGTAACCGGCGACGCCCGGCGGTCGGTCTGGCTGGTCGGAAAAGCGGGCGAGACACGGCTTCTGACGGTGGTGCAGGGACAGGGTTTGCAGGTCAATCAATTATTACCGGTTGTAAAATAACGTTGGCGCGGACCAACGGTCCGCGCCAAACACGGTTTCAAGACGAAAACAAAATCAAGCCGGGAAAACGGCTTCAAAAACTGCCTGATGCCTGGCTACCCATTCGTGAACCAACGTCATCTGGACGGGTAACTCTGCCAGAACCGGCTGCATATCCGCCTGGAAATTGGGCCGGTGCTCCGGAAAATCCCACATACGCTGGTATTCGCTGGCGGCAGCCGCACCGGCTCCGGGGCCGAAGAGCTGGTCGAGAATAGCGCCGAATTCCTGCGGAGGCATCGGATAATATTGAATAGAACGATTCAATCCTTCCGAAAAAGCCTGCGCCAACGCCCGGCCATTGGGGTTTTCCAGACCGCTGATCGGCCAGTTGGTACCGGCCAGATCCGGGCGCTCCAGAGCCGCCACGACCAGTTTGCTGACATCTTCCGACGCAATCCAACTGACCGGCATGTCCTCGGGAACCGGGTAAGCCACCCGGTTTTCGTTTTGAACGAATGGGGCCGTCCACGGACCTAACAGGTTTTCCAGATAAACGCTGGGTTGCAGAATGATAAATGGCAATCCACTCGCCTGAAGGTAGTCGCGGATGTCGATCCGGACGTCGAGCGACAGGTTTCCGGTGCGCGTGGGCAGAATGGCCCCGGAGGTGTTCCAGACGAGCAGCTTCACCCCGGCGGCTTTGGCAGCATCGATGGCCCGCCGACCGTAATCGACCACCTGAGTCGGGTCGGCAAAGAACGGGATGAGCAGCGAAACGGCGTCCATGCCATCGCTGAGTTGGCGCAACCGGTCGGCATCGGTCAGGTCTCCTTCCACAACGATGGCCCCGGCCCGGGCGTGGTGAGCGGCTTTGTCGGCCGTCCGCGTCAGGACGTAGGGTTGATGGCCTTTTTGCAGCAGCAATTGCGGGACAGTGCCCGCCTGAGAACCGGTGGCACCGTAGACCAGCACGTTCAGTTTTTGGTCGGTATTCATGATTTATTTCTGTTACATGATGCGACAAAGGTGCCGAAATTTGCTATACAAACTATATGGATATACTTTTGTATAGTACTATACATCACAATAGCGTTTGATAATCAGGATGGAACCAACTTACTGCACCACCCACCTGCGTTCGATGGCCGACACGCTGGACATCATCGGGGGCAAATGGAAATTGTTGGTTCTGACGTTTCTTGAGAGCCAAACCGCCGTGCGCTTCAACGAAATTCAACGGGCCGTGACCAACATCACACCCCGAATGCTGTCGAAAGAACTCAAGGAACTGGAGCAGAACGAGCTGATTGAACGGCGGGTGTATCCTACAATGCCCGTATCCGTCGATTACCGGTTGACGGATTACGGTCGCTCGCTGGACCAGGTATTGTTTGCACTGGGCGACTGGGGAAAAAACCACCGGAAACGGATCATGAGGGTATCCGTCGGCGTTCAAGAGCCGGTTGAGACTGTATAAATTCCGGTCAAAGGATAGTGTCAGAACGCTCAATCTATCCTTTCTAACAGGATAGATTGAGCGTTCTGAATGAGAGTTACTGCGCTCCGAGCTGCGTTCCGGCTGCATACCAGAGAGCCGCAATCGCTTTCTGGTATTTGGCCTGCAGTTCGGCTTGTTTGACCTGTAAATCAATCAGCTTGGTTTCACGGCTGTTGATTAGAAACAGCGAACTTTCACCCATGTCGAACTTCTGCTGTTCGGCCTGGAGGAGCAACTGCTGATTCGCCACGGTTTGCTGTTGCACACGGAGCTGACCTTCCAGCGCTTTCAGTTCATTCCAGGCCGACTGTACGCCGTTGACAATGTCGCGGCCGGTTTGTTGCCGTTCGAGGTTCAGTTGCTGCGATTTTAACTGCACCTGCCGAAGCTTCCCGCGTTCCTTCCGCAGGAAAAGCGGCATCGTGAAGTCTACCCCAATTTTGTGGTTTTCAGCCCGGAAGGCGTAATAACTGGCCCAGTCGTAGCCCTCGTTTGCCGACGGAGTCCGGCTCAGAAAATTGGCACTCAGGCTGATTTGTGGCTGGAGCAACGACCGCCGAAATCGTTCTTCAATCGCAAGTTGCTGGCCTTTGGCCGTGAGCTTCAGCAGATCGGGATGCTGTTCGGCCGCCCGGCTGAGCAGGTTTTGAAACAAATCTTCACCCACAGACGCCACCGGATCGACCTGGGGAACGACCACGGGCGGTAGATCGATGGGCCGGGGGAGCGTGCCGGAGTCATCGCTGCTCCAGAGGAAGGTCGCCAGCCGCAAGCGGGCGTTGTTCAACTCCACTTCGGCCTGCTGGAGTTGTACCTGCCGATCCTGGGCCGTAATCAGGGCTTCGGTCGTATCGATAGGGGCCGCATCGCCGAGCAGAGCGCGTTGCCGGATACCCTGAAAACGGAAATCGGCCAGTTGAAAACCCTGACGAACGAGCCGGTATTGCTGGTACGACAGATACCAGTCCCAGTATGTTTTGGCCGCATCGAACAGCGTTTTGTTGATCAGCTTCAGCCGGTCGGCTTCGGCCAGGTTGATGGCGAGTTCGGCCTGCCGCAGAGCGTTTCGCCGTTCGTCGATCAGTAAGCCCTGCCCGATGGGCACGCTCACACCCACCGCAGCCAAACCGGACGACGGAACCCGGTTTTCGGGGTTCAAGTACTGGCCGCTGTTGCGGTCGTAGGTCATCTTCACGTCAATACCGCCCGGCAACACCGGAATCGACAGGCCGGACTGCCACTTGTCGTAATACAGCGATTTCCCAAATTCCTTTCGGTCGTACACCGAAAATAGCTTTGGGTCAAAAGCACCCCGAGCCTGCCGAACCTCCTGCTGAGCCTCCTGGCTCAGCAAAGCCGCCTGCCGGACAAGGGGGTGGTGCTGCATCACCGCTTCGTAAAAATCAGCCGCCGAAAAAACGGTTTCGGGCGCTTGAGCGGTATCGGTACGTTGCAGGCTGGCCGTTTGTGCCCAGGCTCCGTAGCCCAACAGGCAACTGACCAGGAGCCAGCTACGAACGAATATCGTTTTCATTTTTTCTTGTCCTCTGCTTTGGGTTCCTCCTGCAAACTGGGCGGGAAACCGTTCAATTGACGCCAGATTTCGTACCAGATCGGGACATCGTCGAGCATGACCCAGCCGTATACACCCGACCCGACCCGCAACTGCTCGGGCCAGGGCTGATCGCCCTGCCGGAGTTCGGGACGCACCAGCAGCCGGTATTTGCCGTTGACGCTGCTGACGGCATCGATCACGGCCACGTTGCCCCCGAACGTACCGACAGCTACCGACGGCCAGCCTGAAAACTGAATGGCCGGCCAGCCATCGAACTGAAGCCGCACGTGCCGCCCGCGCTGAATCAGCGGAACGTCCATCGCCCGCACGTACAGTTCGACGGCGATGGCGGGGTTGGCAGGTTGGAGAATCGCGATCGATTCGCCTTCCTTGATGGTTTCGCCGATCCCGAATTTGTAGGACCGGACGACGTACCCATCCTGCGGAGCCCGCACGACGTACAAGCCCCGCCGAACATCGACGCTGCTGATTTTATTCTGGATTTTGGAGATTTCGCCGTCGGCTTCGGCCCGGTACGACACCGCCGAACTGCGGTCGGAGAGGGCTTTGGCCAGTTTTTCCTGGTAATCCGCCTGAATGGTGTTCAGGTCCAGCCGGGCATTCACCAGTTCCTGCCGCGACACGTTGAGCTTGTTTTCGAGCGCAATGACCTTGGCGTAATCCTGTTGCACCTTCAACCGACGGGATTCGAGGTCGGTCAGCGAAAACAGGCCGTTTTTGTACCCCTTTTCGTACCGATCCAGCCGGTCGAGGGCAATCTGATAGTTCTTGCGTTCGGCCACCAGGTCGGTGCTGTCACTCGTCACCTTGAAAGCGCTCTGCTTTACCTTGTTGCGGGCCGACGCCAGCTTGACCTGCAACCCGGTTTTCAGCGCCTGGATTTGTCCGTCGAGAGCCGCAATTTTGGCATCGGTCGCTTCCAGGCTTCCCTGCTTGGCGTCGAGCTGTTCGTCGAGCCGCTGGGGGAGATTGGGGTCGAAATATTCGTCCTTGATTTCGGAAATAACCAGTAGGGTGTCGTTTTTTTTAACAAACTGTCCTTCCTGAATTTTCCAGCGTTCAATCCGGCCAGCGATGGCGTTCTGGATGGTTTGCGGGCGGTCGCGGGGGGTCAGGGCCGTCACGGTGCCTTCACCGTTGATATTTTGCCGCCACGGCAGCAGCAGGACAATGATGCCGAGCACGAGCAAGGCGATCAGCCAGCGTCCGAGCCGCCGGCCACTGTCGGGCTGTGGCAGCGTTCGTAAGGTTTTGAGCGGATAATGGGTAAAAAGTTCTATGTCTACCCGCTGATTCGATAAGTTAAGCATGGTCGAAAGAGTCGGTTTCCAGGGGTAAATCGGTTACATTCGCAATCTTCTCGACCGCCGTCAGCATGTCGAACACCGTATCGATGCCGGAAATCAGTTTTTCGACCGAACCGGAAATTAATACAATGACCAGTTCAGCCGCGACAAACTGCCCGAGCGACATCTGGCGGGCGACGACCAGCGAGGTGCCGAGAATGAGCAAACCGCCGGTCGTGATCGTTTTGAACCCAATGGCGCTGTAGAAAAACCGCTTCAAGACACTGAAGTGGGCATTGCGGTTTGCGACGTACCCCGCCACCAGCTCATCCATGCGGTCGATGGGCTCGACATCGCTCTGGTGGCGGAACCGGGGAATATCCCGTGCGAATTCTTCCAGAAAACCCACCACCCGGTATTTGTACTTCGATTCGGTCAGGCTGGTCTTGATCCCACGCGGGCCATTGATCCGGCAAACGCCGTAAATAGTCAACAGGGTAAACAGACCAAAAATCAAAAAAACCGGGTGGTAGAACGACAGCAGGATAATGCCGAACAGAATCTGGACGGCAGCCGCCGTCAGGTCGATCAGGAGTTTCGGCAGGCCTTTCTGGACCGTCAGCACATCGAAAAAGCGGTTCATCAGTTCCGGTGGATAATAGGCCGCCAGGGCTTCGGGCTGAATCCGGGGAAGCCGGTAGGTGTATTCAAAAGCCGCCTTGGCAAAAATCCGCTGTTGCATAATCTCGACCAGGGTCATCTGGGCGACCGTCAGAAACCCGCCGATCACTACACCTAGGACGACCAGGCCGATCAGAACGTACACGGAACTAAAGACTAAACCGCTGGATACCAGGTTGAAAACGGCCTGAATGCCGAGGGGGAGCGAGAGGCTGATCAAGCCCGTTACGATGGCGTACAGGTAGACATAACCAATGTCTTTTTTCTCGGTTCCCAGCAGTCGGAGCAACCGCTGTAAGGGCGACGGGGGCGGTTGTTGATGAATATCAGTGATCATAAGTAGCTACTTTCTTGGTTGATAGTATTACTATCTTTTTTGCAAACATAACTTTTGTGGCTGAAAGTTTGTTTCTTTGTAAGAAAATTTTCACACAAAGGGTAAATTGGATTGATCAATGGAATACACGGTTCTGGTACGGATGAACGCCAAGCTCTTCCTGCGCGACCCCGAAAGTTCGGAACTGGGTCGGCGGATTGTTCGGCAGAGCATTCGCCTGATTGCTGACATCGGATTTGAAGAGATGACGTTTCGTAAACTGGCCGACCGCATCGGCACGACGGAAGCCAGTATTTACCGGTATTTTGAAAACAAGCACCGGCTGCTGGTCTACCTGGTGGCCTGGTACTGGCAGTGGCTGGAATACCAGGTTCTGTTTCAGACCAACAACCTGACCGATGCGCGCGAAAAGCTGGAGCGCGTGCTGCGGCTGCTGTTGCTGAAGGATTTCAGTCTGGCGGCTGCTTCGTCCGACGACATTGATATCATGGCGTTGCACAGCATCGTGATCCAGGAGTCGAGCAAAGCATATCTGACCCACCACGTCACGCAGGATAATAAAGAGCAGCTTTTCAAACCGTACAAAGATCTTTGCAGCCGCATTGCGGGCATTATTCACGAATACCGCCCTCACTACCCCTACGCCCGGTCACGGGCTAGCTCGTTGATCGAAACGGCTCATTATCAGGCATTTTTTATGCAGTATTTGCCTTCGCTGACCGACTTCGGAGCCGATCCCAACCATCCGGCCGGGAACGATGACCGCCTGCTGAGTTTTCTGCGGCATTTGCTATTTTCGTCTCTGGAGACCAAAAACGTTTAAAAACACAAAACCCGACGCTACTGGCCGGGCTGTAGATTAATTCTGTCCTACCCAATGGGTATGGTTTATTTTGAACAATAATCAGGCCAGAAATGGCGGGCGGGTAACCTTATAATCACTTTTTTACCAGAGCCAGGTCCAGCTTACCCGGGCGAAAAAAGGTGTTCCCGGCGTAAAGTGAATCTCGTCGACGGGGGCGGTTTCGGTACGCAGGCGGCTTTCAGTGGCAAATTGCGTTTCTTTCCAACGGGTATTTAACAAGTTTTGTACCGAAAGGCCAATTTGGTAACGGGGTCGGCTGTAGTTCACCTGCAGATCGGTAACAAAATACGACTGCGCGACAATCGAGTTGTCTTCGTTGGCGGGCCGGGTGCCCATGTACCGGTAGCGCAGCGAACCGCTCCACCGCCCGGTGTTCTGGAGGGTCAAACCGCCCACGGACGTAAAGGTTGGTGCCAGTGGCAGATACGCCTGACCGGCTTCGGCTCCGATGGCGCGTGGCTTGGCCGTATTCAGATCCAGGTCGGCGAACAGATACCTGGTCAACTGGTACCGGACGGACAGATCGAGCCCGTACCGGCGCGTCTTTCCGCTCGGTTCGACTACGCCTTCGTCGCCCACGTACACAAATTCCTGTTGTAACCACAGATACCAGGCTGCAGCATTGATGAGCAGTTTAGGAAACGGCTTGAAAACCGCGCCCAGATCCGAACCGTAAGCCGGAGGCAGAATTTCACGGCCGTCCTGTGGCACCACCACCCGCGTGTCGTTGGAGTGAAAACTCTTACCGGTATTCAGATACAGTTGAAACCGGGGGTTGACCGTGTAATATAAATTCAGTTTGGGCGAAACGATGGCGGCATCGGCCCGGTTGGTTACGGCGGGTTGTATCAACCGGTCTTCGTACTGATTCCGGAAATAATCGAACCGGAGTCCGGCGTTCAGCGAAAACCGGTCGGAGAAATCAACTCGTTCATCGAGGTAGACGCTGGTATTCAGCTCGTTGATGTTGCCGAATTGCCGCCGTTCCAACGTTTCGACCCGGTTTTGGGTGTGCGAAAGCTCCGACCCCCGGGTGAAATCCTGGCGGTATTGCAGCCCCGCCATGGTTGTGAAACGGATGCTACCGGCGTAATCGGTCCGGGAAATGCTGCCATTGTAGCCCAACAGATTCCGCTTTTCTTTCTGGCGAATCTGATCGCCGTTGAGTGAATCGTTCAGGAAAAACGTGAAGTTGGAATACAGTTCGAAGTTGTAATTACTGTAAAAGAGCTGATTTTTAAGGGTATAGTTGCCGGGCGTCACCGTCACCAGTTCCGCGTTGAAATTCGTTCGGCTGGTTTCGCCCCCTTCCGTCGGGTCGATGGAGCCGAAAAAACCGATCAGGCCCGAAGCCACCGCCCGGTCGGGAATCTGGCCCGAATGGTTCCATTGGCTCCAGAACGTCGAGCCGGTCAGGGTCAGGTGGGTGTTCGGCGACAGGTGCCCGTGGTACTTGCCCAGCACATTAAATCGCTTGAATTTCTGCGGGTTGTCGAAATATGAATCCGAATATGAATACTCCGAGGCCAGGTAGGCCGACTGATTTTTATGCCTTCCTTTTTGACCCAGCAAATCCAGTCCGGCGACAGCCCGGAAGGTGCCGTACTGCCCGCCTTCGAGTTTGACGAAGCTTTTATCGAGGGCCGTACGCGTCCGGAAATTAGCCCAACCGGCCGTCGTAAAGTTGCCTTTGTCGGTGCTATAAGGCCCTTTTTGGAAATCGACAGCTTCGACCAGTTCCGGAATGACGAAGTGAAGATCGGCGTAGCCCTGGCCGTGGGCGTGCGACACCATGTTCACCGGCATGCCGTCGACCGTCAGCCGGATGTCGGTGCCGTGGTCGATGTCGAAACCGCGCAGGAAAATCTGTTCGGCCTTACCCCCGCCCGCGTGTTGTCCGATAAACAGCCCCGGTACCATCCGCAGAATCTCCTGTGAGTTGGTAATGGGGCGCATCCGAATGTCCAGGCGGCTAATCAATTGGTCCTCGTGGGCAGCAAGGGTCGAAACGACCACTTCACTCAACTCAATCGACGATTTGCTGAGCGGAGTGTTGACCACCACGGCCTGATCGTCCTGCACCGTCACCGTTATCACGGCGGTTTTGAAACCGAGGTGCGAAATCTCGATTTTGTAGGGAGCGGCCACCAGCCCTACAAAGCGGTATTGCCCTAGCTCATTCGTAACGGTTCCTTTGCCCAAGCCGGTTAGCTGCACCGAGACGCCCCTTAGTGGCTGGTTGGTGGTTTGGTCGACGACAGTGCCGGTGATGCTGCCCAGGTGGGCGAAGGCTGGCAGGCTAAGTAAGAAAAGTAACAGCGCGTATATTGCTCGTTTCATGGTCATGAAGTTGTATCGCGGCAAAGTTATAAAATGAAGCAGGGCTTTTTTGCCCGGGATCACCAGTTGTCGAAAATAGTAAACCCATTTGGGGATGGGTCAACCGGCGAAGCGTGGTTCCGTTCCGATGGTTGCGGCCGATCAGTTGGATTGAAAACCGGCATAAATCGCTTCCTGAGATCGAACCGGCTGCTCCTGGTTCAAAACCGGGAGCATGGCGAGATGTTGGTCGATGAAGCGGGCCTGGGTGTTATCGGCCAGTTGGCAATCGATCAAGTTCCGGATTTCGGCTTGGAACTGTGCGTTATAGACCGGGAAACAAACTTCGATGCGCCGGTAGAGGTTGCGGTTCATCCAGTCGGCGGAGCCCAGGTAGGTTTCGGGCTGGCCGTTGTTGTGGAAAATAAACACCCGACCGTGCTCCAGATACCGGTCGACGATGCGCCGAACGGTGATTGTCTCGCTCAAACCGGCTACACCCGGCACCAGCGTGCAGATGGCCCGAACGATTAGCTCGATCCGGACCCCGGCCTGGCTGGCTTCGTACAACTTGTCGATCATCGTTCGTTCCTGCAGGTTGTTGAGTTTAACGGTGATTCGGGCGGCTCGACCGGCTTTTTGGTGCGCAATTTCACGGTCGATCAAGGCTATAAAACGGTTCATCAGGTTGAAGGGGGCCACCAGCAGGTGCTCGAACGAAAGGGGCGGGTAGAGGGCCGGTTGCCGACGGCTTTTCAGGTACTCAAACACCATGGCCAGTTCGCTGGTCAACGCCGGGTGGGCCGTCAGCAGGACGTGGTCGGTATAAAACCGTGCGGTTGTTTCGTTGAAGTTACCCGTCGACAAAATTCCGTATCGCTGGATCTGGCCGTTTTGCTGTCGTTCCACCAGGGCGGTTTTGGCGTGGACCTTTAGCGCCGGAATGCTGTACACCAGCCGGACGCCCGCTTCTTTCAGCCGGCTGCCCCACTTTAGGTTATTAGCTTCATCGAAGCGGGCTTTGAGTTCAACAAAAGCTGTTACTTTTTTTCCGTTTCGGGCCGCGCTGATCAGGGCGTTCACCAGCAGAGATTCGGTTGCCACCCGGTACAGGGTCACGGAAATTTCCTGCACGTAGGGATCGATGGCGGCTTCGTTGAAAAACCGCAAAACCGCATCATACGACTGGTAAGGCGGGTGCAGGAGGTGGTCCCGGCGGTCGATGCGGGCAAAAATCGACTCGGTTCCCTGCAAATCGGGGTGCGGAAGCGGGGGCTGGGGCCGGTAATTCAACCGGCCGCTGGTTGGGTCGGGCAGCGAGGCCAGATCACTCAGCGTGTGATACCGACCTCCGGCAATCAGTTCGTGCCGGGTGAGCGCGAAATAGCGGGCCAGATGATCGAGCAACTCGGGCGGCATCGCAGCATCGTATAAAAACCGGGTCGGCAAGCCGGACTTCCGTTGCTCGAGCATCCGGGCAATCTTCTCATCGATATCGCCCGAAAACTCATCGGCAATACTAATGTCGGCGTTTCGATTGATTTTGATGCTGTAACAGCCCGCAATCGTGTAACCCGGAAAAACCGTCGGCAGGTGCTGGCGGATCACATCATCCAGAAAGACAATCACCTGCTGATCGCCGGTCGGAGGCAACCGGAAAAAACGGGGGAGCGCCGTGCGGGGAATGTTGAGCAACGCATACCGGAACGGATTCGGAGATCCAGACTCGACCAGGGAGACTGTAAAATACAGGGCATTATCCGGTATCGGCAGCGGATTTGTGGCTGTCTGATCGAGCCAAACCGGTTGCAGAAACCCCAGCACCCGCGCGAAGAAATAGTCGGTGATCGCCGGTTCGCAGTCGACCGGAATGGGTTCCCGGTACAACAGGTGAATGCCCTGCCTGCGCAGTTCCGGTAGAATTTGACCGCTCAGTAGCTGGCCAAACGCTTCCTGATCCTGAAGCACCTGGTGCTGTACGGTGGGCAGCACCAGCGTATCGACTCCATCGTTCTCGGCGGTTCCGAGCGACCCCAGCGCCAGCAGGGCGGGCATCCGGACGCGGGAAAACTCGTCCAGATTGGACGAAAAGATGGCCAGAAACCGAATCCGTTCGTAAAGGGGCGTATCCGGGTTAGCCGCTTCCAGCAACACCCGCCGGTTAAAACTGAGCCAGCTTAAATCCCGGTTGAAATAGGTGGGCAGGGTTTCGGGTGTCATACAAGGACGGTCGGGCCTGGATAGCTTTGGGCTTGTTGTTCAGGGGTTTGTATGGATTGAGTCCGAATAATTCAAATGCAGCCGCAGGGCTTTCAGGTACGTGACGCCCTGCAAGGGCTCCAGATCCAGATACTCGATCTCGGGTTTCACATGGCCTTCTTTCTGTAACTTTGTGATAAAAGGCAGATAATCCGCCACTTCCCGGCTATTGGCGTACACCAGCACCAGTGTATCGGGCTGCGTCAGGCGTTCCTGTGTTCCGGCGATGAGTGCCTTGTCGATCCGTTTTTTGAGCACCTCGTACCGAATGCTGTAGGAGCCTTCCACGTCGAACCGGTGTTCGTCCTGCCGGAAACTGATGTCGACCGGATGGGCGTGAGCCAGCAGCAACTGCGTGGTTTGCAGCGGCACCGGCAACGCGGGCAAAAGTTGGCGGGTCAGCCGGGCCATTTCGACCATTGCCTTCAATTGCCACCCGTAAAACCGGCGGAGGTAATCCGGCTCAAAAGGCTTGTGGGGCGAAATGGACTGTCCGACGTAGATCGTGTATTCGGTGCCATCGGTCCTGTACCGCTCAAAGTAGTGCGGATAAATGGTCTGGAGCCGCTTTTCTTCCTGTTCGATAAATTCGTTCACCGCCGTATTGACCCATTCCACGCTGCGTTCGTACGCCAGCAGCGACTGATTGAACAAGCCGGTTTCGACATCGGTTTTTTGGAAATACCGCTCAATGGGCTGGGTCAGGTGCTCGTAATGCCGCAGCAGGTGCCGGAAGTACGGATTTATTTCGTCGGCCAGAAAAGCCGAAACCCCTGCCTCGTCTTCCGGGTTGAAACCGTCGGCTTGTTTATTCTGCCAGTAATACTATTTGGCGACAAACTGATCGGGCAGGGCCAGGTCGTCCGGCAAATGCGCCTGGCTCAACAAGTCGCGGACGGCCGTCAACTGGGCGGAAAAATCCCGGCAGACGGCTTTGTGCCGTTCGTGCGACGAATTGCGAATGTCTACCGCACCGTACAACGGATACACCTGCGGAAACCGGACCTGCGTGGCTTCGCTGTTGAAGGCTTCTTTCTGCCCCAGCCGAACGTATTCCCAGGCGGCTTCCCGAAACTTCCATTCGACAGCCGGTTGCAGTGTCGTAAACTTCTTCTTAATCACCTGCTCCAGCGTCTGATTAAACTGGTAAAGCTGATACCGCAGCAATTCCTGGATAAGCGGAAGAACCTGTTCCAACTTTCGCAGCACGTCCGCATCGAAGGCGTTGGGAAAAGGACTGGCTAACTCCATGATACCGAGCGCTTCATTCCCGCTGACAATCGGATACAGCATAAAACTGCGGATGCCTTTCTGGTACAATTTATCCCGTTTATGGTCCGACAAATCGTTTAGATCAGAGTACAACTGGGGCGCGGGATTGTCGACCAGCATCCGGATTTGTTGCTGAATCTCCGGGTCTTTCAGGCCATCGACGACGGTGCCGGAATTGCGCAGAATCACGCTGCGGGCGCTCATTTCGGGCTGGTGAACAAAATACCCGTTGACCTGCTGAAATGGCACGATGCTGATCTGGAAGTCGGGCTCACCGCAGAGGTTGCGCAGGGCGGTTTCAAACTGTTGATAAATCGCGGGTTCGGTATCCGAATGCAAATGCGTAAACACCTCCTTGAGTTGGTGCATTGTTTCGGTTTCCGTAATGTCCTCGATGCGGAAGAAGGCAAATCCTTCGCAGGCAAATTCGTCCATCGGCATCGGGTCGGCGGGGAGCGGTCCGGTTCCGTAGCCGAAGTCGATCCAGGCAGGTTGCAGCGTTGGCAGAACGCCCAGGCTCCGGGGCTCGATGAACGCATTGTTGACATCGATCTGAAAATACCGGGTCAGGCCGTTGATTTCCCGCTGAAAACGAAATGACGGAACCTGGTAATTGCCCGGCGTAAAACCGTAGCATTTTTCGAGCATCAGCCGGTACAAAAACCGCAGCTTGTCTTCTACGCAGATTTGCTCCGGCAGTTCGGTCAGCAGGTCCGGAAACTGGTTGAGCAATTGCTGAAAGGCCGCCGACTGGTGAAAAACCGTAAAGGGCATGGGCAACCCAAAGGCGTAGGGAATATCCCGGCTGGTTGAGGTCATGGGCAAAACGGCCAGCGACGCCAACTGGAACAGGTTAGTGAGTCGTTTGGAACCGAGAATATCCTCCAACGGCTCCCCGGCGGGGTCGGGCAACCGTTCAAACTGGTCGACCAGGTACGTGTAAAGCCCGTACAAGGCGTCATTTGCCAGGCTGGTCTCCTGCTGGTTTTTCAGAAAGCCAACAAACGGCTGAAAAGACAGCCTGACCGGATGAACCGGAAAGGCCGTGGACGAAGAAACGGTAGACGTTGTCTCCATGATGTTACTTTATTTTCTGGCAACGACTGAGGCAGCAAACGGTGCGTGTTTCAGCCGGAAGCTCTGTTGTCGATGATAACACGAATTGGGCGAGTCTAGTGCCGATTCGTGTTGAATAACAAACAATTATAATTGAAATCCAACGAAAAGACGGAAACTTACTACAGCGCCGGACGAACGAATGTCCCAACCGCTAATTCCGGGTGACGAAAGGTGGCAAAAGAGAATTATAGGTTGGTTGAGGAGAACCGTGCAAACCGGCTCTCCGCCTGAATTACTCGTGTGGAATGCGTCGGAATCAGCTATTCATCAGTTGGACAATTGTCAGGGATGTGCTCATGATGACATTGCTAAAACAGCGTTGTGGTTCGGATGGTAGGTTGCCCCGGTAATAAGGTCCGGTACGATTCTTCCAGTTCGGTCAGAACGGTTTTCAGGTAGGTGATCAGGGCCTGGATGGTCGAGTGCGCGCCCGCCAGGTGCCGGATCAGCTCGGGGTTGGTCGGTTCGGCGCGGAGCTGGGCTACTTTCCCGGTCAGTTGCAGGATGAGGCCACCCAGAAACAGGCTGCGCTGGTGCATACACCGACGCAGGTAATTGCTCAGGTCGCTGAGGTCGGTGTACCGTTTGCCGAGCTGACCGAGTTGGTAGTCGTACCGGCGGATGGTTCGGCGGGAAGCCATCACAAAGTCCAGCCACTGGGTGTAATCAAGCAGGAGCGTTTCGGGGGAAAGGGGGGCAATGGTCGTTTCCATGGAGCAGAACAGGTTCAGAATAGGGATGGTCTGGTTTTAAAACCGGCTCCCGTCAATGGCCTGAAACGGTATAACGGAAGCCAGTATACGTAGGTGAACAGAGCAATGCGTTAATCAAACTGGGTTTCCTGCGCCAGGTATTCTTTCAGTTGCCCGACCGTTTGCAGTTGCCACCAGTCTTCATCCGAAATGCGAACGCCGAACGTCGTTTCAACCTGAAGCAGTAAATCCGTAATATCCAGTGAGTCCAGACCGAGGTCCCGGCTAAAGTTGGTGTCGTCCTTCAGAGCGCTTGGGGAAACGCCCATGCTGCTGATAATGTCGTGCAGACGGTGGTCTATTTGTTCTACGATCATGATAAAAAGTGTTCAGGTGAAATGTGAAAGGGTTACGTCTTTCCCGCCGGAGACTGGCCCCGACCGGGAAAGACGGTGGATACAGCATCTCAGGATACCGCCACTTCGGCTACATCCCGCTTCGTTTTGACCTTGCCGGAACGGTTGCTGAACCATTCGCGGGTCCGATCGACCAGGTAATACATCATCGGAACCAGAAAAACCGTCAGCACCATCGAACTGGTCAATCCGCCGATCAGCACCCAGGCCAGGGAGTTTTTCCATTCGGCACCGGCCCCGCTGGCGATGGCAATCGGAATCATCCCGATCACCATCGCGATGGTCGTCATCAGGATGGGCCGCAACCGCTCTTCACCCGCCTGGAGAATGGCCGTGCGGTAGGGCACGCCGTTGGCTTTCTGCTGGTTGGCGAAGTCGACGATCAGGATGGCGTTTTTCACAACCAACCCAATCAGCATCAGCATGCCGAGCATCGAGAAAATCCCGATATCCGATGAGCTTAAGGCCAGCGCCAGCAAGGCCCCGATAACGGCCACCGGTACCGAAGTGAGTACCACCAGCGGATAAATGAAGCTGTCGTAGAGCAAGACCATGATGAAATACACGAGCATCAGGGCGGCCAGCATGGCAATCCCGAGCGAACCGAAACCTTCGCTCTGGTTTTTGGCGTCGCCCCCCCAACTCACCGTTACACCGGCCGGGAGCGGATTTTTCGCCAGATCAGCCTGAATGATGCTCGTCAACGTTCCCGAACCGGTGCCCAGCACATTGGCCGTCACGGTCACCGATGACCGGCGGTTTTTGCGTTCGAGCAGCGACGGACCATTGCTCAGGCTGACGTTGGCAAACTCTTCCAACCGAACGGGCCGACCCGCCAGGGGGCTCACAAAGTTGATTTTTTTGACATCATCCGGGTTTTTGCGGTCGAAAGCATCGAGCATCACGCGGATGTCATAATCTTCCCCGCCGTCGCGGTATTTCGAGTCGTCGTTTCCGGCAAAGGCATTCTGCAGCGTTGCGCCCACGGTTTGAATGTTAAGGCCTAGTTTGGCCATTTTTTCCCGGTCGATTTCCACGCGCACTTCCGGGTTGCCCGACTCAATCGACACGTTGACGTCGTTGGCGCCGGGCGTTTTCCGGATGCGGTTGCCGAGGTCGTTGGCGGCCGTTAGCAACTCGTCCAGGTTGTCGCCACTGAGGAAGATTTCGATGGGAGCCGTTCCGGAATTGACAATGCCGACAACCGACGAGTTGAACTCGATGGCCGGGAAGCGCGCTTCCAGTTCTTTCCGCAGCCCGATCATGTAGGCTTGCGTCGGCTGCTGGCCGGGCCGCTGGCTGGCATCGGCCAGTTCAACTGTCAATTCGCTGCGGTTGGTTTCGCCCTGACCGGTGCTGTTCAGGCCCGTGCTGGCCCCGGCTACGTTCGTGAAAATGCTGCGGACTTCCGGTTTTTTGCGCAGGTAATCCTCAATTTGCCGGGTCGTTAGGTTATTGTGTTGCAGCGACGCGCTTTTGTCTACCTTCATCGTCAGCAGGAATTTGCCCTGATCACCCTCGGCCACGAACTGCGAACCGATGATGCCCAGGCTCATCACCCAGCCGGTGAAGACGAAGATGGCAATCAGAATGCCGGTAAAGGCCAGTTTGTGGCTCAAGACCCATTTCAAACTGCCGTGGTACCAGCGGGTCAGGCCCGTCAGTTGGCGTTCAAACCAGAGCAGAAACGCCTGGAACGGATTTTTGGGGTTCAGATGCTCCAGCTTGGCCAGCCGCGAGGTCATCCAGGGCGTCAGCGTGAAACTGGCCAGCAAACTGACCATCGTGGCAAACGCGACCGTCAGCGAGAACTGCCGCAGCAGGTCGGCAATCACCGAATCGACAAAGGTGATCGGCACGAACACCACCACAATTACGAGCGTGATGGCCACGGCCGCAAACCCGATTTCTTTCATCCCGTCGAGCGTGGCCTGCCAGCGGTTTTTGCCCATTTCAAGGTGCCGCTGGATGTTTTCGAGGACCACGATGGAGTCATCGACCAGAATCCCGATCACGAGCGACAGGGCCAGCAACGTCATGAGGTTCAGCGAGTAACCCATCACGTACATGAACAGGAAGGCTGAAATTAACGAAGCCGGTACGGACACCATCACGATGAAGGCATTCCGGAAGCTGTGCAAAAAGAGCAGCATCACGACGGCCACCAGCCCGACGGCCAGCATGAGGTCATGGGTAACGGCTTCCACTGAGTCGAGCGTGAAAATGCTGCTGTCGTAAGCGATGGCGAAATGTACCTTGTCTTTGGCGTTTTGTTTTTCGATCTGCGCCAGTCTTTCCTGCAATAACCGGCTGATCTCGACCGCGTTGGCGTCGGATTGTTTCTTAACGAACAACCCAATCCCGTTCTGCCCGTTGTACCGGCTGATGCTCGATGCTTCGGTCAGGCCGTCCGTTACGTTGGCGACGTCGCCAACACGGATCGGGCTGCCGTTGGGGGGCGTAGCCACCACCAGCTTCCGGATATCGTCGAGCGAAGTAAACTTCCCGGCCAGCCGCAGTGTCATGTTTTCCGAGGTGCTTTTCACTTTTCCGGTCGGGAAGTCGAGGTTGGCCTGGTTGATGGCCTGCGTCACCTGGAGCAGCGACAACCCGTAGTAATTCAGCTTGTCGTCGTCTACGTTGACCCGGATTTCACGTTTGTCACCACCGACCATCGTAATCTCGGCTACACCTTTGATCTGCTGAATAACCGGCAGGTATTTGTCTTCCATTTGCTGGTAGAAGACTTCGTTGGGCAGGTTCGAGGTCGCCAGCAATTGCATGATCGGCTGATCGCTGGGCGAGATCTTCGACATCGACGGCGTTTCGGCATCGTCGGGTAAGTCGCTGACCATCCGGTTGATGGCGCGCTGGGCGTCTTCCAGCGAGGCATCGATGTCGGTACCGGGCTTAAACTGAACGATGACGACCGAGGCATTTTCAAACGAGTTGGACTTGATGTCGTCGAGGTTGTCAAGTCCGGAAATGGCGTCTTCAATTTTCTTGCTGACTTCCGTCTCGACTTCCGAGGGTGCTGCACCCGGATACGCCGTGGTGATGGTGATGGTTGGTACCGAAAATTCCGGCAACAACTCGTAGCTCAGCATCTGGTAGGAGAACAGCCCGCCGATGGTCAGAATCGCGAAGAGCACGATGATCATCGAAGGCCGTTTGATGATGGTTTCGAAAAAGTTCATATTTGAGAAATTTTGAATGAGCGAATGACAGAATGAGTGAATACAGTTGGCAGATAGCTGAGTATCGTTCCATTCACTCATTCTATCATTCAAAATTCACTTATTGGGCCCGGACCATCGTGCCGTCCTGGAGGTTGATCTGACCGCTGGTGACCACCTGATCGCCGGTTTTCAGGCCCTTCGTGATTTCGTAGTATTGGTTGGTTGTGACGCCGATTTCGACCGGTTTCAGCACGGCTTTGCCGTTTTCAACCACGTACACCTGCGGCTGCTTGGCCGAGCCGACCAAGGCCTGACGCGGAATGGCGAGCGTCCTGGTTTTCAGTTCGTTCGTGTTGGCAATCGATCCGTACATCCCGGCTTTCAGCGGGTGAGCGGCCGAGTTGCTGACCGTAATCTGAACCGGGTAGTTGTGGGCGGCATCGCCTTCCACGCCGATCATGGAAATCCGGCCCGTAAACCGGACATCGGGGTACACTTCCGTCCGGACCGTAATGGGTTGTCCGACGCGGAACTGATTAATCGCTTTTTCGGGTACATCGATGATCAACTTCACCGATGAAATATCCGTAATCTTGGCAATCGGCGATCCGACCGACACCACCGAGCCTTTTTCGGCCATTTTCTGGGTAACAACGCCCGCAAAGGGGGCCGTAATGGTGGTGTTGGCAATCTGCTTCTTCAACTGCTTGATCTGGGCTTCGGTGGCCCGGATGTTCAACTGGGCGCGTTCGAGGTTCACGGCGGGCGTCGCGTCGCCTTTTACCAGCGCTTCGTACCGGCGAACGTCGTTCTGATAGCCTTCCAGCGTCACCTGAAGGGCTTCTACCTGGTATTTGAGCTGCTCGTCGTCGATCTTGGCCAGCAGGCGGTTTGCGCCGACCGACTGCCCTTCTTCGATGGGTAACTGGATGATTTGCCCACCCGCCTGGGGCCGGATTTCGACCTCACGGTTGGCCGTAAACGAACCGAGGAACTGGGTTTCTTCTGACAGATCACGGAGTTCGGCGACGGCCGTCCGGACGCCCACTTTCGGGTTCGCTTCGGGTTTGTACACTTTGGCTTCGACTTTTTCCTTGTTGTCGAGCAGGGTCCAGGCGGTCAGGCCAAGCGTGGCCGCCAGAATGAGCACGGTGATGATGCGTTTCATGGTGTTTGCAGGTTGGTATATGTTATGGATTGACAATGAGATTACCACTGGCTTTCTTCCAGTCGAGTTCGGCGGTACGGAACGTGACCAAGGTGTTGAGGTAGTTATTTTGAGCCTGACGCAGTTCGTCTTCGGTCTGGATTACTTCGCTGATACTGACCGTGCCTTCTTTGAATTGCAACTGGGTTTGGGTATAGATTTTCTCGGCCAGATCAACCTGGGCGCGGTTGGTGGTGAGGTTGCGTTGCTCCACGAGCAGCTTGTTCCGGGCGTTTTCGATGTCCATCGAGATCGACTCCCGGGTTTGCTGAAGTTGCGTGTCGAGCTTCTGGGCGTCCAGTTTTTTCTGCGCCACTTTTGCTTTCCGGCCCAGTCCGTCGAACACGTTCCAGTTCAGTTGGAGCCCCAGCCAATAACCGGGTACGTTTCTGATGTACGAGTTGTCGCCACCGATGGCATACACCGAACTGTTGGCAACGCCGTAAGCCGATACTGTAGGCAGAAAACCGGCTTTGATGTTTTGCAACTCCAGGTTGTTCAGGGCTTTCTGGCGATCGAGCAGCAACAGGTCAGTGCGGTTAATCGTCGGTGCATTGAGACTAGCCGCCGGAACCGTTTCGTCGATCACCGTCCGAACCGCCAATGTTTCGGTTTGCGGAGTGCCCGTCAGGAATTTGAGCATGTTCAGCAACTGGTTGTAGGTTGCCTGGAGCGACTCAATCTGCGTTTCTGAAGCGGTTTTACTCAGCCGCAGCCGGTCCACATCCACCCCTTTCGCCAGTTGGTTCTGCCGCTGAAGGTCCGTAATCTGAATCAGCCGGTCGGACGAAACGATGTTCCGGCGCAGAAAGGCCATCTGCTGGGCGGTGGTTTGTAGATTGTAATAAGTCGCGGCCACGTTGTAGGCAACATCTTCCTTGGTCTGCCGGGTTTGCAGGGCCGACAGCTCACGGCTGGTTTTAGCGGCTTTCAACCCGATCAGGACCGATGGGTTGTATAGGGCCTGTGATGCCTGTACGGACGTTGAGAGGTTATACGGCAGCCCGAACGCCAGCACCTGGTATTGACCCTCCGGTCCACCGAAGGCCGAGGTGGGTACTACCTGACCCGGTATTTTCAAATACCGCTTGTAGTCGCCGGTGACGTTGACGGAAGGCCGGGCCCCGGCTTTGACTTCGGCAATCTGGGCTTCTGTTTTGGTTTCATCCAGTTTCGCCGACTGAACGCTGAGGTTGTTTGTCAGCGCCTTGTCAATCAACTGTTCGAGTGTAAGTTCCTGAGCAAGCGCGATCTGACTCGTAAAAGCCAGGAGCAGACTTGCATACCATTGTGTGCGTTTCATGCGATGCGGTTTTGAAAAAACTGGATTTTCAGATGATTAAATTGTTTGTTTTAATCAATTGATTAAGATAGGAGCAAAAATTAAAGAACGGGTTCGGGTTTGAACAGATAATCACAGATCATGTCCTTGACGTATTCCAGGTGCTGTGCAGCAAAGTCCTGAAAACCGGCTTCGTCCAGGTTGTGCGAGAGCATGAGCATGGGCTTTGAAACTGACAGGAAGTGTGTGTTGGCGATGATCATGGTCAAAAGGTGTTTGGCATCAATCGACGGAATGAGCCCGGCGGCAATGGCTTCTTCGATCTGCTGGGTGAAACTTGATTCGACCACTTTTTTGATTAATCCGATGGTTGCATACAGCCGCTCAGGGTTTTTGTGCAACTCGTTCATGATAAAAATCATCAGGCTGGGGTTTTGCATCATCATCTGAAACTCGTGGTCCATCATCCGGCAAATCTTCTCCCGCAGGCTTATCTTCTCGTTCAGGATGTCGGTCATTCCTTGCAGCATCAGTTTGCACTGATCGTCAAAAACCGACTGAAACAGCTTCTCCTTGCTTCGGAAGTAATAATTCATCAGGGCGCTGTTGATCCCGGCGGCTTTGGCGATGTCCCGTATCGTTGTTCCGTCAAACCCCTTTTCCAGAAAGACGGTTTTTGCCGCTTCCCGGATACGCTCTTCGGTCGAATCTGGCAAACATTTCATGGTAGTGGTGTATTAATGGCTCAAAGGTAAAAGCGAAAAATTACTAAGCAAATATTTTAATTGAAAATTTTAATCAATTGATTAAAATGCTTGCTTAGCGGCTTTTTTCCAGGGTTGAACGGCAGTAGCCAGGAATTGGTGTTTGAAGTGCCAGGCCGCTTAGAAACAGTTAAAAGTCGTGGATCGTACCTGTTGAAATTACCCTGAAGGGGGCTAAAACATCCGGATATTTAGCCCCCTTCAGGGGGTTGGGGGTAAAATTGATGATTCCCAGACTTTTTTACGCCTGCATCCGGCCCGACTTTTTCAAATACCGTACGGACAGATAGAGCAACAACCAAAGCCCCAGTAAAAAAAACAGAACCGGGTACTGGTACGCGGGTGTGACCAACGAACGGTAGTTGAGAAACAGAATCAGGGTGATGCCGGTCAGCCAGACGTACTGGGTGTTGTACTCTTTCAGCAGCCACCGGCGCCAGTTGAACGCCATACCGGCAAACGTAGTACCGAGACCCCGCAGGTCCGGCAACCAGCGGTTGACGCGGGTGCAGTACTGGTCGAAGGCCGGACCAAATTTGGTGCGCAGAAAATTCTCCTCTGCCTGCACGATGGCCTGGTAGATGAACAGAAAGAGCGGCATGAAAACCGCCACATAGAGCAATGAATTGGCCAGAATTCCGACGCCCAGCAGCATCAGTACATTGCCCACGTATAACGGATTGCGGCAGTGGTTGAAGATGCCTTCGGTCACCAGGTTCTCGGCGAATACTTTTTTATCCTTCCCGCCCCGAACAATGTACGCCAGCCCGATGGTGGCTCCCCGGATCAATTGCCCGCTGAGGGTGATCAACAACCCCAGTCCGATGGGCCAGATGTAAAAAGACGGGCCGAAAATCGCTACCGAAAAGATCGGGGGCGACGGAATAAACAACGCCAGGTATAGAAAGATGAAAATCAGGTTTCGGTATTTAAAGAAAAAATTGCCGATTTCGATCATGACGCTGCTTCGGTTTTTACCGCGATCATTCCGGAGAAATTGTACCATTGAAAGAAGGTTTCGATGTGGGAAAAGCCTGTTTCCTGCAACAATAGGCGGTTTTCGGACAACTTGTACGGTATCAGCACGTTTTCTAGTGCTTCCCGTTTCTGCGAAATTTCCAGTTCGCTATAATGCTGCCGACGTTTGTACTCGTAGTAATAATTGATGTAATCCCGGTTGAACTGATCGTCTTCCGTGATGATTTTTTCGACCACCAGCAGAGCACCGCCCGGTACCAGACCGTCGTAGATTTTTTTCAAGACTTTCTGGCGGTAAATGGGCCGGATAAACTGAAGCGTCAGGCAGAGCACAACAACCGACGCGTTACTGATCGTGATATCCCGTTGAATGTCACCCTGCCGCAGTTCGTAGGGTCGCGAAACACCCAGTTCCCGGAGTTTCAATTCGCATTTTTTCAGCATTTCTGCCGAGTCGTCGATGCCGACAAAGCGAATGTCGTTGGGAACCCGGCGATCCATGTTCAGGAGCGTCGTGCCGGTCGAGCAACCCAGGTCGTAGACGTCGGTACCCGGCCGGGCATACCCGACTGCCAGTTCACCGAGCATTCGCTGAATTTCTTCGTAGAAAGGAACCGACCGGTTGACCATGTCGTCGAACACATTCGCGACGGTTGGCCCAAACTTGAAATCCGATACTTTGTTGATTTCTTCTTTAAATAGGTTGTCGTGTTTAAACGGAATTGCCTGAGAGTCAACTTGTGTCATGGCAGTGGGAAGCTAAGCCGTTGATCGAAAAAAGGAGAAAGTAGTCAGCAAAGCCCGGCACCGGATGAGTTCCGGAACGCGGCTTTACATACGCACAAAGGCCCGGAGGCTGCGTGGGGCAATCAGTTTTTTCGAATCAGGTGAGAGCTTCGTCCCGGGGTTTCAGTCGTTTCATATGTTGGCGCGCGTTTTTAGGTGACTGTTCTACGAATGATTAAATTGAGTGGTTTAATCATCTGATTAATGCGCCAACAAAAAAATTAGGAAGCTGGTTCAGGCTTGAATAAATAATCGCAAATCATCTCCTTGACGTACTCCATGTGCCGGGTCGCAAATTCCTTGAAGCCCGCTTCGTCAAGGTTGTTGGCCAGCATCGTCATGGGTTTGGATACGAATAGAAACTGGATGTTGGCAATGATCATCGTCAGAATGTGCTCCGGATCGATGGGCGTGATGGCACCCTGGGCAATGGCGTCCTCGATCTGTTGGTTAAAAATGGATTCCGGCAACTGTTTCGCCATCCCGACCGTGCCATACATGCGTTCCGGATTTTTGTGCACCTCGTTCATGATGAAGATCGTCAGGTTCGGGTTCTGCATCATCATCTGAAATTCGTGGTCCATCAGCCGCGAAATCTTCTCCCGCAGACTAATCGGTTGATTGACAATATCGAGCAGTCCTTCGAAGAGCAACGAGCACAAATCGTTGAAGATCGATTGAAACAGCTTTTCCTTGCTCCGGAAGTAATAATTCATCAGGGCGCTGTTGATGCCGGCTTCCTTGGCGATGTCGCGGGTGGTGGTCCCGTCGAAACCCTTTTCCAGAAACACTTTTTTGGCAGCTTCCTTAATGCGTTCTTCCGTTGATTCAGTAATGCACTTCATGACGGTGGTCGAATAACAATTCGAAGTTGGTTGTGTAAAAATAACAAATAAAAATGGGAATCGTTTACACGAAAAACCGTTTGGCGGACGGTCTCACTTTTCAGCGCGGTTTTAACGACGATGTTAGTAGAAAAAAACAGCGAAATACTTACATTGGTATGGACCGGAAAACCATCTATAACAGAAACCGGATTCTGAACGGCAATTCATGGAGTATCGGAAATTAGGTAAAACCGACCTGAACGTCTCGCTCCTGAGCTTCGGAGCGTCGCCCCTGGGCAATGTGTTTGACGAAACCAACGAAGAAGAAGGCATCCGGGCAGTGCATGCCGCCATTGACCAGGGCATTAACTTTTTCGATGTTGCCCCATTCTACGGCGACACCCTGGCCGAAACCCGGCTGGGTAAAGCGCTGAAAACCAAACGCGATTCCGTTTATCTGGCCACCAAATGCGGACGCTACGGCAACGGTGTTTTCGATTTTTCGCACGATCGAATCATGCGCAGCATCGACGAATCGCTCGAACGGCTGCAAACCGATTACGTCGACCTGCTGACCGTCCACGACATCGAGTTCGGCGACCACGAGCAGGTAGTCAACGAAGCGATTCCGGCGGCTCTGAAAATCAGGGAAATAGGCAAGGCGCGCTACATCGGTTTTTCGGGTTTGCCGGTTCGCTACCTGGCAAAAGTCGCGCGCGAGGTGGATGTCGATACGGTGTTGTCGTGGGGCCACTACACGCTGCTGGCCGACGAAATCAACGACGAACTGGTGCCGCTTTCGCTCGAAAAAGGATTCGGACTCCTGAATGCGGCCCCGCTCATGCAGCGGATTCTCTCGGAAGCGCCCATTCCGGTCTGGCAAAGTTCTCCGCAGGCGGTGAAAGAGTTACAGCCGAAACTGATTGCGCTTTGCCGCGAATACGACCTGGCGCTGAGCGATGTAGCCCTGAAATATGCCGTCGGTCATCCCGTCATTGCGACCACGATTGTCGGCATGAACGAACAACGGCAGCTTGAACAGAACGTTCGGGCACTCGACATTCAGATTCCCGGCGAGTTGCTTCAACGCATTCATACCTTGGTTGCTCCAGTCAAAAACCAGTTCTGGTTTGAGGGAAAACCGGAAAACAACCTTCCGAAAGCAAGCATTCACCATGACTAAACAACCCGCCCTGGTGCTGGTCGAACCCGGAAAAACCGAGGTTCGCGAGATTGCTATACCGACGCCCCAACCCGACGAAGTATTGTTGCAGGTCAACAAAGTCGGTTTTTGCGGAGGGGATCTGAACGGTTTTCGCGGACTGTTTGAATTGCAGGAATACCCGAATGTGCTGGGCCACGAAGTCGGCGCGACGGTACTGGAAACCGGGGCCGACGTTCCGGCCGATTTTCAGCCGGGGATGCGGGTGACGCTGAACCCGTACCTGAACTGCGGTCATTGTCTGTCGTGCCGGAAAGGTCGCCCGAATGCCTGCCAGGACAACAAAACGATGGGCGTCCGGCGGCCGGGTGCCATGACCCGGTTTATCAGCGTGCCGTGGCAGAAATTACATGCGTCTTCCAGGTTATCGGTCCGGGAACTGGCCCTGGTCGAACCGCTGACGGTCGGTTTCCACGCGGCTGCGCGCGGTCGGGTGTCGGCAGGCGAGAAGGTAGCCGTGATCGGTTGCGGGATTGTCGGCATGGGCGCGGTAGCCTCGGCCGTGCATCGCGGAGCCGAGGTCATTGCCATCGACATTGATGATGCCAAAATGCACACGGCCCGGCTGGCGGGTGCGGCCCACACCATCAACACCACGAAGCAGGATTTGCACGAAACCCTGCTGGAGATCACCGACGGCGACGGCCCCGATGTGATCATCGAAGCCGTTGGCAACCCGATAACCTACCGGGCCGCCGTGGAAGAAGTGGCCTATACCGGGCGCGTGGTCTACATCGGGTACGCCAAAAAACCGGTCGATTACAACACCGGCACCTTTGTCCGGAAAGAGATTGAAATCCTGGGATCGCGCAATTGCCTGGGCGATTTTCCGGATGTCATTCAGTACCTGGAAGCCGGTCGATTCCCGGTCGATGCCGTCATCAGCCGGGTGGTGTCGCTGGACGAATCGGGAGCCGCGCTGGCCGACTGGTCGGCGAATCCGGGGCCGATTACGAAAATAATGGTCGATTTTGATTCCCTTTCCTGACGCATGAAATCCGCCGTAACAATTGCTCTGGTGCCAGAAATCAAAACCGGGCCGTGGATTTACTGGCACGACCTCCAGGCCAGCCTGGCGAAAGCAGCCGCCCTGGGCTTCGATGGGGTTGAATTATTTACGGCCTCGGCCGATGCTGTCGAGCCCGACCGGCTGTCGAGCTTGCTCGGGGAGTATGGTCTGCGGCTGGCAGCGGTGGGCACCGGGGCTGGGAAAGTGATTCGGGGCCTGACGCTGACTGATTCTGATCCGGAAGTGCGGGTGCAGGCGGTGGAATTCATTGCCGACATGATAGCGTTCGGCGCGCTGTTCGGGGCTCCGGCCATCATCGGTTCCATGCAGGGGAATGCGGTGCCGGGCGTCGAGAAAGAACAGGCGCTGGAATGGCTGGCCGAGGGGCTGAATACACTCGGGAAGCAGGCCGAAGCGCTCGGTGTCCGGCTGATTTACGAACCGCTGAACCGCTACGAAACCAACCTGATCAACCAGCTCGAAACCGGTGTTCAATTGATCCGGTCGCTGGATACCGAAAACGTGGTGTTACTGGCCGATTTGTTTCACATGAATATCGAGGAAGCGTCGCTAGCCGACAGCATCCGGCGGGCGGGCTCGCACCTTGGTCACGTTCATTTCGCCGACAGCAACCGCCGACCAATCGGCTTCGGACATACCGAACTGAACGGAGTGGTAGCGGCTTTGCGGGAGATCGACTACACCGGTTTTATCTCAGCCGAAGCCTTCCCCTGGCCCGACCCCGACCAGGCTGCCGGGCAGACGATTCATGCTTTTAATCAGTATTTTAAACCCCGTACCCGTACCCACGGACTTTAGTCCGTGTGAGTTTATTTTATCTAATTGGTCATATCAACTCACACGGACTAAAGTCCGTGGGTACGCAAACCCCAACAATATGCAACGATTTTGCCTTGCCCTCGACCTGATCGACGACCCGGATCTGATTGCTGAATACGAACAATGGCACGCGCCGGGCCACGGTTGGCCGGAAGTCCGGGCGAATGACCTGGCCGCCGGAGTGCTCGATTTGCAGATTTACCGCACCGGCAACCGGATGGTGATGATTCTGGAAACCGACGACGATTTCACCTTTGAAAAGAAGGCCGAAATGGATGCCGTCAACGAGCACGTGCAGCGGTGGGAAGAGCTTATGTGGAAGTTTCAGCATCCGTTGCCCTGGGCCAAACCGGGCCAGAAGTGGGTGCGAATGGACCAGATTTTCCAGTTTGAAAAGTAGTATTTTGGGATAGGAACACGGATTGGACGGAGGTAACGGATTGAAACAGATAAATCTGTTTTTGATCGGTTAAATCTGTCCGATCGCAACGGCGACCCGGCCGTGTTCCTATCTATATTTTGTTTTTCTCCTCCAATAGTCTCCGACCCTTCCATTCTGGAAAAAGCACCCTGCCGTTTTGATACGGTTTTTCTCCGCTTCGCTTCCTGTTAAAATTATTTTTGAATTTAGAAGTCTGATTATCAGAATTCTAGCTTTCGTCTGCCACGTTCGGACTTCTTTTTGCCATTGAGTAGGTATCACTAACAGACCAAGACAATGGAACTGCTTCTGCTCGCCGGTACGGCCCTGATCTGCTTCGCCGTTTTTTACAAAGCCATCGAATGGTTCGAAAAAATCTGATAACCATGCTAACGCTACTTTTTATTGTCTCGCTTCTGGTTTTTGGCTACATGTTTTACGTGCTGGTCAGACCCGAAAAGTTTTAACCTACCTACCACTATGTTTACGGATGGAATGGGCGTGATCGCCATGTACGCCCTTACGGTGCTGCTGGCAATTCCGCTCGGCAAGTTCATTGCCAAGGTGTACAAAGGCGACCCAAACGCCTTTGATTTTATGGCTCCACTGGAGCGACTGATTTACCGATTGGGGGGAGTTGACCCCAACCGGCAGATGAACTGGAAGGAAAACCTCGTGGCCTTGGTCACGATCAACCTGCTTTGGTTCGTATACGGATTCTTCATGCTGTTGTTTCAGGGCAGCTTGCCGCTGAACCCTGATGGTAACCCATCGCAGACGCCGGATCTGGCGTTCAACACGGCGATTAGCTTCCTTGTTAACTGCAACCTGCAGCACTATTCCGGCGAGTCGGGCCTGACGTACCTGACCCAGACGGCGGTGATTATGTTTTTTCAATTTGTTACGGCGGCTACAGGCATGGCAGCTATGGTGCTGGTGTTCAACGCGCTACGCACGGAGGTAACCGATAAGCTAGGCAATTTCTACGTGTATTTCGTCAAGTCGATTACGCGCATTCTGTTGCCGCTGTCGCTGGTGGTGGCGCTTATTCTCGCCTTCAATGGCACACCCGCCAGCTACGAAGGAAAGGATTCCATCGTGACGCTTCAGGGCGATACGGTTGGGGTTTCGCGCGGTCCGGCGGCTGGGATGATCGCTATCAAGCAGTTGGGTACCAACGGTGGTGGCTGGTTCGGCGTGAACTCGGCGCACCCGCTGGAAAACCCGAACTACCTGACCAACATGGTCGAAGACATTTCGATTATCCTTATTCCGATTGCGCTGGTGTTTGCGCTGGGGTATTATATTAACCGACGTCGGCTGGCGCTGGTCATCTACGGCGTAATGACGATCGGCTTCATGCTCCTCTTTTTTCCGTCGCTCTTTGCGGAGATAAGCGGTAACCCGGCCATTTCGCAGCTTGGCGTATCACAGCCGCTGGGCAGTATGGAAGGTAAAGAAATCAGGCTGGGCGCTGCAGCATCGGCCTACTGGGGCATCACGACAACGGCTACCTCGAACGGGTCCGTTAACGCCATGCACGATTCGATGACGCCGATCTCGGGCGCTATGCAAATGCTCGACATGATGATCAACGCCTTCTACGGTGGGGTCGGGGTCGGCTTTCTGAACTTCTTCGTGTTCCTGATCGTCGCCGTGTTCATCTCGGGACTGATGGTCGGCCGGACGCCGGAGTTCCTGGGCCGCAAGGTTGAAGCGCGGGAGATGAAAATCGCATCGCTGATCGCCATTCTGCACCCGTTCCTGATTCTGGTGTTTACGGCCATATCGTCGTACACGCTGGTGAACATGCCGGATGCGGACTGGGCAGTGAAGCCGGGTAACTGGCTGAACAACCCCAGCTTCCACGGGTTCTCGGAGATGCTGTACGAATACACCTCATCGGCGGCCAACAACGGTTCCGGCTTCGAAGGCCTGGGCGACAACAACTTCTTCTGGAACTTCACCTGTGGTCTGGTGCTGATTCTGGGTCGTTACCTGCCCATTGTCGGGCCGGTGGCGATTGCGGGTCTGCTGGCGCAGAAAAAGTACGTGCCGGAGTCATCGGGTACGCTGCCTACGGATACGGGTACGTTTGGTCTGGTGACGTTCGCCGTTATCTTCATCATCGCGGCCCTATCGTTCTTCCCGGCGCTGGCCCTGGGGCCGCTGGCCGAATACTTCTCTTTAAAATAATTGATTCGATACGTTGTCCATTCTGAGGCAGGTATCGAACACAACGAATAAAAAAATGGCAAAGCAATCTTCTCCTTCGCTCTTCCAGCGCGAGCTCGTTGGAACGGCCATACGGGAGTCATTCACGAAACTCAACCCGGCGGTCCTGATCAAAAATCCGGTCATGTTCACCGTCGAAATCGGTACGGTGGTGATGCTCCTGGTGACCATTTACATTGCGCTGTCGGGTGATACAACGCAGGGGTCACTGGGGTACAACATCATCATTACCCTGGTTTTATTCATTACTATTCTGTTCGCCAACTTCGCTGAGGCAATTGCCGAAGCGCGGGGGAAAGCCCAGGCCGAATCGCTCCGCAAAACGCGGGAGGAAACGCCGGCTAAGGTGATTCGCCCGGTGGGCCAGATGAAACTCGATGAAATCGAAGTCATTCCGTCGTCGCGGCTCAAGAAAGGCGATGTCTTCGTCTGCGAAACGGGCGATATCATTCCGTCGGACGGCGAAATCATCGAGGGTTTAGCTACCATCGACGAATCGGCCATCACGGGGGAATCCGCGCCGGTCATCCGGGAAGCGGGCGGTGACCGTTCGTCGGTAACGGGTGGTACGAAAGTGCTTTCCGACAAAATCAAGGTGCTGGTGACGACCCAGCCAGGCGAATCGTTCTTAGACAAGATGATTGCGCTGGTGGAAGGGGCCAGTCGGCAGAAAACGCCGAACGAGATCGCCCTGACGATTCTGCTGGCAGGCTTTACGCTGATTTTTATCATCGTCTGCGTTACGCTACAGCCGTTCGCCGAGTACGCCAACACATCCATCACCATCGCGGCCCTGATTTCGCTGTTCGTCTGTCTGATTCCGACAACCATCGGCGGACTGCTGTCAGCCATCGGTATCGCGGGGATGGACCGGGCGCTCCGGGCCAATGTTATCGCCAAGTCAGGTCGGGCCGTCGAAACGGCGGGCGACATCGATACGCTGCTGCTCGACAAAACGGGTACGATCACGATCGGTAACCGAAAGGCGACCAACTTCTATCCGGCTCCGGGCATCAACCAGACCGATATGGTACGGGCGAGTGCGCTGAGTTCATTGGCCGATGAAACACCGGAAGGTAAGTCAATTGTAGAGTTGGCAGGAGCGGACGTTACGCGGTCGCTGTCCATTGAGGGAGCGACGCTCATCAAGTTCACGGCCGAGACGCGGTCGAGTGGTATTGACCTGCCAACCCGTCTGAACGGGAATGCCCAGACCACCGACGTAATCCGCATTCGCAAAGGGGCGGTTGACTCTATCCGGGCGATGGTCGAGCGGGCGGGCAATGTGTTTCCGGTCGAAACGGACAAGAAGGCGAAGGAGATTGCTGCCAACGGGGGGACTCCGCTGGTAGTGGCCGAAAACGACATCGTGAAAGGCGTTGTTGAGTTGCAGGATATTATCAAACCGGGTATTCAGGAACGATTCCAGCGGCTGCGCCGGATGGGTGTAAAAACGGTGATGGTAACGGGCGACAACCCGCTGACAGCCAAGTTTATCGCTGAAAAAGCCGGAGTTGATGATTTCATTGCCGAGGCCAAGCCGGAAGACAAAATGAACTACATTCGGCACGAACAGACCGGTGGTAAGCTCGTTGCCATGATGGGCGATGGTACCAACGACGCACCCGCGCTGGCCCAGGCCGACGTAGGTGTGGCCATGAACAGTGGTACGCAGGCGGCCAAGGAGGCCGGTAACATGGTGGACCTCGACAACGACCCGACCAAACTGATTGAGGTGGTTGAGATTGGCAAGCAGTTGCTGATCACCCGAGGTACGCTGACCACCTTCTCGATAGCCAACGACGTTGCGAAGTATTTTGCCATCGTTCCGGCCCTGTTCATCAGCTCGATTCCGGCGCTGCAAAGCCTGAATATCATGCGGTTGAACAGCCCCGAGTCGGCGATCCTGTCGGCGGTCATCTTCAACGCGATCATCATACCGGTGCTGATTCCGCTGGCCCTGCGTGGGGTAGAATACAAGCCCATTGGAGCCTCTGCCTTACTGCGCCGAAACCTGTTTATTTACGGTCTTGGCGGTCTGGTAGCGCCGTTTGTTGGTATTAAGTTACTTGACTTGATTGTAGGATTGTTTGTGTAAATATTTAGTCGTCAGTCACTAGCGCGGAGATTAACGAATGACTGACGACCATTGACCAGTGACTAAAACTATGAAAACGCATATTGGACCAGCCATTCGATTAACGATCGTCCTGCTGGTGTTGCTTTCTGTCATCTATCCACTCGTCGTAGCGGGTATCGCTACGTTCGCTCCCGGCGGGGGCAAGGGCGAAACCGTCACGGTAAACGGTAAAGTGGTCGGCTACAAACGAGTCGGGCAATCCTTTACGGAAGACCGCTATTTCAACAGCCGTCCGTCGGCTGTGGATTACAACGCAGCTGGGTCAGGTGGGTCAAACAAAGGGCTCACTAACCCCGATTACCTGAAAACCGTGCAGGCCAGGATTGACACCTTCTTGGTGCATAATCCTGGTGTAACGAAGGAACAAATTCCTTCCGAGCTGGTGACGGCCTCCGGCAGCGGTCTGGACCCCGATTTGTCGCCCGCAGCGGCCAAAATCCAGATCAACCGCATTGCCAAAATCCGGGGTATTTCCGCCGAGCGGTTGAACCAACTGGTGGATGCGCACACGGAAGGCCCGTTGCTGGGATTATTCGGCCCCGCCAAAGTAAATGTCCTGCGTCTGAACATCGAGTTAGATCGTACCCACGGACTTTAGTCCGTGTGAGTCTACCTAATCCAATAGTTGATACCAACTTAAAGGTAATTCTAGCTCACACGGACTAAAGTCCGTGGGTACGTAAAAAGCTGTGTATAGTTATGAAGAACGTTTCAATACTGACTGCCGTATTAAGCACGGTTTTAAGTAATTGTCTATTCGGCCAAACCGATTCGTCCTCTGTTTCCAAACTAACCGTTTCCGGCTACGCCGAACTCTATTACGTCCAGGATCTCAACCACCCGAAAGCTTCCGAACGACCCGGTTTTATCTATAACCACAAGCGAAACCGCGAGGTGAATGTGAATCTGGCGTTTTTGAAAGCCGCCTATTCGAGCGAACGGGTGCGGGCGAATCTGGCCATTCAGGTTGGGACGTATGCACAGTACAATTATGCCGCCGAACAGCCCCTGTTGCGGAATATTTTCGAAGCAAATGCCGGGGTGAAACTCTCCAAAAACCAGGATCTGTGGCTCGATGCCGGGGTTTTCTCGTCGCACATCGGGTTTGAAAGCGCCATTTCGAAAGATTGCTGGACACTGACCCGCAGCATGCTGGCTGAGAATTCACCATATTATCTGGCCGGGGCCAAAGTAACGTACAATTCGCCCAATGGTAAATGGACGGTTTTAGGATCGGTGCTGAACGGCTGGCAGCGCATCAATCGGTTGCCGGGGTATACCAAACCGGCTTTCAGTACGCAGGTGCAGTATAAACCGAGTTCAAAACTAACCCTGAACTGGAGTACGTTTCTAGGTGCCGACCGACCGGATTCGTTGAAACAAAACCGGTTTTTCAACAATTTTTACGCGATCATTAATCCGACCGGGAAGTTTGGTCTGACGCTGGGCTTCGACATCGGGGCCGACCGAAAACCGCTGCTCGGCGCCGGGCAGCGTGTCGGCAAAGGAAGTTACGTATGGTATTCGTCGGTCGTCATTGCTCAATATGCTATCAGTTCGAAAAACGCGCTGGCCGGGCGGGTGGAGTATTACGACGACCGGAATGGCGTCGTCATCAGTACCGGAACCGGAACGACGGGCCGCGCCAACGGTTTTCGGACCTGGGGCTATTCTGTCAACTACGATTACGCCATTTTGCCGTCGGCAGTCTGGCGAATCGAATACCGGGTTTTCAGGAGCAAAGACGCGATTTTCACCGAAACCGCAGCGACACCCGCCCGCCGGACCAACCAGGCACTGACCACCTCACTGGCGGTTAGTTTTTAGATAGACAAGAGATTGTCGGCTTAAAATTTAACTCCTTTATCTCACTTCTCTTGTCTCTCATCTTTTGTCTCAACAAAACATGGACACCAACCGTGATCATACCGCTGACCAATTCCTCCGACTCATCCAGGAATCACGCCGGGGAAAGTTCAAGATTTACATTGGGATGAGCGCAGGCGTTGGCAAAACCTACCGCATGTTACAGGAGGCCCACGCCCTGCTCCGCGGAGGCATCGACGTGAAGATCGGTTTTGTGGAAACCCACAACCGGGCCGAAACCCATGCTTTGATTGAGGGGTTGCCGATGATTCCGCGCCGGAAACTATTTTATAAGGGCCGTGAACTGGAGGAAATGGATTTGCAGACCATTTTGAACACGCACCCGGAACTGGTCATTGTGGATGAACTAGCCCACACCAACCTGCCGGGGTCTAAAAACGAAAAGCGTTGGCAGGATGTGGTTGAAATCCTCGACGCGGGCATCAACGTAGTCAGTGCCGTCAATATTCAGCACATTGAAAGCCTGTACGATGAGGTGCACGACATTACCGGTATTGAGGTCACCGAGCGCGTGCCCGACCGGATTTTGCAGATGGCCGATGAGGTAGTCAATATCGATTTGCCCGCCGATGAGCTGATTACGCGCCTGAAAGAAGGGAAGATATACGAACCAGGCAAGGTCGAAACGGCCCTGCGCAACTTTTTTCAGGCCGACAAAATTCTGCAATTGCGCGAATTGGCGCTCAAGGAAGTCGCCACGGCGGTGGAGCGGAAAGTGGAGACGATGCTGCCGGTCAATACCCAGTTTAAGCACGAACGACTGATGGCGTCGATCAGCAGCAACCACGTGGTGGCCCGGCGCGTCATCCGCAAAACCGCCCGGCTGGCGGCTTATTACCAGGCCCGCTGGTTTGTGCTGTACGTGCAGACGCCCGCCGAAGGTTCGAACCGCATTAAACTGGATGTGCAACGGCATTTGATCAACAACCTGAAATTGGCGACGGAGCTCGGAGCGGAGGTGATTCAGGTGAAAAACAAGAGTATCTTTAACGCCCTGGTGGATGAATGCGGGAAGCGCAAGATTACGACCGTTTGCATTGGTAAACCGCATTTTAACCTGCTCCAGGTCATTTGGCGCACCAATGCCTTCAACCAGTTGCTGAATACCTTATCGGAGTCGGATATTGACCTGGTTATTCTGTCATGACAATTAAATTAAAAATAGCGCTGGCCCTGGTCTTTCTGTTTGCCGTTCTGTTGTTGCTGGGCGGATCGGGAATCTATTACCTGAACCAGCTTTCGGACGATACGCGGGCGATTCTGAAAGATAACTACACTTCGTTGCAGTTTGTGGGACGCATGCAAAAGGCGTTGCTGACCCGAAATACTGATCCGAATGCCCTGGAAACGTTCGAAACCGCCCTGCGTCAGCAGGAAGCGAACCTGACGGAAGAAGGCGAGAAAGACCTGACCGACGCTGTGCGCCTGGATTTTGACCGGCTCAAGTCGGAAAACCGTAGCGACTCGCTGACTCTGGCCCGGATTCAGCAAAACCTCCTGCAACTGAGCGATATCAACCAGCAGGCGATGTTTCGGAAAAACGACGTTGCCGAACGAACGGCGAAGGACGCGCTGATCTGGCTGGCCGTTACGGGCACGGTTTGCTTCCTGATTCTTTTCTCCTTTATCATCAATTTTCCGGGCTACATCGCCAATCCGCTCCGGGAGCTGACGCGGGGCATCCAGGAAGTAGCCAGCCGCAACTTTGAAGAACGACTTCACTTTCGGTCGAACGACGAGTTCGGCGAACTGGCGCGGGCCTTTAACTCGATGGCCCACAAACTCGATGAATACGAACACACCAAACTGGCCGATGTGCTGTTCGAGAAAAAACGCATCGATACGCTCATTCAGTTGATGGACAACGGCATCATTGGGCTCGATGAGAAGAAGAACATCCGGTTTGTCAATCCGGTAGCCTGCCGGTTGCTGGGAGTCGACGAAGCCGAGGTGGTTGGGCAGTATGCGCCGGATGTGGCCCTGACCAACGATTTGCTCCGGACGTTGATTCAACACCTGACTGAAACCGCCCCCGAAGCGGACGTCGATCGGAAGTTGCTGAAAATCTACGATGAAGGAAAAGAAAGTTACTTCAACCGCCAGACGCACGTGGTGACGCTGACGCGCACCGGGGAAGAAAAACCGGTGGCCGCCGGTTGGGTTATTGTTCTGGAAAATATAACCGCCTACCAGGAACGGGATCTGGCCAAAACCAACTTCATTGCCACGGTTTCGCACGAGTTGAAAACGCCCATTGCCGCCATCAAAATGAGTCTGAAACTGCTGGACGACGAGCGGGTGGGGGCTTTGAATGAGGAACAAAAAGAGTTGGTTAATCACGTCCGGAACGACGCCGACCGGTTGCTGAACATCACGGGTGAACTGTTGAATCTGGCGCAGGTGGAATCGGGCCAGATTCAGCTGACGATCAAGGCCGTGAATCCGGTGGACCTGGTGCATTACGCGACGAAAGCGATGGAAGTAGCCGCCAACCAGCGACACGTGCGGTTTGAGATTTCCGGTCTGGCGGGTTTGCCCGCCATCAAAGCCGATCCGGATAAAGCTACCTGGGTGTTGGTCAATTTGCTGTCGAATGCCATCCGACACAGCCCCGAAGAAAACGTCGTCCGTATTTCGGCCCGGCCGGTGGGCCAGCAGGTGGAGTTTACGGTACGGGATTTCGGTCCCGGTCTGCGGCCGGAACACCGCCCCCGGGTTTTTGACCGGTATTTTCGTGCCCCTGGTCCGAACGGGCAGGCGGGTGGGACGGGCCTGGGCCTGGCCATCTCCAAAGAGTTTATCCAGTCGATGGGTGGAGAAATCGGCCTGAAAGACGACGTGGAACCGGGGGCGGCTTTTTACTTCCGGCTGGCGATTGCCTGACGAAATTTCGTCACGCCCACCAGCAAATGCGGGTTGATCTTCCCCAAAAATAACTTCCTCTTCATTCCTTCGGAACAATACCTTCCCTGATGGGTTGAGGTTGATTGTGCCCCAACGCCTATTGGCCTTTTCCGTGAAAAGGTCAGACGGCTGGAGGGGCACGTTTGTCCGTTGCCTGGTATTTTAAAATCAAGCAAATTCATGTACAATTGAGCCGAAATCCGGTTTAAGGGAGCTTATACGGGTGTTTTCTAAAAATAGGTCAACTTTATCGCTATATTTCCAAATTATACCCATAGCTATTCACCCGAATAGATTCCACGCATGGAAAATAAACAGCACCTGGATAAAGTCACCGCAGCCGGTTTGCTGGTGGCCATGGGCATTATTTTTGGGGACATCGGTACGTCCCCGCTGTATGTTCTCTCAGCCATTATCGGCCCTTCTCAAGCCATTCAGGCCGATGTCGTCAAAGGAGCCATTTCCTGCATTTTCTGGACGCTGACCCTCCAGACCACTGTCAAGTACGTCATTCTGATTTTACGGGCGGATAACCGGGGCGAAGGCGGTATTTTTGCCCTTTATGCGCTGGTTCGACGACATGCCAATTGGCTCACCGTGCCCGCCATCATTGGCGGCAGTGCTCTGCTGGCCGACGGCATCATTACGCCCCCGGTTTCTGTTTCGTCGGCCATCGAAGGGCTGGAGTTGATTTACCCGCACATCCCGACGGTGCCGATTGTGATTGGTATTCTGACCGTGCTCTTCCTGATTCAGGCATTGGGAACCAGTGTGGTCGGTACGGCATTCGGGCCGATCATGCTGCTCTGGTTTATCATGCTGGGCACGCTGGGCGTGATGCACATTGTCGATGATCCTGAGATTCTGACGGCGATCAACCCCTATCATGCCTGGTGGCTACTGACCGAGTTTCCGGGCGGTTTCTGGCTGTTAGGCTCCGTCTTTCTCTGTACCACCGGAGCAGAAGCGCTTTACTCCGACCTGGGCCATTGCGGACGGGGCAACATCCGCGTGAGCTGGGTTTTCGTCAAAACGTGTTTGCTCCTGAATTACTTTGGGCAGGGGGCCTGGCTACTGACGATGGAAGGCCAGTCGCTGGGGGATCACAAACCGTTTTATGCTCTCATGCCCGACTGGTTTCTGATGGCCGGCATTGCCATCGCCACGGCCGCGACGGTCATTGCCAGCCAGGCATTGATAACGGGTTCGTTCACGCTCATCAGCGAAGCCATCCGGCTCAACCTGTGGCCCAAAGTAGTACTGCGGTATCCGTCGGTTAAAAAAGGGCAACTTTACGTGCCCAGCATCAACCTGTTGCTGTGGATCGGGTGCGTCGGGGTGGTGCTGTACTTCCGGGAATCCTCGAACATGGAAGCCGCTTACGGATTGGCCATCACGCTGACGATGTTGATGACCACCATCCTGATGACCTATTACCTCTACAGCCATCGGTACAAGGCCTGGGGCGTGGTCCTGTTTCTGGTGGTCTACGTGGGGCTGGAAGGGGCGTTTTTGGTGGCCAATCTCATCAAGTTTCAGCACGGTGGCTGGGTGTCGCTTTTCATCGGGGCCTCGATTGCTGCCGTGATGTACACCTGGTTGCGGGCGTTTTACATCAAACTGCGGCTGACCGAATACGTTCGGATCGATCATTACCTGCAACCGCTCAAGGAACTGAGCCGGGATATCAGCATTCCGAAATATGCCACGCACCTGGTGTTTATGAGCAATGCCGCCCGACAGTCGGAAATCGAGTCGAAAATTATTTACTCCATTTTCCAGAAACGGCCGAAGCGGGCGGACATTTTCTGGTTTGTCCACGTCGACACCACCGATGATCCGTACACGATGGAATACAAAGTGAACACCATTGCCCCGGATGATATTTACAAAATCACGTTCCGGCTGGGCTTCCGGGTCGAACAGCGCATTAACCTGTTTTTCCGGAAAGTCATTGAAGACCTGGTGAAAAACAAGGAGGTGGATATTACGAGCCGGTACGAATCGCTGGGCCGTCAGAACGTCATCGGCGATTTCCGGTTTGTGGTACTCGAAAAGTTTTTGTCTTATGAAAACGACCTGCCCTGGATGGAGCAGTTGATTATGAATCTGTACTTTTTTGTCAAACGGTTTACCACCTCGGAAGACCGCTGGTTTGGGCTGGATACGAGTTCGGTCAAGATTGAAAAAGTACCGCTGGTGATCCGGCCGGTCGAAAATATTAAACTCAAACGCATTGATGGCAATTTGACACGGGTGTAATGTCCCCGTACCCACGGACTTTAGTCCGTGTTTTGTTTTATGCTAATAAACTCAGGTAGCTAGCTCCCAAAACACGGACTAAAGTCCGTGGGTACGGTTTTACCATTGAATAAGTCCTAAACCCCGCCATGATCTGGTACGAAGAAGAAGTTCGGCAACTCGAAAAAAAGATTCACAACCTCCCGCAACCAGCCGAAAATACGGTTTTTTACGGCAGTTCGTCCATTCGGCTCTGGACGACGCTGGAACAGGATTTTTCCGGAAAACCGGTGCTGAACATCGGGTTTGGCGGGTCGACGCTGGCGGCCTGTAGCTGGTTTTTCGAGCGGCTGGTGGTCCCGGCCCAGCCCCGTTCCCTGGTTTTTTACGCCGGTGACAACGACCTGGGCGATGGGCGTCATGCCGAAGAAGTCTACCTGTTTTTCTGTGCTCTGGTCGCCAAGATGCAGCTCTACCTGCCGCAGATGCCGTTTTCGTACGTTGCCATCAAACCGAGTCCGGCCCGCTGGCACATCGTCGACCGTATCCGGTTTACCAACCACCTGATCCGACAGAAAATTGAGGAGTTGCCCGGCTATCAGTTCGTGGATGTGTTTACGCCCATGCTGGATCTGGGCGGCAAGCCCCGGCGAGACCTGTTTGAACACGACGGCTTGCATTTAAGCCGCAAAGGATACACGCTTTGGCAGGAGGTTTTGTTACAACATACGGGAATTTTTTAACAAATCCTTTAATTGATGAGGCATACAGGGTAACAGAAAAGTGTGCAAATTGCTGAAGAATAGCAGGGCTGTATGCATCGTGAATATCACAAGTGGTTTAGCCATCACCTGAACCGTGACATGGAGCTGCTGGTCTTCGGGCAAACCGGAGCACGGGTGCTCGTATTTCCCACCCGACGGGGGCGGTTTTTCGATTTTGAAGGGTTCGGGCTGGTCGATGCCGTCGCCGACAAGGTCAACAGCGGCAACCTGCAACTTTTCTGCGTCGATAGCGTCGATGCCGAGGGGTTGTACAGCCGCTGGATTCCCCCGCAGGAGCGCATCACCCGGCATCTGCAATTCGAGCAGTATGTGCTCGATGAAGTGCTGCCCTTTACCCGCCTGAAAAACCCGCAGCCGTTCATGATTGCGCTCGGCTGTAGCTTTGGCGCTTTTCACGCCGTCAACATTGCCCTCCGGCACCCGCAGTGGTTTGGCAAAGTGGTGGCCCTGAGTGGGCGCTACGACCTGTCGACCCCGGTCGACTGTTTCCGGGGCCTGTTCGATACCTACTACGACGATACGATCTATTACAACACGCCGACGCATTTTCTGCCCAACCTGCACGACGACGAAACGCTGGCCTTGCTGCGCCGGATGCACATTCTGCTCGCCGTCGGCCAGGAAGACCCGTTTCTCGACAACAACCGGGCCCTGAGTTATTCCCTGACCGAAAAGCATATTCCGCACAACCTCTACGTCTGGGAGGGCCGCGCCCACAAAGCCGACGACTGGCAGCAAATGGTCAAAGTGTACCTGTAAGTACCCACGGACTTTAGTCCGTGTGAGCCAGGCCATCTTTAAGTTGATATCAACTACTAGATCATAAAAGCTCACACGGGCTAAAGCCCGTGGGTACTAGAGCACCGGCAACTGGCTTTCGATCTGCGCCCGGCGGGGTTCGTACTGGGGCGGTAATTTCAGATTCGTTCCCAGTTCGCCGAGCGGTTCGTCGACGGTAAAACCGGGGTTGTCGGTGGCAATTTCGAACAGGACGCCCCCCGGTTCGCGGAAGTAAATCGAATGGAAATAATTCCGGTCGAGGGGCTCGGTGACGTTGAAGCCCCGGGCGGCAATCCGCTCCCGGAACGCCATCTGGGCGGCATCGTCTTTGACCCGGAACGCGACGTGGTGAATCGTTCCACTGGCCACCTGGCCGCGTTTTTCGCCCGGCACTTCGACCAGGTCCACCAAAGCCGCATTCGGAACCGCGTCGGTAGTAAATCGGTAGCGATTGACGTGCTGCTCAACAAGTTGGTAGCTAAAAATATCCGTCAGCAAATCGGCCGTGTTTTTGATCGATTCGAGCGTCAGCGTCACGTTGTGAAAGCCTTTGGTCGCTACGTCGGCGTTGACGTCGGCGGTTTCCCAGGGCGCGCGCTCGTCGGCGGTTTTCGAAACGATCAACTCCAGCTTCAGACCGTCGGGGTCCAGGAACGGCAGGTATGTTTCGCCAAACCGCTCGGTGGGTTTGTTGTACAGAATGCCGCGCTCCTGGAACCGTGTCAGCCAGAAATCCAGACTTCCGGCGGGCACCGAATAGCCAATTTCGGTCGCCATGCCCGTACCGCGTCGGCCCGGCGCGGTACCTTCCCAGGGAAAGAACGTCAGGATGGTGCCCGGTGAGCCGGTTTCGTTGCCGAAGTAGAAATGGTACGTTTCCGGGTCATCGAAATTGACGGTTTTTTTGACAAACCGCAGACCGAGTACGTTGGTGTAAAAATTGAAATTGCGCTTTGCCGTACCGGCAATGGCCGTGATGTGGTGAATGCCTAGAATGCGATTTTCCATGACTGGGTTGGATGAATGACCGGGGAAGTTAGGAAAAAGCGCGGCCATTTGGCAAGAAAACCGTCGGGATTTAGGGGAAAAGCGGAAGATAGGAATGGGGCGACGAATGTTCTCTTTTTTTACTACCGAAAAATAAAATTAAGTAACAATACTCAGGCAGTTTTCTTAATTAGCGCACTCGACGTTCTCACCTATGACGGAGCAACAGAAGCTTTTACGGGTATTTAAATTGATTCGGTTGCTCAAACAGCGGCCCGGCAAAACCATCGGCCAACTGGCTCAATCGCTGGAGACGACGACCCGGTCGGTGTACCGGTATTTGATCTTTCTGGAGTCGGTCGGCTACGAGGTGGACCGCGACGGAAAACCGCCCCGCTATTTTATCTTCGAGGACGAAACCGTCCGCCAGGCCCGGTTTACGGAGGAGGAAACGCAGGTGATCCGGCACGCGATGGCCAGCGTGGCCCCAACGCATCCGTTGCTGCCGGGGATTTGGCAAAAGCTGTTTTTGGCGTCGACCTTACAGCCGCTGGCGGATGGTCTGGTAGACCTGCACCAGGGCCGGATCGTGGAGCGCCTGGCGGAAGCCCTGCGGGACCAGCGGCAGGTTCGGCTGATCCGGTACCAGTCGACAAATTCGAATACCGTGGCCGACCGGCTGGTCGAACCGCTCTCGTTCACGGAGGATTACCGGGTGCTCAATGCCTACGAACCCGCCGACGGGCAGGTAAAGACGTTCAAAATCCGGCGCATCGAGGATGTGGAAACGCTGGAGATGCCCGGACACTACCGGAGCGTAGATGAGCCGCTGGATTTATTCGGTTTTGCGGGGCCGGAAAAAATACGTGTCGATCTGCTATTCACCAATCGGGCCTATCGTCTATTCATTGAAGACTTCCCGCCTGCGAGGGCGTATACGTATGCCCGTCATGATGCCGGTTTTCCGTACGGCTTCCGAGGTGAAGTCCGCGATTTTCGGGGCATCGGGCGGTTTATTCTGGGGTTGCCGGGGGAAGTCAGGGTCGTGGAGCCGGAGGGCTTGCGGGCGTATTTGCGGGGGCGAATCGGGGAGTTTGAAGGATTGTAATGCAGTCAGCCAACGGTAGTTAACCAACTCAAAAAATCAGATGGGCTTAAAATTAGAATACCGTTGCAACAGGTCGGGCGTCAGTCCGCGTTGAGTGGCTTTGAAGCTAATGTAATCCATTACTTCCAGCAGGTTGCCTGATTCGGCCAGACAATCGGTCACCAACTGAGAAAGCAGTATCTGTTGTTGCTCCGATAAGGTGCGAAACCGTTGAGCGGTTTCTTCGGGAACAGGAAGTTGGAGTAGTGTCATGATCGACTCGTTTGGTGATTAAAGATACTAATAAGTAGGCGGGAAAAGTTTCCGCAAAAGAGAAGGCAAGCAGAACCCGGCACTAAAAGGAGTTTTGGGCGTATCTGAAGAGGAGGATTAGTGAGTTTAAACTGGATGCTTAACGAGTTTTAAACCAAATGTTGGTAAATGGTCAAAATCATGGTCGCTTGTGTGGACTTCCATGTCCAGGTAGAGGCCAAGCACGGCAATCCACAAATCGTTCTTTCCCATATTGCGAGCGCTAATCCCGGGCGGAAGTGGGTGACTGCTGAACCGCCCCTGGCTGTAGGCTTCCACTTCGCCATAAAGCCGGGCTACGGCGCGATTAGGCTCCGCAGTAGGGTACGTATCGAGCAGATGTTGCAGAAATTTGACCTTTTGATACCCCCAGTCATTGCGTAAAGCCAGGGCTTCAAGTTCTCCGGCTACGATGATGGGAATGATCGTGCGAACCGGGAGCAGCGTCCGGGTGCGGATATGGCGGAGAATGAGGTTGGTGTCAAAAATCATTGATCCTCACGGATTTGTCTTTCCATGTCGTCCCATTCGGCATCGGTAAAGCCGAGATCGGGAATGGGCAGGGATTGTTTGGGCCCCACCAGATCGAAGAATAGGTCAGCGCCAATGGCTTTAATGACCGCCGGATCGTAGCTGATCGATTGCCCTTTTTTCAGTTTGGCAACGACAATGCCGTTGACAATGAAAGCGTCAGGTGTTTCAATAATAGTCGGTTGCTGCGGAGTCATGTGACGAAGAAGTTAACCTACCAAAAATACGAAAATAAGTGCGGAAAGGTTTCTATGAACAAAAAGACAGCCCGGACCGAAATGGAAGAAGACAATGGAATTTACTTGTTGCTTTTCGCGGCCCGTCTGGCTTTGGCGATCCGGCGCAGGGCTTCCTCGCGGGAAAGCCGCTCGGTGGGGAGACTCAGGATTTCCTCCCAGGTCATTTCGCGGATAGTTTTGCCGGTGATTTCATTCTTAACCGCACCAAAATCTTTTGATTTCCTGTTCATCGGGCAATTGAGTTTTAACTAAAGGTATTGGATAAAATTAAGTGACGGCATTTGTCACAGAATCAAATTTGCTTTGCTGACGTAAAACAAACAAGGTATGCAATCAATTACATTTAACCGATCTTCCAATGTTTTGCTCAATGTGGGTATAGTAGCTTTATATCAGTATCTCGAACGCTACAAGGCAGATATTGACAATACACTTGAGTTTAAATTGTCCGCTGATTTGCTTTCAGTTGAGCATGTTGACCTACTTTCTGTACTGGAAGCTATTTACTGGCGTATGGGGCGAGAGGTGTATGACACAAGCGGTAAGAATGCTTTAGAAAAGATTGATAAATACTATTTTATCCGTCAGCCATTTGAAGCCGTTCCATTCGCTAAAATGAAAACATATGGCTTGGCGGAGTTAATTACAAACGACGCACAACCAACCGCAAGCAAAGAAGGAGAAAGCAAAAGGTTTAATGCGTTGCTTAATGAAGAGCCAGATTTTGCACAGAAAGTGGCTTTATTCTTGCACAGTAAAGGAAAAAAACTTAAACTCTACACAGTCATTGAAAATAGTGTCGTTGAAAACGAAAAAATCAACGGTAAAATAGTAGAAAACACAGGCGGAGATTCAAACATATTCATTGGTGCTGGTTATAAGAAACTAACCGATTTGGTGTTTGACTGGCGATATATCAATCCCGGTAGGGATCGATGTTCACTTACAGGCGATGGCTACGAGAAACTTATAGATTCAACGTGTACCTCGCCTTTTATTAAAGGAATAAAAAATTTTAATTCGTTTTTAAAGGGAGATTCGTCTATCCAGCTGGGCTGGAAGGCAGTGTATATAAGCCGTTTTGCGCCCAAATTGTGCTTTTATGCATACATCAGCGGATTAGACAGTATGGTAAGCTATTTATTTGAATCTGACTCATTGTTGAACTTGCAAAAATTATATGCTCAAAATCAATCATTGTTCAAAGACAAGCAACAATTAATTGATTCAAATTATCAGTCAAACTTTAGCCTATATAATTTTGGATACGGTTCAAAATCTGATGAGGACCGTCTTTCAGCTGGCAAAGATTATACAGAGCGTGCTGAGATTTTATTCATGCTGATTTACACCGTATATCGAAATTTTTTGTTCGGGCGCGGCCTGGAGAAACTGCAACATGAAAACGATATAAAAGATATTTTCAGTGACATCTTCGGGCAACCAGCTCCTATCAATCTCATTTCATTCCAAGCAGATAAGTTCGCCAGTACTCTTCGGCCTGGGGCCTACGAGACATTTAATAATTTCAAATTTGTCATTCGATTGTTGGCCCATCTTGAAGTCAATAAAGTTAATTTTCGAAATCTGCTGGGAAGTCTTAAATTGCTTAAACCATCTGAGAAAAAGAACAAGAATCATTATCGCCTAGAGCGGCAGCTTCGTAACGCGGTCTTGGATAAGGTACTAAAGGGCAAATCTGTACTTGACGAAATAGAGAGTCTTTTCTTTCAGTGCTATATCTATCTAAACTCGGCTGAACCGGTCGGTTTCAAAGACTACAAACAACTCCAACTATTTATTGAACTATACGAACCAATCATTCAGCTCACGATGGACAAACCAGATTACAAAACCCTTCAAGAACGAGCCATCAAACTCGGCTCAAGTATTGGTATGAGTGTAAAAACATACGATGAAGGTGATGCACAGAGCAATGCTAAGGATGCTCGTGGTTATATCATCGGTCTGCACAAAGCTCGAACTTCTGAGCAGTTCCGTGAAGCCATAATCCGTTTCCAGACAAAATATGGCCTAGTTGTGAACGCTGATTTGCTGAACGGCCTGAGCGAAGAAAATTTTGTCTTCGTTAAGCAGTTTGCAGTAATCGCAGCTCTTAATATCGTCAATTCAATTATTAAACCCCAAAACAATTAAACCACATGACTTCCGAACAGAAGCCTAACAGCATCACCATCACATATCTGTCTAAAGTATCGTTTGCCAGTTTGAACGGAGCAGACAAAGAGGTAGACAATATCAATCCCATCAAAAAAATCACGTTGAGTAACGGCCATGAACTCCCCTATGTGTCCTCGCAGGCCATACGTCGGGCGTTACGCGACCGCTTAGGTGAGATGGGTCATAAACTATCACCAGTTCAGGAAGCTAGTGCGAAAAAAGGGGCACCTAAAACTCAAATTCAACCGGCCGATTTTATCGACGATGATTTGTTCGGGTATATGGACGCGGCTCCATCCAAAGAGGAAAAGGGGAAAGGCACGTCTACTATCCGTACCTCACCAATTAGGGTAGAATCGTTAGTCGCTCTCTCAGAATACAAAGGTGACTTGGACTATGCTACCAACTACATGGGTAAGAGTGTTGGGGCTGATCCAAACATTTTTGAAACTGAGATTCATTCTGGAATTTATCGAGGTACTATATTAATCGAATTAGACCGCGTAGGAAGTGGTCAGGGTTTTGAGAAAGGAGTATCGGATAATGATAAAAATAAAGAACGCGTGCTGGCATTCCTGAACGCATTTCGTAACCTGTGGAGCAGTGGTCGACAAACTAGATTTCTGGCTGACATTTCGCCAAAATTTATTGCTGCGGCTTGTATGCGAGTCAAAAATCCCATTTTCTTGGAAGCTGTCAACGTAACATTCGATGGCAATATCCAATACGAGAAACTAACTAGTGTGGTTAATGATTACGAACCGTTTATCGTTCAACACGTCTTTGCTAAACAAGATGCGGTTTTCCCACTGGCTAATAACGTACCAGACTTAAAAATAAATAGCCTAAAAGATGGCTTCTCTGCTATTGAAAAATGGGTTGAGGATTACTATTCAACATCAAAAGTTTCATGAGATATTGTGTTGTTGATATACTTACTCTAACGGCATCGTTCCGTAATCCTGATTTTCAGAACTTTCATAAGTCTCTGCCACTCCCTCCGCCTACCACGCTGATTGGATTGGCAGGTGCCGCGTTGGGCCTTAGTCCTAAAGCAGCACAGACTTACTTTGAGGGGCGGAATTTTCGACTGGGTGTATTTGGGCAATCCGAAGGAATGGCAACAGATTTATGGAAGTACAACACGTTTGACGGACTGGGAAGTATAGTTCTGCGGGAACTACTTTACGATAGCCATTTTCTAATTGCCTTTGGAACAGACGACTTTGCCTGCATTGCTGAATTACAGGCCGCTTTTCTTAATCCTATTTACTGTTTGACAATGGGGAATAGCGATTCGCTGGCAAAAATCGTTGGAGTAACGATTATTTCAGAAACTAGTCAAAATAACCAAGTTGTAAACTGTCTAGTGGCTGGCGATGTAGTTGCTGATGTTCTAGAAAATGTAAATAGTTCAACATTGTCATTCTCTATTTACACGACCTCTGATCCAATTGCTTTTGATTTGCCTACTCGTTTTACTTATGATTCGGATTATGGTGCACGGCAGGTAGTCCGGCGGCAAAAGCTATCATTTATTGGCGAACAAATGCAGTTAAATTACCGTGTCGAAGGGATTCAGATTGGGGAGATTTTTGTCCCGGTTTTCGACTTAAAAATGTAATGCTATGCTTGAACATATTTTGGCAAAATCGGCCCCGGATGAAGAAACGCTTGTTGTTCATACTAACAATGCTCTTGCCGTTTGGAACGCAGTAAAGATACGATATCAGTCCGTTTTTGGCTTACCAGATTCATTTTGGGAACAGTCATTCTTGTCTGTACTTTTCCATGATTTTGGTAAAGTATGCGTTAATTTTCAAGACACTATTCACAAGCGAGTTAAAAACTATGATAACCATATCCGGCATGAGTTTTTGTCGGGTATGGTTCTTTTTGCGCTAAAACCAAAATTTTATTTATTGAACACCCTACCGCTTTATGCGGTATTTAGCCACCATAAACCGTTAACAGATACGCTGTTTCAGGATGACGCGCTCAAAGAACTACGCATTGAAGATGCTGACTTTAAAGACTTAGCTCTTTTTGTTGTGAATCGCACTCAAAAAGCCAGTTATGCCATTTCATTTCCGCAGTCAGTAAATGATTACTTCGTCCGTGTATCGATGAGAGGGCTGTACATCAGATTTGAACAATTTATAAAAAGTACGTCAGCTAACTTAAAGCCGCATGACAGAACCAGCTATATATTCTACAAGGCTATTTTAAATATTTCAGACTGGACAGCTTCCGGTCACGAGTCGCTGCCTAAAGGCCTTAGTTATCAAATGAATTTTCTACAACAGAAAATCAGAGAGAAACTATACGAAGATGGAAAAATTACCATTGCTAATGATTTTTCGTTTCGACAGTTTCAATTAAACAGCCAGCGGACAGGTTCCGTATTGGCAATTGCTCCCACAGGCAGCGGCAAAACGGAAGCATCTCTACTTTGGGCAAGTCAAAAAAAGCCTTTTGATAAGATAATCTATCTGTTGCCTACTCGTGTTACCTCAAACGCAATTTTTAAACGACTGCAATACTACTTTGGAGCAGAACACTGTGCGGTCGTCCATTCGTCTGCCTTCTTATACAGAAAGGAGATTGATGACGCTTTTGATAAAAAGGAATATTTGCGTGACAAATCTTTTTTCAAAAACGTCAACGTATGCACCGTCGACCAATTACTAACACAGGGATTTAATTTGGGATATTGGGAACTGAAAACTTTCCATTTATTTCAAGCCAGCGTTATTATTGACGAAATCCACTTATATGAACCTTATACATTAGGATTAATTATTGCTTCGATTCTTTATCTCAAACAAAATTTCCAGACTCGCTTCTACGTAATGACGGCCACAATGCCGCTCAAATTACAAAATCTTCTAAGAAAGACGTTGGCAATCAATCATGAACAAGTCATCCAAGATACTGAATTGCTTGATTCTGCTCGAAATCGGTTTGAAGTTAGAAGCGGTTTAGTGGATTCGGTCGATAAAGAGATACGATTAGCAATTAAAGCAGAAAAGAAGGTTCTATTAGTGGTCAATACAGTGAATGAAGCTATTGGACTTTATGAAAAATATCACTCTTTAACTCGATATACGTTCTGTTTTCACTCTCGATTTATTCAAAAAGACAGATTGCAAAAGGAAGAAGAAATTTTACAACTTGAGAAGCAAAATATTCCAATGTTATTAATCGCAACCCAGGTCGTAGAAGTGTCTTTGGATATAGATTTTGACATACTTTTTACCGAAAATGCTCCAATGGATGCTATTATCCAACGAGCAGGACGTGTCAATAGAAAGCGTGACGCGAATAAAAAGTCGGTAGTCGTTGTCTTCCAACACCAGTCAATTACCGAAAAGTACATATATCCGCCTGAAATATTAAATAATACGTTTGTTATGCTGACAAGGCATCACGGCTTGCATTTAACAGAACGTCAGTTGACAAGATTAGTAGATGAGGTATATGCCGATGCTGAGATTGAAACCGATAAAAACTATGAAAAAGGCTTGAATGCATATGCCGACATACAACACCATCTACATTACATCAAAGACAACATTGGCATGAACGAAACGTACACCCGTGAAGGATTGGATTCTGTAAGTGTAATTCCTATGAAATTTAGAGATATGCTTATGACTCAAGATATACTCGAAAAGAGCCAACATGAAGTTAGTATTCGGAATTGGCGTTGGCAAGAAGCAAAAAAAAACGGTATGACCTCGATAGATACTAATCCTAAACATAATTGGTTCAAATATCTTGACTGCCATTACGATTTTGAGCGTGGCTTGCGCTACAAAAAAAAAGATGAAACCCCTCTAACCGTTATGCTATGACCACCCTCTCCCAAACCCTTCTCCCTCTGACCACCGTCACCTTTCCGGAAATCGCCCTGCGGACGCGCGACGGGCATAAGCTTCGGGGGTATTTCGGTGAGCTGTTCCGGGAGCATTCGCCGATTCTGCACAACCATTACGAGGACGGCACGCTGCGGTATGCGTACCCGCTGGTGCAATACAAGGTGCTGCGGAAAGTTCCCACGCTGGTGGGGCTGCGGGAAGGCGCGACGCTGCTGGCGCAGTTGTTTCTGCGCATCCGGGAGTTAGACCTCGATGGGGCGCATATCCCCGTGCTGAGCAAACACATCCGCCACGAGCAGGCACCCGTCGGGCTGAGCGACGACCTGCACCGGTACCGTTTCGAGACGCTCTGGATGGCCCTCAATCAGGAAAATTACCGCGACTACCGCGACCGTTCGCCCGCCGATCAGCACGCCCAACTGAAACGCATCCTGACCAACCAGATTTTGATGGTCTTCAAAGACCTTGGCCTGTGGCTGGAACCGCACGAACGGATTCTGGTCAGCCTGAAGGCCGAGGAGCGGACCACCCAGTTCAAAAACCAGACCATGCTGGCGTTCGCCGGGGAGTTTACCGCCAACGTGATCCTGCCCGACGGGCTGGGGCTGGGCAAGCAGGTCGCCCGGGGTTTCGGAGCCCTCCGCCGAATCGAGTAAAATTCATAACTCATAATTCATAACTCCTTCGTGCAGCTTCACATCAACACCTACGGGACCTATGTGCACGTCAAAGACCAGATGTTCGACATCCGGTTGCGGGAAAAAGACGGTCAGATCAAAAGCACACCGTATTCGGCGCAGAAAGTGACGCACATCATCATGGCCACGGGAACATCGCTCAGCACGGACGCCATTCGGCTGGCGATGCAGAACAACGTCGATATTGTTTTTGTCGAGCAGGACGGCGATCCGATTGGCCGGGTTTGGCATTCGAAGCTGGGCAGTACGACCAAGATCCGGAAGGCCCAACTGGAGGCCAGTTTGTCGGCGGTGGGCGTTCGCTGGATCAAAAGCTGGTTGCTGACCAAGATAGACAACCAGCTTCAGTTTATCAAAGATCTGAAAAAACATCGGCCGCAACACGCGGATTTTCTGAACGATAAGCTGGCCCGGCTGGAAGCCCTGTGCGTCTCGGTCAACACGCTGGATGCCCCGCGCGTGGCCGACCTGGCCGAAACCCTGCGGGGGCTGGAGGGCACGGCCGGGCGGCTGTATTTCGAGACGCTCAGTTACGTGCTGCCCCCGGAGTACCGGTTCAACGGGCGCAGCAGTCGGCCCGCCCGCGATGCTTTCAACGCCTTTCTGAATTACGCGTACGGGATTTTGTACAGCAAAACCGAAAAGAGCCTGATCATCGCCGGGATCGACCCGTATGTCGGTTTTCTGCACCGTGACGATTATAACCAGTTGAGCATGGTCTATGATTTCATCGAGCCGTACCGGTGTTACGCCGATGAGGTGGTGTTCCGGTTGTTTTCGGCCAAGAAAGTGAATAAAACCCACACAAGTCCGCTGGCAAACCGGAATGGCGAGCCGGGGGCTACGCTGAACGCGGAGGGAAAGGCGCTATTGGTAACGGCTTTCAATGCGTTCATGGACGACGACCCAATCCGGCATCGGGGCCGTAACTTATGCCGCAGCCACGTCATGCAACTCGACGCGCACCAGTTTGCCAACGAATTGATTCAAAAGAGTGAAAGAGCGAAAGACTGAAAGAGCGGGTCGCCTGACTTGCACGCATTCACCGCCCGGCGGACCGTTCCCACACTCTTTCACTCTTTCGCTCTCTCACTCTTTCGCACATTTACCATGATCATCTGGGTTCTCTACGACATTGAAAAAGACAAGGCGCGTACGAAAGCCGCCAAGCTTTGTCAGCAGGCGGGTTTGTACCGGGTGCAGTTCTCCTGCTTTCTGGGTTCACTGACGCCGAATGCCAAAGACACGCTGCGGCTTCAGTTGGAAGACCTGATCAACGAAGAAAAAGACCGGGTCTACATTTTTCCGATGAGCCGCGACGAATTGCAGCAAACCGACTTGCTGGGACAGGCCTTCGACAAGAAGCTGGTGACCGACGAAATCCGCGCCCTCTTTTTCTGACCCGCGTCTAACTCATAACTCTTAATTCTTAACTCCTAACTCCTTGACCCTAACACCGTCCCATCTGATCGAATACCTATTCTGCCCTCGGTTTACGTATTTTGAGTACGTGTTGCAGATTCCGCAGAACGAGGAAAAAGACTACAAAGTGATGCGGGGCCGTCACCTGCACGACGAGAAACTGGAGCAGAACAAGGACTATCTGCGCCGTCGGCTGGGCGTTATCGGCAAGCACCTGGACCAATACCTGACCAACGATCATATCCGGGGGCGGATTGATGAGGTGCTGGAACTGGCCGACGGAACGATGGCTCCGCTGGATTACAAGTTCGCCGAATTCAAGGACCGGATTTATGAGACGTACCGGACGCAGTTGTACTGTTACGCCTGGCTGATTGCGGATAATTTTGGCCGGGAGGTAACGCGGGGGTATTTGGTGTATACGCGGAGTCGAAACAAAGTGGTGGAAGTACCGATCGGGCCGACCGATCTGGCCGAAATCCGGGAAGCCGCCGAAGCGATTTACCGGATTATCGATCAAAATTTTTTCCCGAAAGCGACCAAATACAAAGCCCGTTGCGTAACTTGTACGTACCGGAATGTCTGCATTCGGTAGTCTTTCCGGGCGGCAATTTATTTTCACGCTGTCTGGAATCGCTTATAATGTATTGATTATGTAGTAGTTGTGCTTTCGGAAAATGGCAAATTGTATGCTTAAAAATCGTTATTTGACATGTTGTGTAAACCAAAACGAGAGCAAGCGTTTTTCGCGCAAGGCTTTGCTTATCAGTTTATTATCAAGTCAGACGACTTGCTGAATATCATCCAGATAAAGACGGATTGAAACGATACAACCGAAGAAGGCTGTTTGTCTGGTCAGCAAACTTGCTGAATATCATCCAGATAAAGACGGATTGAAACTCGATTGCGGATTGCATCAAATCTGGGATATATGAATCTTGCTGAATATCATCCAGATAAAGACGGATTGAAACGGTCGGGTGATGGATGGCAGACGGATATTTGGTATTCTTGCTGAATATCATCCAGATAAAGACGGATTGAAACTTTTCAGGATTTGTCAAATGGTATTTTGCGGGAAATCCTTGCTGAATATCATCCAGATAAAGACGGATTGAAACTTTTTACTTAACCCACTCGTTGTGACCCATCATAATTCTTGCTGAATATCATCCAGATAAAGACGGATTGAAACAAAGGAATTTCAATCTCAAAATCATCGTCCTCAATACTTGCTGAATATCATCCAGATAAAGACGGATTGAAACTATGACTCTCAGCAGGGCAACGGTGATGACAACCGCCTTGCTGAATATCATCCAGATAAAGACGGATTGAAACGAG
>NZ_JBMSDT010000019.1:0-123846 GCF_049445795.1 Larkinella sp. VNQ87
TATTGTTCCGATGTAAAGCCGTGATCGTGGAATCGGGCCAGTACGGCAGCACCCGGCCCGTACGGGTGTCGATGACCCGCAGCCCTTCGTCGTTGTTGCCCACCCAAAGCCGCCCCCGGCGGTCCATAAAACCGTGGTCGACAAACGGCACCGAGAACAGGCGGCTCGTCCGCTGGCCCGCCGGAGTTCGGACGAAGCGCCCGGCTTTCGGGTCGTACACCAGCACGCCGTCGCCCTTGTAATCCCAGCGTCGCAGCCCGATCCAGAGCCGTCCGTCGTCGGGTTGCTCGATCCACATGGTTTCGGGAGCTTCGTCGGGGTAGCGGATCAGCGTGAACCGGTTGGTCGGGCGGTGCCAGCGCAGCAGCCCTGTGTGCGACAGGCCGAGCCAGAAGGTTTGCCCGGACGTATCGCTGCGGTCGGCGGCAATGACTTTGACAACGACCGGCTGGCGAACCAGCGCGGGCGGCAGGGCAACGGTCCGGATCAGGTTATCGCGGGCATTGTATTTCAACACGCCGTCGGAGGTGCCGACCCACAGAATACCGGTTTCTGCATCCGCGTACAGGGTGTTGACGCAGAACGGTTCCGGCCGAACGTCCGTCAACCTGAAAAACCGGTTTTGTTCCGGCCGGAACACCAGCAACCCTTTTTCGTCGCCCACCCACAACAGCCGCCGACCGGTTTCGTCGCGGCCTTCCTGTACACACAGAACCCGGTTGAGCGGTTCGGGACTCCTCAAAAAGGTGTATTGTTCGGTTCGCGGATCGACCCGCAGCAGCCCTTCCCCGTACGTGCCGATCCACAGAATGCCTTCCGAATCGACACAGCCCCGACTCAGGTACAGCAAGATCCGCCGTTTCGGATCGGGGCAGTCGATGCCCAGCACGCAGACGAAGCGATTGGCCCGGCGGTCGAAGCGAAACAGACCGTTATCGCTGCCGATGGCCCAGAGCGTATGTTGTGCATCTTCCACGAACCCGAGGGCTTTCAGCCCGAAATAATTGGTTTGCCGGAAGGGATACTGCTGCACGACGCCCGTGCGGAGATTGATGCGCCCGACGCCCTTGGTGTCGCTGAACCAGCCGTCGCCGTTTGAATCCAGAAACAAATAACCGGTGGCTTTGGGTGTGTTGGGAATGGCGGTTAACCGAAGGGCATTCGGGTCGATGCGGCAGATGCCCTGCCGATCGCTGGCTACCCACATCCGGTTGGCCGAATCGGCCGCCAGGCCCGTAATCAGGTACGTTTCCGGAAACAGAAACGGTCGGAAGCTGACGCCGTCGTACCGGGCCGGACACCGGCGGGTGCCAAACCACAGAAAGCCCTTGCGGTCTTTGGTAATGCTGTACACCGCACTCCCGGGCAGACCGTCTTTGACCGACAGGTGCTCAAAGGTAATGTTGGGAGCCTGGGCACGCAGATTGGGCGTGCCCGCCAGAAGGCTTAGCCAGCAAATGAGGACGGTCGATAAACGCTTTTTCATAACCGGATGGCCTACTCTATAAAAGTAACCGATTAGGGCGGTTTTAACCAATGATTTGTAACCGCTTGGTAAATAGATGGAAAAGAGGGCTGAAGTATTGAGTGAAAGGCTGGATTTTTACCGTCATTGCTTGCCATCAACCTCACTTCTGCTCATGGACTTATTGAATCCGCCCGCCAAACCCGGCTTTTTCGTGCAGGGTCGGTTTTTGCACGATGCCTCCGGCCACAAGGTCACGTTACGGGGCGTTAACAAAATGAACTTCTGGATGGACCGAACCGGCGCTTCGTTCCCCGAAATTGCGCAGACCGGGGCCAATTGCGTCCGGCTTGTCTGGAAAGCCCGGGAAGACAACGGCCAGCCCACCCCGGCCGCCGAACTCGACCACCTGATTACGCAGTGTGTCGCGCAGAGAATGATTCCGATGGTGGAGGTTCACGATGCTACCGGCGACTGGAGCAAGCTGGGTGAGATGGTGGCCTTTTGGCTACGCGCCGATATCCTGGCCGTGATTCAAAAGCACGAGCAGTATCTGCTGGTGAACATTGCCAACGAATGCGGGGACGATCAGGTCACGGACGCGCAGTTTACGGAAGGTTACGAAAACGCGGTCCAGCAACTCCGGCAGGCCGGTATTCGCACCACGCTGGTGATCGATGCGGCCGATTGGGGCAAAAACCTCGAACAACTGGTGCGGGTAGGGCCGGGGCTGATTCAGGCCGACCCGGAACATAACCTGCTGTTTTCGGTGCATACCTACTGGCCGATCCTGTTCGGAGCCACACCGGAGTTCATCCGCGACCAGTTCGACGCGGCTGTTGCGGCCGGTTTGCCGTTCATCGTGGGCGAGTGGGCTGCTTTTGGGGCCTTTGCCGGGGGCGAAAGCATCTGCGGGCCAAGCGGGCGCATTGAGTATCAGGCCATTCTGTCCGAAACAAACCGGCTCGACATCGGCTGGCTGGTCTGGGAGTGGGGGCCGGGAAACGAGGGCGGGGGCGACCCGCTCTGTACGATCATGGACATGACCACCGACAGCCGGTTTGTCAACCTGAAACCGTGGGGGCGGGAGGTGGCGCTGGAGCATCCGCTCGGAATTCAGCAAACCGCCGTTCGGTCGCCGTTTCTGTTGAACCTGATCGATTGAAAAACCGGTTGCCGTTTGCTCAGTGGGTATAAAGGGTTATGGACAAAGGGTTAGAGATTGGGGAAATTTGAGGGAACCATACGGGAAATTCCCACAAGCGCACCATGAAAAACCGCACCCTGTACCGGCGATTGCTGCTGGCTGGCCTGCTGCCTTTGTTCAGTCTCGGTTTTGCGCCGAACACTCCGCCCGATGTAACCGGCGCCTGGCGGATGACCGCTCACCGGATTAATCCGCCGATGGACGGTATTACGGACCTTTACACGCATTTCAAAGACCTCTACGGCGGTTGCCGGGAGGATATGGGGCTTACCCTGAATGCCGATGGAAGCCTGAAAATGACGCCTGTGAAGGGTTGCCAGAATCCGCTGGGGAATATGATCATGAAAGCGGCTTCGAAGTTTATGCCGTCGGGCAAAGCCTCCTGGGAAACCAGCGGGACCAAAATCGTTTTGCAGGATGGGAAAGGCCAGCGCAAAGAGTATGACCTGCAACTCAACGGAACCACCATGCAGTGGGGCTTCGATGAAACCGACAAACAGACCACCGTGCATCATACCGTCGAATTCCGGCGCGAATGAGCGCAAGGCTCCGGTCGGCGTCCAAAACCAGTTGGGGGATCTGTCGTTCCCGCCGAATGGCCGCCGACCGTCCGTTGTCAACGTTGTAACTACCCAAAATCCATTCCGCCAATGCCCATTTTATCCATCGTCAAACGATCTCCGGGGCTGCTGTACTGCATTGTGATCGGCCTGGGGCTGGGTGCATTGGGTCTGGCAGGTACCCTGGATGGCGCTGCTTTTCAATCCTATTATTTGCTGGCCCAGGTGCTGGCGCTGGGCCTGGGCGTGTTGCACCCGTGGCTGGGCAGGCGGTTTGCTCCTGCGCTGTTGGCGACGTTTGGACGGGGTTTTCTGGCGACGGCGGGCATTCTGTTGCTCGCCGTCGGTTTTGCGCTGGTGCTGCTTCGGCAAACCGGTCATCTGGCCGACCGCTGGCCGTTCGTGACCAGCCTGCTGCCGTTTCTGATTCCGTTTCTGGTGGTACAGGCTTACCGGTATTACCGGCTTATTCCACCTGCCGACTACCGAAAGTGGTATTATCCGGTTAACGGCGACATGCCCGACCTGGATCTGCTCGACCTGTCGAAAATCCTGGTCATTCAGTTTGAGTTTCACAAGACGACGGAGGATGCCAACTTCACTAACTTTAAGGCCAAAGCGCCCGTCTCCATGACGCTCGGCGACCTTTTTCTGGTGTTCATCAACGATTACAACGAGCGGACACCCGCCAGCCCGATTCAGTATACCGACCAGGCCGGTCGGCCGTATGGCTGGGTGTTTTCGCGAAAAACCGCCTGGTGGAAGCCACGCCGGTACCTCGATCCGGGTCTTGATTTCAACCAGAACCAATTGGCTGACAACGACACGATCCTGGCGATGCGGGCGGCTTAAAACCGGGTTAGTTGAGCATAATGACGCCCCCTTTCACTTCCACCATCGCGTCGCCTTTCAGCGAGGTTTGCGTTCCTTCGAGCGAAAGCTGGGCGTTGGCCTTGATTTTGGCCGTTGCGTCAGCTTCTGCTTCGATCTGAGCGCCTTTGATCCCGACGCTGGCGGTGCCTTCAATCGTCACGGCATTGCGGGCCTTGAGTTCAAGGTTGTTTTGCGCTTCGAGTGTCAGGTCGTTGGCGGCTTTTACCTGAATATCGTGCCCGGCAATGACGATGTTGCCCTGCGTTTCGATGGTGATACTACCATTGTCGGCAAACGACAACAGCACGCGCGTATCGGTTTTTTGGGTGTTGGTCAGTTCGATGTGCTGCTCGCCGTTTTTGTCGTACAGGCTGATCTGGTTGCCGCCTTTGGTCTGAATCACCTTCCGGACATTGCCCGATTCGGTGTAACGAATGCCCTCTTTTTTGGGGTACAGGCTCGTCAGCACGAACGGGTATTCGGCCAGGTTCGATTCGTACCCGATCATCACCTGGGCGTCTTCCTCCGGCACAAACCGCATGCCTTCACCGTCGGCGGTGTAGGCATGGGCCACCCGCAGCCAATCCGATTGGTTTTTGTTGCCCGGCCAAAGGAATTCCACCTTGACCCGGCCCAGTTTTTCCGGGTCCTGATTGTCGATGACACGGGCCAGTTCGGGCTGGCCGACCGGGAGTTTGAACGACGGATTCGGCGGAGGATAGGCGACGGAATCCGGGACGGCCCGGAACGTGTTGGCGTAATTCCCGCTGCTGTCCAGCGAATGAGCGACGTGCGTCACCCGGTACCGGCCAAAGTTTTCTTCGGACGTACCGCGCTCGGTAATCCGGCTGCCTTTGACCGAAACGACCGTGCCGACCGACACGTCCGGGTTTTCGCCGAAGCCCTGAAAATCGACCAGCCGACTGGCTTGCATCGCCTTCTGCGTTTTGGTCACTTCATCGAGTTCGCTTTGACCGTGAACGAGCTTCGGCAGCGGCAGTTGCGATTCCTGGCCGAACAAATTTTCCGATTCATCCAGCGCAAATTCGCCCCATTGTCCCAAACCGCTCACCGACTGATCGTTGGAGTGGCTTTCGTAGGTCTGGTCGGCGGTGTAATCGTAGCGGCTGTAGAGAAACTTGGCGGGCTGAAGCCGGAGCGACATGGCAAAGGTCTGCACCCCGTCGACCCGGAATTCCACTTCGTGGTCGTCGGGCTTGCCGAACACCAGTTGCTGGCCGTCGTAGAAACACCATTCGCCGTATTCGGCTGCCAGCCGCGTCAGAAACTCGAAGTTGGTTTCGTCGTATTGCACGACGTACTTCAGCGTGTTCGTATGGTTGGGCTGCACCGACCGCCGGAGCAGGTTGTTGGGATACGGATTCAGCACCTGGTTGACAATATCGCTCAGGCTGCATTGCAGGAACGTCCGGCGCACCCGGCTGTCTTCCAGCAGAATCGTCAGGCTGCAGCCTTTCAGGATAAAAATGTTGGAGGTGGCGCTGGTGTTTTTCAGGGCCAGTTCGGTCACAATCCCTTTAAACGTAAAGTCGAACGATCCTTTTTCGAGCAGCGGTTCGAACGAAAACTGGACGGTTTTGCCGACCACGTTCCGGTGCGACTCGTGGAAGAACAGTTCGTTGGGGTCTTCCAGCTCCTCGAACGGCACGGCGAGTTCAAACCGGTGGTGGCCGAACAGGTCCTGCTCGATGGTTAGCAAGGATACGTTTTTGAGTTCCTTGCCGCCTTCGAGTTCAACGTGGGTGATGACCTGCTTGGCCATGCGTCAGGTGTTTTGGTGGTCAATGCCGTCGAGCTTGATTTTGGCCGCCGATAACCGGATCAGGATGCAGTTGCTGTGGCGGGTCCGTTCCGCAAAGCGGAGAAGTTTGACGGTGTTGTTGATAACGCGCTGCTCATACTCATTTTCTTTGGTAATATCGACACTGATAGTTTCTTGCAGGACTTCAACCATAGCGTCGACCTGATCGATGTATCCCCTCGACATAAACTCGAAGTAGAACGTGGCATACGCATCTTCAAACTCCAGCTTCTGCAGCGACGACCGCTGATCGACCCGGTCGAAGACGATCTCACCGTTTTTTTTGACCGTGGTCCCCGACACCCAATTGCCCAGCAGGTCGTCGTCGGTGCCGTCCAGAATCAGAATGATGACACCCCCGCGCACGCCCGAGGTCGTGCGCCCGCGCTGGTACTTCTGAACCAGCGTGTGGGTGCATTGCAGCACATCAAATTTTTTGCCTTCTACGGTTAATGTGGCCTTGAATGACATACCAAAAAGTTAAGCGCTACACCTGGAGGGTGGCCTTGTTAAAGTGAATTTCACTGCCTGTAATGTTGACAGTGGTGTGGAGGTATTCCATGTCCGCGTAAAATTCATCGTGGTACCAGACGCAGTACGCCTTTTTAAGTTCAATTTCCTTGAACTTGCCCTCTTCGTCGATGCGTTGTAACGTGATCTTGGCGTCTTTCTGCATGGTCGGGTCGAACATCCAGTTTTTAATGGTGCTGTCTTCCATCGCATCCAGACTGATCACAATGGCCCATTCCGGGCGGGAAGCGGGTTCGCCCCGCTGGTTTTCACTCCGGACTATCCGCAAAAACAGCCAGTTGATCGGATAGTCGGTTCCTTCGACGGTCAGCGTTCCTTCGTAAGCCATACGGTATTGTGGTTAACGGTTATTCGTCGCTCGTACCACCCCATTCATTGTCGAGGGGAATATCGCGCAGTTTGATTTTCTCGCAGGACATCGTCACGAACAGGCAGTAGGGAATCCCGGTGCGTTCCTGAAACTTCCGGACGCGTTTCCACATGTTGCGGACGAGCACGTTGTCCTGTTTGTTGAGTCGGCTGGCATTATAACCATACTCGTACGCGTCTTCGCTTAGATCTTCTGCTGCGCTCACTTGGTTGAACTGCGTCTTGATGGCACCAGTATTGTCGAAATAGCTTTCGGAAACGTCGGTGACAAACGCATTTTCGAAGTCATACGTGAGAAAAGCCTGGTCGTTGTGGTAGGTCTTGATGGTTCCTTTTTCCAGCCGGTCTTCATCGACCAGCCATTCAAAGAAGAAATCCGAGCCGCCTTCGAGAATAAGGTAAAAATCGCCCAGATAAACCCCGGAAGCCGGTTTTCCCTGGTTGTTCACCGCCTGTTTGAAGGAAACCAGGAATTCAAGCGCCAGCATGTCCTGCTGGGCAATCGTTATAATCGCTTTATGTGCCATGGTGTTGTTCGTCAATGAGGCTTATTCATCCTCGTGTTCCAGGGTGGCTTTTTGGTTCGATACCGATTTTCCGCTGAAGAAAAAGTTCGTGGTTTCGAACGATGCATCGGCGATAAATAACTCGAGCAGCCCGAAGCAGAAAACCGCGTTCAGCTTCCAGGTTTTGACTTTGGTTTCGCCCTGGCCGTCGTTCTGATTGGCAAAAAAGGTGATCGTGACATCTTTCTGCATGTTGGGGTCGAACATCCAACTGGCAAAGGTGCCCTGTTCCATGACGTCCATGGCGACATAAACCCGCCAGGTTGTCCCGGAAGCCGGTTTGCCTTTTTTGTCCCGTTTTCGGGATGCGGTGAAAAAAAAGCGGTTTAGAATGAACAGCTCATTATCGACCTCCATTTCGGCGCGAAGTGTTGCATCCATGAATGAAACGGTTTAGAAGTGAGTGAAACAGAGAGAAAAAGCTTGATAAAGCCGAAAACCGGTCAGCGTTGGGTCCACATGTTATCGTGCATCAGGTTCCGGATCGTGATCTGTTCGCAGGACATCGTCACCATCAGCACGTGGGCAATACCGGTTCGCTGCTGAAACTGCCGGGTTTTGCCGACCGAATTCGACAAAGCATGGGCCGTGGCGCTGTCCCCGGTCGCCTGTTTGTTCAGGGAGACGACATTGGTCCAGAATTCAAAATTCTCGCTCAAATCCTCGGAGGTGCTGACCCGGTTAAAACTGTTGTCGGCCTGGTCGTTTTCGTAGTAGTTTTCCAGGATCGTGGTCACAAATCCCTTGACGAAGGAGTACTCGACAAAAGGCGATTGTGCCTTGTTGTAGTAGACCTTGACAATGCCGCTTTCCATGCGTTCGGGATCGCTTAACCAATCGAAAAAAACATCGTTCCCGCCCGGCATCAGGAAATAAAAATCACCGAGGTAGACGCCGGAAGCCGGTTTACCCTGGTTATTAATTTTCTGAACCAGGCTAACGTTGAACTCCAGCAGTTTGAAGTCCCGCCCGCAAACGGATAGGATTGCTTTTCTTGGCATGGTTGTAAAGGATTAAGACCAAGCAGCTTACGCTCCCCAGTCGTACTTGATTGTCGCGTTGCCGTTGTTGACGGATTCCCCCGTAAGAATGATGACGGTTTCGAAAACGCCCAGGTCTTCGATGAAGCTTTCCTCAAAACCGACGCAGAACACATCCTCAAAATCCCACCGCTTGACCGTGTCCATGCCCTCGCTGAAGATGATGCCAATTTTGTTTTTCTTCTGCGGATCCAGCATCCACTCGGTAAATACTTCTTCCCGAATGGCATACAGCGAGATCATGAGTGTCCAGGCGGTGTTCGATACCGAGCGGGCCTTGCTATCCCGTTTGCGAATGGCGAAGAAATTAACCCGGTTTAAGGTGTGGGAGACATCTCCAAGCTCCATCAGTGCCCCATAAGCCATAATCGTACGTGTTTAGATGAATAAAATGCATTACTCCTGACCATAATCAGCTTTCCATTCGGCCGAATCCGGGTCGTCGCCTTTCTGCCCGTCGAGCTTGATCAAAAAGGTCTTCGACGGAAAGTAGGGCACCATGTGAATGTCGAGGTAGATGCGGTCTTTCTTCTTCGGGTCCTGCTCGAACCGCATGAGTTTGAACTTCTCGATGAGCTTGCCCGGCCCGGTGACGCTGTCGAGAAACTTGACGATCTGCTTCTGAATGTCCATACGGGTATTCGTGTTGAAGTTTTCAAACGCCCGGCGGTTCAGAAAGTCGATCAGCACTTTGGTGATGTAGTCGAAAACCCGCACCACCGAGTAGGTTTGCAGGCCGACGTTGTCGCCGTTGAAGAGTGTTTTGGCCGAAAACGGCATCACTTTTCCGTACTCGTTGACCATCGGAATCAGGCCCATTTTCTCCAGCGTCGCGATTTCGCTTTTCTTCAGCGGAAACCGCACCCCATCGGCCTGGTTGAGCGCGCCGTGTTTCCGCCCGGCCGTCACCTGCGACATCACGGTTCCGTAGACTTTCCCGGCCAGGGCGCTCGATCCGGGCACGTACAGGTCGTCTTCTTCGCCCACGTCCTGGTATCGCCCCCGGCCCGCCAGCCAGTTGCAGGTCATCATCACGTTCGAGAGGTAGGCGTCGCCCCCGGTCAATTCCGCCGACTCGAACAGGTCCACGACGTCTTCCGCAGCGTCCAGGTGCTGGAAATCCGTCACTAGCATCACCTTGTTTTTGTGGGCAATCTGCGCCCAGGTGTCGACCACTTTTTTCGAACCCAGATACCCCGGCAATACCAGCAGCGAGTAGCTGTCGCGCAGGTCGAGCCGGTCGTAATTGCGGGCGAACTCTTCGGCGACGGCGTCGATGAACGTCGTGTTGTCGAGGTCCGTAATCTGCTCGGGTTCGGCGTTCAGGATGTTCACGTTCCGGACCTTGTCCTGATCGGTATTGGCGTAGAAACTGGCCACCGAGCGGTACGAGCGTTCGAGGTCGCGGTTGGCTTCAAAAGCCCGGCGCAGGTTTTCGCTCAACAACGTCTGGGCCCCTTCGGCTTTCGATTGCGCCGTTTCGACCAGTTCGGCCACGGAGTCGGCGCTGGTTAGTAAATCGAGCAACAGGTGCAGGCGCTTGCTCAACTCGGCGCGTTCGGCCTGTTTGGCCTGTTCAGTCAGGAAGATTTTCTTCCGGGCTTTCTTTTCCGGGTTCAGATTCTGAACACCTTCCAGCGTCGTTTCCAGAATGCCGAAACCGCCGTATTTCGCCAGTTTGGCGCAACTTTCATCGAGCGAAAGAACCGCTTCGGCGGTTTTCTCACCCACTTTCAAGGGTTTGTCCTGTGCTTCCATGTGATTTGTTTTCGGTTTTCCGTTTACGGTATACGGTTTTCTGTTTTCGGTATACGGTTCGCCTACCTTTCGTTATTCGGTGTTCATTATTCAATGTTCATTATTCATTTTACGCCAACAGCCCACCGAAAACCGTACTCTTCTAAGCCGCTTCTTCCAGTTCGCGGATCATGGCCTGAATGGCCGCGATGTAAGCCGCTTTGCCGTCGGGGTTTTCGAGCAGGGTTTTCAGGATTTTGTTCGACTTGAGCTGCCGGACATACCGTTGAAAATCCTCGAAGGTCATGTTGAGTTGTTGCAGGTACTCGCTCTGGGCAATGATGCCTTTCTTGCCAAAATCCGACAGCGACCGGAATTGCAGGGTTTCGCTGATCGTACTGCCGTCTTCGGTTTCAAACTCAACCCCCTGTTCCGGCTGGAAATAGGCAAAGACCTCATCGACGGTTTTCAATCCACCGACGACCTCCGGGCGGATCGGAGGGTCGGCGGTCAGTTTCTCGATGAGCAGGGTTTTGTTTTGCGGGATGTCAACGATGCTCTCGCTGACGTTGAGCTTGCGCTCCTGACCGCCGATTCCGTAATCAAACATGGCTTCTGTTGTTTGTTAAGTGGTTGTTAATGAGTCTGTAAGCTTATCCTCCCATCAATACCGTTGGGCAACCGGCCACGATACTGCCGCCGTGGGCTGTCATATCGCCCATCCGGGCCGCCGGTTTTCCACCGATCAAAACCGTTGCCGAGCCTTTCGTAATGATGTCGGGTGGCCCCACGCAGGTGCAGAGGTCGCCGACGGTCGCGGCTGGTTGTCCGCCGATCAGCACCGTCGGCATGCCCGGCCCCATGATCGGCCCGCCCACGTGCGGAATCGGGACGACGGCGGGCGTCTGCATCGGGCAAACGTGCATATCCATCAGGCGGGCGGCTGGCTGGGACATGGTTCAGGCGGTTGGGGCTACAAGGGGTTGTTGCATCGGTTCGGGAATCGCCGGTTGATCCGAGGTGATCGTCCACGTCAGTTCCTCGTTTTCCAGACCGACCTGCACCGTTGTCCCTTTGGATACCTCACCGGCAATGATCATCCGCGACAACGGCCGCCGTAACTGGTTCCGAATCACGCCTTTCAGTTGCCGCGCACCGTACTGGGGTGTAAACCCCGACAAGGCCAGGTGACGGCGGGCGTCCGGACTGAGGTCGAGCGTGATGCCCTGCCGGGCGAGCTGGTCGGTCAGGCCCCGCAGGTGCAGCGTGAAAATTCGGACGGCGTTCTCCTCCGAAATGGGCGCAAACGGCACAATCTCGGTCAGCCGGGCCAGAAATTCCGGGCGGAAGTGGCGGCTCATGGATTCCATCAGTTCGGTGGTCGTCGGAATCTGCCCCGCGCCGAACCGCTCGATGACCAATTGGCTGCCAATGTTGGACGTGAACAGCACGACCGCGTCCGAAAAGTCGCCTTCCTTGCCCAGCCGGTCGTGCAACCGGCCTTCGTCGAGGATTTGCAGAAAGATGTCGAACACCGATGGATGCGCTTTTTCGATCTCGTCGAACAGCACGACGGAATACGGTTTTTCGCGAATTTTATTCACCAGCAAACCGCCTTCTTCGTAACCCACGTAGCCCGGAGGAGCGCCGTAGAGCAAAGCCGCCGAATGTTCTTCCTTGAACTCCGACATATCGAACCGGATCAAAAACGATTCGTCGTTGAATAGAAAATCGGCGAGTGATTTCGCCAGTTCGGTCTTGCCCGTGCCGGTCGGACCGAGCAGAAAAAACGAACCGATGGGTTGCCCGGCTTTGGTCAGGCCCGACCGGGCTTCCAGCATGGCGTCGGCAACGGCTTTGACGGCGTGGTCCTGCCCGATGACGCGCTGCTTCAAGACCTCGTCCATCGCCAGCAGTTTGTCGCGCTCCCGGCTCTGAATTTTCCCCAGCGGAATCCCGGTTTTGTGCGAGATCACGGCGGCCACATCCTGCCGGTCCACGCGGCTTTTGGGTACGGTGGTGAGTTCTGATAACTGGTTGATTTTCCAGTGAATGTGATCTTCCAGGGCCGATGCCGACTCGAACGGGTCTTCCTCCGATTCGGCGTTTGCTGCGGATTCGATGTTCAGATTGGCCAGCAGAATGGGGCTGATTTTCTGCTCCAGTTCCTTGTGCAAAAACCGCAGGTCGCGCAGTTGATTCGTTCCGGTGCCTGAATCGGTGATTTGTTCCAGTCGTTCGCGGAGTTTGGCCAGTTCGGCGGGTGTCCGTTCGCTGATCATGCGGACGGCCGACAGCGTGCGGTCGAGCAGATCGACGGCGGCATCGGGCAGACGGCGGTGGCGGCTGTAGCGTTTCGCCAGCACGACGGCTTCCGAAACCGCATCGTTCCCGACGGCAAGCTGGTGGTGGGTTTCGTAAAAAGGCACCAGCCGTTCGATCATCCGCGTGGCGGTTTCGACATCCGGTTCTTCCACCCGCAGCACGTCGAACCGGCGGCTGAATGCCTCGTCGGTTTCGATGTATTTGCGGTATTCGTCGAGCGTCGTGGCACCGATCACGGTCAGGTTTCCCTTCGCCAGTTCGGGTTTGAGCAGGTTGGCAACGCCGGTTCCCAGCGGCCCCCGGCTGTCGAGCAATTGGTGAATTTCGTCAATGAACAGAATGACTTTTCCGTCCTGCTTCACTTCCTTCAGAATGCTTTTGAGCCGGTCTTCCACCTCGCCTTTGTACGAAGCTCCGGCCACCAATGCGCCCAGATCCAGTTCGAGCAGCCGGGCGTTCCGGAGGTGGTTCGGCACTTCTCCGGCCACGATGTTTAAGGCAAAACCGTCGGCCAGAGCGGTTTTGCCGACGCCCGGTTCGCCCACCAGAATCACGTTCGGCTTCGTCCGGCGGCCCAGCGTTTCGGTCATCATCCGCACCTCCCGGTCGCGGCCCACAATCGGGTCCAGACGCCCTTCGGTGGCCATCGCCGTTTTGTCGACGCAATACCGCAACAGGGCCTGCGTAGCCGAACCCGTCGGCGTAGCGGAGCGTTGTCCGGCATCCGGTTTTTCGGCGGCTACGGCGGTTTCCACGTCGGTGTCGGCTAGGGCGGTTTGCATCAGTTCGGCCTGCGTCAGCGGAAAACTGCGCAATTGTTCGGCCGTGAAGCCCACGCCGGGTTTGAGCAAAGCGGCCAGCACACAAACTGGGTCGGTTTGCGGTTTGCCCAACTGCATCGCAATCAGGTCGGCCAGTTCCATCGCCAGCTTGACCTGTTCATCGCCCGGCGGATTGGTCGACAACCGACTGGCTTTCGGGCTGGCTTCGATGCGGACTTCGGCCCATTCTCGCAGGTACGGCACATCCTGCCCCTGCACGGCCAGCCACGAAGCCAGCCCGACCTCGTTGTGGAGCAACCCCATGAGCAGGTGCGCCGGGGCGAAGAGTTCGTTCTGGTACTCTTTCGAGAGGGCCTGGGCAATCTGGATGGCCCGTTTCACCGGTTCCGTGTACGCCATGTGTGTAAAGGGTTAAGAATCAGTCGGAGCCTAAACGCCGAAGTTTGTCGTGAATCGTCGTGATACGTTGCTTGGCCTCGGGGCGCGGATTTTTCTCGAGCGTCTCCATCGCAAACTCGTAAAGCGGGCGTCGCCAGAGCGGAGGCCGGTTGGTGGCATCGGCTTTTTTCTCGCAGCGTTCGGCCAACTCCATTTCGATATCGGCGCGTGAGACGCCAGCCACAACGGGGGCCGGGGCCGCTGGAACCGGATTGCCCGTAGCCCGGAGTTGCTCCTGCAACTGGTTGATGCGGGTTTGGGCCGTGGCCAGTTTTCCCGAACAGTCCTGATACTGCGTCAGGTAGTTGGGGCCACCGCCACCGCTGGCGGGGGCTGGAGCCGGTGCGGTGGCCGATTTAGCCGCCAGAATCTTGAGCAGTTCGTTTTCCTGCCGGGCCTGGAGGAGCGCAGCGGTCAGCTTATCGACCTGACTGGCGTCGATACCGCGTTTTTCGAGCAGATCGCGCAGGGAGCTGATGCTGTTGCGGTAGGTCAATACGGCGTCGTAAGCCCTGATCAGACCATTCGAAAGCTGCTTGTTGAGTGGCTGCAACTGCGCCGTGTCGGCTTTCAGTCCGTTGACCTGTTGTTGCAAGCCGTTCTCCAGACCCGATAATTGGGTTTTCAGGCTGCCTTTTTCCAAATCGGTGGCTTTCAGGTAGGCCTGATCGGTGGTTTGCAGGGTTTTGAGGTCGGCCGTCACGCCGTCCATGCGTTTCATGAGTTTCTGGCTCTGTTCGGCGAGAGTGGCCGTTAGTCGGGCGTTCTCCTGCTTCAGCACGTAATTCGGCGCGCTGAACAGCAGGTACACCGCCAGCAGCGGCACACTGAGGGAAAGGCAATACACGCCCACAAATCGGCCCAAAGCCTGCTGTCGTTCGGGTTTATTCAGCGGTTCCATGTGGATGGGTTTACGGTTTTCAGTTTACGGTTCGGCGACACTTCGCTATTCGTTATTCAGTGTTCGTTATTCGATATTCCCTTTTCAACAGCCTACCGTATACCGAATACTGTATACCGTAAACTGAAAACCGTTCTCACCCCAACGGACTCCAGCGGGAGCGCGGTTTTTCGGGCGGGTTTTCCTTCACTTCGTGTTCGATGATAAAGACGTTTTGTCCCTTACGCTTGCCGATAAAGTCCAATTGGGCCAGCTTATAAAAGACGTTCGTCAGCGTTCGGTAAAAGGTATCCAGTTCGGTCAGCAGCGTGCTGAGTTCGGTGTGTTCGTAAGGCAGTTGGAGCGTCGCGTTGAGCTGAGCTTCCAGCGCGCCGGGCGTCAGGTCGGCCCACTCGCTGATGTAGCCCACAAACTCCTCGCGCTCCCGTCCGCTGAGCATGTTCATGACTACCCGCCCGGCCTGCAGCGGCCGCATGAGCAGCTCGGCCAGTTGAATCGGCGGCTCGTACGGAATGATCCAGCTAAACCGGGTGCTGAGGTCGGCCAGGATGAACGCCATGCGCTCGGCCATGAGCAGCGTGCTGTTTTGCAGCGCATTTTTCGGGTCGCGGTCTTTGCTCTTTTGCAAAATCTTGAAGGCGTTGGTTTCCAGCGATTCGAGGTGTTTGCCAAATTGCTGGTGCCATTGTTGCAACCGGGGCAGGCTCTGAACGGCCGTACAGGCCGGCAGGTAGTCGGCGTCCGGCTGCACTTCGCCGTTGTTGTAGCGCACCCGCCCGATGATCAACTGGTAGTTCAGTTCGGCTGGCCGAACCTGCGACGAAGGCAGGACGCTGAGCTGGTAGCCGGGCCGGGTGTGCGGATGGCGCGGGGGCGTTTCGGTCAGAATCGGTTCGCCGGTCGGCACGCGGTTGAACGGATCGACCGTCAGCACGACATCGAAGGTCTGCGGTTTGCCGGTTTGCAAACTGTAGGTTTCGGCCAATTTAGGAAACGACGTCGTGCAGGTCAGCGAGTCGGTCAGGTTGTGGTAATCGATCCGGCCCCCGTGCGGACTGATGGCCCGGCAACTCCGCAGCAGCACCTTGATCTGCTGGTTGTAATCGCACTGAATCTGAAGGTCCAGCGCGTCCTGGGCAGGCAGAATACCGTATCGGAATTTGGACAGACCGAGTGCGTGACTATCGCGCAGTTGATCGTGCATGAAGTTTTCCCATTCGGTAAAATGCCGCCGGGCGATCTTCATGCCGTCGATCCAGTTGACGGGCAGGTAGGTGAGTTCAGGAACAAGCATACCAGAAACGAAAGCGTTAAAGACAGGTTGTGAAATCCAGCCGACCGGCGTGGTCGTCGCTGGTGAACAGAAAAGCATCGGGCAATTCCGAGGTGTCCAGGTCGATCCGAAGGCCCACATCCAGCGGAATCAGATACCCCGCCAGCCATTCGAGCAGCCGCAATCCGTTGCCGCCCGGCCGGTAAGCGGCAATCCGCCCGGCCTGGTTGATCCGGACCGTGATCCGTACCTTTGGTTCTTCGTCGGACAGCCAGCCGTCGAAAACCGAATTCGTGCCCAGTTGCCAGTCCCCCAAAGGGGCGGTATCCACGGCGACGTTCGTCAATCCGGGCGGAATAATTTCCAGATGGATCGGCTCTTCAATCACCTCTTCAAAGCAGGAGCGCACGGCCGACCAATCGCCCGCCATCCGGTGCATGACCGGCAGCAGGTACATCAGACGCTGGAACTGGGCCGGAGTCAGAAAATCCGGTACGTCCCAAAACTGGCCCAGCAGGTCGTCGGGCCGGGGCTCCGAATCGAACGGAAACCGGCGTTGTTCCTGCTCGATGCGGATGCGCTGCCGAAAAAACTCCTGCTCGATGGGCCGGAAAAACCGGCGGGCTGCCTGTTCGCGCTCCTGCTGTAGCTGCATCTCCAGCAGCAGGGCTTCGGTCGAAACCGCTGTCTGGTTCGACGTAGGCTGGTGCGCAATACCCTCGGGCAGCAAATCATACAAACCGTTGCGGTTCAGGTCGATTTGGAGCCAGCGTCGGGCGCTCTGCTGCGATTCGACCCACTCCGTCCGGGCCAGGTCGCGTCCGAATGCCCGTTTAAAACCGCCCACCGGATTCAGAATCAACGCATCGGGCGAAATGCCGTCTTCGAGCATGTCGGCCAGCACCACCTCGGCGCGCAAGTCAACAGGCAGGTGGTTCAGGCGTTCGGCGTAGTGCGTGAGCGGTTCCATGCACAGATCGGTTAAGCGGGTGAAACAACCAGTTGATACGGTAGCGAAGCGACCGACTGGTCTTCGAGCCGAAGCTGCAAAAGCCGGGTCTGCTGTTCCCAGTCGGCGGGGGTGTACGAACTCGTGGCCGAAGGCACCAGCCTGACGCGAAGGCACCGCTCAAAACCGCTGGTCGAATCCGTGCTGACGCGGAACGTGCGTTCGACGGTGACCTGCTGCAGGTGCGTTCCCAATTCGGTCCGGCAAACCGTTCGCACATCTTCCGGCGTGACAACCCGGTTTCGGGTCAGCAGCGCCTGTTTGTAGTGCATAATCTTCTCCGACTCACCGGGGCGTTCGCGGCCCCCGAGGGTGCTGCTGACCAGAAAACCGGCATCCCGACGGAGGGTCGTATCGTTGTAGGGATTCAGCCGACTCCCCACCGGCAACCGGTTGACCGTCTCGCCGTCGCAGGTCCAGTATTCGATAAAAACCGTTTCACCCGGTCGCTTCGGTTTGATGACCAGATACGGAACGGCGTCGCGTTTGGGCATTTTCTGATCCACCTTGGCTTCGAGCCGGGCCAGCGCCTGGTTCAGTTCCCGAATGGCCGACGCCAGAAAATCTTCGCCCAGGGCGCTGAAGGCGGCACTTTCGTCCCGCAGTAACTCCATCAGGTTGACGAGCACCTGCCGGGCGTCGCGGTCGTCGAAGCGACCCAGGCCGTACTGCACGGTGTACGTATCCGTTTCCAGTTCCGATGGATTGGAGAATGGAATGGCGGTCAGCGGTCGGTTCTGGCTGTTTCTAACCTCGCGGACGGCCAGAAAACAGCGGTCGGTTTCGAGCGGAATGATATTCAGGTTTGGTTGTAGCCGGTACGTAAGCCGGTTCAGTCGCCGGTTGATGACCGGAAAACCGTTCAGGCCGCAGAACACGCCCGCCAGTGCCGACGAACCGATGGTATGGGGCAGTTGCAGTTCGATCCACCAGAGCGGTTCCCGCAGCGTTCGTAAATCCCGTTCGGCGAATAATTGCCCAAAAACCGTCGGATAGGGCTGGCGCTGCACCCCGACCGACTGGAAATCCGGGGCGGATTGTATGGTGACAAAATGCCGGTCGCACGCCCGTTCGGCCAGTTTTTCCAACTTGTGCATCGGATTGAACGCCTGTTCCGGCAGCGGAACCGAGCTTCCGTCGTTCGTTGCCAAACCGGTCTGCACACTGAGGGTATGGCTGCCCAATTGCCAGGGGCTTAATGCCAGCAGCGGTTGGCAGGTCAGCCGGTCGGCTTCGGTCGGCCAGTCGAAAAAGAACGAAATCCCGGTTAGCGACGGCACATTTTCGTCGAGTTCCAACCCCAGCCATAGGGATTGGTGCGCCCGGATAGCCGGTGCATGCTGGCGCTGGGCGAGCGGTATTTTCTGGTTGTTTTCGTCTACGCCAAACAGCGTTTCGGACGTAGCGATGTACCGAACGGCCCCATCCAAAACCGGATACGTGCCGACAGGCGAAAAATAAATTTCCTGGTTCGTGGTACTCCCGCCGGTTTCGGCTCGGGCGGTGCGTTTGTAAGCCAACTGGGTGGTGGGCGATACCGAAGCCCGGGGTTCTACCGGACGAACCTGTGCGATGCCGAATGCCGGTCGGGCCACGGCCGGTTCGGGATGCAGCACCTGGGCCAGCCGGTCGAGCAGTCGGGTTTGGGTATTCCCGATTTCAACCCCGATCCGCTCGAATTCCACGGCACAGGCTTCGATCAGCAACGCCACCAGCGGATCGAAGCTGTCGAGGTCCGTTTCCGTGTACCCCCATAACTCGGCCGCCCGGCGCAGCATCCGGTTTTTCACCCGTTCGCGGGCGAAGGTATCCGTCACTCGGTTGGCAGTAATCATCGTTTATTCCGTCGATAAGGGAGCCAGAAACAGGCTGCGTTGAAAGGAAAACCGCTCGTTGGTACGTGTCAGAAGGCCATCGATCCAGATGGTCAGCCGCCGTTTGACCCGGTGGCTGACGCGGCCCAATTGCATTTCTTCATCCGTCAGATCTACCCGAACACGCACCTGCGTCAGGCGTTTTTCGCGCTCCAGAATGGTCGTTTCGATGGATTGCCGAATATCTTCCTTCCAGCGGCTGGTCGACTGATTGGCAAAATCATCCTCCCACAGGCTGCACCCGAACGTTTCGTCGTACCGGGATTCGGCAAAGTGCGTTGTCAGCATCAGGTACAGGTGCTGGGCAATCGACTGTGGCAGCGAGCAGGTCGGATGCGGTTTTTGCTGCAACACGTCATCAAAGCGCAGGGGCAGGGCGTAGTAGGGGTGCGGCATGGCGTGTTAAAACCGGAACACAATCCCCGCCCCAACGCCTACACTGTTCATCGCCACGTTGTAGCTGGGCCCCTGGTACACCTCGTCACCATCGCGATTCGTCGTGGTGTATTCGCCCTGGTCTTTGTATTCAACGTAGTAACTGCTCTGGTTCATAATTCCCCCATTTCGGGTGCTTACCGAGACATTGTGGAGTTCTCGGGGCTTGAACGACTGGTTATAAGCCACCACTTCTACAAAGCCTCGCAGGCTTTGACTCAACCGGAACTGAATACCCAGCGCAGCCTGATAGCCCAGAGCCAGCGTATTTTTGGTGTATTCCTCCGTTGTATTGCTGATCGTGCTGGCACCCGCAGCGGGAATGTTTTCGCTGTCTTGTACCCCCTTGTAATCCATCACTTTTCCGACGACAACCCCCAGGCGATTGTAAATGTAGTAGGCTGGCCGCGACAGCGCTTTGAAGGTAATGTTGGGCGTAATCGACAACACCCGGAGCGTCGTGGAGCTTGTATTATTATAGGTGTAATTGGTACCCTTATAGCTGTTGGCCGTCGAAATTGGTGCCCCGAACAGCATGTCAGCATCAATGCCAAGGTTGATAAAGTCACTGATAATCAGGCCGATGCCGATCCCGGTCCGGGGGCCTGCTCCTAAACCCCGCTTATTCGTTTTAAACGAGGTGGACGTTGATCCCGACGAATTCGAGGTTGAACTGGACGTAATCTGCGATCCGGGCGTCAGCAATCCGTAAAAACCGTAGACTTTTACGTAAACCGGTGATTCCGTGGCTTTCAATTTGCGCGGACTGGATACGGCCGTTTCCGGATCGGTTGGCGTAGTGGCGCTGTTTCGGGTTAGCAGGGATTGAGCGTGGGTGGCGGTTAACCCCGCTACCAAGCAGCCTAATACAGTAAAAAGACGAAGCGTAGTCATGGGATTTGTGGTTAGGGCCAATTCAATGGCTGGGTTGCAACTACTCCTGAATGATTGGGTTAGCTTCGATTCGTTTTCTGAACCTTCGCGACAGACGATTTTGGCTGTTTCTGAAACGGTCCGACCGGTTTCCGGCCAGCCTTCGAAAGCAGCAAGGCGATGGGCTAGTTTACTGGGCGAATTCCTTCTGGTTTCTGCGTTGTCCTTAAGTATGACAAAGTTTGGCGGTAGGGCTTACTGATACAATAACCCTTTACACACATTGACGGAACGGTACAGTTGGGTACCGTCGGGTTTCGGAAGAAAAACCGGCTAGCCAACCGGGCGGTGGTTGCTCGACCTTTTACCTGTATCCCGACGATGAAGGGGCTATTGTGGTGCGGACTAATTGGTTGGGATCTTTCTGTTGAGCCGGGGGAGTTGAAGAAAGTTTAAGCTCTATGTGTCGCCGTATCCGCAAAGCTGGAATGTGTCCGACAGCTACGGGGAAGCGTTGGAGAATGGTCAGAAGGGAGAAAACATTGCCATGTACCGGAGGTCGGTTGAACTTAACGCGGAGAATCAGGGTGGGAAGGAGGTGGAGGAGGGATAATTGAAGTAGGAGCGGAACAGGCTTGTGACGTGAACAAATGAAAACCGGACATTCCCGCGTAGGCAGTGAAGACAGGCAGTGTCTGATTATTCCAAAAATTTCTACAAGCTTACGGTTTTCGGGTTTCAATTTTTGTACGGACGTCTTATTCGATCCGTATCATGCCAAAGCCAATCAAAATTCTGAGTATCGTCGGAGCCCGGCCCAACTTCATGAAAGTGGCTCCCCTGCATCGGGCCTTTCAGCAATGTTCGGACGTACGATCGGTCATCGTGCATACCGGACAGCATTTCGACGCCAGGATGAGCGACGTGTTTTTCAGCCAGTTGGAATTGCCTAAGCCTGACTATTATCTCGGCATCGGCGGAGGGTCGCACGCGCAGCAAACGGCCCGGATCATGCTGGAATTTGAAACCGTCGTGGAAGCCGAAAAACCGGATGTCGTGCTGGTGGTGGGCGACGTCACCTCCACGATTGCCTGTGCGCTGGTGGCGGTCAAAATGCACATTCCGGTGGTGCATGTCGAAGCCGGTTTGCGCAGTGGCGACCGGCGGATGCCCGAAGAAATCAACCGAATCCTGACCGACAGCATCGCCGACCAGTTGTTCGTGACCGAACAGGCAGGCCTGGAGAACCTGAAACGCGAAGGGGTTGAGGACCGGAAAGTGCATTTTGTGGGAAACGTCATGATCGACTCGCTGATCCATTACCGCCGGAAAGCCGCCGAAACCCGTACCGTCGAAAAACTGGGTCTCAAGTCCGGAGAATACATTTTGATGACCATGCATCGCCCGGCCAATGTCGACTCGGAAGCGGGCTTGCGCAGCATTTTGCAGATCATCGAAGACATGGTTCGGTATAGAAAGGTCCTGTTCCCCATCCATCCGCGTACGCTCAACAACCTCGGTCGGTTTGGCTTACTGGAGCGGCTTCAGGCCACCGATAACCTGGAATTGATGGAGCCGCAGGGGTACCTGGAGTTCCTCAACCTGATGGAATACGCGGCCGTACTCGTAACCGACTCGGGCGGGATTCAGGAAGAAACGACGTACCTGCAGGTGCCATGCCTAACGTTCCGTGACAGTACTGAACGGCCCGTCACCGTCGATCTGGGCACCAACCAGTTACTAACCGATCTGAACCCCGAAACCGTTCACCGGAAAGTAGTTGAAATTCTGGAAGGACGTGCTAAAAAAGGCGTGATTCCTCCGCTTTGGGACGGAAAAGCCGCCGATCGGATTGTCGAAATTCTGGCGGGCAACTACCGGAAAACCGAACCGGCCCAACGCGTCGCCGACCCGACATTTGGCTAGTTTTCTACACCCCGGCGCTGACCGCGCCGTCTATCTTTACGACTGGCAGCCTGAGGCAAATTCTGGCGGTTTCGAATCTCTATTTCATTTTCAACGTGGTTTTATTGCGTTTAATAACGTACGACAAGCTGGCGCTGATAGGCGTGGTACTGAGCCTTGGTTTAGGGGCGATTGCGCCTTCTTTTGCTCAGAAAGTCAATGAGTTGACCGACGAGCAGGTGCAGCAGTTCGTTCAGCAGGCGACAGCGAGTGGTCTTTCGGAAGCCCAGATTGAACAAATGGCCCTGTCACGGGGATTTACGCCGACCGATCTTACGAAAATGCGCCAGCGAATCGGTAATCTGAAGCCCAAAGAACCCACGGCAGAGGTCCGGGATTCGGGGGGCAGTCGTAGCCAATCAGAACCCTTGCCGGTGTCACAGCCTGTTGCCAGCCCAACTGCATCGCCGGTTTTTGGTGCTTCGCTATTTACCAACGCCAACCTGACCTTTGAACCCAACCTACGGATTCCGACGCCGAAAAACTACCAGCTTGGCCCTGATGATGAGTTGATTGTCGACATTTTCGGCAACGCTCAACAAACCTACCGTGCCAAGATTAACCCCGAAGGCAGTGTCCGGCTGGAAAACCTGAGCCCGATTTATGTCAACGGACTGACCGTCGAGCAGGCCGAGCAGCGCATCATTGGCCGCCTTCGGCAGTTGTACACGGGCCTGAACTCACCCGCCAGTGGCATTCAGGCCCAGGTGTCGCTCGGGAACGTCCGGAGCATCAAAGTGACTCTGATCGGCCAGGTCGTTAAGCCCGGTACGTATACGCTTTCGTCCCTGGGAACGGTTTTTAATGCCCTGTATGCCGGTGGTGGCCCAGACCCCAATCGGGGCTCGTTCCGGGATGTACGGGTCTACCGCGCCAACCGGCTCATTCGCACCCTCGATATTTACGATTTCCTGCTCGGGGCCGATCAGAAAGACAACATCCGGTTGCAGGATCAGGACATTGTATTCGTGAATCATTACGACACCCGGGTTGAGTTGAGCGGGGAGGTCAAACAACCCGGTATTTACGAAGTAAAAAAAGGCGAGGTGCTGAAAACCGTACTCGCTTTCGCCGGTGGATACACCGACCGGGCCTACACAGCTTCGCTGACCCTGCGCCGGAACACTGCCAAAGAACTGGAAATTGGAACGATACCGGCCACGGAGTTAGCTGCGTTTGTCCCACAGGCCGGTGATCAATACGTGGTGGGCAGCATCATTGAGCGGTATGCCAACCGGGTGTCGATCAGCGGAGCCGTGTTCCGCCCCGGCACCTATGCGCTGCAAAAAAGCCCAACCCTTCGGCAACTAATCACGGCGGCCGAAGGCTTGCGGGAAGATGCCTTTCTGAACCGGGCAACCATCCAGCGACTGCGGCCCAACCTCGATCCGGAACTGATTTCGGTGGATTTAGGAAAGGTCATGCGGGGTGAAATGGCGGATGTTACCTTGCAGCGTGAGGATGTGGTGACGGTGGTAGCCTATAGCGATTTGCGCGAAAAAAGAACTGTCTCATTACAAGGGGCCGTGAACAAACCGGGCGTGTTCGCCTATGCCGACAGCCTGAGCGTTGCCAATCTGATCGTGCTGGCGGGCGGTTTTGCGGAAGGGGCTATGCCGTCGCGGATTGAGATTTCGCGTCGGTTGCGCAACGATACTACCGGTCTGCCAGGCAACCAGAACGTTCGGATATTTCAGTTTAACGTAGACGAAAACCTGCGGCTGACCGAAGCCGATGCCCGGTTTAACCTTCAACCCTTCGACCAGGTGTTTGTGCGTACGTCGCCCCGGTACGAAGCGCAAAAAGTAGTGACCATCACGGGCGAGGTCCGCTACCCAGGCCGGTATGCCATCCGGGACAAGTCTGAGCGCATTGCGGACTTGATCACGCGCGCGGGCGGTTTGCAGCCCGAAGCCTTTTTGCAGGCGGCCCGGTTTGTGCGCAAAGGCGAAATCATTTCAGTCGATATTCACGAAATTCTGCAAAAACCGTCCGATACTGGCAATTTGCTGCTGTTGGCGGGCGACTCTATCACCATTCCGCGGAAGGTGGAACTGGTCCGAATTGGGGGCGAAGTCCTGAATCCTTCGACGGTCGACTACAATTCGGCCAAATCGTTCCGGTCGTATGTGGATGAAGCAGGCGGTTTTACCTCAAAGGCACAACGGCGAAAATCCTACGTCGTTTACGCCAACGGGAAAATCCGTCGGACAAAGCAGTTTCTGCTCTTTCGCTCGTATCCGAAGCCGGAGCCGGGCATGGAGGTGGTCGTACCGACCAAGCCCAGGCGGGAAGACAGCAAGCTATCACCGCCTGAGCGTGTAGCTGTCATGACCGGTATTTCGTCCCTGGCAGCCGTGGTCTTAACTCTTATCCGGCTTTTCTGATGAACGACGAGACGATCCGAACAGCCTCCAATCATGTTGCCAAACACCCGGTTCCGGACAGCGGCTATTGGCTGGGTCTGTCGCCCGCCCGCATTGGGAGCGCTCTCTGGCGGTATCGAGTTCGGCTGCTGGTCATTACGGGGCTGTTTGCCGTAACCGGAGTTGTTGTGTCTCTCCTGACCCCTGCCGAATACACGTCGGATGCCCGGATTATGCCGGAGATTACGGAAGGAACGGGGGATGTGCTGCAAAAGCTGGCATCGGTCGCTGGGTTTGCGGGGCTGGAACTGGGCGAAAGCGGGAGCGTTGATGCCGTCCGGCCCGACTTGTATCCCAATGTCCTGCAAAGCACACCCTTCGTCTTGTTTTTGCTTGATGAGCAAGTACCGACCAAAGACGGCCAAACTGTTACCGTGGCCGGTTTGCTGGCCAAAACCGGTTCGTGGTTTTGGAATCAAAAAACAACATCCGCCGAAAAACCGGCCGCGACGCTCGCAAAAGACAATCCCGGAACCATTCGACTGACGCAGGAGCAGCAGGATCTGGTGGAGGAGATTCAGCAGCGGGTTTCGGCGAAAATGGACACACGCTCCGGCATTATTACGGTATCGGCTCAAATGCCGGACCCCACGGCGGTGGCTGCGGTTACGCAGATTACACTGGATTACCTGACCCGCTATGTGACCAATTACCGGACAGAAAAAGTCCGTCGCGACCTGGATTTTTACACCAACCGGCTGAAGGAAGCTAAACGTCGTTTCGAAAAGGCGCAGTATACGATGTTCCAGTACAACGATCGGCATAAATACATGGTGGTGCAGGCGGCTACGATGGAAAGACAACGTATCGAGGCCGAATTGACCATTTCGCAGGTGGTGTACACCGAACTGGCCAAGCAGTATGAACAGGCTAAAATCAAAGTACAGGAGAAAACACCGGTTTTTAAAGTGTTGGAGCCTGCTAAAATTCCCCTGAAACGGTCGTCGCCCCGTCGGACGATGATGGTGGTGATGTATACGCTGGCGGGTTTTGCGGTGGGGAGTGTATACTGCATAGCCAACAGCTTGGGTTTCTGGCAGCAGCTAAGGCACAACAGGATTGGATAAGCAGGAAAAGCATAGATTCTTCATAGACGAACTTAGGCAGCATGTTTCGGCGTGTTTTACATTCAGTCGCAGCCAGTATGTTGGTACAAGCCAGTACCCTCCTGATTCAATTGATCAGTGTGCCGGTTCTGATCCATTTTTGGGGCGTAACGTACTATGGAGAATGGTTACTGCTGGTCACAATTCCTTCTTACTTAAGCCTGAGTGATGTGGGTTTGGTGTCGGCGCTTTCCAACGAACTGTTGATCCGTGTGAGTAAAAATGACCGTACCAAAGCAACCCGGTTGCTCGGAAGCGGTCTTACGGTGGTATTCGGGGTGGGGAGCCTGGTTGCCAGCGGGTTATTGCTCGTATTATACCTGACTGACTTCACGGGCTGGTTAAAGTTTACCCAGATTGCGAAGCAGGATGCCTGGTTGACGCTTTCCTTATTAATGCTTTATGTCATCTTATGTTTACAGCAGGAACTGATTGCTGCGGTACCCCGGGCTGAAGGGCATAATGCCCGGGGGCGGGTCTGGATTACGCTGACAAGGCTGCTTGAGTTTGGAATCATGGTAGGACTGGTCAGTTTAGGATGCCCAATCTGGTCGGTGGCGATCGGGTATGTAATCATTCGCGGGTTTAGTAGTTGGATGATGCTTCTTCACTATCGGATGACCTATGAGTGGGTCCGTGGGGTAGCGATTGGCTACTTTTCTGCCCGCGAAATGCGCCCTCTGGCTACTCCTTCACTATCGTTTTTAGGGTTTTCAGTAGCGAATGCCGTCGTTTTGCAGGGAAGTACGTTGCTGATCGGGATTTACATGACGCCGATTGCGGTGGTACTTTATACCACATTACGCACACTGAACAATTGTGTCCGCCAGGTAATTGGGATGGTAAGTTATGCGCTTTGGCCTGAATTTACGCGTGCCCTGGCAGCCAACGACATCCCGAAGGCGATAATGCTCCACCGCAGGCTTTGTCAAATTGCATTTTGGGGAAGTTGCCTCCTGCTGGTGGGACTGGAAGCCACCGGAACCACTATCCTGGCGGTGTGGACGAAAGGAGCTGTGCAGCCACAGCAACCGGTTTTTAGCTTTCTATTGCTGGCAACATTGCCTTATAGTCTGTGGAATACCAGCGCAACCACCCTCATTTCTGTAAACCGCCATCAGCGTATTTCCTTTTTTTTCCTTTCAGGCAGTTTGCTGGCCCTGGCGTTGGCGAGTTTACTACTACCACGATACGGTTTAGCAGGGTTGGCAATCAGTTTGTTAATAAACGACTGTATCGTGTTAATCTGGGTATTTCAAAACACCCTGCGGGTCCTGTACGGCGAACGAGTCAGTTCATTGCTTCACGCAATCGTAACTGATTTTAAGTGGATTGTTTATTTGAAAAAGGCAGTTTGGTAATCATTGGTTGACTCAAAACTACAGAAAAGGTGGATAAGATAAGTAACCGTTCGAGAAAAATACTATCAGCCATTATTGTATTAATTAATCACATTAAGCAGTTCGGGTATCGAATTGGAATTTCAATTTTTTTTAAAACTAATTTTAAAAAAGAGGGTCTACTATCCATAAAATTGCCTAACCTTTCAAGTCCTTTTTATCTCCGTGCCAGTACATCTGATATTCGAACGTTCTGGCAGGTTATGTTGAGCAAAGAGTATGAAATTTCGCTAGACTTTGTTCCAAAAGTAATTATTGATTGCGGAGCAAATGTTGGTTTGTCTTCACTTTTCTTTATCAGTAAATATCCTAACTGTAAAATTATTGCTATCGAGCCTGAGGATTCAAATTTTGCGATTTTAAAAGAAAATCTAAAGAGTTATCCCAACGCTATTCCTGAAAAGTGTGGTATTTGGAATAGGGTAACTAATTTGGTCGTTTCAGACGAATACAATCTGGGAAAATGGGGGTTTACCGTGAAAGAGGCAACCGAAGAAATGGCCAGTACTGTTTCCGCTATTACTCTTGCCGACGTAATGAATCGGTACAATATCGAACAGATCGACATTCTTAAAATTGATATAGAAGGGTCTGAAACCGCCCTTTTCTCTTCAAACTACGAGTATTGGCTATCCCGGACACGGGTATTGATTATTGAACTACACGATTGGCTCAAAAGAGGAAGTAGCCGATCGGTTTTAAAGGCGATAACACGCTATGACTTTTCAGTCATCATACAGGGAGAGAATTTAGTATTTATCAAAAATCTGTAAGATGGGAACAGAAGCTAAAGGGATACCTTCTCCGAGTGTTATTCCCGCCTGTATCAATCGGGTACAAGTTATTATTTCAACCCGTAACCGGCTTGCAGACTTGCGGTATACGATTGACCATTGCCTGGAATTGGGATTAAAGTCCGAACAAATCATGGTTACAGATGATGCTTCGACGGATGCGACCCCGAAAATTATTCGCCAATATTATCCGGACATTAATTTGTATATAAATACTACCCCGCAGGGTTATATCCGGAATCGGAATGCAATGATGAAAAGCTCTACTCGTGATTTTATTTTATCGCTCGATGACGACTCTAATTTATTATCCTTGGCGGATTTGTCAAGAGCTATACAACTTTTGGATTCTGATAACGATTATGCGGTTTTTAGTTTTGGCGTTATCGAACAAAAAGAAATTACTTCGTTGTCAATGGTAGAAGAAAAAAGAGAATTCTATAAAAATTATATCGGTTGTGGTCATATTATCAAGAAGGCGGTTTTGGATAAAATCGGTTACTATAGAGAAGAGTTGGTTTTTTACGGAGAGGAGATCGATTTTTCGATCCGGTGTTATCAAAATGGTTATAAAGTAGTAGGTATATCAGGGTTATTTGTACAACATCGGGTTGATCGGAAAGAACGGGAGCATCAACTTAAAGCAAACGTTAGCAGGGGAGAGTACAGTGTTCTGTGGCGGTCTTCATTCTCTGTTTCGAATACGTTGTTGAAAATAGTTATGTACTATCCCCTGAGTCTGTTGCCGTTTTATTTAATCAGATCCTTACTGGGCCAGTTTTATTTCTATCATATCAAACGAAACCAGGGGAGAAGCTATTGGAAAGGGTTGCGCCGTTGGCTTCGAATGTATTCCTACGGCTGGCAGGAACGAAAACCGTTTTCAGTAGAGGAATTTCGGTCCTGGTCCAGATTACCCTTGTATGTTACTCATCAGCTAACGACCCATTAAATGAGCCCGATCGCACAAGCCGTAACGGCCCATGCGGGGGCCCGCGACCAGTACCAACTCAGTCTGGCATTGCACGAAGCGAACTGGCTGAACCAACTGGTGACTGAGCTCTACGCACCAGACTGGATGTATGTCCGTTTGCCGATGCTCGCTCAAAAGCGGCATTGTTCCGGCTTGCCCGCAGCAAAAGTTCACCTTTCGCCGACAGCATTCTGGCGAACCGGCTGGGCGCACGCGCTGAAGCGGAATGAAAGTCTAAAGATCGATCAGGCGCTAAGTCTGGCCGCGTTGCGAGCTGCCAGGGCGTCGGGGAGCAACTTATTTTTGTACAGCTATTATGCCTTCCAGGCCTTTCAGGGTGCCGAGCGGGCAGGTATTCCGCATCGCCTTTTGTTTCAACTCCACCCTCATCCCCAGTCGGTTCGGGCCTTGCTGGAGGAGGAAATTGGTCGGTTACCATTTGCCAGCCAGTCTATCCAGGCAGAAACGGAATTTGCGCTGGCCGATGAGCGGCTGGAAAGTTTGGGGGCCGAACCGCAATTAGCAACCAGTTGCGTAGTCGCCAGTCAGTTTACACGCAGTACATTGATTGAGAATGGAATACCGGCTAGCCGGATTCAGGTGGTACCGTACGGCGTCGATACGTCGGCTTTTGTTCAACGGGAGAAGGAACCGGAGTCAGACCGTTTTCGGGTCATCTTTGTGGGGCGGATGAACCAGCGGAAGGGGCTGGCCGATTTGCTGCAAGCGGTGCGGTTGCTGAAAAGTTCGGCGATTGACGTGGTGCTTTGCGGACGCGGGTTTATCGACCGTAATATTCTAAGGGAATACCAGGATTTGCCCCTCCAGATTCACGAAGCCATCGCTACCCGCCAGTTGGTGCAGGAACTTCACCAAAGCGACGTTTTTGTGTTGCCGTCGCTGGCAGAAGGCTTCGGTCATGTGATTCTGGAAGCGATGGCGGCCGGTTTGCCTGTGATCACAACCGAAAACACCTGCGGGCCGGATGTGATCGTGGAGGGGAAACACGGTTTTTTGACACCGATCCGGAACCCGATGCGGCTGGCCTCCCTGCTCGACGCGGCCATCACAAACCGGGAAGACTGGTTCGAGATGGGACAATTAGCGGCCCGGCAGGCCCGGACGTTTACCTGGAATCGATTTCGGGAAGAAATTCGGGCAGTTTATCAGAATGTGACGCAGGAAAACAAGTGAATGATGGCTAGACTTCGACTAAGCTTTTACACGAACATCCCAACGCCCTATCAGCAGGACTTTTTTAAAGCCTTGGCGGAGTATTTTGATCTGACGGTCGTGTATTATGCTCAAACAGAAAAAGGGCGTCAGTGGACTATAAATAATGAAGATAAATCCTATCAGGTCAGCTTTTTAAATGATACTTTAATGGCTAAGGCTATCCAGAATAAAATCAAAGACTATCATTTTAGCTGGTCAATCATTCGCCAGGTATTAACGGATCGGTCAGACTATATTATATTAAGCGGTGCTTATTGGATACCCAATACGATGGTAGCTTTACCTATTCTGAAAGCAAAAGGAAAGGTGGTTTCTTTTTTAGGAGAGCGACTGCAAGTTCCCAAAACAAAAATACAAAAACACCTTAAATCATTCGTTTTGTTACCACTTAAATTGGGAATTAATCGATTGCTGCTGGGTGGTAAAAATGCTATCGATACTTACTCCGAGTTTGGTTTTAATTTGCCATACGCATTCATCCCCTATAATATCGATGTGTGCCGGTTTGATAAAAACTATTTAAACAAGCAGAAAATAATTTCGCTACAATTGAAATATAAAAGTCAGGGTGAGTTTCTTTTACTCTCTTCCGGTTCACTCGATTATCGAAAAAATATGGAAAGTTTAGTGCGGGTCGTAAAGAAAATAAATGGCCCTATAGGTCTGATCATTATCGGGGATGGCCCAAACCGGAGTGCACTGGAAAACGAGGTGGCTGATGTTAAAAATATTCATTTAGCGGGCTTTGTTCAGGCGGATGAATTACCCTACTATTATGCCATAGCAGATGCTTTTGTTTTTGCTTCTCGCTACGATGGTTGGGGCGTTGTGATCAATGAAGCAATCGCTGCTGGATTACCGGTTGTTAGCAGCAATCAAGTAGGAGCTGCTCAGGAATGGATCAAAGATGGCCTAAATGGCTATATCTGTGATGCCACCAACGAAGAGAGCTTTAAAACGGCGATCGAAACGTTGCTGAATGCCCCGGATATACGTCAGAAACAGTCTGATTATAATCGGGTTTTTAGTGAGAAAACAAGCTCGGCTTACTATGCAAAATACTTATATGAGCTCGTTAAACAGGATCTAAGAAGATGATCTGGTTCTATGTCTTGATCAATGCGGCCGTATTGCTGGGGGCAGTCCAGTACATGGTAAAGACTGGACCTCGGCAGATTGTTCCTTTTGCACTTTGTATAGCCTTATTGTTCATTTACTGCCTGATAACACCGGTATACTTCTATGCAATAGATCGTCAAACACCAATCGGTGATGAAGGCCTTTTCGCATTTGTGGGGAAGGATATTAGAGGATATTATGAGAAAGGAATGTTCTTTTACATGCTCGCTAATATCTTGTTTGTGTTTGGATTTATCTGGAAGAAATTGGCATTTGATGCCGAATTGTACAAGATTAGAGAAGAGGGTCTTTTAAGCTTACAAAAAAAAGTCATTAGTTTATATGGGTTATTTTATCTAATTGTGCTAACAGATATTGCAGTTAGTGGTATCAATCCGTTAACTATTTTAGTAGGCAGTGCTGATGAGAGTCTGTTTGGGCATCAAAGTGCAACTAATTCCTATTATTTTCGGAATTGTGCGGATTGTATCATTACAACCATTGTTCTTTTCGCCTACCTGAAAGGGAAAAGACACCTCCTAATTTTAATAACCCTAATGGCCTTTCTGTTATTTGTAATTATGGGATTTCGATATCGTATTATTCTAACTATCATTGGCTTGATAATGGTATATGGAATGGATATAGGTTCAAAGTTGTCAGCAAAAAAAGTGTTATTGGTGTCAATGACGATTTTTTATTTTCTGTTTTTTATAACCTATAATCGCTGGAATTTTATATACGGTCGTTTTAATGAATTAGCCTATAATCCAGCCGATTTTAAGTATGAATTATTTTTCGATCAGACCCGGGGATCACTGACTGACTTTAATCTGATGCGTTATTATGAGCAAAATCCTGGATTAGACCATGACTATGGCTTAACAATGTTTGGGTACATTTTTGTTAAAGCTTTGCCAAAATTTGTCTTCCCAAAGGGTGAGAAACCTTATCCACCTCCCGCTTTACAAACCCTGGATTACTCACAGGAACTGCCAAGATATTGGGCTCGTACCGGAGAAGCTACTTTACATTATGGCGCGTTTTATGGCGCATTCGGGTGGGTAGGATTTGTCGTAATGCCCTTTTTAATGGGATTGTGGCTGCGCTTTGTTGTGAAGCGAAATCCTTCGTCTACACCATTGGGTTTTTTAAAACAAGTTGTCTTTTCATTAGCCCTTTTCCAATTCGTAACAAGGGGATATTTCCCGCAATTTGTGGATCACTTTGTGTATATCTCACTACCTGTCTGGGTGATAAGTAGATCATTGAAAAAAGCAACTATCCTTTCCCATGCATCCCATGAAGCTGCTTATAAATGCATTTAATCTGGCTTCAGCCGGTGGCCTTAACGTGGCGCTTAACTTTTTGAGTCGGGTGCCCCAGCTGAAAGGCGAAGCGGACATTATCCATCTCGTTGCTCCCAAAAACTGCGGTTATGAAGCGTTGGAATCGTCCCAAATGACCATACATTATCTCCCTCCTTTATTGAATCATTGGAGTACACGTCCTCTGACCGATCTGTTCTGGTATCCAAGTTTGCTGAAAGAAATAAAACCGGACATTATTTTCTCGATGGGTAATTTTCCATTACCGGCCGATGCCCGGCAGGTAGTGCTACTGATGCTGCCTCACCTGGCTTATCCCGAGGATCGGGTGCTCTGGAAAATATTGGGTTATGGCAATTTTTGCAAAAGTAAACTGCGGGAATGGGTCTTCAAAAACCGCTTTAAGTATGTAGATACGTTGTTGGTGCAGACTGAAACCATGAGAATGCGATTACGACAGGTTTTTCGGCAACTTCCCCCCGTCCAGCTTTTTCCGGCCGCCTATACTTTGTTGGATAGCCAGGCGATGTATCGGTTGCCGGTTGCCAAAAAGCCCGGTCGAATTTACCTGCTCTGTTTGTCACGGTATTACCCGCATAAAAATCTGGAAATTCTCGTTGACGTTGCCCAAATAATAAAAAACCGACAACTGCCTTACCGGATGCTAATCACGATTGAGGCTAACCAGCACCCCAGGTCAGCCCGGTTGCTCCAACAGATCACCGGCGCGTCACTGGATGACGTGCTGATTCCCGTCGGAAATGTTCCCATTACCTGTGTTGCCTCCTTGTATGAGCAAGTGGATGGGATGATCATGCCAACGTTGATGGAGTCATTTTCGGCCACCTATGTCGATGCCATGCATTTTGGCGTATCCATCTTTACCTCGCAGCGGGATTTTGCCGAAGAAGTCTGCGGAGAGTGTGCTTTTTATTTCGATCCGCTTTCGGCCCAGCACATTGTGGACACCATTCATGCCGGGTTTTCCGACGGAGTTCTTCGTCAACGTAAAATTGCAGCAGGGCGGCAGCGCTCAACGACATCGCCAACCTGGGCGGAGGCAAGCCGGAATGTCTGGAGTCTGCTGAAAACACTTCATGAACGGGCTGAAACAGAAATCCCAAGCCCGTAGTAATTCATTAGACCTTATTTCTCTGATTATGAGCTGTTTGTTTGCTTTTCGAAAACTCCTGTCCGGCTTGTTATCCTTCTTTGCCCTGGCATTTGTTGGAAGCCTGAATGCCTGCCAGACGGCGACCGAATTGCCTGATTCCGGCTACGGGTACCAGCCGCTGGAAAAAGCAAACTTCTGGATTTATGAGGTGACCGAACAGCGATTTGCCCTAAACGGTACGTCAACGACACAAACTTACCAATGGCGGGAAACCATCGTACAGGTTTATACGGACTCGACAGTCCGGTCTTTGCCGGAGGGACGCGTATACCGTCTGGAACGGTACCGCCGGGCTAGCGACAGCCAGCCCTGGCAACCCGACTCGGTGAGTAGCCTGCGGATTACAGATAATCAACTGATTAAAAATGAGAATAATATATCGTACGCCAAGCTGGTGTTTCCGGTAGTCGACCAGTTTCAGTGGAACGGCAACGCTTATAATGCAATCGGGGAAGATTTGTACCAGTTCAGAAACCCCGGTAAGCCGTTTACGGTACTGAACCAGCCCTTTGCTGAAACCGTGACGGTAGTGCAGCAAAACGACTCAACGCTGGTTTCCCAGGACAAACGACTGGAAATTTATGCCCGGCAGGTCGGGTTGATTTACAAGGAAAAAGTGCAGCTTCAATTTTGTTCTTCAACCCCGTCTTGTGTCGGAAAAGCCCAGATCGACTTCGGCATTCGCCAGTCGATCCGGCTTCGTTCGTACGGCAGAGAATAAAATCCTGTCCATTCACAAGTTTGAGATAGACCGTTAGCAAACGAAACAGGGGTTTGTTTTGATGAGTAGGGGATTAATTCGTTATGTGTCCATTTTTCTGTTGTCGGATACATAAATGGATGATTTTCTACAGGCTGCCCGCTGCACCTCTGGCGATCTTTGGTAAAAGACAATAAACGGTTGACCACGGCATCGAATGTGTCGAATAAACTGTAGGACCGTTTTTGCAAAACCATCGTCTCGAACAGGATAATTGCATGCTCTTATGTGCGGTATTGCAGGCATCGTAAGCACTTCTATTCCAGCGTTTTTCGACTGCCGACCAACCATCCGTCACCGGGGGCCGGACGGGGATGGGCTTTTTCAGGCACCCGGTATTCAACTGGCCCACACACGCCTGGCGATTCTGGATTTGTCGCTCAACGGACAACAACCGATGCAAACGGCCGATGGTCGGTACATTCTGATCTTTAACGGCGAAATCTATAACCACCTTAACCTTCGGACCGGACTGATAGGGCGGTACATTTTCCGGTCGACATCCGATACCGAGACGCTGCTATACGGTTTTGCCGCGTACGGAACGGCGGTTTTCCGGAAACTGAATGGCATTTTTGCCTGCGCCATTTTCGACACCCACACGCGTGAGCTGGTGCTGGCGCGGGATCAGTTCGGGGTAAAACCATTGTATTATTACCACAAAGACGACTTATTGCTCTTTAGTTCAGAGCTAAAAACGATTGCCGGTTATCCCGGCGTCGACAAAAGCATTGACCACTCCGCATTGGTCAACTACCTGCATTTTCTGTATTCGCCGGGAACGCAGACACCTTTTCAACACGTCCATAAACTGCTGCCGGGTCATTATCTGCACCTGTCCATCGATCAGCCCAAAACCATCACGCTCAAGCGGTATTACGATTTGCCGTTTCAGGGAACGTACTCGGAGCAGTCGGAGTCGCAATTGCTGGAAGAACTCGATGAGCGCTTGTTTACGGCGGTAAAACGACAGTTGCAGTCGGACGTGCCGCTCGGTTTTTTCCTGTCCGGCGGGCTGGACTCCAGCCTGGTCGTGGCAATGGCCCGGCGTGTGCATCCGAAAGAACGGTTGGCCGGTTACACCATCCGGACGGCGACGCAGGGCCGTAATTTCGAAGGTTTCGAGAACGACTTGCCCTACGCCCGGCAGGTGGCCGCCCACTTGAACATTTCGTTGATCGAAGTGGAGGCCGAAGCCGACATGGTACGCGATTTCGACCGGATGATTTACCACCTCGACGAGCCGCAGGCCGATACTGCTCCTTTTAACGTCCTGAACATCTGTGAGCAGGCCCGGAAAAACGGCCATACGGTTTTATTGGGCGGCACCGCCGGGGATGATGTTTTCTCGGGGTATCGGCGACACGAAGCCCTGAGTATGGAGCCGTTTCTAAACCGGATTCCGCCCGTTGTGGGGCGGTTACTGAACAACACCGTCAGGCTGGGGAGCAACGGGATGCCGCTGCTCCGCCGACTTCGGAAGTTGACCGCCGGGATGGGGCAGCCGCAACACGAACGCATGGTCGATTACTTTGCCCGTTTGCCCATCGCAACAAATCACAGCCTGTTTGAGAACACCATTGCGCCCGCCGTGTACCAGTACCAGCCCAGCCACCAGCTTCTGGCCGCGCTGGAACGGATTCCGAACGAGAAGAACTTGCTTAATCAGTTGTTATTCTGGGAGTTGTCGTATTTTTTGCCTGACCATAATTTGAATTATACCGATAAAATGAGCATGGCTGTGGGCGTTGAAGCCCGTGTGCCGTTTCTGGATACGGAACTTGTGGAATTTAGTACCAAACTGCCACCGTCGCTGAAAATGCGTGGGCGGACGACGAAATACCTGCTGCGGAAAGTGGCCGAGCGGTATTTACCACATAACGTGATTTACCGCCCGAAAACCGGTTTTGGTACCCCTTTGCGGGAATGGCTCCGGAAGGGACGACTGAACGCTATGTTGCAAAACTATTTGTCAGAAGACAGCCTACGGCACCGGCGCATTTTCGATCCGGGGGCCGTCCACCAACTCATTCGGGACAACCAAAGCGGGAAATTGGATGCCGCCTATTCGATCTGGGGCCTGATGGCCATCGAGTCATGGTTTCGGCAATTCGTTGATTCCGAATTTACGAAACCATGAAGCAGCTAATTTTACATCTTAAAACCGGAAATACCCTTCTGGAAGACGTACCGGCTCCGCAGGTTCGGCGCGGGCAGGTGTTGATTCAAACCCGCCGGACGCTGGTTTCGCTCGGCACCGAACGGATGCTGGTAGAATTCAGCCGGGGAAGCCTGATTTCGAAAGCCCGCCAGCAACCCGACCGGGTAAAGCAGGTGCTGGAGAAAATCCGCACCGACGGCCTGATTCCAACCCTTGAAACGGTTTTTAACAAGCTTGACCAGCCACTGCCCCTGGGTTATTGCAACGTCGGGAAAGTAATCGCCGTGGGCGAGGGCGTGACCGACCTGGCCGTGGGCGACCGTGTGGCATCGAACGGCCACCATGCCGAGGTGGTTTGTGTACCCCGAAACCTGGTCGCCCGCGTGCCGGATGGCGTCAGCGATGACGAAGCGGTTTTTACCGTAATCGGTTCCATCGGCTTGCAGGGTATCCGGTTGCTGAACCCAACGCTGGGCGAAACCGTCGTCGTCGTTGGCCTGGGCCTGATTGGCTTGCTGACGGCCGATTTGCTGCGGTTGAACGGTTGCCGGGTAATCGGGTTGGATGTGGATGAGAAGAAACTCGAACTGGCCCGGAGCCGGGGTATTATTGCATTAAACCCGGCGGGCGGCACCGACCCGGTGAAGGCGGTTTTGTCGCTGACCCAAAACGTTGGCGCGGACGGTGTCGTGATTACAGCTTCGGCCAAGGGCGATGAGCTGATTTCGCAGGCGGCCCAAATGAGCCGTAAACGCGGGCGGATTGTGCTGGTGGGCGTCGTCGGCCTGAGTTTGAGTCGGGCCGAGTTTTACGAAAAAGAACTGACGTTCCAGGTATCCTGCTCCTACGGGCCGGGCCGGTACGACGAGGGTTATGAACAAAAAGGGGCCGATTATCCGCTGCCATTTGTGCGCTGGACCCAAAACCGCAATTTTCAGACGATTCTGCAACTGCTGGAGTCGGGGCAACTGGACGTAAAACCGCTGATTACGGAAGTGGTGCCCCTTGAACAGTTCGAACGTATCTACAACGCCATTTCGCACTCGGGTTCGATCGCTTCGTTGCTGCAGTATCCCGAAATACTCGACCGAAAATCCGTGGTACGGTTGCGGGATAGCCACTATGAGGGCGTCAACCAAACCATCGTGGGATTGATTGGTGCCGGTAATTTTACGAGTGCGGTTTTGTTACCGGCTCTGAAGGGAACGGGGGCTAGCTTGAAAACCATCGCCAGCGCCAACGGCCTGAATGGAACCTTGCTGGCCAAGAAACACGGCATTGCGCTCAGTACCAGCGACTACCGGGATGTGTTGAATGACCCGGACATCAATCTGGTGGTCATTACCACGCGCCACCAGCAACACGCCCGGATGACGCGGGAAGCCCTGCTGGCGGGTAAGCATGTTTTTGTTGAAAAACCGCTGGCGATCTTCGAAGACGAACTCGATGAACTGGTCGAGACGTACCAGCAAACCGATAAAACCGTCCTGGTGGGCTTCAACCGGCGGTTTTCACCCCACGCGCAGAAAATGAAGGCCTTGCTGGGCGGTTCGGTGTCGGGTGATGTGCCCATGAATGTGATTGCAACCATGAACGCGGGTTTCATTCCGGCCAACTCCTGGGTCCACGACCGGGCCGTGGGCGGGGGGCGGATTCTGGGTGAGGCCTGTCATTACGTTGACTTCATTACGTTTCTGACCGGGAGCCGGGTGGTGTCGGTCTGCATGAGCGCAATGGGGCGGCAACCGAGCGAAACAGGCGACTCGGCCTCGCTGCTGTTACAGTACGAAAACGGTTCGACGGGCGTCATCAATTACTTTGCCAATGGCAGTAAATCGTATTCGAAGGAGCGTTTTGAAGTCTATTCGCAGGAAAGAACGCTGATTCTGGACAACTTTCGGACCTTGAAAGGCTACGGTTTCAAAGGGTTTTCGAGTCTGTCGACGAGCCAAGATAAGGGGCATAAAACGCAATTTCAGCGCCTGACCGATCAGGTCCGCACGGGTGGAGCACCCCTGATTCCGTTTGATGAACTCGTCAATACGTCTCGCACAATGCTGGCGGCTTTGCAGAGCCTGCGAACGAAGCAGTGGGTAGATGTGGTGGCTGGCGTAGCCGAAATGCAATCGGCAAAACAACCGTATACAGTATGAGAAACTGGCAGCTCTATTGGAACACCGTCCGGTATTTAAAGCGGCAACAGCTTGTTTATCAGGTTGTTAATCGGTTTCGGGCGAGACCGTCGCTGGTACTGGATGACGTGCCGCCGGTGGGTCATTGGCTGGCGGTGGTAGCGCCGGATAAACCACGCAGCCTGAACGGCCGGACGTTTACCTTTCTGAACCAGTCGGCCACCTTCCCGAACCAAATCGACTGGAATTATTCAGCCTACGGCAAACTCTGGCAGTATAACCTGAATTATTTCGATTTTCTGAATCAGCCGGGGATGGATGCGCAGCAGGGCGTCGGGCTTATTCAGGAGTTTATGGACCAGACCGCAACGGTCAGCGCCGGTTTGGAACCGTATCCGGTTTCCCTCCGTATCATGAACTGGATACGCTTTCTGTCGCATCATCACTTGCTTTTACCAGACATTGACGGATGCCTTTGGGCGCAGGTTCGGTTGTTGGAACAGCGGCTTGAATACCATCTGTTGGGCAATCATTTGCTGGAAAATGGCTTTGCCTTGCTGCTGGCGGCTTTGTATTTTCAGAACCGAAGTCTTTATCAGAAAGCCGCTAAACTTGTAAAGGCCCAACTAGGCGAGCAGCTTTGCTGCGACGGTGGGCATTACGAACGGAGTCCGATGTACCACCAGATTTTGCTGGATCGTCTGCTAGATTGCTGCTATGCGCTAAAAAAAGACTCCTGGCACAACGACACGGCTACCGATGCGGTTTTATCCGAGCACGCCAGCCGGATGCTGGGCTGGCTGGAAGCGATTACCCTGGCAGACGGTACCATTCCATTGATGAACGATGCGGCTGAAGACATTGCGCCCACGACGCACCACCTGTCTATCAAATGCCAAACCGTTGGGATTTCGGCCGAACAGATGGTTTTGTCGGACAGCGGGTTTCGACAGTTTTGTACTCCCGCGTATGAAATGGTGGCTAATATCGGGTCGGTCGGGCCGGACTATCAGCCGGGGCATGCTCATGCCGATACGTTCAATTTCGTGTTGCAAGTTCAAGGCAAGCCGGTGCTGATTGACGCGGGAGTTTCAACCTACGAAGCCAGCGAACGGCGGCAATGGGAGCGGAGTACGGCGGCTCACAACACCGTTCAGATCGGAAACCTGGACTCTTCCGAAGTCTGGGGCGGTTTTCGGGTCGGTCGGCGGGCGCGGGTAACGATTCTGGAAGACCAACCGGCTTCCTTGCGCGCCCGTCACGACGGCTATCAGCATCTGGGCATCGCCCACGAACGCCATTGGTTGATCAACGATACGAAACTGGACATTATTGATACGATCACCGGCGACCAAATCGCAACCGCCCGGTTTTCCCTGGATCCCGAAGCCAAACCCCTGGCGACTGGGTCAACCAGCATTCGTTTTTCATGGGGAACAATGGCCTGGGAAAACGCTTTGACAATCAGTCTGAAAACTATACGGATTTCCCGACAATTTAACCAGCTTTTACCTACGCGGGTGATTGAAGTGGAATTCAAAAATCGAGTACGGACAACCGTTAGCTGTGCTGCATGAAGATTATATATTTCTACCAATACTTTTCGACGCCGAAAGGCTCCTGGGGAACCCGGGTGTACGATTTTGCCAAACGCTGGACCGAAGAAGGGCATGAAGTAACTGTCGTGACCAGCATTTACGCCAAGTCCGACCTAAAAGCCAGCCGCTGGTCGGAGGAGCAACTCATCGACGGCATTCGGGTGAAGGTTTTGAATCTGGAAATCAACAACAAGCAATCGATTCTCCGGCGTATCTGGACGTTTCTGGTGTTTGCCGTTTGGTCGAGTTGGTACGCGCTGACACTCCCGGCCGATGTGGTCGTGGCATCGTCGGGGCCGATTACCGTAGGCTTGCCGGGTTTGCTGGCCCGCTATGTTCGGGGCCGGAAACTGGTGTTCGAAGTCCGGGATTTGTGGCCCGACACGGCCATTCTGATGGAGGCCTTACCGAATAAACTGGCACAAAAACTGGCGTACTGGTTCGAACGGCAGTGTTACCGGGCGGCTCATCTGATTGTCGCCCTGTCACCGGGAATTCAGCAGAATATTGCGAAACGATACGGTTTTACACACAGCATTTCGGTGCCGAATGCCACGAACCTGGACCTGTTCGGAACGCCCGTTCCATCGGTTAACTTACCCGATGCGTTGTCCGGTAAAAAGGTTGTTATTTATACCGGGAATATCGGGGCAGTCAACAATTCGGGCTTGCTGTACGAAACTGCCAAAGTCCTGCAAAACCGCTCTGACATTGTGATGCTGCTGATTGGTGACGGTCAGATGAAACAGGCGTTACAGGATCAACTGAAGCAGGATGCGCTACCCAACTTTCTGCTCTACGATTTGATGCCCAAAAATGAACTGGTGGCCTATGTGCAGCGGGCCTGGCTGGCCATCGTGCCGTTAAAACGCGCTCCGCTGCTGGATACGTCGTCGCCGAATAAGCTCATGGAAGCGCTGGCGGCCGGTGTGCCGGTGATTCAAACGACGGAAGGCTGGATCAAACAGTTTCTGGAAGAACACCAATGTGGGTTCACCTTCAGTTCGGATGATCCCAACGAACTGGCCAACCTGCTCATTAAACTGGCCGACGATCCAGCCTGGCGGCAACCGATGGGCCAGCGGGCGGCTCGTGTGGCCCGACATTTGTTTGATAAAAACCAGTTAGCTATCGGATACTTAACGGCCTTACACCATGTCTGCCAATCCAACGAACGATACACCAACCGCCCTGCTGACCGGACACAATGGGTTTCTGGGTAAGTATCTGGACCGGGGGCTGGTCAGAGCCGGATACCAGGTAATGCGCCTGGGTCAAACAGCAGGCGACATGGTATGCGATCTGGGAACGCAGCAGCCTGATTTATCGGAGGAGTCGTTTGAACTGGTCATTCATGCCGCTGGGAAAGCGCATAGTGTACCGCGAACGGAATCGGAAAAAGAAACTTTTTTCCGGGTGAACGGCGACGGAACACTCCGGTTGCTGCGGGCGCTCGATGGGTCGAGAGTCCTGCCCAAAGCCTTTGTGCTCATCAGCACCGTGGCGGTTTACGGCTGTGAGGCCGGTTTTTCGATCACGGAAGATATCAGTCTGATGGGCAAAACGCCGTATGCCGAAAGCAAGATTCAGGCCGAGCAGTTCGTACTGAACTGGTGCCAGCAGCGGGGCGTTCGGTACCTGATCCTGCGATTGCCGCTCATTGTGGGCGATGCGGCTCCCGGAAACCTCGGTAAACTGGTGGAAACGATCCGGCGGGGGCGTTATGTCCGGATTGGTTCCGGCGCGGCCCGTCGGAGTATGGTGCTGGCCGAGGATGTGGCGCAGCTCATTCCGAAAGCGGTTACCGTCGGCGGAATTTATAACCTGACCGATGGCGTTCACCCCTCGGTGCAGGAACTGGAAGAGGCCATTGCGCGGCAGGCCGGTCGGCGGCTGTCTTGGTCGGTTCCGTACGGAGTGGCCCGGGTAACGGCCTGGGCAGGCGATGGCATCAACCGGGTTGTTGGACGGCGGTTTCCGCTCGACTCCATCGCGCTGACCAAAATTACGAGTTCGCTGACCTTTTCGGACGAGCGGGCCCGGCAGCAACTGGGTTGGAAACCTAAACCGGTTATCACTTATTTTTCCTGAAAATGCCTTTATTTTTGGGTGCCATCGATTACCTCAATACCCCGAAGCGAGATGCGGGGAGCGCCGTACGTTCAGTTCAAGTGCCAGTTATGAAAGACCAGCGAAAACGGGTAGTACACATCAGCACGGCTCACCCGCCTTATGATCCGCGCATCATGTATAAATACCTGCCCGCGTTGGCTGAACGGTATGACGTTTACTGCGCCGTGCCACGCGCCGATCCGGCGGTGTCGGCTGGTGTACAGTTCATTAAGCTGCCGTATTTTAAGCGGGTTCTGCTGCGGTTTTTGATAACGTGCCCGGTCATCCTCTGGAAAACGTACCGGCTCCGACCCGACCTGATTCATGTGTATTCCCCGGAGTTTCTGCCTTTTGCGTACCTGTACCGGCTGCTGGGCACTACCGTAATTTACGAAGTACAGGAAAACCTGCATAAGAAAATCCATCTGAAACGCCATAACCGGGGCTGGCTGCTTGAACGGGGTTTCCAGTTTTTCGATTGGCTGGCCCGGCGGCATTTTTCATTGATTTTTACAGAGCATGGATACCTAAGCACGTACAGCAACCTGGCAAAACCGCATGCCGTGATTTACAATTTTCCGTTGTTGCCCTTCCTGAATGGATTTCGGCAACCGTACCGGCGGGCGACGGATCCGATCGAGTTTTTTTACATCGGCTGGCTGAGCTTCGAGCGGTCTATCGTGACGCTGCTGGAAGGTCTGGCGCAGTTAAAAACCACGCATCCGGATTTTGCGATGCATCTGTTCGGCCATCGGTCCTTTTCGGAACAGGATCTGGAAGCCTTGCCCGCTTATCAGGCCGTGAAAGATAACTTGATTTTTTACGGCTACACCGACCAGGCCAAAGCCTTTGCCCGGGCAAACCGGGCCGTGGCCGGACTGGCGTTGCTGAAACCGATCGGCGATTATCCGGAATCGTATACGACCAAAATGTTCGAATACATGGCGCTCGGTTTGCCCGTAATCACAGCCAATTTTCCGTTGTATCAGGCCGTGATCGAAGCACACGAATGCGGTTTTTGTATTGATCCGTCCGATTCGGTCGCCCTGGCAGCGCGGTTGCGGTATTTGATCGAGCATCCGCAGGAAGCCGAACAAATGGGTCGGCGCGGTCGGCGCGCCGTCGAAACTACTTACAACTGGGCCAGTGAACAAACCAAATTACTGGATCTGTATTCGTCTCTGCTTTGCCTTTCCGCCTATGAACTGGATGTTGTACGCTAGTGTGGCTGTTCTATTGTTCGCTGCCGAACGCATGTACTTATGGGTGGCGACTCGTTTTAATATCGTCGACCGGCCCAACCACCGCAGTTCGCATACCCGCCTGACCGTGCGCGGGGGCGGAGTCATTTTCTGGCTGGCGGCTCTGCTGGCCTTCCTGGTCACGGACTTAGCAACGCCGTATTTTTTTGCGGGTCTGACGGCTGTGGCTCTGATCAGTTTTCTGGATGATGTCAACTCCATCTCCAACCGGGTCCGGTTGCTGGTTCAACTCGTTGGGATGGCCCTGCTGATGGGGCAAGCCGGTTTCTGGCCGGAATGGTGGATGGTATTCGCGCTGATCGTAGGGTGCGGGGTATTGAATGCTTACAACTTCATGGATGGCATTAACGGAATTACGGCATTTTATAGTTTCGTAACTGTAACTACATTATCCATTATTAATCAGGGATTTACTTTTTTTGTTGCCCCTGTTTTGCCCGGTTTTGTTTTGCTGAGTCTGGTGGTTTTTTCCTTTTTCAACGCCCGGCGGAGCGCCCTTTGTTTCGCGGGCGACGTAGGCAGCGTCTCGATGGCCTTCATCATCATCTTTCTGCTTGGTATACTAATGCGAAAAACCGGTCTACTTACCTATGGATTGCTGTTAACGGTCTACGGAATTGATAGCGTCATGACCATTCTGTACCGGCTCTGGCGGGGTGAGAATATTTTCCAGCCCCACAAACTTCACCTGTTTCAGTTGCTCGTTCACCGGCTCAGGTGGCCGCATTTACGGGTTGCCGGTTTGTACGCTTTCGCGCAGGCTCTGATCAATGTGCTGGTGATTGGGTTGGCGCAGCAGAACGTGTCAACGCAGTGGATCGGCGGTGCCGGACTGGTCGCTGTGTTAACGCTGTTCTATTGGCTGATTAAAAAAGCACTGCTCAAAACCGAATCCCCAGCGCCGGTGGTGGCCCCGGTACCCCCGAGATAAACCAAGCCAGTGCCATGTTCTTTTTGAGAAAATTTATTCAAGATAAACAAAAGAGGTCAAACCATCATATCACCACAGAAAACAGAACCCGGCATTATCTGCCGGGCCTGTCTTACAAAACTTGCAAGTTATCCTTGAAGTACTACCTCCATACTACTCCAATTGGATGCAAGAAACTAGGTGGAGATGGGATTGATTGTAGTTAATCATCCCATTTTGATCCCAAAAACAAACCCCGACACAAAGTGCCGGGGCTGTAACGCGGAAACGTGTATGATGACGGTGTTTTCCAGTTCACCGACAACTGTAAGACGTAGGCATTTTCTCAAAGTCACCAATGCTCGAAAAAATATATTTAAAGTTTATGATAGTTTGTTTTTGGAAAACAATGGCGTTCAGGCTTTTGATGAACGGACAGGCAGGATGTATTATCTGTCAGGGCGGGTAACGTCCCAGTTTTTTCGCAAACTGACCCGAAAACCGGTGTTGTTCGGATAAAGGTTTCCCTGATCGTGGGCCAGAGCAACGCTGGCCTGCATGCTGCCCCACCAGGAAACCGGCCGGGCGACCAGTAGAAGGGTGGAAAACTGCCAGGTGCCGGACGGAAACGGTAGGGCGTAGGTGCCCAGGTTCTGGCTCAAAGAGGTTTTCACCTGGAAGATATACCGTTCGTGCAGGCTTCCCGCCAGACCCACATGGAAAACCTTCACGCGGTTGTTATTGCTAAAAGACGGGAATGTTGCCGTTTGGGGGCGGGGAAGATCCGTTCGCGACAATCGGGCGGGCGAGATAAACGGGGTGCCGAGGGTTTGTCCCTGATACGACCAGCCATCGATGTATTGCGTATGATTGAAGTAATTGTCGTTGCCCCTGAATTTCTCGTTCTCGGTGAAAGCCGCCCCGCCCTGGCTCAGGGTGTACAGAAACTCGGCTACTACCGTCTGAACGTGTAACCCGTGCGTAGCCGGACGCCGGTTTTGGAACCGTATTCCGTTTAGGCCGTCGGCAATGTTGGTCAGGTAAAACAACGAACCGTCTTCGAAAATGCTCTGCCGGTACAGCAGCAACGAAAATTGTTTGGCCTTGACTTCCAGGCCAATATCGACACTACCCAGGTGGTTGCCGACGCGGTTGCCCCGGTCAGCTTTGCTGAATTCAGTCGTGTCGATGTTGTCGCCTTGGGCCGCCAGCGACGTACCGAAAACCGCGTTCAGGTAATTGTCAAAACCGCTCGGAAACCGTCCGTTTTTGATCTGGTTTTCATTGGTAATGACCTCACTCCGCCCCGCCCACTGGACCTGGTGATTGAAGCCTCCATAAAACCGCACCGGCCAGCTTGTCTTGCCTATTCGGCCATACAAGGCCTTCTGGTGCAGGTACGAATGCGTGACGGCACTCCGGTTGTCGAACCAGCCGTGGGCGTATAAACCCCGAAACGAAAGAACGCCTTTTGTAAAGCTGATGGGCGTGTAATCGGGCAGGGATAGCTGAATTTTGGGCAGGGGGAGGGCGTTCCCCGACCAGACCAGGGGGCCGGTTCCCAGGGTCGAATCGGCCAGCCCGACCACCTCCCGGCGACGACCCACCAGCAGTTCGAGGCCCCATAGATGCCCTTTTGCGTACAACTCCGGTACCAACACTGCCGACTTCCGGCCGACGTTTCCGACCACATCCAGCCCGTAACCCCAGCCAATCAACCGACGTTTTCCCTGGATCAGATGGGCCGGTTTACTTTTATCGTACACATAATCAGCGGTTAAACTACCCCGTAAACTGGCAAATGGCGAAGCGGTCGGCACCATGCCGTATTGATTGGTGCGTAGCCAAAACGGCGTTTGGCTGGCAGTACTAGCCGAAAAGGCGGTTTCGGTAATGATTCGAAACTCTTTTTTTCCAAGATTCGGAATCGTAAGGTCCGTCGCTGACATTTGGGCCTGAGCGGGTGCAATCGTCATGGCCAAGCCGATGAAAGTCGGCATCAGGAAGCGGCCATATCGTTGCAGGAAGTGCATCATGCCCTTTTTTAGTCCTCTTTTAGCGGTTCAATACCACCCGCCCGTCGAACTGGCGTCCGTCTCCCAGGGTCAGCCGGAATACATAAAGCCCATTGGGAAGTGTTATGCCCCCCTGATCGGTTCCGTCCCAATACAGCCCGTTCTCGCCCAGCCGGAGCGCTTGCCGGAGTGTTCGGACCACCTGTCCGTTGAGGTTTCGAATGATCAACTGTCCGGTTCCGGGAGCCTCTTTCCCGCTTATGGTAAACCGAAAACGGGTGTCGGTCCGGAAAGGATTAGGCGTCGGTAACACGGCCGATAAATTGGCTTCGTTCCGCACCCGAAAACGGATCTCGTACGGAACAACTCCGGCTTTGTTGCCGCTGACATCCGTTGCCTGTACCCGCAGCGTGTAAACGCCATCCGCCAGGTTTTTGGGTAAATAGTTCAACGTGAACCGGTTATTGGGCCCAGCCGGGGTCCAGTTAACATCCGGACTACTCAGTGCGATTCGTTCAAAACGGCAGGATTCACACGGTTTTCGGAGCAGCAGGTCAAGCCCCAGCGTATCCTGCCTAATGCGGTACAAATCTTCGTCCAGCACGGTAATCTGAATCGTCGGATTGGGCGAAACTACGGCCCCATCGGGAATCCGCACTCCATCGAAAGTCACATCCAGCAAGGGGTTCAGGTGATCGGGCGGCAATCGCTGGCTGGAATCGGGCAGCACGACCGTAAACTTGTCGGCATTCGGTGCGATGGTAAACACCAGCAGATTGTTGGTTTCGTCCAGTTCGGCCACCTGATTGTCGGCATCGAGAACCAGTTCATACCGTGTCGGACCGTTGGCGTCCAGCTCGGGCCGGAAGCGGTAGATAATGGTATCGCGGTAGGCGACAGCCGGGCGCATGACTGTACCGTAGGAACGAATTTGTCCATCGGCGAGCCGTTTCCGGATGGTCAGATTCAGCCGCTCGCGTTGGTCGTATCGTCCGGCGTTGATCACCACCACCCGCAGCCGAACCGAATCGGCGGCATCGTCGAGCCGCGAAATGCCGGACGATTGAATCTGAAAGTCGGCTTTGGGCAATGGAAAAATCCGGAGAGCCGGATCGCCCTGCAACACCATCTGGTGCGCGTTGGAAATCTGGAAACCGTCCTGCGTTGTGGCCAGCACGCGTCGGGTCGTTTCCTGATGAATGATGCCAATCGGTTTGGTAAAATACGTGCTGTCCGTAAAAAGCGTTTTGTAGAACTGAATCGTGAAGGTGTTCAATGGCCCCGTGTAGCCCGAAAAACAATGCGCCAACACCGCAATGGCCCCTTTATCGGGCGACAGCACCCAGTTGGTGCTCAAAACCGTGCCGCCGTAGAAGATGTTGCCTACCCCGCAGCCGTTGAAAAACATAAGCGGATACCTTCCTTTGTTACGGTACCCGAAAACCGGGTCGGAGGCATACCCAATGTCGAGGTCGGTGGAGGTGGGGGAGGAGTGGCCGAAAAACGAGATCATCGAAACGCCGTCGTTGACCGCGCGGCTGATGTCGATGCGCTCGACCGGCTCGTCGGTTTTCTTCGATTGGGTTGTGACCGCCGAACCGAGGTATTGGCGTTGCACCAGTCCTTTGGCTTCGTCCAGAATGCTCCGGAACGCGGTTTGTTCAAACTCGGAGCGTCCACCGGTCAGGTGCAAAATCTCTTTTCGCCAGGGAACATTGGCTGCACTGCTTTCAAATTCCTGCACTTTCGTTAGGTAGTTTCCCACTTCGAAGGGATTTAGCACGTTTAAGCGGCCGGTGGGCAGGGCTGGTACATTTTCGGGAAAACCGGCCAGCCCGGCCGTTAGCAGCACATCCGAACCGGGAACCTGGCCAACCGTCGGCACCAGGTCGAGGTAATACTGGTTGGCGTTCTTCCGAAACGGAAAATACACCGACGAACGGCCCAGCAGAAATAGAAACTTGTCGGAACCGCCCGTGAGCATGTAATCGGCAAAGCGCCGGATGGCCAGCGGAGTTCGTTCGCCAAAACTAAACTGATTGAACAGGGCTTTCATCGTAACCACCAGCGTGTCGTAGCGCCCGCCCGCTGCCGATGCCCGGTAAGCAGCAAACGCGCGAACCGGATCGGCCACCTGTCCCGTCGGTTTCATGAGGGTCTCGTGGCTGACGATCAGGTAATTAGCTCTGGCTGGATCGAATTTCCGAAAAACAACCCGTTCCAACCGGGCTGGTGTAACCACATCCGTGCTGACCCAGAGCCGACGCCCGGTAGCGGTGTTCGGAACCACCAGCCGGAGCAAGGTGCCTTCCCAGGTACCGCTCAGTCGCCGGGCCGCTCCGGCATCTGTGATGTCGTAAATGACGGTGCTTGTCGGCGCATTCGGGATTTCGAGCAGCGAACGGCCGCCGGTTCGGGGCAGCAGCCGGAGCAGTTGCTGCGGTCCGTTTTTGACACTAATCGTTTGTGGAAACCGAACCCGAACCGTGCTGACCGAATACCGGTCGAATTCGGACGGACCGTGCGAAAGCGTGGTGAGGGCCAGTTCGGCGGCTTGCCCCTCGCCGGTAGTGGTCAGGTCGCTGGCTTCGAGGGTTGTGGCAAACCGGGCAGTCTGGAAGGTGTTGAACCGGAGCGTGTTGAGCAGGCGGTTGCCTGGGCCGACCAGCAGATCGACTTCGTGCGAGAAATTGTCCCGCCCGTTTAGCAACACGTCCAGTTCGGGTTTTTCGGGTGCCCGCCTGAACCAGCCGGGTAATTTAAGGGTCTGGGTAAACGGTTTATTTTTCGGCTGCATGGGGCCGGTCCAGCCCTCACCGGCTTCAAAAAAGACTTCGTATTGGGTCACAAAAGGCGTCGGGCCGGTCGACGGGTTGGTCGACATTTCATCCTTCAGTACCAGCAGGTGTTCGGCCAGGTGGTAGGTTTCGGGCTGGAGTCCGGCGGTATTGGTTTCCTGTACCAGCGCGACCCGCTTGCCGGGCTTGCCGTCGGTCCGCCAGGTCAGGAAGTAAGCCGCCGTGTCCGAGTACATACTATAGTACGGATGGGGCTGGGCGCTCATGGGCCGGTAGAGCAGCGTATCCTGCAATCCGTCGTTGCCTTCACCCACAAATTCGAGGTAATCGGGCGCATCAAGCTTTTTATCCTGTTCTCCGGCTACCCAAATGGCCTGTTCGATGCCCCGTCGGAAAAGCTGGAGCGTGGTGGGATCGATGGACGAAACCGGAACACCGGCTTTTTGCAAATCACTCGTCGTCAGCCGATAAACCGCCCGTTCCGTTACCGGAATCCGGTAATAGGTTTGGTCATAGGTAATCCATTCATTCCCAAAACGGATATTCTGGGCCTTGGTACAGAAACTGCTTATTAACAAGAGTAAAACAAGAACTTGTTTCCTCATAAAAGAGTCGGGTAATTTAGAATAACAATTTTTGTTTACGCAGGCAAAAAACAAGAGATTAGTAAAATATTTATATTGAAACTTAGAATATTGACTTCGTTTCTTTGTCAGCCTGTCGAGTATAATTAGTCAATAGATTGCTTATGAGTTAACCTGCAATGAATCTGAAATATTCACTAAGAAGAGTTTAAGATATATTATCTGGTTATTTTGATTCAAATGAGCTATACATCTGCATTGGTGGTCGTTTTTTTTGTATAATTCGTTTGTGATCCTTCAATAGTAGTATAGTCGAAAAAAAACGTCCCATATCACATTTTTCTCCAATCAGGATAAAATGGTTTACTTAAAACGGCTTCGGATTGATTTCAAAAATTCCTTTCTGGATCCATTATTTCTATTTTTATTTAGTTTGAAATATAGCTATTAAATCTCTAGTTTTGATGTTTTGTTAAATAAAATTCTATTATTTAGCTAATAAATATGATTTTGCTGTAAAGAAACCAAATATAAATAGAATGAAAATGACAAATATTTATAGTATTTTAATTTATTGCTTGTGATATAATCATGGTTCTTTATAAAGAAGTAGATTACTAAAGATGGGATGCTTAGTACAATATATCTCGAGCTTACTTGAGATATTGCTATTATTGGTGTGATTGATAAACAAGCAGTCCAAAGCCACAAAAATTGTTGTGCATTATTTTTAAGTGAACTATAAAGCTGTTGGAGTATGTGCCTAATGAAAATTATAGAGATAAATAAACAGTTGCCACCAATAAATAATAAAACAGTGTAACTATAGCCTTTACCTAATAATGAAACAATTAATGACAGGGAAAATTTGACTTTTAGTTTTAGAAAGAAATAGTTAAAAGATAAAACGGAAATATATATTAATATATATAATAATATAGTATTACGACTTATTCGATAAATTTGCGTTTTGGAGCTAATAAATTTTAATATTATATAATAAGCCATAAAGTAAGAAAAGCCATGTGATATGAGTTCGATATCTAACGTATCAGCTTTAATTTTTATATTTTTAGGAGGGACAACTCCTTTCCATACGTAAACAAGAGGGGCGAGAGAAAGTGCTAAAGCTAGAACTAATGCTATGTGACTTCTATTTAATGTTAATCTTTTTTGCTTATAAGTTTCAAGAATAATATTTCCTGTAACTAAACCAACTGGAATGGTAATTAAAGTTATTCTTCCATACAAACTAAAAGCGAAAAATAATACCGAGAGGCTAAAATACAGGTAGTTAATTGAGCATTTTGATTTTATTACACATAAATAAGTAAACAATACAGCGCCTACTAAAGCCATCATAAGCGACGGCGCTTCCGTTAAGGCTAAAACACTTATTGTCCAAAAATTAGGTATTGAAAAAAATAGGCAAAACGTAATTAAAAAATAAAAATAATAATTTCTAGATGATATTTCAAATGTTAAAATATTAATAATTTTTGCAGTAGATGCAATGATAAACAAAGAAAATGAAAGGTTAATAATGCGCATAGTAAGTGGACTATATTCATCGTACCTTGAGGTTAGAAAATGAAGAATTTGATAAAGAGGTCCAGGAGCTTGGGATTCCATTTCTTGCAAAAACTTAGCAGATAATCCATACTTCTCTAATAATAGTATGTTCTGATAAAAGAAAATTTCATCATAGACAAAACTATCCGGGCTAATAAGAATAAGTAATAATAATAATACCAACGCTATTGTGCTCAAAATTGCGAAGTATTTTTCGGTACTCATGTGGTTTACTTTTAGGTACATTTATTAGGCCTCCGTAAGCTTATTAAATTGAGTAAACATACCTTTAGTATTATATAAAAACATATAGGGAAATAGACAACCACATTTCATTTAATTTCAATACTCTCAGTAATTTCCAGGGCCGTCGACCGGTAGGGTTTGGTAACATAATCAAACGATGAATAATAATGACTCGCCAACGCCAGAAGCACACAGCCTGGCGAGAAATTATACAGCATCCGCCAGTCCGGCGGAAAGAGATGCAACGCCTGGCCTCCGGCACTCAACTCATAGACGGAATCCTGCTGGGCCGACTGAACAAACACCGTGACTGAACCGGCCAGACACAATAAGATACTATGGTTTTTCCGATGCCGGTGGTTCCCCCGCCGGGCCTCGGCGGGGACGTTGTAAATCAGGTACGACCGCTGAAACGTCAAGCCTGTAGCTGCTTCCAATTCCGGAATCAGGTTGGTGGTTGATCGGATCGTGTATAACCTTGCCATCTTCAGGGCCCGGACGTTCTTTCCTGTCGCCGACGGGTTGCCAACAGTTGATGCCCGAATCATCTCGCTTGATCACAAAGCAAAGAATCAAGTTGAATTTATTATGTAGAAAAATATCCATTTAAACCCGCTGAAGAATCGCCAGACGTGTGCCAGACGCAGATTTTTGGGAAGAAAGACGACGAAGAATGTACATAAAATACACGTTTTTCTACAAAGACCGACCGGCTGGATTCCTAAGTTTGAAGCGATTTTCCGGTTATCCGCGATTGTATGGTTACTGTTTCCCTGTACACGTACACCTCCCCCTGGATGGGTTTCCCTTTGGCTCATCCAGTCTGGTCGTCTCTGTTTTTGGCTGCGTTTTTTGCGGCTGTTGCAGGGGTCATTTTTAGCCTTCGTTACCGGCTTTTGCAACGGCAACATCTTAAAGTAAATGATGAGATCGAGGCCCGTATTTTACAGCAGCAACAACTGATTTCTGAATTGCAGTTGCGCAACGATCAGCTGAAAATATCTCAGGAGAGCCTGGATCTATCCATGACTGAAAAAGATCGGTTTATTTCCATCCTGATTCACGATTTGCGTTCGCCCTTGCGCTATTTATACAAAAATACCGCTTACCTGTTTCGAAACTGGAAACGCGACTCGCACGCCGAACTGGACGGCCTGATTGCTGAAATTAATCATTCGACCCAGCAGATTCATTTCCTGACGGAAGAAATGATGCAGTGGATTGCTACCCAGAATAAGGCGTATCGTGTTCGTAAGGAGGAATTTTTTTTGTCTGATATTATTGCAGAGCTGGACGTTTTCTACGGAGGTAATATTCTTCAGCATCAAAATCGGTTTGAACTGGATATTCCTTCGCATTTGAAGGTTGAAACCGACAGGTTACTGCTAAAAATCCTTCTGCGCAATCTGCTGGATAACGCCAACAAAAATACCGACGAGGGGGTGATTCGCGCCGAGGCCCGGCAGGCTTATCAAAAGGTGGTGATTACAGTTTCGGATACGGGCGTTGGCGTCTCTCCCGCGTTGTTGCAGGCCATCAATCACTATTTTAACACGTCGACGCCAATACCGGATTTAAACACCCAATTTGGCCACAAGATCATTCGGGATTTTACGCGGTTGCTCAACGGAACCATTGTGTACGAATCGCCTGAAAGGGGCGGGTTACGGGTCATATTGACGTTACCGACTTACTAAAACCGGCTTTTAACTGGTCGCTCCGCGTGGTTTTTCGTCCAGCGCCAGGCGGATGAGTTCGACGGTATTTTTTACGCCCGCTTTACGGAGAATGCTGGCGCGCTGATTGGCAACGGTATTGGCGCTGATATCGAACCGTTTGGCGATTTCCTGGCTGCTCATGCCTTCGGTCAGGCAGGTCAGAATCTGGGCTTCGCGCGAGGTGACCTTGTTCCAGATCGAGGAGCTTTTGCGGGGCGTGTAGTCTATTTCTTCTTTGGGCATCGACGTACCAGGCTGCACCAGATGCCGGATAATGACCGAGGATGCACTGGGCGGATAATAAAATTCGCCACTAACCACCGCCCGGATCGCCCGTAGGATTTCTTCGCGGTCGGTGTCTTTGGACAAATAACCGGCGGCTCCGTATTGCACCGACTTCAGAATATAGTCCTTGTTGTTGTGCATGCTGAACATCAGAATCCGGATTTTCGGGTACTGCTGCGTGATGATTTGCAGGGCTTCAATACCCGACATGCGGGGCATGGTGATGTCGAGAAACAGTACGTCCGGTTTAACAACCGGAATGAGGTCAATGACTTCGTCGCCATCGGGTGCTTCGCCGACGATCTCGATATCGGTTTCATCCTCCAGCAACAAACGGACGCCTTTGCGGACCACCGAGTGGTCGTCGGCCACCAGAATTCGGATCGGTGTCATGCAGAATGTGGGTCTGGTAAAAGGACCGTAACGTTCGTTCCTTTCTTCGGTTTTGACGTAATCTTCAGTTCGCCGTTCAACAAACGGGCCCGGGTATGCATATTTTCCAATCCATTAATGGTTGGTATGCCCCGGTCGGCTCGGGTAACAGCCTTGACCTGAAATCCTTTGCCATCGTCGTCGATTGTCAGCTTAATTTTACCGTTCTTCCGCTGCCATCGAAGCCGGATCTGCCCGGCTTCGGCGTGTTTGACGGCATTGTTCAGGGCTTCCTGCGCAATGCGGTACAGCCCAATTTCGATGGCAGGGCTAAGCCTTCTTTCGTCCGGCTCTCCGTCAAAGATAACCGCCAGCCCGGACGAACGGGCGGTTTGCTCGGCTAAAAATTGCAAAGCCGCCACCAGCCCAAAGTCGCTCAGCACCGACGGCATCAGGTTATGTGAGGTCTGACGCGTGGTCTGGATCACGTCGTAAATCAGTTCGCAAAGTTCCTCAAACCGCTGGCGGTGTTTCGGTTCCGGAAACGGAACGACTTTTAACTTCTCGGCGTGAAGTTTCAAACCGGTCAGCATCTGGCCAATTCCATCGTGCAGTTCACGGGCAAACCGGCGTCGTTCTTCTTCCTGCCCTTCGAGCAAAGCCGCCGAACGCACGGTTTCTTCGGTCATTTGCAACTGGTATTTTTCTTCGGTCGCCCACAACAGCTCCCGCTGCGTAATCACCAACTGCCGGTTGGTATTTTCCAGACTGGCATTGGCAACGGCCAGATTTTCGTTGGCAGCCCGCAGGGCTTCGTCGGATTCCGTCAGTTTGCGAATGACCTCTTTGGTGTGATTGACCACCGGCCGAAAAATCAGCAGCCCTTCGATCAGCAGCGTCAGCAGCGTCGCCAGCGTCAGTGCCCATTCGATTTGCTCGAGTGATTCAATTCGCTCAATACTTTCGTAGTCGAACTGAAACACGATGGCGTTCATCTGCTCCAGAAACAGCGGCTCGGCCCGTAAAACCGTTTGTAAGGCGGCTTGTCGTTGTTCCGGCGTCGCCCGCGCGTCATTGATTTGCACCAAGCTCCGGTACATCGACTGAAAAACCGGCTCCAACTGGCTAAACATGCGGTCGATCTGTCGGCTTTTCCGAACGGCATACTGTTTTTCCATGCGCAGCAAGCCATTCCGAAGCTGAATCTGGCTCTGGCTCCAGGTGTCGAGCAAGGCCGCAAACGAAGCCGTATCGGCCGTCGGTAGGCCGGTTGTCCGGAGCAGCGCCAGTTTGGTCAGCCGCTGACTCAGCATCCGTTGCCGCCCGGCCACGTTTACCACCCGGCTATCGTCATAATGATCGCTCAAGGTGCGCCGAATGAACAGCAGGCCACTCAGCGACAGCACGGCGATGACCGTGAGCGCCAGCACATAAAACCGGGTTAACCGCCGGGCAACTTGCTGATCGAGTTGACTCATGCTACGGGATTAAACCCCAATATAAACGATTCCGTCGGTTATTCTGACCGGGAACGTCGCAATTTGGTAGCCGTCGTCGTTCAGGCACTGGCCGCTCCGGAGCGAAAAGGTCTTCTTGTGGAACGGGCAGGCCACCTTCGGCTCGTCGCCTTGGCTCCCGATCATCCCCCGCGAGAGGGCCATCTGCCGGCGGTGCGGGCATTCGTTGTCGGTGGCGTACCACTCGCCCCGGCGGGCAAAGTTGTAAATGGCAATCTGGTGGCCGTTGAGCAGCACACACGCTCCGCCATCTTCCGGAACATCCTTGACCCGGCAGGCTGCGTGCCAGGTCATTTCTTCTTTTTCAGCAACTAAAGCTTCCATTGTAGAGTACCCACGGACTGAAGTCCGTGTTTTTAAAGTGTTTCAATCCAGATGATTATATCAACTCACACATACGTTATTCGTGTTTCGTGAGTTTATTTTAGCTGTCTGATTATTCTAACTCACACGGACTAAAGTCCGTGGATACTAGTAGACCACTCTTTGGCCCGTATTTGACCGCGCATGGTTTCAAAGGCTACGGTGGGGTCTTTCTGCTCGGGGACGTTGACGAAGTGGGCAAACCGCTTGCGGAGTTCGGGACTGTCGACCACCTCTTTCCATTCGCACTTGAACGTATCGACCAGCAGTTGCATTTCGCGCTCCAGGTCGTCGGCAATGCCCAGTACGTCATCCACCACAACGGCTTTCAAATACGTCAACCCGCCTTCCAGTTTGTTGAGCCAGGTGGCCGTGCGGGTCAGCGGATCGGCGGTTTTGATGTAAAACATCAGGAAGCGGTCGATGTAGCGAATACAGGTTTCTTTGTCGAGGTCCGACGCCAGCAGTTGGGCGTGTTGCGGTTTGGAGCCGCCGTTGCCGCCCACGTAGAGGTTCCAGCCTTTTTCGGTGGCAATGATGCCGAAATCCTTGCTCTGGGCTTCGGCGCATTCGCGGATGCAACCCGACACGCCCGACTTGATTTTGTGCGGAGACCGAACGCCCTTGTAACGCTCCTCGACTTCAATAGCGAACGACACCGAGTCCTGGACGCCAAACCGGCACCAGGTGCTGCCCACGCAGCTTTTGACCGTTCGCAATGATTTGCCGTACGCATGACCGCTCTCAAAACCGGCGTCGATCAGTTCTTCCCAGATCAGCGGCAAATCGCCCACGTGCGCGCCGAAAAGGTCGATGCGCTGCCCGCCCGTGATTTTGGTGTACAGCCCGTATTTTTTCGCCACCTGACCAATCACGATCAGCTTGTCGGGCGTGATTTCTCCCCCCGGAATGCGCGGTACGACCGAGTAGGTGCCGCCTTTCTGGATGTTCGCTAAAAACCGGTCGTTCGAGTCCTGGATGGTCGCCCGGCCCTGTTCCAGAATGTTTTCGTTCCACAAACTCGCCAGAATCGACGCCACCGCCGGTTTACACACCTCGCAGCCGTCGCCTTTGCCGAATTTATCAAGCACGTCGTTGAAGGTTTTCAGGCCGTTTATTTTAATCAAATCAAGTATTTCCTGACGGGTGTAATCGAGGTGTTCGCAGAGGACGTTCCGGATGTAGTGCCCTTTCTGCTTCAGAACCCCCTGAATCAAGTCTTTGACCAACGGCGTACAACCCCCGCAACCCGTGCAGGCTTTGGTGTTTTTCTTGAGTGCGTCGATGCTGGTGTGGCCGTTTTCGCCGATTTCGTGGCAGAGCTGGGCTTTCGTGATCGCTTCGCAGGAACAGATCAGCGCGTCGTCGGGCAGACCCATTACTCCGGCGCCCGCTTCTTCACCCCCGCGCGAGCCTAAGATCAGGTCTTCGGGGTCGGGCGGCAATACGGTTTTGTTCTTGCAGGTTTGCAGCAGCATGTTGTACTGCTCGGCATCGCCCACCAGAATTCCGCCCAGCAGGGTTTTGCCGTCCGGCGCGAGGTTGATGCGTTTGTAAACGCCCTTGGCCTTGTTTTCGTAGACAATCGTTCGCCCGTTCGGTTCGCTCACGAACGGATCGCCGAAGCTGCCCACGTCGGTGCCGATCAGCTTGAGCTTGGTCGACATGTCGTACGGCTTAAATTCCTTCTCCTCGCCCAGTAGCCGTGAGGCCACCACCTCGGCCATCTCGTAGCCCGGCGCGACCAGCCCGTAAATTAGGTGGTGAACCACGGCGCACTCGCCAATAGCAAAAACCGCCGGATCCGAAGTTTGCAGGAAATTGTCGACCACGATGCCCCCGCGTGGGTGGGTGTCCAGCCCGGCGGCTTTCGCTAGTTCGTCGCGGGGCCGAATCCCGGCCGAAATAATCAGCATATCGACCTCCAGCGCGCTGCCGTCAGCAAACTGAATGCCCCGGATCGTGTCGTCGCCGGTAATCTGCTGCGTGTTTTTCGAAAGGTGAATGCGCAGGCCCAGCGATTCGAGCTGCCGTTGCAACATTCCGGAACCGGCCTCATCAATCTGGCGGGGCATCAACCGGGGCGCAAATTCAATGACGTGGGCTTCTTCCAACCCCAGATCCAACAGGGCTTTGGCGGCTTCCAGACCGAGCAAACCGCCCCCCATCACGGCCCCTTTACGCGCCCGACGCGCGTACGACTGGATGAGGTCCAGGTCTTCGATGGTGCGGTAAACGAACACCCCGTCTTTTTCGACCCCGGCCACGGGCGGCACGAACGCCCCGGAACCCGTTGCCAGAATCAGATAGTCATACGGCACTACGACGCCGTGGTGCGAACGGACTTCCCGGCGCTCGCGGTCGATGTCCACCACGGGATCGGTCAGGAAGAGCCGGATGTTGTTTTCGGCGTACCAGCTTTCGGGGGCCAGCGTGAGTTCATCGGCGGTTTTGCCCGCAAAATAAGCACTCAAATGCACCCGGTCGTAGGCCACGCGCGGTTCTTCCCCAAAAACCGTCAGCGAAAACCGGGAACCGTTTTTTTGTTTGGCTACTAATTTCTCACAGAATTTGTAGCCGACCATGCCGTTGCCAATCACAACGACCCGTTGCGTTTTGCTTGTGTTCATAGTTATTAGTAACTATAGTAATAAAACAAACCCGTTTATTTTTTGTACTATTTTAGTAAAATCCCCCAATTGTCGCTAAAATAGTACGGTTCAAATTTAAACTGATTTTTTTCAAATTCCTACTTTTTTATTTGGTAATGTATAAATTTTAATCCTATTTTTATTGAAAACACTTGTTTTTCAAAATTTCATCCCTAATTTTGAGCCAATAATTTGATAGCTATCAAATACTATTAATAGTACATTTTAACTATAAGGCATCTTAAATTCCAAAAGCGATGAAGCCAAAGCTTACACTCGTGGGGGCGGGTCCCGGCGACGGCGAATTGATCACCTTAAAAGGGATCAGGGCGCTTCAACAGGCCGACGTCGTTTTGTACGACGATCTGGCCAACGACTCCCTGCTGGACTTTGCGCCGAAGCACGCCCTGAAGACCTACGTGGGCAAGCGGGCTGGCCGGGCGTCGTTTTCGCAGGCCGAAATCAACGACCTGATTGTGCGGCTCGCGCAGGAACACGGGCACGTGGTCCGGCTGAAAGGGGGCGATTCGTACGTATTCGGACGCGGGTACGAGGAATACGAACACGTCCGCCAGTACGGGATTGCGTGCGAGGTGGTGCCGGGCGTATCGAGTTGCATTGCCGTTCCGGCGTCGCAGGGCATTCCGGTGACCGCGCGCGGGGTGAGCGAAAGCTTCTGGGTGATCACCGGCACGACGCGCCACGGCGAACTGTCCGACGATCTGCGGCTAGCGGTTCAATCAAAAGCGACAGTTGTGGTCTTGATGGGCATGAGCAAGCTGGCCGAAATCTGCGCGCTGTACGGGCAGGCCGGGCGGGGTCATGTGCCGATGGCCGTGGTGCAAAACGGCACCCGGATCAACGAGCAGTGCGTGGTGGGGCAGGTTTGGAAAATGCCGCAGTTGGTGGCAGAGCAGGGCGTGGGGGCGCCCGCTGTGCTGGTCATCGGCGAGGTCGTCACGCTGCATCCGTCGTACCTGGCGGAATGCCTGCGCGGCCTGGCGGTGGCAGAGTAAGCGGTTTAGCGTTTATGGTTTTTAGTTTATGGTTGGCTGACGCAAGAATCGTTAGCATAGGTCACCAACTATAAACAATAAACTCTAAACCATAAACTACAAAAAAAGCCGATCCGGTGTGGGGGCACCTGTGGATCGGCTAACGGGTTCGTCTATGTAAAACACAAACGGTTCAAAGAAAATGAAAAAAAAGACGTAAAGCAAATCCGCCTTTCTCATCTGCCGGGAACCGATCACCGCACGGATTTTCGGAGCGCTTCTAAGGGCTGTCTTCTCAAGGGGTTACCAGCTTCGTCGCCCTGACGGGTACCCACTAGTTTTTTGCACTGGCCGCTTTCATTTTTCTTTCAACCCACGTATGCCATGAAATTTTACTTCGGGCGGATTGGCTTGCTATGCCTTCTGCTGACCCTTCTCTATACCCAACTTCCGGCGCAGGTCTCGCTGGTTGGCCAACTCCGGACGCGAACCGAACTGCGCGACGGCTACAGCAACCTGACGCCCTACGGCAGCCGCCCGGCGGCTTTTACCTCGCAGCGAACGCGGCTGACCGTCGGGTACAAGTGGAGCCGCATCAACTTCAATGTGGCCGTGCAGGACGTGCGGGTGTGGGGCCAGGATGCGTCAACGATCAATGCCGCCGACGGAAACCGGCTGATGGTCCACGAAGCCTGGGCCGAACTTGTGCTGATCAACAGCGCGGATAGTACGCTGAAATTCAAGCCGATTCAAAATTTATCGCTCAAGCTGGGGCGGCAGGAACTGGTCTATGATGACGTTCGGCTGCTGGGCAATCTCGACTGGCTCCAGCAGGGCCGCCGGTTCGATGCGGCTCTGCTGAAGGCGCAACACCACGGCTGGGCGCTCGACCTGGGCGTTGGCTTCAACCAGAATACCGATGCGTTTGGCGTCGTGGGTACGGGTTACACGCCCGCCAACGCACCGACTTCTGCCCTCTCGACTAAAAACGTGTCGCTGGCGATTCCGGGCGGTTTTCTGCCCACAACCGGGAAAGGCGGGGCGCCGGTGGTCGCCAATGCCGTCAGCACGAACGGGCAAAACCAGCAGTTCAAGGCGTTCCAGATGGCGTACCTGACCCGGAAGTTTAACAACACCAAATTCTCGGCCCTACTTTTCAAAGATGACTTTTCGAAATACCGCATCGACTCACTGGGTAGTGTTACTACGGGTTACGTATATGGTCGCCGTTATGACGTTCCGGGTGTGAATTCCCGGCTGACGTACGGGGCTATGCTCACGGGCCAGCAAGCGGTTTCGGGAATTAAAACCGGCCAGGTGCTGTGGCAGGCTTTTGGGTATCTGCAAAGCGGCAAAGACCGCGACGGCCTGCGCATCCGGAAGGCGTACCACTACGGCGCGAATGTGACGTTTCAGAAAGGGCCCCTGAGCGTTTCGCCCGGCTACGAAGTGCTGTCGGGGACTAACGCGGCCACGGCCAAACCGGGTGAAACCGGGCGGTTTGATCCGCTGTACGGCACTCCGCACAAACACTGGGGCTACATGGATTACTTCTACGTCGGGACCGGCTCGCCCGTGGGCGGTTTGAAAGACGGTTTTCTGAAATTCAAATACACCGGAAAGCGCCTGACCACCGGCCTGGACGTGCACTATTTTGCCCTGGCAGCCACCACCTACAACAAGCTGCCGGATGCATCCGCCGGAGCGGTTTTGCCTGCCAAGCTGGGCATGGAGTACGACTTCATCGCGGCCTACAGCCTGAACAAATTCACGACGCTGGAAGCGGGCTACGCGCTGATGAAGGGCACCAATACGCTGGAATACACCAAGCAAAGCACGATGAATCAGAAAGATAAACTCGGGACCTGGGCGTACCTGATGATCAACATCCGCCCGGTTTTCTAGTACCCACGGACTTTAGTCCGTGAGAATTGTACAGACCAGATAGCTAATACAAACTCACGAAACCGCTCACGGACTAAAGTCCGTGGGTACTCAAAGATATGAACACGAACAAACCATTAGAAACACTGCCGGTATTCAGCTTCAAAGGCATTCAGATGCGGACGTTCCACATCACCTGGCTCACCTTTTTTGTCTGCTTTTTCGGCTGGTTCGGGCTGGCTCCGCTGATGCCCGCCATCCGTGCCGACCTGGGCCTGACCAAACCCGAAGTCGGAAATACGATCATTGCCGCCGTCTCGGCCACGATTTTTGCCCGGCTGTTTGTCGGTAAACTCTGCGATACCTGGGGGCCGCGCAAAACCTACACGGCGCTGCTGGTCATTGGGGCCTTTCCGGTGATGCTGGTGGGCCTGGCCCACGATTACACCACGTTCCTGCTGTTCCGGCTGGCGATTGGCGTCATTGGAGCCTCGTTTGTCATCACGCAGTTTCACACCTCGATGATGTTTGCGCCCAAGATCAAAGGCACGGCCAACGCCGTCGCCGGGGGCTGGGGTAACCTGGGGGGCGGCATCACGCAGCTCGCCATGCCGCTCATCATGGCCACCATCGTCGGCTTTGGCTACACCAAACCCGAAGCCTGGCGGCTGGCGATGATTGTGCCGGGGGTAATGATGCTCGTCATGGCATTTATCTATTACCGGTTTACAAAGGATACACCCAACGGCAATTTCGAAGACAGTCAGCGCGTGACGGAGAAAGGCGAGAAGGTAAGTTTCTGGAAAGCCTGCGCCGACATCCGGGTGTGGGCGCTGGCGCTGGCCTACGGTTGCTGCTTCGGCATGGAAATCACGTTCGACGGGGTGGCGTCGCTGTATTTCTTTGACAACTTCCACCTGAAAGAAACCGAAGCCGGTTTCTGGGCCATGCTGTTCGGTTTCATGAACATCTTCGCCCGAGCGCTCGGTGGCATTGTGGCCGATAAAGTGGGCAGCAAGTACGGGATGCGTGGCAAAGGCGTGCTGCTGGCTGGAATGCTGCTGCTGGAAGGGCTGGGCATCATGCTCTTCGCCAACGCCGGGAGCCTGCCGCTGGCGATCCTCTCGATGATCACGTTTGCGCTGTTCCTGAAAATGGCCAACGGCGGCACCTACGCCATCGTCCCGTTCGTGAATCCCAAAGCCGTCGGCGTGATTTCCGGCGTCGTGGGCGCGGGCGGTAACATCGGCGGGATGCTGATGGGCTTCCTGTTCAAGTCGCAGTCGATCAGCTACGGCCAGGCGTTTCTATACATCGGCGGCATCGTAGCCGCCACCGGTTTGCTGCTGTTCCTGGTCAATTTCAGCAAAACCGCTGTCGTCCAGCCCCGCGAAACCGAGTTGCAAACAGCTTAAGGAGTTAAGAATTAAGAGTGATGAGTTAAGACGGGGCCGCCCGGCGGTTGGCTGGCGCATTCACAAGTCGCGGAGCAACCGCCGGGCGGCCCCGTCTTAACTCATCACTCATCACTCATCACTAAAATGTTGGTTCATCAAACGACTTGTTGCTATTGTGGGGTAGGCTGCGGGATCGTCGTCCGGCAGGAGCCGAATGGGCGACTGACCGTCGAGGGCGATCAGCAGCACCCGTCGAACCGGGGGATGTTGTGCTCGAAGGGCATGAATCTCCATTATACGGTGATGGATCAGTCGGACCGGCTGCTGTATCCGCAGATGCGGCTGGGCCGGTCGATGCCGTTGCAGCGGGTGAGCTGGGATGCGGCCCTGGAGCGGACAGCGGCTGTTTTCCGGACGTTGATTCAGAAATATGGTCCGGATTCGGTGGCGTTTTACGTGTCGGGCCAGTGTTTGACGGAAGAATATTACCTGGTCAACAAGCTCATCAAGGGATTTATTGGCTCCAACAACATCGACACGAATTCACGGCTGTGCATGAGTTCGGCAGTGGTGGGTTATAAATTGTCGCTGGGCGAGGATTCCGTGCCGGTTTGTTACGACGACATCGAAGAAGCCGACGTTTTTTACGTGCAGGGCGCGAACCCGGCCTGGTGCCATCCCATTCTCTGGCGACGCATCGAAGCGCACAAAGCAGCCAACCCGCACGTCAAAATCATTTGCGTGGACCCGCGCCGGACCGATACCGCCCGCTCGTCGGACCTGCACCTGCCCATCCGGCCCGGCACCGACATTGTGCTCAACAACGCCATCGGCCGCTTGCTGATCGAAAACGGTTTGATCGACCAGGACTTTATTCTCGACCACACGGACGGTTTTGCGGCCTACCGCGAGCAGGTCATGCAACGAACCATCGAAGAAGCCGCCGACTTGTGCGGCATCGAACCGGCCGCGATTCGGCAGGCGGCTGCGTGGATCGGGCGGTCGAAAGGCTTTTTGTCACTCTGGACAATGGGCCTGAATCAGTCGGTGGTGGGCGTCAACAAGAACCTGTCCCTCATCAATTTGCACCTGATTACGGGCCGGATCGGAAAACCGGGGAACGGCCCGTTTTCGCTGACCGGCCAACCGAACGCGATGGGTGGCCGGGAAGTGGGCGGTCTGGCGAACATCCTGCCCGCGCACCGCGAGGTGACCAATGCGGCCCACCGCGCCGAAGTGGAAGCTTTCTGGCAGAGTCCCGTGCAGATTGCCCACAAACCGGGGCTGACGGCCACGGAGATGTTCGAGGCCCTAGCGGATGACAAGTTAAAAGCCATCTGGATTATCAACACGAATCCGCTGGTGAGTATGCCGGACGCCAATGCCGTGGAAAAAGCGCTGAAAACCGCCCGGTTTGTGGTCGTGCAGGACGTTTCCAACCGGGCCGATACCGTCGCGTTGGCCGACGTGGTGCTGCCCGCAGCCGCCTGGCTCGAAAAAGAAGGGACCATGACCAACGCCGAGCGCCGGATTGCCTACCTGCCGAAAGTACTCGACGCACCCGGCGAAGCCCTGCCCGATGCCGAAATCATCTGGCGGTTTGCGCAAAAAATGGGCTTCGGCGAGTCATTCAACTACACAAAACCGTCCGAGGTGTACCAGGAATATACCCGCATCACAGCCGGAACGAACGTCGACGTGACGGGCGTGAGCTACGAACTGCTGCAAAAATACCGGACGATTCAGTGGCCGTTTTCTAAAAAAGAAATATCGAATATCGAATACCGAATACCGAATACCGAAGGAAAGATTGCGGGGGCAGAAAACCGTGAACCGTATACCGAAAACCATAAACCGGAACCCGGCACGAAGCGGCTTTTTACCGATCACCGGTTTTATACGGCAAACGGGCGGGCGCAGATTCACGCGGTGCCGGATGGCAATGCGTCGGAGCCGACGGACGACGATTTCCCGCTGGTGCTGACCACGGGCCGCATCCGCGATCAGTGGCACACGATGACCAAAACCGGGCGAGTGGCCAAGCTGGGGCAGCATAGTCCGCAGCCGTTCCTGCAAATTCATCCCCAGGATGCCGCTCCGCGCGGGATTCGCGACGGGCAACTGGTGGTGGTACAGGGCCGGCGGGGCAGCGTCCGCGTGAAAGCCCAACTGACCGAGGATGTGCGGCCCGGTTTGTGCTTTCTGCCCATGCACTGGGGGAAGATGCTGAATAACAACCAGGTGCGGGCCAACAACCTGACCAATGCGCTGATCGATCCGCGATCGAAGGAACCGGATTTCAAGTTTTCGGCGGTGGAGGTGGTACCGTACCGAAAACCGGCGGAGAAGATTATCATCATCGGGGCCGGTTCGGCGGGGCTGGGTTTTATCAATGCTTACCGGGCTTTGGCGACGGACGAAGACGAAATTCACGTGTTTTCGAAGGAAATTTATCCCTTTTACAATCGGGTGCTGCTGCCGGATTACATCAGCGGGGCGCAATCCTGGGAACAGCTCGTCAAGCTGCGCGAGGAGCAATTTGCTGAAAACCGGATCGTGGTGCATAAGGGCGTCGGCATCGTACACATCGACCGGCAAGCCAGGGTTGTCACCGACAGCAACGGCGTCGAACACCGGTACGACAAACTGCTGCTCGGCACCGGCAGCCGGGCGTTCATGCCGAAAGGCGTTCCGCAACTGCCCGGTATTTTCAACATGCGGTCGCGGTTGGATGCTGATTCGCTGCTGCCGTTTTTGAAACAGGACGACCCGCACGCGGTCATCGTCGGGGGCGGTTTGCTGGGCCTCGAACTGGCCGCTTCGCTGCGTCAAATCAATGTGCGTGTCACCGTTATTCAACGGGCCGGGCGGTTTATGGAACGCCAGATCGATCCGCTGGCGAGCGAGTTGCTATACCTGGAACTGAAAGACCGGGGCATTGAGATGTACTTCAACGAAGAAGTGCAGACGTATGCGGGGACTGAGCGCGTCGAAGGCATTCAACTGAAATCCGGGCAAAAAATACCGTGTCAGGTCGTGGTGATCGCCATCGGCACCGAACCGAACACCGAACTGGCCCGCGAAGCCGGGCTGGAATGCAACCGGGGCGTGGTGGTCAACGACTATATGCAAACGTCCGATCCTGCCATTTTTGCCGCCGGGGAACTGGCGCAGTGGAACGGCCAAATGTGGGGCATAACCCTGGCCGCCGAGCAACAGGCCGAAGTGGCCGCCCGCTTTATCGCCGGGGATATTTCCCAACCGTATCGGGGCAGCGTTTTACTCAGTATTCTGAAAATGGAAGGTCTGCACCTGTGCAGCATTGGGCTGGCGGAAGCACCCGCCCATGATCCAGCTTACGAAGAGATTGTCTTCATCGACAAGGCCAAACGGTATTACAAAAAGTGCATCGTCCACGGCGATAAGCTGGTGGGGGCTATCCTGATCGGCGATAAAAACGAGTTTGCCGAGTTCCGCGAACTGATTGCCAGCGGGTTGGAACTCTCCGAAAAACGGCTACAACTGCTGCGGAGCAGCAAAACCGTCGATCCGGTGGCGGGCAAACTGGTGTGTTCCTGCAACAGCGTCGGCCAGGGCAACCTGGAGCGGGCCATTGCCGCCGGTTACACGGATTTCCAGCAACTCTGCCAGAAAACCGGCGCCGGAACCGGCTGCGGCTCCTGCCGACCCGAAGTGCGCAGCATCCTTGAAAGGAATTATGAGTTAAGAGTTATGAGTTAAGAGTTGGCTTTGCCGTCGGCTAGGTACCAGGCGGAGCCAACTCTTAACTCTTAACTCATAACTCTTAACTCATACTGACCATGCGTGATTATTACACCTTGAAAATCAACCTCCCGGCGGGGATTGTGTCGCCGGGGACGTTGCAGGCCGTGTTGCGGTCGGCGCGAAGTGCGAACGTGCGGCAGGTGCGGTTTGGCAGTCGGCAGCAGTTACTGATGACGGTGCATTACGAAGACTTGCGGACGCTGGAAAAGGAACTCCGGACGCAGCCGATTCAGTATGAGGTGAATACCGATCTGCATCCAAACATCATCAGTTCGTACTGTGGCGAAGACGTATTTCGGACGGGCGCGTGGCTGCGGGAAAGCGAATACCACACGGTGCTGGATCAGTTTGACGAACCGCCCCGGCTGAAAGTGAATCTATCGGATTCGAACCAGAGTTTTACGCCGTTTTTTACGGGCAATCTCAATTTCATCGCGTCGCCGGAGCCGCATTTCTGGTATTTGTATGTGCGGCCCAAGCAGAGCAACACGGTTTTTTGCTGGCCGGATCTGATTTACACCAACGACCTGGGCCGCCTGGCGAAAGCGGTAGAGACGGTTTTGCTCCAGCAGTGGGATTTGGGAGAGAAAGGGTGCGACGAAGCGGCTTTGTATGCCGCCGTGACCAGCCGCCACCGGTTTATCACCCAAGCCGCGACGCAGGAGGTGGAACTGCCGGAATTTTCGCTGCCGTATTACGAAGGCTTCAATCGGTACGGCCAGCGGTCGTGGCTGGGATTGTACCGGCGCGATGAGCAGTTCTCAGTCGATTTTCTGCTGGATGTCTGTGCATTATGCCTCAAAACCCGGATTGGCGAAATCTGCGTGACGCCCTGGAAATCGCTGATTGTGAAAGGGATTGAAGAAAAAGACCGGGCGGGATGGTCGTACGTACTCGGCAAACACAACATCAACGTACGCCATGCGGCCAACGAACTGGCCTGGCAAACCGAAGACCACAGCGACGAGGGATTGCGGCTGAAAAACTACGTGATCCGGTATTTTGAGAAGTACGACATGCGGACGTTTGGGCTTTGTTTCGGGGTGCAAACCAGGCCCAAATCCGAAGTATTTGGCTCGATCCTGGTGCGGAAACGGCCGTTGCTTCGGATCGGGCAACTAGCCTTGTTTAGCGTGTACGACCTGTATTTTACCGAGAATTTCAACCCGAATAGCCGGACGTATTTCCGGTTTGAAAAGGGCCTGCTGAAAGCTTTTCTGCCGAACCAAATCGAACGGTTGTGCCGGAAATTCAGCGCCCGGCGCTGGCTCGAAACCGGGAAAGCCTTGCGGGCAGAAACCGACCCACCCGAAACCGTTGCTGAAGCGCTGGGCCGGGTTCACCAGTGTCCGCATTGTTTTACGGTATACGATCCGGCCTACGGCGACGAACGTCGGGGCATCGTACCGGGCGTCGCCTTCGCGGCCCTCCCTCCCGACTACGCCTGTCCAACCTGCGACGCTCCGAAAAGCGAGATGCTGGAGGTTGCCACAACCCTGATCACCACCGACTAATCCACCTCCGTTTTCGCTCTTTCACTCTTTATTTCTTTCGCTCTTTACACATGAAACTTCACGCCGTCGAAACCGTCTTTTTTGCGTTCGAGAACGATTTTGTCGATACCTTCCGCTGTATTCCAATGATTGTGCGGTACAAACTCGATACCTGCGGGCTGAAGCTGAAGTTGCCCGAATGGGTCAAACTGAGCGTAGCCGAAAAGCGCGAACTGGCCGTTCGACCGTGTTACACGAAAGGGGAAATCGATGAATACCGACGGTATTTGCTGGATCGGGTGGCCGAACGTTGCGGGAAAACCGTCAGTGAACTGCCGCCGGTCGATGCCGCCTGGGACGAACTCGGTTCGGTACCCACTGAAGTGCAGCAAAAAGCGCAGGAATGGAACTGTGCGCCGTTGTCGCCTGGGCAGTGGATTCAGTTGGAGGTGCTGCAACGGTTTGCCCTCGTAAAACTGAGCCGCTCGGGCCACGAAGGGCGGAATTTCCCACGTGCGCTCATCGAATTTGGCATCCGATAAGAATCCTGCCCCTCCCGGTTTCTTCAACCGAATACAAAAACCGTATTGGGGTCCTAACTCTTTATAAAGACTGCGGTTTTGAGGCCTCATCGTATGCCCAGGGGGCGAGAAGCCGTTAGATAATTATTTTGAATACTGCCAAAATTGTCGAATCTTTCAAGAAGGAAACGGGCTAAAGCCTTTTTGGAGGGTTAAACAGTATGGCAATTACGTCGATTTCAGGATTCGCAAAAAAAAGGTGCGATTGGCGTTGGTATGCGAAGGGAATTCTGGTAATCTGTTGTAGCTGGGTTCTCGCCTGCGATTCCCGAATGGATCAGGACGGCAATCACCCGGAGCAGGTGGATCGTCTTGTCATCCAGGCCGATTCATTGATTCGGACCCAAAATCTGGACCGTGCCCGGCGGTTTCTGGATTCGGCTTACGCCCGGATTCCGAACGCGGGCGTTATGGACCTGTACCGGAAATATGACCTCCTGCGGTCTAGCTACTTATCCGACGATGTGAAAGTCAATTACCTCAAAAGCCAGATATACACCGACAGCTTGTTTCTGCTTTTCGACCACGATGCCGTGAAGGAGCGGTACCCCAAAGAGTTTGCGCTCCTTCATTTATACAAGGGCGACGTTCTCCATCATCAAAAGCAAAACGATGAAGCGTACGGGTATTTTTTTCGCGGAAAACTGTTGATGGAAGCCAGCGGTGACCCCTGTTTGACCAGCCAATATACCCGACGGATGGCCAATATGCATTATCAACTGAAGAAGTTTGACAGAGCCACCACTTTTTACAAACAAAGCTTCCGGGAAGTGATGCAGTGTGAGGATGGAACTGGTTTTGACAATTTATTTGTGGAACCACAGGGGGCGTTGAGTAACCTGGCGTTGTGTTATACGGCTTTGGGGAAGCTCGACAGTGCGGTGTATTGTTACGATCAGGCGCTACAATTCATTGAGCAGAATAAACACAAATTCCCCGATAAAGAAGATTTTGCGGCCATGGCCCGGGGGGTGATCTACGGCAATCAGGCGGCAGCTTACCAAAAAAAGGGTGATTTTAAACGAGCCACCGCACTCTTGATTGAAAGCGTGCGCATCAACAGCCAGAAAGGCTACTACAACAAGGATGCCCAACTTTCTCTGGCTGGTCTGTGTGCGGTTTACCTGGACGATCGCCAGTACGACAAAGCCTACCAGGGACTTCAGGCGCTGCGCGTCTCGCTGGATACCTTACCCCACGATACGGGCGAACTGCGCTGGCAGAATCTCCAATGGCAATACTGGGAAAAAGTCGGCCAGTTCGAAAAGTCGCAGCAGATGCTCAAAGGCTACCTGACGCTGAAAGACTCGTTGGAGCGAAAAAAGCGCAGTTTCGACGGCTTGGAGCAGGCTCTCCAACAACTGGACAGCGAACACCGGATCGAGATTTTGCAGAAGAAAGAGGAGCTAAACCGGGTGTATTTATGGGTGGCCCTTGCCATCTCGCTGATGGTGATGATTATTGCCGGGCTTATCTGGTACAACTGGAAACGGGCCCAACGAAATGTGACCGAACTGGCTTCCCTCAACCAGCGGCTGACCGACCGAAACACCCAGCTACAAAATACGATGACGGCCCTGGAACAAAGTCGGCAGGAGAATAACCGGCTTCTGAAGGTGGTTGCCCATGATCTTCGCACGCCCGTTAGTTCGATTATGATGGCCGTCGATTTGTTGCTGGACGGCCAGCCAACGACCCGGGAACCCAAGTTCTTCCTGGAAATGATTAAAACCTCGGCCGATAACTCCCTGAATTTGATCAATAATCTGCTTCAATCGAACTCGGTGCCAAACCAAAAAGAAGAGGTTAATCTGGAGGAGTTTCTGACATCGGGAGTAGATATGCTTCGACTAAAAGCATCTGCCAAGCAACAAACTATTGACCTGAAAGCCAACGCCATTCCGGTTTGGATGGATCGTCAGAAGATGTGGCGGGTTATCGGTAACCTGCTGACGAATGCAATCAAGTTCAGTCCGGCCGGATCGACTATTTTCGTTAGGGCCCAAAAACAGGATCAAACCGTTCGGATCAGCATTCAAGATCACGGAATTGGCATTCCGAAACAGTTGAAAGACAAAGTGTTCGATCTGTTTACGGAAGCGGGCCGGGAAGGCACTTCCGGCGAGAAAACGTTTGGCCTGGGGCTGGCAATCTCCCGGCAGATCGTAGAAGCGCATGAAGGAAAACTCTGGTTCGAAAGTAAAGAAAATCAGGGAACTACGTTTTTTATCGAACTACCGCTGTAAGGCAAACCGGAAATGACGCTAGCGCCGGGCGGCCCAGGCAATGATGGCTGGGTACAAATCCGCGACGGTTTGCCCCGGTTTACGGTTTTGATACAGCTTCAAAAGTTCTTCGTCGAATTCCCGAAAGCGCTGAAAACCCCGGTTTTCCACCATACTCTTTTCCAGGCCGGTTTTGAGGGTCGCAAAAGTAGCTGCGTCGAACAGGTCGGAATAGAGCAGCGTCACCAGCCCATAGTTCATGTATTCTTCAAAACAGGAGAGCGGGTTGCTATACCCTGCCGACGGTTTGCCGGTTGTGATCCAGCCTGACAAATCGCGGTAGGCAACCGCTATTTCTTTCGCATACCGATCGGCTTCCGGGTTGAGGTAACTGTGATTGAGTTCCGTAAAAATGATCATCATCCGCTGGCCTTTTACCAGGGAGGCCGGTTGACGGTCGGCATTTTTGCCAACGAACGGAAAATTGACATGGGCATGAGCTTCGCTAAAACCGTTGTCTTCAAATTGATTAGCGGATTGATTCCAGCCGACCAGCGGGGTGAACAACACTTTGACGGCGGAATACCGGGTACGCGGAAACTGCTGCTCCAGCCAGCGTTTCATCGTGGCAACATCAATATTCTGCTGAAAATCAAGGATTAGTCCGTTGTAGTAACTTTGGTGATCCCGGTAAAAATTCCGGTATTTTGATTTTCTGGCAAAGTCTTCCAGGAGCGGAATGTAGGGTTCCAGTGTGTTGACTTCGCCCCAACTCGTACGGTCGTAGGTACCTTCTTTTGTGATTCGATCGCCCGTAAAAAGGTAAGCGTAGCTGTCCATCTTCAAAGGCGCATAGTGGTCTTCCGATTGGGTCAGGAGCGAGTCGATGGTCCGCACGGCTGCGTGGCCAGCGAAGGGCGAAAAGTGCGCCATAACCGCCTGGAAATACGGCGTATTTTTGTAGATAGCGTCGGTTTTGCCGTAGGTGGTCAGGGCAAAAACCACGTTGATCAGTTCGTAAACTTCCGGAATCAGAATAAGCGTTTTACCCTGGTTCGCTTTTTTGTAAGCATCCGGGAAGCGGGCAGCTTTTGCCTCCTTGTGCGAACTGAAGCGGCACAGCACGGTATCGCCCTTCGCCTGCCGAACGATCCTGAAAACCGCCGGTGTGCCGTGTCTGAGCGTCACACTGATGGAATCCTGTTCCGAGACGATGGACAAGGGAGTAGCCTCCTGATCCGTGCCGAAGCTATGGGAAAACGAAGCCGGAAGGTCGTTGATGCCATTGAAGTTTCCGCGCTCGTTGTTGACATACAGCGTCAGGTGACCCAGCTTGGTACGAACTGTCGGCAAGGCCCCGGTTTGGGCAAACGTGAAGCTCAGAAACGTAAAAAAGCACAGACAGGAAAGAAGAAACTTCATACAGGTAAGGATCGGGGTAGCGTATAGTCCCCATAAGTTTACAAAAAAATCAGATTTGTTTCATCTGTGCGGACGATACGCCAAACGACGTGAAGCACGATTGAACAAAACCGGGAAGTGAGTCCGTGGGAGCAGTCTTGCTTATAGAAGTCATCAGCCGTTGATACAGAAAGCAAGCGAGTTGCTGGCTAATGTAACAACGTGGTACTTCGGGAGCTAATAAGCTTTGAAGCAATTCGGGGAGTGATGAGAGGAGAACAGGGAGCGAAGCACGCTTGCTCCCTGTCTCACAGCCTTCGTAGGAACAGAGATGTTTATTTTAATCAGGCATTTCGGGATTGCCTTTGTCGATTTAGAGAACGAAATAAGCCTACGAGTAACACAACCATCACCAGTTCGATGAAACCCCATTTGGCGACCGTCAGCGCATCGATTGAGGGCGACGATTTGGGAGGGATTTCCTGGTAAGCATCCAGCCGGGACAGTGGAGGGTGCATTGGATCAGCTCTCATGGCATCTTTTTTTAATTAGACGCAGATTGGTTAAAAAAGTAACATCATTTCGAAAATACTTTCAGTAGCTTTTACAGAGGAAGAAGGCAGGTGCTGTGCCGGACTGTTCGTATTGTTTCTCCGAGCGAGTGTCGCCCGGAGAAGCCGAATCCGGTATTCTTTTTAAATATTTTCAGTGGGGAAAAAATCAATGTGACTTTTTCAGCGAGGGGCAGTCTATATAAGCATGGATAGCGGCAGGAAGGCTAAAACGGGCTAGAAAGCTGTTTTTGAGTCGATTAAGAGCATTTTTAAGAAAATAAAGGAAAAGACAAAGTTGAAAGTGGGGTTTCTGATGGACCCGATCGTTTTCGTAAGCCGTTCGTACTATGAAAAAAAAAATCTACCTTCTGGTGCTTCTTTTCCTCGGTATAGTGAGCCATACGTTTGCTCAGAAAGGAAGGTACCACGTCCGTTTTACGGTCAAAACCATCGATTGTAGCACCGGTATAGCGGTTATTGCTCTACAGGTAAAAGCCAGTACGGCCGACAGTACCTTTCTGATGGGGGATGCAAATTACCGCTTCGATTATGATCCCCGGATTATCAATAACCCCACCATCGTCAGTCAGGAAAACTATTCGAGCCAGGCTCCCGCCAACGACGTTCGCTATGGCGTCCAGAACCTGAACGGTAGCACCTTTGGTCCCACGAAGGGCACCGTGTCGCTCAATACAACGTACGGAAGCTCCGGTACGGGGGCTGCTCTGGTCACGACCAACTGGACGACGGTGTCTTGCCTTCAGTTCGATATCGTAAACACCCAGTTGATTCAAAATAATTGTTTTTCGCTTGTTTGGCATACCAATACTGATTTCCCAATCACCGGAATGAATGAATACATTGCCAATCCACAGGCCAACAACGGGTACGAACTTAAGAATGTAACCGCCGGGGGCGTTTTTGGTAATTTGCAGGTATGTATTCCGGAGTATTGCTCGATCAATGCTGTTGACGACGTTGCGACAACCCCCGTCAATACGCCCGTGAATGGCAATGTACGCAGCAACGATTTGAACACTCCCTCAGCACTGGTCGTGACGACCACGCCTGTCGTCCAACCCAAACACGGCTCGATCACCCTGAATCCCGACGGTTCTTATCTCTATACGCCCTCGAATGGTTATTCGGGAAAGGATAGCGTGCAATACCAGGTCTGTCTGCAAAACAACCCAACCGTCTGCGATGTAGCCTGGTTGCGGCTTGACGTTCAACCTCCGATCCAACTCATCGATCTGTCGCTGGTCAAAACCGTCAGCAAAGCGCAACCCGCCCTTCAGGAAGTTATTTCCTATACGCTGGCGCTAACGAACAACGGCACCGCCAACGCCACCGGTGTGGAAGTGAAAGACTTGCTCCCGGCCGGGCTGACCTTCCAGAGCAGCAACGGCAACTACAACGCCAATACCGGCATCTGGACCGTGGGAACCGTCAACGTTGGCGCTACGGTGCAACTGGTGATCACAGCGCAGGTGACGGCTGCCGGAACCTGGTTCAACAAGGCAGAGGTGAGCAAAGCCGACTTGCCTGATATCGATTCGACGCCGAACAATGACAATTTGTCGGAAGACGACATCAGCGTAGCCTGCATTGCCATCCCGGTCAACATCTGCGATGGTGATGTGTACCAGATCGGTTTGCCCAGCGGTTACTCCGGCATCCAATGGTATAAAGATGGGCAGGCGATTCAGGGCGCTACGGGTTCAACCCTTCAGGTAACGACAGCCGGAAGCTATTCCTTTACAGCCACCAACGCGCAGTGTCCGATTCAGGGATGTTGCCCGGCCATCTTCGTCAACGGAGACTGCTGCAAACCGACCGTTTGTATTCCCATAACCATCACGCAGACGAAAAAGGGACGCTTGTAAATCGATACCAGGGCAGAATTAGCCCTGGTAGGTACTTGTGCTATACCTAATCTGCTCAGCAATGAAAGCCAAATCATCGCTAAACCGGAAATTTGCTATCGATGTCATTCAACTACACCATGCCACCGGTCGTCAGCGGGATGAACTGGTTGCAAAACTCATTCACACCGTATTTGAGGAGGGGGCCCAATCCCAATCGGCCAAACGGCAAAAACGAACGAAACGAAGGCCACCGGATGAAGAGCAGGAAATTCAACAAGCGGAATGATACGTTCTAAAAAATATACCTATGCCGATTACCTGACCTGGCAATTGGTTGAAGGGCGGTCCGACGTATCGGTCGAATTGATAAAAGGAAAAGTAGCCCGCATGAGCCCGGCTCCGAAACGGATTCATCAGGCTATTTCTTTTAATCTATCCAGAATTTTGGGGCAGCAATTAAAAGGTAAATCCTGTAGGGCTTATGCAGCACCATTCGATGTCCGTCTGGCAACCCTTGATGTGGTAACCAATGAATCGATCGAAACCGTCGTTCAACCCGACCTCAGCGTCATTTGTGATCCAGCCAAGCTGGATGATCAAGGCTGTATGGGTGCTCCCGATTGGATCATCGAAATTCTGTCGCCGGGCTCGCTGGCTCGCGATACGAAGGAGAAGTTCGATTTGTACGAGGAAAACGGGGTAAAAGAATACTGGCAGGGCCGCCCGCGCGGTTGTGGCACCAGGCGAGAAAAACATCTCGGTCTCGTGTAAAATCGCTCTCAAGTAAAACGTTAAAAACTGATTTTATTTGCTTGTAAATGCAATTATAAAGATTGAATGCTCTATTTAAAAAGGACTGGTTAGCTAACTACGCGGTGTAAACTGAAATGAAGTTATTTTCTATCATATTAACCTTCCTGCTCCCACTCTTCGGAGGTACCGGTTTTGCCCAGACGGGCATGACGGTATTTGGGGATTGTTACGTGTCAGAAACGGCTTCCATCGGTTTCTTCGGTAGTGAATTGACGCTGCGGGGCGATGTTGGGGGCGAAGGGAGCCTGGTTATGGCGGGAAAAGACATCCAAACCATTGCTGCCCACGACAAAACGATCAGCCGCCTGGTTATTCAGAATCCCACGGTGGTCAGGGTGAAAGGGAAACTGATCATCCGGAAATCGCTGGCTGTCGAGCAAGGTACGCTGGATGTGTTGCCCCTGGCCAAACTGCTCATAGAGCAAACGGCTACGGTAGCCATAGCGGCTGGTTGTAAGCTGATTCAGGCCGGAAATGTATGGCAACGGGGGACTGATGAGGCCCCACCGACGAAACCGCACATGGGCGGGAGCGATGCCTTATTACTGACAAAGATACCGGCGGACGCTGGCTTTGATTTTAAGTCGCACGCACTCCGGTCGTTGCCTGCTCACGGATCGTATCAAGCACCTGCGCTACAGGCCATCGTCACGCCACCCTGGTGGGCCTAACCACCCGTTCCCAGTTGAGCCGGATGCCTTCCGGGGCCATCGACTGGAACTACCAATCCCCAAAACAGGCTAAAATGGATTAACAATCGCAACACGATGAAAACATTGATTAAACACACATTGACAGTGGTCGCACTTTTTGCTGGCGCATTTACGGCCCAGGCCCAGGTCAAAATCGGCTCCAACCCGACGGTGATCGAAGCCCAATCCAACCTGGAAGTAGAAGCATCCACGCCCAACCGCAAGGTGAAAGTAGACAAAACGTCCGGGCAGTTGACCGTTCAGGATGGGACGGAAGGGGAAGGGAAAATATTGACTTCGGATGCCGTTGGGGGAGCTAGCTGGCAACCAGCAGCCGGATCGACTGTGATTGTTGGTGACAATAATTCGCCAATTTCTATTTCGAATAGCACAATTAATGGTGAGGTTATAACTGATAATCCAATAACGTTGAATAAAGGGACTTATCAATTATACTATTATGTTCAGTATGATTACTTGCAAGGCATGAGCTCGGGTATATTCCCCAAATATATATATTTCGACTTTGTTGTGACGGCTGGAACAGCTTCTTTACCTTCCTATCGCTGGGCAGCTACTGGTCAAAATGATGGACCATTTGTCATACCTGTCGTAAGTGACTATCAAGTAGCCGCCAAGATCGTTCAACTGGTGGTGGTTACTGCCGATAACACTGTTTTTAAAGCCAAATATTGGGCATTACCAAGAGCTGGTAGAGTGGAGAATGTTGGGCCAATCATTGCCGTAAAAATGTAGATTCCTTGCTCTTGCTCGTCCAGATTTGCCAGCCAAGCAGCAATGATCTGGAATATGTAATGATGGATGGGCTGACAGCGGGAGCGGATGAACAAAAACGGAGGTTCTTAGTGAATTTGTGCACTTAAATAAAGCTGTACCTGGAAAGTCGGCTGGTTGAGACAGGACAATAACCGCAGTGAATCGAAAGGGTAGTTTTTGCTGATGCGGAGTTGTCATCAAGCACCACTGATCTGGAAGTTGTACTTCAACGGAAGGATCAAAACAGCCTAAAAACAGAACGAGTTACTGGAACAACCGGATTGGGAAAGGACTCTGGTTGCTGATATGAAATGTGTAATAATATTTTGTGCAAACAAATTACTGGCTTATTGGGTATGCCGAACGTCTGGTGTACCCGGTAATCTTCCGCCCTCAGACTGGTGAAAGGGCAAATCGTTCTTTTTGATTTCCAGCTAACGAAAGATTTCAGTCAGTAGAAAAGATAGTATTTAACTCGCAGATAAGGTGATGGGAAATTTTACCAGCAAGCACAAATGGGGAGTCTTCGTGGCGTTGGTGTTGACCGTCCTGACCCAACTCGTCTACGCCCAGTCGGGGAGTACCGGCAGTGCGTTTGTTCACTCGGGTGGGGAGAAGGGGATTTTCGGATTGCACAACTTCCAGAACGGAACCGGTACCATCAGCGCCGGCATTATCGGCTCCGAACGCCAACCCGCCATCGGCGTTTACAGCTTCGTCAATCCCAACGGGAGTTGGGTAGGAGCCAGTGACCAGGCCTTTGTCGATGGTTACGTGCGGACCTATAATTCGGGCCCTTTCACCTTCCCAATCGGCGATAACGACAAATACCGTCCGGCCGCGGTTTCGGCATCCGCCAGTGCGGCTCCGACAACAGCCGCTTATTACGGTGTCGATCCGGGTACGGCCACGACCAGCGACCTGAAAGGCGGTACCTATGGCATCTTGCCCGGTGGCGGTCCAGCTTTTCCAACGACCTCCAAAGACGTCAACGTCGGAACCGTAGACAACATCGAATACTGGGACATCGATGGCACCACCCCGGCTCGCATCACCCTGACCTGGGATGCCAGCACACCCATCAGCGCTATGACCGGGGGCGATCTGAACAAACTGACGATTGTCGGCTGGGATGGTAACCAATGGGTGGTCATTCCCTCGACGGTCGATGCCGGTTCGCTCGTTCTGAACACCAGTGCCAGTGCGTTTACGGGTCCGGCGGGAACCGTGTCAGCCGGTTCGATTACGACGAATGCCGATGTGGTGCCGGGTTCGTTTACAGTATATACGCTCGCGGGTCTGGAAATTCAAACACCCTGTAGCCTCACCGTCACTGCGTCGGCCAGCCAGACGGCGGTTTGCGTGGGTGGTTCCGTAACCCTCTCGGCCACGGTTTCTCCCGCCGGGTCATACACCTATAGCTGGAGTGGTCCGAATGGCTTCACCAGCGACCAGCCGAATCCAGCCGCCACCAATCTCCAGCCCGGCGATGGGGGCGGTTTGTTTACCGTGACCGTGACCGACGCCAATGGCTGTACTGAAACACAAACGGTTTCGGTAAACGTGCAGATTCCGAATGTCATCGTCACCAGCAACAGTCCGCAGTGCGCGGGCAACACGCTGTCGTTTTCGGCCACCGGCGGCATGACGAGCTACGCCTGGACCGGGCCGAACGGGTTCAACAACAGCAGCCCGAATCCGGCGATTCCGAACGCGACCACCGCAGCCACGGGCAGCTACACCCTGGTGGTGGTCGATGCGCTGGGGTGTACGGCCAGTTTTGTCACGAGTGCGACGATTGCGGATCAGCCGAGCCTGACGGTGACGGCGGCTCCGAGCCTGACGATCTGCTCGGGTGCCAGTACAACCTTGACCGTGAGCGGAAATAATGGATCGCCGGTGACCTGGAGCAGCAGTTTGGGTCTAAGTGGTAGTGGCAACGCCATCAACTTTGCGGGTCTCAGAAACCTGAGCAGCCAGCCCCAGTCGGTGACTTTTGTCGTGGAAGCGACAGCCGGTTCTTGTACGGATCGGGAGGTTATTATTCTGACGATCAATCCTGAACCCATGGTGCAGGTGGTGCCCAGTGCAGCCATTTATTGCGACATCGAGCAGGTGAAAATTACGGTGACGGCATCGCCCGCAACGGCCATGATCAATTGGACCCGGACACCGACTACGCCAGGCACTGCCAGTGGGAATAACGTGGGCACGGTCTTGATCGATGAGCCATTGCCAGCCGCCAATTACGTGTACACGTTCACGGCCACGGACGTCAACGGGTGCAGCAGTGGTCCGGTGAGTGTGCCGGTGACGGTGCAGCAGTAGGGAATGAGATAGGAAATGGCTGGATCAAAGCGAAAAGAAAACGAACAAAAATTTAAAAAATGGATAACAACAGCAATGGGAGGACGTGTCTACCGGTTTATCGTACCCGGAAAGCACGGTTGGGTAGCCCATTATGTCAAGGAAGTAGATGCTGATGAGCTAACTCTATCATTTCGGCAAGAGATTTATGATGAATCGGGAAATCTTCGCGAAATTCACGTAAAGTATCCGGAAGATAAAGGACACATCAAATTATGAAGGTGACAAAAGAATTAGTAGCGAACCAATTACTGGCCTATCTGCAACACCGTCTGTCTCTGGCAACGTTGATAAAATGGGCAGAGGATATGATCTTGGAAGCCTCATTCCCGGAGTCAGATACCGACATGCTGATGGATGTTTTGGCCCACATTGGCCTGGCCAATGTCCGTCAATTTGGCCTGACTTGGGAAGATTGTGAAACTCTGATGCTGCAACTAGGGTATCAACTCCAGGTTGAAGCCCGACAGGCGGCTTAGATGTAATGACGATGAAGCTAATGGACCGAATTACCATTGACCCGGAAATTTGCCACGGTAAGCCCGTTATTCGGGGACTGCGGTATCCGGTCGAAACGATGCTTGAATTGCTCACATCAGGCATGACAATTGAGCAGATACTGGCCGATTACGAAGACCTGGAAAGGGACGATTTGCTGGCGTGTCTGGCGTATGCCACCAATGTGGTGAAGACCAAAGACATTTACCGAATTGCTTCCTGATGAGGTGGCTGGTCGATGCTCAGTTACCCCGGCGATTGGCCTTCTGGTTGAAAGAGCAGGGACATGATGCCATTCATACGCTGGATTTGCTGCATCAGAACTGGACGAAAGACCCGCTGATTTGTCAGATTGCCGACGAGCAGCAACGGATCGTGGTAACAAAAGATACCGATTTTTGGGAAAGCCATTTGTTGAAAAATACGCCCCGAAAATTGCTCTTGTTGAAGACGGGTAATATGAATAACGATAGGCTGATTGCTTTACTTGAGATGTGTTTAGACCAGCTACAGGTTTCTTTTGAAACAGCCGTACTCATTGAAATTACGAATGAGGCAATTATTGTGCATCGGTAAGCCGTCTCTATTAGATATACTTTGAATCCGTTTGGTTCAGGTAGGTGATGAAAGTGTTAGAGTAGACGAATAAGAAATAGCATTGCCATAGTCCTTTTTATTGTTTGTAAAAACAATATTAATTCAAAATTGAATTTCCTGAATGGGGCAGATACCGCCAATACGCAGTAAATGAGAACGAAACCAACCATTGCCATGAGTACAGCGTTTACGAAACCGACCGGAAACAGAAGAATCGCAGGGAGGGGGACCCAGCCCCCGGTTGTGCAGAAAAGCCATTGGCGCTGGCTGGCTGGCGGATTGTGGCTGTTCCTGGGGCTGCTGGTACAGCGACCGGTTCAGGCCCAAACGTTCTGTGCGCCCGATGCCACGGCGTATTATAGCTTTGAGCGGACGTTTCAGGATCGTTCTTCGTATAACGATGGCATTACGTACGGGGTAGAAGGTTCCAATAATACAACTAATCTACCAACGTTTTCGACCACAGCCAAAGTGGGAGCCTACTCAGCTAGTTTTAATGGTACGAGTCAGTACATTGGTTATGCCAGCTCATCGGGATATATGCAGTTTGGCGGAGCCAGTACATCAATTATGTTCTGGTTCAAGGCGAACGCCCCCGGCTCAGGACCGCAGGTTATGTTTGAGCAAGGAAGTACGACGGATGGAATTTCAATTCGATTAGACGATGTAACCGGTCAGGTGCATGCCCGATTGCGGGCCGGAACAACGACTACTATTGACTTAACAGGTCCCAATATTACAGATACAGACTGGCATCACGTTGCCTTGACGTATCTGTATTCGACCTCTATGCCCGTTAAGTTGTATTTCGATGGCAACGTAGTGGATTCAGAAGTATTGGGTGCGCTAATGGTAACCGTGAATAGTGCAGCCGGGATTGGAGCGGCTCAGGGTAATAGTGTTTGGGCCGCTTCCGGTACGAATACCCAGTTTTTTAACGGGTTGATTGATGACTTTGTGTACAGCTATGGTGGGGATGTCCTGACAGTCAGAGGGTCAGGGACGGCTGTTTTTTCGGATGCTGAAATTACTAATTACCTTAACTGTGTCAATAGTTTTACGACGAATAAGTTTAGCTGCGAGGGCGATATGTATGTGGTAACAGCACTAGCTTCAGGAGACGGGTCTAGTGATTTGCAACGGTTTGATTATACGACAAATACGTTTACAAACATTGATGCAACGGGAAGTATGGCGTACAACGCACTAGGCTATAACCAAGTCGATAATTACCTGTATGGGTTTAGATATAGTTCTTTCGAAGACGCGAGCAATAGAGATGGTACTTTGCTGCGAGTTGGGGCGAATGGTGTTATCGAAGATTTAGGGTATGTAATTGGATTTCCATCAACTACACCAGTTTCTGCCGACGTAAGTCCTACCGGTATAATGTATGTCCATGCTGGTGTTAATTCAATTTATGCAATCAACCTCAATAGCAAACCCTACACGGCTGTTGAGGTTCCGATAACATCCTCGATATTTGCGGGTGACTGGGCAATTAATCCGGCTGATAATCAACTGTATAGTGTTGATTTATCCGGTCGTGTCGAAAAAATCAATCCGACAACCGGAACGGTAACGTTTTTGACTCCCGCGAATGGGCTTCTCCCGGCAACCAACTATGCAGCGATCTGGTTTGATCAGTTCAATAATATGTATGCTTTTACGGGTACCCAATTGGTTCGATATAACCTTAGTGCAAATAGTTGGTCAACTGTGATCAACAATGCATCGTTTCAAGCTAGTCGGAGTTTGGATGGAGCTGCATGTCCTATTGCCACCGTCGATCCGCAAGTCACTAAGGTGGTTCAAAATCAATCAGGAAATACCGTAACCTTTGATATTGCCTTGTCGAATAATGGCCCTGCACCGGCCGCCGATGTCAACATACGGGATGTTTTGCCGGTGGGCATAGTTTTTCAAAATGCTCAGGTTTTGAATGCGAACAATACAGTTGCTCCGGCTACGGATTATAGCCTGCTGACACCGGCTGTTGGTGCCAATGGAACGGTCCTACTTAAGCTTAATAACTTGAGTGTGGGGGCTGCCAACCGGGTCGTTCTGCGGCTCACGGTGAAAGCTACGGGAGGGGTTTGTAATCAAACGATTACGAACTGCGCCGAAATTATCAGTGCTTTTGGCCAGTCCGCCAGCAACGGAACTCTGGGCAATACCGCCGATAACACCACCACCATCCCCGGCGACGTAGCCGCCAACAACGAAGCCTGTGCGCCGGTCAGTTTCAGCTTAACACCGGCGGCTCCCACGGCCACCGCATCGGCCAGCGCCGTTTGCAGCGGGCAATCGTTCTCCATTACCTACAGCAATGTGCCGGCTGATGGCACCCTGATCTGGACCCGGATGCCGGATGGGACCTCGGGTACGGGCAATGTCTCGCAAGCGCTGAGCAATACCACAACAGCCCCCATCAGTTATACGTATACCTCCACCATTCAGAACCTGTACAATTGCCCCAGCCCACCGACGGTGACCGTCGTGACCGTCAACCCCACGCCCATCATCACGCCCTCGAACTGTACCCAGACCATCTGCGTGGGCGAAACCGGCGTAATTTCTTTTACGTCAACTGTTGGTGGTACAACCATCAACTGGCTCCGGGTCGATAATAACGCTACCGGGACGGGAGACATCAGTGAATCGTTTACAACGCCAGGCACCTACACCTACAAAATCTGGGGGACGAGTCCGGCTCCGGCATCGTGCCCCGTCTCGAATACAATTACGTGTACCATCGTGGTTCGGGATGACTGTTCACCCTGTAGCCTAACCGCCGTAGCCGGTATCCCGGTGTGTGATCCGGGTAACGCGACCTATTCGGTCTCCGTCACGGCAACCGATGCGACGGGCTTAAATGTCAGTTCGGGAACCGTCACCGGAACCGCTCCGGAATTTACCGTTAGTGGTATTCTGGCCAGGGTCGATGTCATTATAACACCGCTTGGTTCCTGTACAAATGCGTCACCAATTACGGTGACGGCACCGAACTGCTGTAGCATCGCGACGCCGAGCGCTTCGGTCACGAGCCAGCCCATCTGCAATCAGCCCACCGGAACCATCACCGTTACCTCGCCTTTGACCGGCGTTACCTATAGTTTCGACGGCGGCTTAACCTTTCAGGCCAGCAACGTCAAAAGTGGGTTGGCTGCCGGAACCAACTATAATATTGTAGTAAAAGACGACATAACCGGCTGTTTGTCAGACGCAGTCACCTTAACGGTCAATCCGGTTGGTAACCTGCGGGCCACAGCCTCCAGCAATTCGCCGGTCTGTTCGGGTAACTTGCTGCAACTCATTGCGTCCCAAACCGGGGGCAGTGGCCCGATCACCTATAGCTGGGCGGGGCCGAACGGTTTTAACAGTACGCTCCAGAATCCGAGCATTGCCTCCCCAACGGCGGCCGCTGGCGGTTCCTACACGGTGACCGTGACGGATGCGACCTGTTCGGTGACGGCTACGACCGCCGTGACCATTGCGACCCAGCCCGATCTGGCGATCAGCGGTTCACCAACGCTAACCATCTGTTCGGGGCAATCGACGGTGTTGAACATTTCCGGCGACGGTGGGGCCAACGTGGTCTGGACGAATACGCTCGGGGAAACCGGGACGGGAACCACTATCAATTTTGGCGGAATTCTCAACGTGAGCGGACAACCCCAAACGATCGTCTATTTTGTGAAAGCCAATGCCGGAGGATGTTCGGATTCCACCAGCGTCTGGCTGACCATCAATCCGGCCCCGGCTTTGCAGGTGGTTCCTTCACGAGCCATCTATTGTGCACTGGAAGAGACGAACATTGTCGCAACGGCCTCGTCTGGAACTGCCACCATCACCTGGACCCGATTGCCAGCAATACCGGATCCGCCGACGCCGTCGGGAAACGGAGCGGGCAGCGCAACGATCAATCAGCCGCTACCAGCCGGGAGTTATACCTACACCATTACGGCGACGGAGAATGGGTGTAGCAGTACACCGGCTATCATACCCATAACGGTAAATAATTAGAAGATCGGGCGGCCTGGGAGCCGGGTCGGCAGGATGGTTTTAACACAGCGTGTTTTTGAAATTCTCAGTTCTTATGAAACATATTTTAGTTCACCGGGAAAGTAGGTTGCAGCACTTCCAGACGTCATCAACCGGAAAGACTGCCTGCTGTTTGATGTCTTTGGCAAGCACCCCGTGGTTGCGGCTGTTGTGGCTGACCGGCTTGGCAATCGCCTTACTGGTAGGTACTGCGAAGGCCCAGTGTCCGCCAACGGTGCCCACCTCGACGGTTACCACCTCGACCAATTGCCTTACGGCGAATGGCTCGATCACGTTTACGGGGCCGAATACCATTACCCATGTGTTTAGCATCGATGGCGGAGCCACTTTCGGTATTGTGGGGCAAACGGCGTTCACCAACCTGGCACCGGGCAATTATGCCACAGTAGCGAAACTGGTTTCCCTGAGTTGCGTATCCGCTGTGGTTACCAAAACCGTCACAACCTCCGGCGCTCCGGTGGCTCCCACCAGTACCGTCACTGCGACAAACTGTAACGGACCAACGGGTATCATCACTTTTTCGGCCCCTTCCCCGGCCACCCACGTCTTTAGTACCGATGGCGGACTTACTTATGGGGCAGTAGGCCAAACGTCCTTCACAGGTCTGGCGGCCGGAAATTATAATACGGTCGCTAAAAATATAGCCACGGGCTGCGTCTCGCCGGTGGCCGTAAAAACCATCGTCGTTGCCACGGCACCCGTAACGCCCACGTCTACCGTGGTCAGTTCAACCAACTGCCTGACAGCGAACGGCAGCATCACCTTTACGGCCCCAACGCCCGTAGCGAACTATCAGTTTAGTGTCGATAATGGGGTGAGCTTCGGGACAACCGGCCAAACGTCCTTCACCGGTCTGACACCGGGCACCTACCAAACCGTTGCCAAACTCGTTTCCACCGGTTGTGTGTCCGTCGCAACGGCAAAGACGGTCCTGGCTTCGGGCGCTCCGGTGGCTCCCACCAGCACCGTAACCGCGACAAACTGTAACGGACCAACGGGTATCATCACCTTTTCGGCCCCTTCCCCGGCTACCCACGTCTTTAGTACCGATGGCGGACTTACATTCGGAGTCGTGGGTCAAACGGGGTTCCCCAATCTGGCAGCGGGGAGTTACCCAACCGTCGCCAAATTGGTGTCGACGGGTTGCGTCTCCACCACCGCCGTAAAAACTATTACTGTCGTTGCCCCACCGGTGGCGCCTACCTCCACCGTGGTGAGCCCCACCAACTGTCTGACAGCAAACGGCAGCATTACCTTTACCGCCCCAACGCCCGTAGCGAACTACCAGTTTAGTGTCGACAATGGGGTGAGCTTTGGGACAACCGGCCAAACGTCCTTCACCGGTCTGGCACCCGGCACCTACCAAACTGTCGCCAAATTAGTCTCCACGGGTTGCGTCTCGTTAACGACGGCAGCCGCCACGAAAACCCTCGTCATTTCCGGCGCACCGGCAGCTCCTACCAGCACCGTGACGCCAACCAATTGTACCGCAGCAACCGGAACGATTACCTTTACCGCCCCCGCCCCGGCGACCCATGTGTTTAGTGTAGATGGGGGAGCTAATTTTGGAGCGGTCGGCCAAACGGTGTTTCCCGGTCTGGACGCCGATAATTATCAAACGATAGCTAAAAATATAGCGACAGGCTGCGTCTCCGTAATCGCGACAAAAGCCGTGACAACAGCGGCTGCTCCCGCTGCCCCTACTTCCACGGTGACGAACGCGGCCAGTTGTAATACCCCCAATGGAAATATCTCGTTTAGTGCGCCTGCCCCGGCTACCCATCTGTTTAGTACCGATGGCGGACTGACGTATGGGGTTCTTGGCCAAACCTTATTTCCGGGTTTAGCCCCCGGCACGTACCAAACGGTGGCCAAAAGTATAGTCACCGGTTGCGTGTCACCGATCGTGATTAAAACCGTTGTTCCCGCTACGACCGTGGCGGCTCCCACCTCTACCTTTACCAACGTGACCAGTTGCTTGCCCAACAACGGAAGCATCACCTTCAGCGCCCCGACGCCGGTCGCGAATTACCAGTTTAGCATCGATGGCGGGGAGAGCTTCGGAACCACCGGCCAAACGTCCTTTACAGGGCTGGCAGCGGGGAGTTACACGACGATGGCCAAACTCGTATCGACGGGTTGCGTATCCACAACGACAGCGGCCTCGGTGAAGGTGTTGGTCAATACCGTAGCGGTTCCGGTACCGTCCTTTGTGGCCCACAACGGGGAAAACGATTGTGCCAATCTGGGCAGCATCGTTTTTTCGGCTCCTTCTCCCGTTACGCACATCTTCAGTATCAATGGGGGGGCCACGTACGGCACATCGGGCCAGGTGCTTTTTACGGGCTTAACCGCCGGAACCTACGTCCTTCGGGCCAAACTGGTATCGACGGGTTGTGAATCGGTGACGGCTTTGAATACGACGGTCCAGATCGCCTGTAACAACGTCGAAATCTGTGGCAATGGCATCGATGACGATGGAGATAATTTTATCGACCAGTTTGATTCCGATTGCCCCTGTACCATCGACGGATTTATCAACGTTTGCCAGCCCGACTGTGAGTACCAACCTTCGGCCAAACCGTTTACAATCAAGAAGGTATTTAGCACATCCAGCGCAGCAACTAATCAAGTCGCGGTCTACCAAACTCCGATGGTCGCCGATGTGGATGGCGATGGGGTAGTCGAAATTGTGGCAATTGGAATCAACAAAATATTTACCCCGGATGTAACAGGGGCGCGGTCAACGAAAGACATCCTCATTTTTAATGGTAAAACCGGTTCACTCGAACGGACTATCAATACCGGAAACTTTTGGATCAACTGGAGTGGACAATCCCAGTTAGCCATCGGAAATACGGACAAATCCGATGCCCAGGCCGAAATTTATACCATTACACACTCCAATACAACATTAAATTGGTATACAAATAACCCCACTGCAGCGTTGACTTGCTACAAGGCGGATGGTACGCTGCTCTGGCGAAACACCACCGCTTTGGTATCAGCCGGTCTTGGTACTAGTACATCAGGGGGAGCCATTGGTTTGGCTGATTTTAACGGCGACGGTATTGCGGAAGTGTATGTCTATAACAAAATATACAACGCCCAGACCGGTACCTTGTTGGTAAGCGGTCCTGCAGCGGGGGGGGTAGGAAGCAGTTGGGCAGGCCCCATTTCAGTAGCGGGTGATCTGACAGGACATCCTGGTTTGGAGTTAGCAGCCGGGAAATCCGTGTATGAAATCACGATTACGAATCCAAATGGAACAGCGGGAAATTCAATCGTGGAAAAAAGAATGCCGGCTGCGTACCCGGATGGGACTACGGCCCTTGCAGATATCGATCTGGATGGCCAGATGGATGTAATCGTGAGGTTATTGACAACCTTGTATGTCTATGATCCCCGTACCATGAATATCATTGCCAGCGCAACCGTTCCTGCCCCCCAAGGATCAGGAGCTGGGAATACGTTCATCGGCGATGTGGATAATGATGGTGACCCGGACATTGGAATAACAGCTACCGACTACATCGGCATGTATGGCTATAATGGAACGACTACCCTGGCGCTGAAGTGGAGCAAAGCGACTACCGATGGCTCGGGGCTGACCGGAATCACCATGTTTGACTTTAATCAGGATGGTAAACAGGAACTGGTGTACCGGGACGAATCGAACCTGCGGATCATGGACGGAAGCACTGGAAATAACATAGTCACTTTCCCCAGTATATCCGGGACCGGTTATGAAATGCCCGTGGTGGCTGATGTGAACAGTGACGGTCAAGCCAATATTGTGGTTACATCTGGAATCAACACTATAGGCGGAGTCGTCGATGTCTTCTCAACGGCCTCTTTCCCCTGGGCTCCTTCCAGAGAAATGTGGAATCAGGTTCCTTATAATGTCACGAATATCAAAGATGACCTGACCATCCCCACCAACCCGCAGGACAATGCCGTGACGTTCCCAAATGGGAAACGGATTTTGAATAACTTCCTGCAACAGGCCACCATCTACGATGAAAACGGCGATCCGGTTTTCCCGGCCGTCGATGTACAGATCACCTTCGATCCGAATGCGATCGACCCGGCGACGGGCTACGCCAAAGCCAGCACCAATTATTTTTCCAGTGTCTGCGAGAACAGCCTTCCGATCTCGGCGTCACTGACGATTCCGCTGGTCAACAACGGAAACATTCCGACGCCGGTCAACATGCCGGTCAGTATCTACCGGGGTGATCCGTTCAGCAGTGCCTCTGCCGTTCTGGTTCAGACGATTATTGTCAGCGATCCAATTCCGGCTAATGGCGGCACGTTCACCACCGGCGTGACCATCAACACCACCGGTTTCCCGACGCCGTTTAAACTTTATGCCATTCCCGGCGATCCGGGGGCTACCACCGGCCTTCCGCTGACGTTTAACACGTATTTCCAGGATTTAGGGTTCTGTGCCAGCCAAAGCAACAATGCCGTCTACGGCGAGTTCAGTTGTACGTGTCCGGTGATTACCAACATCACGACGGATAACCTCAACCCGACCCTTTGCGGGGGCGCCGATGGCAGTATTAAAGTCTGCGGGTTATCCCCCAACAGCACGGGCTATGCCCTCGATTATGATAAAAATGGCGTTGCCCAGCCGACGTTGACCAACCAAACCGCCGATGCCAGCGGGTGTTTGAGCCTGACGGGATTGACCGCCGGTATCTACAACAACATCCGGGTCAGCAATGCCGGTTGTACGGCCGGTTCCAATCTGATTGGCCCCATTACCCTGACCTCGCCCGCTCCGCCCGCAGCGCCCACGGCGAGCGCCACCAACCTGACAGTCTGTTCGGGGAATCAGGTGACCATCACCTACACGACGAATCCGGTTGGTCAGACGGTGCAGTGGACCCGAATGCCGGGCGGGCTTTCCGGCCTGGGAACGGTTAATGATTCCCCCCTGGCTACGGATACCGATCCGGTGAGCTATACCTATACGGCTAAAATTATCGGCCCCGCCGGTTGCGTAAGCGATTCGGTCAAAACGGTGGTGCTTGTCAACCCGGTTCCCATCGTCACCCCTTCGGTCTGCTCGCAAACCATTTGCGTGGGCGAAACCGGTGTGATTTCTTTTACGTCAAGTGTTGGTGGTACAACCATTAATTGGCTCCGGGTGGAAGACGGAGCCACCGGTTCGGGCGACATCAGCGAGTTGTTTACGACTGCCGGCACCTACACCTACAAAATCTGGGGGGCAACCTTGCCGCCCGCATCGTGCCCCACTTCCGACACGATTACGTGTACGATTGTGGTCAATAACGCCTGCTGCGATTTGGTGGCTACATTAGGTGCTACTCCGATCTCAAACTGCAATAATGTCGCAGATGGGTCTCTCGAAATTGAATATACCGGTTCGGCTACTTATCAATACAGCTTGAATGGGGGAACTTTCCAGGCAGTGGGAGCCAGCCCATTTACGATCACTGGGTTGTCGGCAGGAAGCTATACTGTCGTCGTCCAATCGACCACCAATCCCACTTGTTTGTCAGCATTAACCGGCGTAGTGGTGATACCAACAGCCCCGGTCGTGTCAACGGTTGTTGTGAGCAATCCCACGACCTGCACGGCCAACGATGGTGGGTTGGCCGTGGTGTTGGTGAACGGCAGTGAAGGCGTCTTCGAATACAGCATTGACAACGGTAGTTCATGGCAAATCAGCAATACGTTCGCTGGTTTGGCTGCGGGTAATTATACGGTGCTGGTGCGAAATGCCGTTGCACCGACCTGCTTTGTGAATGCGGGCAGCTTTACGATTCAAACGCCGGGTAGCGTGACGGCAACCATTGGGGGACAGAATCAGGATGTGTGTGCCTTGAACCAGTGTACGATCACCATCAGTGCGGGCGGGGGAAGTGGTGCCTACGAATACAGTCTGGATGGTGGCTTGACGTGGGCGGATCTGAGTCCGAATCCATTCACCCGGAATAACCTGGCTCCGTCGAACTATCTGGTGGTGGTACGGGACAAAAACATACCGAGTTGTAAGACGCAGGAACTGGTGGAACTGGCTACCGAAGAATGTCCGGTTCCGATACCACCTGCTCCCGTCCGGTAGAATAATTTATAATTGCTTGTGCAGCGAAAATAGAAATACCAACCTGTCTTTCCGTTCGCGGAGGGACCCATACGATACCAGTATGAGCCGAGTGACAGTAACGCGATTGACCAACGAAGTAAACCATAGGACCATGTGGCCAACATCTACCCCTTATTCTCTTTCCATATGCCCGGCCGTTGGCGGGTTGGGGAGTGTCGATCCTGCTTTGGCAAGGGTCGGTGAATTTAGCGTGCGACCCGAGCAAAGGTTGCCAGGGCGATGGGTGGGTTGTTCCCGTTGGAAAGCCGGGCTAAAAATGGCCTTGACGGTATTGATTGCGCTGGTCGGTGTGCTACTGCTGCCCCGAACGGTGAAGGCCGACGGCGCGGGTTCCAGTTTCTCAGGAACGGGAAATATTCAGGTTAATTATGGGGTGTTTGGGGCTCTTAATGAAGATCAAGTTGTGTATGCGTACCTGGCCGCCGGGGAAAAATTGCGTTTTAACGTCCAGTTAACGGCGCCAGGGGCCTCAGCCGGGAATTTAACTATCCAGGTGTATTCGCCCACTGGGTTAGTAGACACACAGACCTTGCCCGTTACATCGGTTGCCGGAACTTCCCGTAATAACGGCACTACCCCTGTTGCCCCCTTTGTAGCTTCCGCAACGACAGCGGGTATCTGGACCATTCGTATGGTCCCTCCGGCGGTTACCATGCATTATGCGTACGATATCGATGTGCTAACAGCAGCCAATGGCGCAACCACTGGTCGTGTCTATACGGAAGTCCTTTCTCTGAGCCAGAATGGAGTGGTTCAATTCAATTTATACCATATTAACAATTATGGCTATAAATACACCAGTACATTTTATAACTACAACGGTCTTCAATCCAAAATAACAACAGACCGGTATGGCATACGGAAATACGGGGAATGCAATACGGCTTATAGAAGTGCGGAAGTAACCGACGCAACGATAAGCCCCAATTATAAGCCGTTCGATTATGGAGTATCAATACCGGAGTCGTATGATGGATTAAACTGCGGGGGAACATTTAAACAATTCTTTTTACCTGTCGATACCAGCATGCCGACGACGGCTCCCCGGTTTAATTTCAACACGGGAGCTACCGTAACGGAATGGTTGAATCCTACCCTGCAAAATCCGGCTGTAACGGGGCTTGCGTTCAACAAAACGCTGGGTAATCCGGGATCGGGAAGCTTTACGTTTACGGTGGGCGGTTATGAGGGAAATGCCACGTTACAGATTGATGCCAATAACGATGGTGATTATGTTGATGCGGTGGACCGGGCCATTCCATTTAATGCCTTGCTGGGTACCAATACCGTATCGTTTGATGGCTTAAATGGGCAAGGTGCGGTAATCGGTTGTGGATTGACGGTGGGAGCCCGGATATTGATCGATAAGCCCGGTGAAATTCACTTTACACTGGAGGATGTAGAAACCATAGGCGGCCTTCAAATTACACGTACGAATGGGCCCTCACCCAATAGTATCCTGTATTGGGATGATCGGGTTCTGACGACTAGTGGCCGAACCTCCACCACGCCAACTCTGAACGGGACGGCAGGTGTTAACAGTTCCGGCGGTGTTCACGGGTGGAGTAGTAACGGCGGAAATCAGTGGGGAAACAACCGCTTCATCGACAACTGGGCGTATGCTGCTCAGAACACCACCACCACGACTTCATTGACCACCACCTGTGATTACGGCGATGCCCCGGCCAGCTACAGTACCACCGCTGCCGGAGGAGGTCCTTCTCACGCGAAACTAGGACAGGTTTACATAGGCAGTGCCGTTGATGCTGAAATTACGGGTACGGCCAGTACATCGGCTAACAGCGATGATAACAGCGGCTCGGATGACGAGGACGGCCTGACCTCTGCGCCACCCATTCTGGTTCAATGTACCAACACCTACTCCATTACCGTCCCAGTCGGTAACATTACCGGCAGTAGTGCGACCCTGGGCGGTTGGGTGGACTTTAACCGCAACGGGATTTTTGACAGTGGTGAATTTACCAGTATAGGAGTGCCTAATGGGTCGACTTCAGCGACGTTGACGTGGAATAATATTCAGACCTTGGGTATTACAGTTGGCCAAAGTTACATTCGGCTCCGGATCAGTAGTCAATCCTTCAGCCAGCCGGGTGGGGCCTTACCGGACGGTGAAGTAGAAGATTATCCGGTGACCATCCAACCACCCTTGCAAGCGGGGGCTACTTCAACATCGGCTTCAGCCTGCGCTACACCGGACGGTAGCATTTCCTTAACAGCAACCGGCGGTACGGGTAGTTATCAATACAGCATTGATGGGGGGGCTACCTTTGTCAATTTCACGAGTCCCCATACGATTCCGGCTCTGGGGCGGGGTGGCTACACGGTTATTATCCGGGATGCTACTGCTACGACTTGTACTCAGAATTTTCAATTGGTGATCAATGCGCCAAATTGCTGTGATTTCAACCAACTGCAACCCATCACGGTTCAGGCGTTTAATCCTGGCGCGGGCTTTACAGTCCAGTATCTGCTGACGACAACTTCCGGACAGATTTTGGCCGTATCTAGCACGCCCAGCTTCCCGGCTCAGGCGGTGGGCTCCTATTACATTCGTACGTTGGTTTACAATACGGCCAGTCCGGCCCCGACCGGTGTGACCATTGGGGTTAATGTGAGCGGTATTTCGGGCTGTTGTTTCCAGCTTTCACCTCCTACGCCCATCGGTATCTGCGATTGCCCGACATTTACTTTGTTCGACAATAACTACCAGCTCTGTGCAGGTCAGAATCTAGCCTTATTGCGGGTAACCACCTCGGCGGCTAGCCCTAACCAGGTGGAATTTGTTTATTTTACCACCCAGCAGACCAGCGCTACGGCAATTTATAGTGGTGGTACTTCTTTAGGAACGTCAACCCCAGTATCCAATCTGGCACAGTTGTCCGATGTATCTTTCCCATCAACACCGGGAACCTATTATGTCTACGCCCGAATTTTACCGGCACCGACTGACGCTAACTGCCGCCCCTACGCCGAAATTCCGGTCAGTGTATCGGCCTGCTGCGATCTGCAAGCTGGGGTAACGGTGGCAGCTTCCACGAATTGTACCACCCCCAACGGCTCCTTCACCATTACCTATTCCGGCTCCGGGACCTACCAATACCGTTTGAACGGGGGCGCTAATCAGGCGTTGGGCAACAGTCCGGTGGTGGTTAGCAACCTGGCAGGGGGGAGTTATACGCTGGTCATTACCGATGTGAACAGCCCGACCTGTACGACCACCAGCCAGTTTGTGATTCCCGGTCCGGGGTTGACCGTGGCCGCCAGCAGCAATTCGCCCGTCTGCGCCACCAGTACCCTGGCCTTATTCGCTACCCCGACGGGTGGCACCGGAACCATCAGCTATCAATGGGCGGGGCCGAACGGTTTTACCCATACCGGCCAGAATCCGACCCTATCCAACATCACCACGGCGGCTACGGGCCTCTACAGCGTAACAGCGACCGATCAGGGGGGCTGTACGGCCATTTCCTCCACCTCAGTGACCGTGGCCAACCAACCCAGTCTAACCATCAGTGGTGGGTTGAGCCAAACCCTCTGTTCGAGCCAGGCCACGACGCTGACGGTTTCGGGCGACGGAGGGGCACCGGTCTCCTGGATCAACAGCCTGGGGCAAACCGGCACGGGAACGACCATCAATTTCGCCGGTATTCGCAACGTGAGCGGACAACCCCAGACGGTGACCTACATCCTGTTGGCCAACGCCGGAACGTGTTCGGATCGGGAAACGGTGACGATCACCATCAAACCCGCCCCGACTTTGCAGGTCTACCCGCTGCAATCGGTCATCTGTGCGTTTGAGCAAACCAACCTGACGGCCAATGCCTTCCCCAATACGGCGACGATCACCTGGACGCGCAACCCGGCTATACCGGCTCCGACGATTACGAGTGGAATCGGGACGCTGCCGGTCAATGAATCCTTACCGGCGGGGAGCTATACGTATACCTTCACGGCCACCCAGGACGGCTGTACCAGTTTGCCCGTTACCTCATCGCTGATCGTCAATAATTAAAGGCATGAGCCAACACGCAGAGATTGTGAAATTCTTAGCAGATAGTAAGATGGAACAAAATTTATATTGCCAGGAACGTAGGTTGTCGGAGTCGCCTACCCGGAACAGAAAGGCTGCTAGTTCCGTTATCGAACGGCTTTCGTGGCTCCGGCAACGCTTGAAAGTACTCGGACTGGCTTTCCTGGCCGTCGGCCTGCTGGTGGGTAACGCCTGGGCGCAGACCGATTGTACCCCCCAGCAAATCCTGAATCAGAGCCGGTACTGGTATTTTGGCTATGGGGCTGGAATCGATTTCGGACCGACGCTCACTACACCTACCGCGATTACCGCAGCAGGGATTGGCTATGAAGGAACGGCGGTTGCTACGAATAACGCGGGTCAGTTGTTATTTTACGTCGAGGCCCCTGCTGGGAGTTCATCATCAGGTGCCACTTCCACCGTATTTAATCCCGATGGATCCATTATGACTAATGGGACTGGTCTTCTGCAACATCCATCTATGGAGCAGGGGAATATAGCTTTTCAGTCTCCGGGAAATCCGGATAAATATTTCATTGTTACCAACGACTTTGCCTTTGAAGCCCCGGATCCGAAAGGTACTCTCCGCTACTCGGTGGTGGATATGTGTTCTCGCTCGGTTACCCAAAAAAATATTGCGTTTGATCAGTTGATCTATGGCGAAGCACTGGTGGCTATCCCCAGTACGGATCCCACCAAGTATTGGGTATTTACGGCCACGAATAATACGAGTCAGATTCTGGCCTACTTATTCGATAGCAATGGATATACGGGTACAAAAGTGACGTCAAACTATGTGAGTAGTCCAACCATAACGGGGACTAGGAATTTGAAACTTTCTCCGGATGGAACGCAGCTTCTGCTTGTTGGCACGGCTCCAACTGTAGGATCTGATTTTATGACTGTCGCTAACTTATATGATATCAACAGGACGACAGGGCAGCTAACGATGAAATGGACCATGCCCTATGGCGATCCCAATCACGCTGCCTATGGAGCTGAATTTTCCCCAGATGGAAACTACATTTATATATCGGGCTTAAATCCTAACTTATGTAAGTTATTTCAGTTTAATATAGCCGGAAAAACGACGGGGGCTCAGGTATTGGCGACCAAAGTTGATCTCGGTTTTTTAGCCGGACTGGGTGGTCAAATTTTGCGTGGTCCGGATGGTAAAATTTATACGGCCAGCCATGAGTTGGGGACGTTAGGCGTTATAAATAATCCGAATGTGGGCGGTTTGGGAGCCAATTTTGTCCCAATCGGCTTTACACTGGCCCCCGGAACTACGTCTTCTTACGGCATGCCCCAAATGGCGTTCGGCTGTGCGCAGCCCGCGGCCCGGTTTGATTTTCTGTGTAGTACGAATCCGGCTACGTCCTCCAATACGTTTGTCGCCAACGGCGTCAGCGGGCAAACCGGCACAATAACCATTCCGATCAGTGTCTCTGTTGCGGGAAGCATCGCCATCACGGCCGTCGGTACGGGCTTCACGACGACGCCAGCACCTTATGTGACCACCGTGGCGGCTGGGCAAACATCGATAACCATGCCCGTTACTTTCGATGGCTCAGGAGCCGCTGGTCCCCGCAGCTTAACGCTCAGTTCTCCGCAAACGACCGGAACCTGTAGTACGACGGGCGGTTCGACCTGTACGGTACCCGTGATCGTGCAATGCGTTACCATCACGAATAACTCGGCGGATAATACCAATCCTACCATTTGCGGAGGCATCGACGGCAGCATCAAAATCTGCGGGTTAGTGCCCAACAGCGGAGGACATACGATCAGTTATGACCGGAATTCCGTAGCCCAACCGGCCCTGGCGGGTCAAACCGCCGATGCCAGTGGCTGTCTCATCCTGCCCAACCTGACCGTCGGGACCTATACCAACATCCGGGTCACCAATCCCACCTGTACGTCGGGTACCAACTCGCTGGGACCCATCGTGTTGACAAACCCAACACCTCCGCCAGCACCCACGGCCAGTGCCACCAGCCTGACGACCTGTTCGGGCGATCAGGTGGTCATCAACTATACGACCAACCCGGTCGGTCAGCAGGTGCAATGGACGCTTCAATCGAGCACGACCACCACCACCGGTTTGGGGAACGTCAGCGACTACCTGTCGGCCACGGGAACAAGCCCCCAGACCTATACGTATACGGCCTCGGTAACGGCCTTCGGTTGTCCTTCCGCAACGACCACCACCATCGTTACCGTCAATCCACGACCGGTTATTACGCCTTCGGTCTGCTCGCAAACCATCTGTAATGGCGAAACGGGGAATATTATTTTTGAGCCGACTATTGCTGGGACAACCATTCACTGGCTGCGCGTCGAAGATAATGTATCGGGTACGGGTGATATCAGCACTATTTTTAACACGGCGGGAACCTACACCTACAAAGTCTGGGGGATCAGTCCGGCTCCGGCTACCTGCCCGACCTCAACGACGATCACCTGTATCATTGTCGTCAATGCCTGTTGCCCTCCGCCGATTACCCGCGCAACGGTATCGCTCTGTAACAACGAAACGCTCAATTTGCAAACGTATGTGCCCTCGGGCGGCTCCTTCACGGTGCTGACGGGACCGGCCATTGCGTTGTCGGGTACGACCTTCAACGGCATTGTGTCAGGGGCTGGCGTCTTCAAGGTCGGTTATAAAGCCAGCGGTGTAGCCGCCAATTGCGCCCCGGACACCATTACAGTGGTCGTGCGCGATTGTACGCCCCCGCTCTGTAATTATCCCATCAACGCCATTGCCGTCGGGGCTACCTGCGGCAACAGCGACGGTCGCGCCGAGGTGACACTCGGTGGCGCGCCCACCAGCGCCTTTACCTCGTTTGCCTGGAGTACCGGACAGATCGGTTCGGCCATTTCGGGTCTGGCGGCTGGCATCTACAGCCTAACGGCGACGGTGACCGACGGGATTAACATCTGTATGGTCATCGATACGGTATCGATCAGCAACATCGGAGCACCGGTCATGGAACTGGTGGGGGTTACTCCGGCAACCTGCCAGTCCAGCGGGGTCGCATCCCTGACGGTGGTCAAAGGCACCGGACCGTTCACCATTTCGTGGACCGGCGCAGCCACGGGGTCATTGCCACCGGTGAACCTCGGTCCCGTCAACGTGCCAAACCTGCCCGCTGGTCCCTATGAGTTCCGGATCACCAGTGCGGCCACGCCCGGTTGTTTCGGTACGCTGAGCGTCAATATTCCGCGCAACGACGATGGCCGCATTACCTTGACCGCTACGGCGACCGATGCAACCAGTTGCTCGTCGGCCACGGGCAGCATTCAGGTCGATGTCCTGCCAGCGGTTGGTGTCTCGGCTCCGTTCTCGTACTCCCTGAACGGCTTGTTTATGGCCTCTTCGTTGCTGCCCACGCATACCTTTACCAACCTGCCCGCCGGGGTTTATACCGTCGCCGTCAGTTCCTCGACCGGTTGTACCACGTCGCCTGAAGTCGTCGTGATCAACGTGACCGGCGTATCGAGCGTGACCGGCTGGACGGCCCAGTCGCCCGCCTGTCCGACCGATCAGGCCCGGCTGGTCTATGCCGGGGGGCAGCCCGGAACCACCTTCCGGGTTCGGGAAGCCTTCACCGGGGCCGTGGTCGCCAACAGCGTCAATGGCGCGAATCCGACCTCGCTCGTCTTGTCGGCGGGCACGTACATCGTACAGACTACCTCCGGTACCTGCGTCTCGGCGGATACGCTGGTGCTGAACCGGCCGCAGGACATCGACTTTGAAGTGCATTTTACGCCCGAAACTTGTGCAGCCGGGGGCGTCGGCAATGGCGATGGAAGCCTGTCGGTCATCAAGATCACGGGCGGCACCGATCCGTTTACCATTGTGGTGACCAACAACGAAGGGCAAACCATCGCTCCGGCTAATTTCAATGCCCTGCCTGCGGGCAACTACAGCGTCAACGTGACCGACGCAAACGGTTGTTCGGGCAGTGAAGGAACCCTCGTGACGGTTCCGCCCTGCGGCATTGTCTGTCCGAAACTGGATTTCAATACCGTCGTGGTGGATACGAAGTGTGATGTGGTGACGGGTGAAGCCACCGCCCAACTCCTCAACGCGCCGACGGGCGCAGGCACAGCCGTGACCTACGTGTGGAGCAACGGCTTCATCGGCACGACGGCGTCGAACCTGACCTCGGGGGTTTACTCGGTAACGGCGCAGATCACCAGCAGCGACATTTACAACGGCTGTATGTACGTCGATACTGTCAATGTCAATGCCATCGACGGGCCGGTCTTTACGGTTTCTCCGCTCAGCCCGGCCAGTTGCACGGCGGCCAACGGATCAGCCGTGGTGAACATCCAGAGCGGCACGGCACCTTTCACGATTTCGTGGAGCGGACCGACCGCAAACAGTACGTCGGTTCCCAACGCGGGAAGCATCACCATCAATGGCCTGAAAACCGGGAACTATGTCTTTACGGTAACCGGTGCCAACTCGACCTGCCAGGGCGTGTTCGATGTCTACCTGCCGGGCAATTCCGGTAATCTGGTGGCGACGGCGTCCAGTTCGGCCGTGACGGGCTGCGGGGCGACCGACGGTCAGATTTTCGTCAATGTTTCGGGGGGTGTCGGGCCGTTTGCCTACATCGTCAATGGCTTTGTGAAAGGCGTTACCTCCGACCGCAACTTCCCGATCACCGGTTTACCCGCCGGAACCTACTACGTCCAGGTGACTGACGCCAACGGCTGTACGACGATCCGCGAAAATGTACTGATCAACACCGTTGGTCAGCCGCCGATTACGGGCATTACCCATACCAATCCAACCTGTCCGGAGGAAAACGGCACGATTGCCTTCAACGGCTCGGGCGTAGCCTCGGATCAATACGTGGTGACAGTAGCCGGAACGGCCACCCAGATCGGGCAGACGGCGGGTAATGTACCGGCCAGCTATTCCGTGCCGGGCGGCAATTACCTGATTACCCGCACGACTTCGTCCTCCTGCGTGTCGACCACGGTGATCTCCGTTACGCAACCCGCCGGTCTGGACTTCAACATTCAACCCCATAATCCGACCTGCGCCTTGCCCGCGAGTGGCAGCCTGGCCGTGATTCAGCCGTCGGGCGGCACCGCACCGCCCTACGCCTATACGATCACGGGCGCAACGGGTGTGGTATCGAATCTGGCAACGGCCTCCAATCTGACGGCGGGTAGCTACACCGTGACCATCGGCGATACCCGAGGTTGTTCGTTCAGCAAGGTCGTGACGCTCACGGGCGGGGCGAATTTCACGGTGACGGCTTCTACAGGGACAAACCCGGTTTGTATTGGCACTGCCAACGTAACCCTCACGGCCACGGTCAGTCCGGCTGGCAGCTATACCTATGCCTGGAGCGGCCCCAATGGCTTTGCCGTCAGCAATACGACCGGTACGGCCAGTTTCTCCGCTACCTCAACCAGTCAGTCGGGTAGTTACACGGTGGTGGTGACCGATGCCCAGGGTTGTTCGGTCACTGCAACCACGACGCCGGTTTCGGTGACCAACTGCTGCTCCCTGACCGCAACGGCCAGCAGCAACAGCCCGCAGTGTACGGGCAACGACCTGCAACTGACAGCCAGCGTCCAGAGCGGCAGCGGCAACTATACGTATAGCTGGACCGGCCCCAACGGCTTTACCAGCACCCAGCAGAATCCGACCATAGCCACCTCGACCTCGGCCGCTTCCGGTTCGTATACCCTCGTAGTGACGGATATATCGGTGCCCAACTGCTCGTTCACGGCAACGACCGACGTGACGATTGCCACCGCGCCCAGCCTGACCGTGACCAGCAGCGGAGGCCTGACGGTTTGCTCCGGTCAGCCAGCCAGCCTGACAGTGGGTGGGGACAACGGCGCTGCCGTCACCTGGACGAACGATCTGGGCCAATCGGGCAGCGGCACGACCATCGACTTTGCGGGCTTGGTCAACGTCAGCGGGGTGCCGCAAACCGTCACGTACCTCATCAAGGCGCAGGCGGGTATCTGTTCGGACGACGAACTGGTGACCATCACGATCAACCCGGCACCGGCGCTCCAGGTGAGTCCGACGCAGGCGGTGATTTGTGCGCCGGAAGTGGTCAACCTCCGGGCGACGGCTTTCCCCAGTTCGGCCACCGTTACCTGGAGCCGGGATGTCCCGAACCCAGCGCCATCGAGTGGATCAAATCCGGGCAGTGTGCATTTGGAACATCCGCTACCGGTCGGCACCTACAACTACACCTTCCAGGCAGTGGGCACCAACGGGTGTACCAGCCCGGCGAAGGTGGTGCAGGTAGTGGTGAATGATTAATGCGTACCCACGGACTTTAGTCCGTGAGATTCTCGCCAAATAAATAGGTTAGTAAACGACAAGGATCTCACGGACTAAAGTCCGTGGGTACGAAAACCGTTCCAATGAAACCTTTCCGACTCCTCCTGACCGTCCTGCTTCCCTTCCTGGGAAACACCGTCCTCGCCCAGAGCGGAATGACGGTATTTGGGGAGGTGGGAGTGGCGGAAAAGGGCTCAATGGCTTTTTTTGATGAACAACTGGTGCTCCGGGGCGATGTGACGGGCGAAGGTGAACTGGTGATGGCGGGAAAGGATACCCAGACCATTGCCGCTCAGGACCACACCATCGACCGGCTGGTGGTAACCAATCCGAAAGCTGTAAGAGTCAGGGGGAAGCTGACGGTTCGAAAATCGATAACGGTAGAAAAAGGCGATCTGGTGGTCGAACCACAGGCGCGATTGGTGGTCTTGCCGGGAGCGCAGATAGCTTTGGCAACAGACAGCCGATGGATCGGGTCGGACGGCGTGATTCAATCCGGGCCGGATGCCGGATCGCCGTTGAAACAACATATTTCAATGGGGGATGCGCTGGCCGTGGGGCAGAACACTACTCATTGGGGGGAATTAAAACCTGGTTCTGTGCGCTGGAATGGCTTTTTTCAGGGGTACCAGAGTCCTTATCTACAGAATCCGGCATTGCCGCCGTGGCATCCCCGGTGGAGAACCTTGTGACGAATTGCAACGAAAGCGGTCAAAAGGAAAGTTCTCGTGAGCAGGGAAGTGTAGATAAAATGGAATCTGGAATAACCAAACAAAGCAATGAAAGCATTTTTAAGATATAGCCTGCTGATTGTAACCCTCGTCATAGGAGCGGTTACGGCGCAGGCCCAGGTAAAAGTCGGGAATAATCCCACCACCATCAACGGGGGCTCTTTATTGGAACTGGAAAGTACGAACAAAGGCTTGTTGATGCCCCGCATCAGCCTGACGAATACGACCACCTGGGGGTTGACCGGGACGCCCGCAGCTGGGATGCACGTGTATAATACCAATACCGGCATTACCTCCACGAATAGCAATTATCCTACGTTGGTTGCCAAAATAGGGGAATATTATTGGGATGGAACCGGTTGGGTGGCCATAGCCCCACAGGGCAAAACTTCTAGTTTGATTTATGCGGGTTTTAGAGCAAATACGGTGACTTTACCCGTAAATAATACTACGGTTAATCAGGTTTCGACGCCGAATTATGACCCTTTTAATGGTTACTCCAATGGGGTGTATACAATTCCTTTCGACGGGTGGTACATTATAAGTCATATGTGGCGTGTAAAGTTCAATGGACCAGCGGGTCAATTTGGATCATTTGGAGGAGGGATAAGCGTTAAACCACTGTCTACCGGTGTTGAAGTTGCGAGGGGGGGAGATGGTGGTCAGGGTGGATATACATATACTTATGCATATAATAGTACGATCACAATGTACCTCTATCAAGGAGACCAAGTAAGGTACACTGTTACACCGTGTCTTGGCTGTGCTGCTGGAACATCGTATGACATGACGGATGTCTATCAAACCATTACGGCATTTCAATAAGTCAGTCTAAATACGGCAGTTGTCGGTTTAACTTTCGAATTAGAAATGGAAGCGGAACAGGAATAAATGAAAACCGGGAGTAGTATTTGTGAATGCGCAAGCAAATTATAATTCATTTACCATTGAAGATTTTGGAATGGTAAATGAATCACCGCCCTCAGCCTGGTAACGGGGCAATTCGTTCTTTTTGAATGCCAGGAAGGATGACATTGAAGTAGTAAAAAGATAGTTTTTAATCGCAGAGAAAGTAATGGGAAATTTTACCAGCCCGCCTAACTGGGGAGTCCGTTTAGCAGGGAGCAAATAGGGAATGAACAGAAACCGTCGGTTTTGTGTAACTTGGTAAAAACAAACCAAAAACCGGTATGGCACAGAATGCAGCGTTGACCAATTTGCAAGTAGAATTGATGAAACTCTACGCCCGGCAAATCCCGGAAAGCGATTTACTGGAAATTCGGGCGTTGCTGGCGGCTTACTTTGCCAATAAAGCAATGGATGAAACCGATCGTCTTTGGGAGGAAAATAACTGGGATGACGAAACCATGAAACAGTGGATTGTGTGATTTGTAAAAATGGTGATCGGACCGCCCCCAGTTTGGTAACCGTGACATTGGAGCGGAACGGAAGCATCATCGTCATCAAAGACGTTCCGGCGGATGTCTGCAACAATTGCGGACAGTATTATCTGAACGAAGCGATAGCGACTCAACTGACGGAGCAAGCCAACGCGGCTATCGAGCGGGGCGCTGAAGTGGAAGTGATCCGACACCGGCAGGCCGCATAGCCGTTATGCCGTATCAGATTGAAGGACAAAAAAACGAAAGTACGACCAACGTTGGAGAAGCAGCCAGCAAGCGAGACCATGACGACGATCACCGATTTTTCACAACTGGACCTGAGCAAACGCTATACCTATGCCGACTACCTGACGTGGGAGTTCGACGAATCGGTGGAACTGATCAAAGGGTGGGTATACCGGATGAGTCCTGCTCCGAAACGGATTCATCAGCGGGTGTCGGGGCGGTTGTTTTCTGACATTGAGCAACGGTTGCGGGGTAAAACGTGCGAGGTCTATCACGCCCCATTCGACGTTCGACTAACCACCACCAGCCTGCTGGCCAACCGCCGGGGTGAACCCGAACAGATTGAAACGGTCGTACAGCCCGACATCTGCGTGATTTGTGACCCGGATAAGCTGGACGATCGGGGCTGTTTGGGCGCTCCCGACTGGATCATCGAAATCCTGTCGCCCGGAACCGTCGTCCGTGATTTGCGGGATAAGTTTGATTTATACGAAGAAAATGGCGTCGGTGAGTACTGGACGGTGGCTCCCGGTGAGAAAGCCATCCATGTTTTTTTGCACGATGGGATTAAATACCAACCCGCTGGCACCTATGTTGAGCCCGGCCCGGTGCCTGTCCGAACCATAGAGAATTTCTCGGTCGAATGGCGTGACGTGTTTGACTAAGAAAAACAGGGCTGGTCGGGGGCGACTCGTTTGCCCATACCGGAGGGAGGTGGAAATAAGCGTGGCTGATTTTGTGTATTTCATGATTTGAAACCATAAAACACAATGAAAGCACAGAACGGCAATTTTCGAAGTAGAGCTGTTAACAATAAAATGGTTGTGCAAACAATAAATACATGTCGATCTGATCGGCAAACCACCACCCGCGAACGGGTCAGCGGGCAACTCGTTCTTTTTTGACCAGAAACCGGGGGAAAAGTAAACAGCTAGTAATCAGTACAAAATATAGTTTTTTAAATCGCAGATAAGGTGATGGGAAATTTTACCAGCAAGCACAGATGGGGAGTCGTCGTAGCCTGGGTGCTGACCGTTCTGAGCCACTGGGGCCGTGCGCAGTCGGGGAGCTTCGGCAGCACGTTCGCGCATTCGACCGCCGAAACGGCCATTTACGAGCAGCACAACTTCGTGACCGGCAGCGGGACGATCAACGCCGGGATCATTGGCTCCGAGCGGCAACAGCCCATTGGGGTATACAGTTTTATCAACCCCAACGGCACCTGGATCAGCGCCAGCCAGACGGCTTTTGTGGATGGCTACGTGCGAACGTACCAGTCCGGCCCCTTCACCTTTCCCATCGGCGATAACGACCGGTACCGCCCGGCGGCCGTGTCGGCCTCTGCAAGCGCCAACCCGACCACGGCCGCCTATTACGGCGTCGATCCGGGACTGGCCACCACGAGCAACCTGATGGGCGGCACCTACGGCATTCTGCCCGCAGGAGGCCCGGCCTTTCCGACGACTTCCAAAGCGGCAAACGTCGGCACGGTCGATAACGTCGAGTATTGGGACATCGACGGCAACACCCCCGCCCGCATCACCCTGACCTGGGACGCCAACACGCCCATCACCTCGATGGTCGGCACGGACCTGAGCCGCCTGAGAATCGTCGGCTGGAACGGCACCCAATGGGTGATCATTCCCTCGACGTTCGATGCCAGTTCGCTCGTTCAGACCACCTCCGCCAGCCTTTTCACCGGTCCCGCCAGTACGGTTTCGGCGGGGTCGATCACCACCGATGCCACCGTCGTGCCGGGCTCCTACGTAGTGTATACGTTAGCGGGGATTTGTACCGTCACGCAGGTAACGGCCAGCGTCAGTTCGCTGACTACCTGTTCGGGCGAGCCGGTTTCGATCAGTTACACCACCGCGCCCACGCCGGGTGGGCAGGTGCAGTGGGTCCGCCGGGCCAGCGATGGGTCAGAAGACATGCCTGGGATCGGCGACATTACCGATTACCCGACCGCTACCGGCAACACGCCGGTGAGTTATACCTACACGGCCAGTTCGTCGGACATCACGGGCTGTACCAGCAACACCGTTACGACGGAAGTGACCGTCAACCCGATTCCGACGGTTACTCCCTCGGCCTGCGCCCAGACCATCTGCTCCGGCCAGACCGGCAGCATCATCTTCCAACCCAGTATCACCGGCTCGATTGTCCACTGGATTCGTACTCCTGATACCCCGGCACCTTCCAGCGGGACGGGTGACATCGCTCAGACCTTGATCAATACCGGACCAACTTCGCTAACCTATACCTATAAAATCTGGGCTGAATCACCGGCACCGGCTTCCTGTATGTCCACCGACACGATTACCTGCATCATCGTAGTCACGCCCGGCCTGAATGTCAGTGCGGTGGTGGCCTCCGGCAGTGGCTGTATCGGTCAGCCGCTGAGCCTGTCGGCTAGTGTTAGCTCCACGGGTACGTATACCTACAGTTGGACTGGACCCAACGGGTATGTAGGTTCGGGTCCCAATCCGCTGGTGACCAGTTCGGCGGCTGTCACCCACAACGGCAATTACACGCTGGTGGTTTCGGATGTGGCCGGGTGTTCGGGCACGGCCATCGTGCCGGTATCGGTGACGTATTGTTGTAATCTAACGGCGACAGCGGGCAGCAACAGTCCGCAATGTACGGGGAATGATCTGCAACTGACGGCGAGTGTGCAGGGGGGCAGTGGGTCGTTCAGCTACAACTGGACGGGCCCCAATGGGTTCAGCAGCACCCAGCAAAATCCGACCATCGCCAATTCGACCTCGGCCGTAGCGGGCAGTTACACGGTCGTGGTCACGGATCTGTCGGTGCCAAACTGTTCGTCGATGGCAACGACAAATGTGACGATTGCGACCACACCGAGTCTGACGATAACCAGTAGCGGAGGAATGACGGTTTGTTCGGGTCAATCGACGAGTTTATCGGTTGGCGGCAGCAACGGCGCAACGGTGACCTGGACGAACAACCTGGGTCAATCGGGGACAGGGACGGCCATCAACTTTGCGGGGCTGACCAATGTCAGTGGGTTGCCGCAGACCATTGTATATACCTTCCTGGCACAGGCGGGTAGTTGTTCGGATCAGGAGGTCGTAACCATCACCGTGAATCCGGCACCAGCACTCCAGGTGGTTCCTACGCGGGCGGTTGTCTGTGAACTGGAAGAAATCTACCTACGGGCGACGGCCCGACCCAGCACGGCTACAGTCACCTGGAGTCGGGATGTGCCGGTCCCGACTCCTTCGGGCAATTCAGGTCAGGGCAGTGTGGAAGTGAAAGATCAATTACCGGCGGGCACCTACAACTACACCTTCCAGGCAATGGGCACCAACGGATGCAACAGCCCACAGGTGGTCGTTCCGGTGGTGGTGAATAATTAAAGAGTGCCCGGTTTTCGGTATACGGTTTACAGTAGTTCATGGAGGGGTCATACCGACTCGCCCGAAATACCGTAAACTGAAAACCGTATACCGAAAACTGTATACCGAAAACCGTACCCCATGAGACAGTTCCGATACATACTGGCATTCCTGCTCCCTTTTTGGGGAAGTGCCGTCCTGGCCCAGACGGGCATGGCGGTGTTTGGGAATTGTTCGGTGGCGGAAAAAACGGTGATCGTGGTGACGGATGAGCAACTGACGCTGAAAGGCGATATCACCGGCGATGGGCAGGTGGTGATGGCGGGGAAAGATACCCAGACGGTCGTGTCGAGCGACCGCTCCATCGGTCGGCTGGTGGTGGCGAACCGGAAGGCCGTAAAAGTAAAAGGCAGGCTGACGGTGCGGAAATCGATGGTGGTTACGAGGGGCGATCTGGTGGTGGAACCAGACGCCCGGTTGACGGTGTCTCCGGGTGCTTTTGTCGTGTGGGGTACGGGTAGCTGGCAGATTGGGTCAAATGCCCTGATTGAACGGGGGGATGAAGCTGGAAAGCCTGGAAAACAGCCCGTTAGGATCGATGTCGCTCTGCCGGGTAAGGGGCTTGAGTTCCAGGGAGCAGTGCTATCGATGCCGGATGCCGCCAGGGGGAACGGCCCGTCGGAGGCATACCTGGGACCCGATTTGTTCGTCTGGGAATTGCCCCCCTGGAATGCTTAATTTTTGACTGAACTGTGACGTTTGGCCCTTCATTCAGTCAAAAAGCAGAGTACATCCGGCAAGGGCAGGGCTTGTCCCGACGCATGAAAACACAAATCAAAGAAATCGCAGAAAACAATGAAAACATTGATCAACTATACACTAACCGTCCTGATCCTGCTCCTAAGCGCGTATACCGTTCAGGCGCAGGTAAAAATCGGGAGCAACCCCACGACGCCCGAGCCGACTTCCAATCTGGAAGTCGAAGCCTCGACACCGAACCGGAAAGTGAAAGTAAATAAAACAACCGGACAGCTAACAATTCAGGATGGCACGGAAGGAACTGGTAAAGTGTTGACCTCGGATGCGGTGGGGGGGGCGAGTTGGCAGAGTATAAAGACAACAGCCGTAAGTTCAACCGTGCAAATAACCGGGGTGAGAGTAACCTTACCAACAACTGGTCCAGGGAGCGGTTTTTGTGCCGCGACCAATAACCCACCGGCCTGTGCAACCAACATTAATCAAAATGCTTCATTTACAGTAACTAAAAGTACGAACGATGTTATTATTGATTATACGGCGTTCTACTCTGTGGCTAACAATACGACTCAAGTTCAATTTCAATTTTTAGTGTATGTCGATAAAACTACACCAGGGGTTTTTGAATATGTAGGGGCTACTTTTGTTACAGTTGCTTCAGTAGCTTGTACAGGGGGGACCTTTCTTGGAAAATACGCTATAAAGGATCTTTCACCTCGTACTTACAATGTTAGAGTGTACGTTGCTCCCTGGACCAATACGGGCACACCCGCCACTCTGGGAGTTGGTTTAACATCTTCGGCAGCTTGTGGGGCTAATTCTACAAATGGAAACAACTTAATCGTATCTGTGAGTGAGTAAAATTTTAAATGATTTCCTGTTAAATTAAAAATTGATAGCGCAAGCAATTATTCGCCAATTCTGTTCTTGAGATTGGTGAATCACCGCCTTCACTTGCTAGAAGGCAACACGTTCTTTTTCGGGGCCAGAAAACCGCTTCTAGGGTTACCAAGACATTAATCAGTAATAAATTTTTAATCGCAGCTAAGGTGATGGGAAATTTTACCAGCAAGCACTTGAGGGTTTGAAAGCCTGGTCAGCAAATGGATGGATACCTTTGTTGTTATTACCTTACTTTCCAAATACTTCTAAAATGGAAGTTACCATTGATACGCAATACAATGTGGCCCATATCCGGCTAAAGGCAAAGCCCGAAACGGGAGTGCAAACCCTAACGCTGAGCGATGACCTGCATGTGGATATCAGTACTGATGGAACGGTTTACGGAATTGAACTACTGAATGCCGCCGAACAATTGCAGGAGGGTTCTGAAACGGTTGTTAAGCTAAAGGAGTTGCGGTCCGGACGGGAAGAAACCTGGCGTTGGGCTGGCTAGAGGTGATAAGCAATGATTGAACATCATCATACTTGTTAATAAGTAAAATTGCTTTTACAAACAAAATAATTCACCAATCAATCACACTCCTGGAGTGAGGTAACGGTGAATCATCGCCCACGAACTGGTCAGCGGGCAACACGTTCTTTTTTGACCAGAATCCACCTCCGGCTTCGGTGGGGGGTGAAGCCGGAGGTTAGGGGTAAAGCCAGGGTAAGAATAAACAGATAATAACCAGTACAAAAGATAGTATTTAATCGCAGATAAGGTGATGGGAAATTTTACCAGCAAGCACATGGGGAGAGTCTGTCTGGCGTTGGTGTTGACCGTCCTGACCCAATTCGTTCACGCGCAATCCGGCAGTTTCGGCAGCACGTATGCGCATACCGGGATGGAGATGGCTATTATGGGGCAGCACAACTTCGTAACGGGCAGCGGCACGATCAACGCCGGCATTGTAGGCTCCGAACGCCAGCCAGCCATTGGATTCTATAGTTTCGTCAATCCGAATGGCAGTTGGATCAGTGCCAGCAACACCGCCTTCATGGATGGATACGTGCGGACCTACAACACCGGCCCTTTCACCTTTCCCATCGGCGATAACGACAAATACCGCCCGGCTGCGGTTTCAGCTTCTTCCGCTGCCGCTCCCACGACGGCGGCTTACTACGGCGTCGATCCGGGCCTGGCCACCACGAGTGATCTGAAAGGGGGCACCTATGGTATTTTGCCGGGCGGAAGTACTGCTTTTCCCACAACCTCCAAAGGTGCCGGTGTTGGCACGGTTGACAACGTAGAATACTGGGACATCGACGGCGCTACCCCCGCCCGCATCACCCTGACCTGGGATGCCAACACGCCCATCGCTGCGATGGTGGGTACGGATTTGAGCAAATTACGAATTGTGGGTTGGGACGGCACCCAATGGGTGGAGATTCCCTCGACGGTCGATGCCGGTTCGCTGGATCAAACGACGAGTGCGAGTGCTTTTACGGGGCCGGCGGGTACGGTTTTAGCGGGTTCGATCACGACCAATGCCACGCTAGTCCCGGATACTTATATAGTATATACACTGGCGGGCGCTTGTACGGTTACCCAGGTAGCCGCCGACGTAACTTCGTTAACAACCTGCTCCGGCGGGGAGGTTGCAATCAATTACACGACCAGCCCGGTGGCGGGGGGGCAAGTACGGTGGGTCCGTCACGCCAGCGATGGATCGGCGGATCAGCCGGGGATTGGTGATATCGTCGATTATCCTGTAGCACCGGGCGATACGCCGGTCAGCTACACGTATACGGCAACGTCTGCGGAGTCATTTGGTTGTACCAGTAATACAGTTGTCACGACGGTTACCGTCAATCCAATTCCCATCGTCACGCCCTCGTTCTGTGCCCAAACCATCTGTTCGGGCCAGACCGGGACCATCATTTTCGATGTAAACGTTGATAACTCAATTGTTCATTGGGAGCGAACCCCAACTACACCGGCACCCTCAAGCGGGACGGGCAACATCGGCCAAACCTTGATTAACACCGGACCGACTTCGCTAACCTATACCTATAAAATCTGGGCTGAATCACCGGCTCCGGCTTCCTGTATGTCCTCCGATACGATTACCTGCATCATTGTCGTAACGCCGGGGGTGAACGTATCCGCCATCGTTGCGGCTGGCAGTGGGTGTATCGGTCAGCCGCTGAGTCTGTCGGCTTCCGTTCCGGCGAGTGCGCAGGCACCGGTGATCTATACCTGGACGGGACCGAACGGTTTCAATAGCAGTGGCCCCAATCCACTGGTCACCAATTCAGCTTCGATCACCGACAATGGCAGCTATACCGTTGTGGCCACGGATGCAACCGGTTGTTCGAGCACCGCAACGGTGCCGGTTTCGGTCAGCAACTGCTGCTCGCTGACGGCTACGGCAGGAGGCCCCATTATAGTCTGTACGGGCAGTGATCTTAACCTGACGGTAACGACAGGGAGCAGTACAACGGCCCAAATTGTGGGCCCTCTGGTATACCGATGGTCCGGCCCAAATAGTTTTACCGCCGACATCGCCAACCCGACGATTGCGTCGGTTTCGGCTACCGCATCGGGTATCTACAGCGTGACGGTGACGGACGGGCAGAACTGTACGGCCACGAGCAGTGTCACGGTCACGGTCCGACCGGCCCCGGCAGCCGATGCGGTGAGCAACAGCCCGGTATGTTCGGGGGGGACGCTGCAATTGAGTGCGTCGGGCGGGATGAGCTATACCTGGTTTGGTCCGAATAACTACACCGGTACGGGGCAGACGGTCCTGATACCGGGCGTGACCACCGCTAATGCCGGAAATTATACGGTTGTTGTGACGGATGCCAATGGCTGTACGGCCACGGCGATTGAACCCGTCACCGTACCGGGGCCGGAAGCCTGCGATCCCGGTTGTCCGAATCCTACTTTGTCCTACGCGGGGCAGCCCCTTTGTACGAATGGGTTTGCAACACCTACCTATACGCCCCTTCAGGATGCCACCTTTGTAGGCGGTTTTGCCGCTACTCCGCTTGGGTTGGTGATCGACCCGGTCACTGGCGTTTTGAACCTGAATGCTTCGGCGCCAGGTACGTATACGGTTACCTACACGGTGCAGAACACATCCACAGGTTGTATCCGACAGGTGCAGACGCTGGTGACACTGACGCCGACGCCGATTGGCAATGGGATCACAAACGCGGGAGGGAATTAAGGAGCTAAACTGTGACATTGGTCGTGAATTTCAGTCATAAGCAAGAGGTGTCGGTTTCGACCGGCACCCAGCCGTCAACCGGCACCAGCAAAAGAAATTATTTACCTTACGATATGAGGACTATCGCTATGAGGACACGGTTTACAACTCAGAACGTCATAAACCTTACCCAACAGACGGTCGATGACTGTGGCACAAACCAGCCGGAACGGGCCCAACGGACCCACCGCTGGTGGCTATATCCTTTGTTGTTGTTAAATTTGCTGGTGCAAGCAAATAATGTTCGAGCGGAAGGGACACCGGAGATTTCGCCTGTAAAGTACGCGACACTTATAGGATCACAGGACATATATGTATACGCCATACAGGGAGAACGCATTAGTTATTTCTTTGAAAAAGAAAGTGATCCGGTTGCTGGAGGGGCTAATGTTACTGTGCGAGTTTACTCGCCAACTGGATTGTTGTCTCAGTGTACTGCTATAACCGGGGCTGCAGCAGTTGGAACCCAATGTTCAAGTCCATTTATTGCACCAACAACTGGAATTTATACATTCCGTCTGACCACCAATAATTCAACGACAGCAGCAAACACGAATGTGACGTGGTCCATTGCAATCCGAGATGCCGTTACCAATGTGCAAACCAAAGGGCGCGTTTTTCAGGAGAAATATTCATTAATATCAGATGGAGATTATTTTAACCGACCTAGCTTTTCGGTTTACGCTATTAGTGAATTTGGCTATAAATATACCGTCGGGTTTCAAGGGTATCATGGAGCTGTTGCTGAATTCGTAATGGATAAATTTGGTATCCGTTCATCAACTTCCTGTACATCGTTATATCGTAGCCGCGGTTTTGGAGAAACAGGCTCATTGCCACCGGTTGGTTTTAACTATCCTTACTACGGCCCTGGTGCTGTTGATCCAACCGGAGGAACAACAACAAATTATGCTGCCTGTGGCGAAGTATATAAATTATTTTTCAATCCAATAGATCCTAATCTGCCCGTCTCGGCTCCTCGCTTTAATTATACAACCAATACTCAGGAAACGGAATGGTTGAATCCAACCCTTGTCAATCCGGGCATTGGAGCGTTGACCTTTGTTAAAGCCGCTTCCGGAAATCCTGTAGCCGGAACATTCTTTTTCAATGTCAATGATTATGCCGGAAATGCTACATTACAGGTAGATGCCAATGGAGATGGTGATTATGCTGATGCGATTGATGTCAGTCAACCGATCAGTGTCACAGCGGGGGCCAATACTGTTTCTTTTGATGGGAACGATGGAACAGGTTTACCGATTAATTGCACATCCGGGACATTGAAAGCACGTATTTTGATTGACAAGGTCGGCGAAATACACTTGACCCTGGCTGATGTTGAAGCTTTGGCAGGACTGACTTTCACGCGAACTAATGGTCCCACGGCAAATAATACAATTCTATACTGGAATGACACCAACCTGAGTAATTCCAATTCAAGTGGTGTTAACCATTGTTCGATTACGCCAAACAAAGATGGACGAGCGGGAATCAATAGCAGTGGGGGAGTGCATGGTTGGGGCGGTTGTTCAAGTACAGCAATTGCCTTTGCAAATCCAGGTACATGGGGTAATTCGCGTTACATCGATAACTGGGCGTATGCTGCTACCAATCTGACGAGCGAAGTGACGCTGGTCCAGGTCGCGGGTCGCGTTTTCAATGACCTCAACTACAACGGTAACGATCAGAACAACGCCGATCCCGGATTGGCGGGGGCTTACCTGGTGTTGCAGAATGCCGCCGGACAGTGTATCGCCACAACCCAAACCGCTGCCGATGGGAGCTACTGCTTCCCCGGCCTGATGCCCAACAGCGGAGCTTATACGATTTACGAAACCGTTGCCAATCCGGGCAGCACCTGCCCGCCGGTCACGTTTACCCAGCCCGCCAGTTATGATCTAAGCACCACGCCCCGAACGCGTTCGGTAACGGTATTGGCCGCTAATCTCACTGATCAGGATTTTGGCCACGCGCCCTGTCGTGCTCAGGTGAACAACAATTCACCGGTCTGCGCTGGTCAAACCCTTACGCTATCGGGTTCCGGTTCGGGGAGTATATACTCCTGGACGGGGCCGAACGGCTTTACAGCGACCGGGCAACTCGTCAGCATCCCGAATGCCACAACGGCTCACACCGGGTCGTATACGCTGACCGTCACGGGGAACACCGGTTGTACGGCCACCGGTACGACCGACGTGGTGGTGACGGAGCAGGCGGCTGCGGCCTCGACCAGTCCGGTTTGTGAAGGCCAGACGCTCTTCCTGAATGCCTCCGGCGACAATGCCGCCATGTATTTGTGGACGGGACCCAATGGGTTCAGCAGCACCGCCAAAGCGCCGGTGATTCAGAACGTGACGCTGTCGGCTGCTGGAACTTACACCGTGGTGGTCACCAGCGCAGCGGGCTGTTCCGGAACGGGAACGACGCAAGTCCTTATCAATGCCAAACCGGACGTCACCATTACGGGGGTGACAACGGTGTGCAACGGCCAGACCACGACCCTGAATGCGACTGGGGTTGGGCTAACGACGTATCAGTGGAATACCGGCGCGCAAACCGCGAGTATCACGATTACACCGGGTGTGAGTTTCACCTATACGGTCATGGTGACCAATGCCGCAGGCTGCTCCAACTCGGCGGCAACGCCGGTGACGGTCAACACCTGTCAGGAAATTTGCGACGATGGCATCGACAACGACGGGGACGGTCTGACCGATTCAGACGACCCGGACTGCCTCTGCAATACCAATGCGACGGGGACGCGGGTCTATACGGTGGCCCCTGTACCGGGAGCAACCAGTTACAACTGGGTGATTACCAAACAGGGTGGAGCCGATTTTTCTTCCGCCATCGTGGCAGGACAGGGAACCAACAGCATCGAAGTCGATCTGGATGCCCTGAATGCCAACGGCGGTCTGGGGTCTTACGACATCTGCGTGGTGTGCAACAGCACCACCTGCGGCACGACACCGCCTACCTGTAAAGTCCTGACCATCCGGCCCTGCTGTGATCTGGGTGTCAATGTCCTGATTGCCAGCACCACCCTCTGTACCGGCTCGGATCTGGAACTCACCGCTGAAGCGGTCGATGCGCAGACGCTTGCCAACGTAACGTACCGGTGGACGGGCCCGAACAGCTTTACATCCGACCAGGCAACTGTTTCGATCCCGAATGCGACGACGGCCCATGCCGGAAGCTATACGGTGGTGGCTACCGAGGTGACCAACGGCCAAAGCTGTACGGCGACCAATGTGGTAGATATCACGATCGAAACGCCGTCGACAGTCGGCGAGGATAAACTGGTTTCAATCTGTAACAACGAAACCATCGATCTGGCTACTTTATTCCCAGCGGGAGGTTCGTTCTCGGCGCTTAGCGGTTCGATGACCGGCACGGTCTTTAGCGGGATCGATTCCGGAGTAGGCTCATTTACGGTGGTCTATACGGCGGATAGTACGGTTGCTTGCCCCGGTGGTCAATCCCAGGCAGTGATTATCGTGCGGAATTGTACGCCATTGGCGTGTAATTATCCGATCAGCTCAACGGTAATCGATGCCACCTGCGGCAACAGCGACGGCATTGCTTCGTTAATCATCGGAGGGCTACCGACGGGCGCAACAACCGGTTTTGCTTGGAGCAATGGCAGCACCGGACCACGGGTTACCGGATTGGCAGCCGGTATTTACAGTGTAACGGCAACTATTTCGATCACTACGGGTGTCTGCACCGTGATCGATACCGTTCAGGTCAACGACATCGGTGGCCCGAAAGCCGAGGTCAACCTGATAACGGCGGCTGATTGCCGGGGCGCTAACGGGGCGGTGTCCATCGATATTACCCCGGCTACGCCCACGGATCCGGGGCCGTTCCTGATTCAATGGAGTGGTGCGGCTATGGGTAGCCAAAATAACGCGCAGATCGGTGTAAATACCATTCCCAATTTGCCAGCGGGAGCCTATGAATTTATCATTACCAGCACGTCCACAAATACGACCTGCTCGTCGCATCTTTCCATCAATATTCCGAAAGACGACAGTGATCAGATCAGCCTGACGGCCACTCCAACCAATGCAACGGCCTGTGGTACTTTTACGGGGAATATCGTCGTCACCGTTACACCAGCGGTTGGCGTGACAGGACCGTACTCGTATTCACTCAACGGCATCGAAGTAGGGGTTTCTTCCCTGACCAGCTTCACCATTTCCAACCTGAAGGCGGGCGTTTACACCGTTGGGGTCAGCTCTTCGCTGGGCTGTACGGCGGCCAACCAGCCGGTGACTATTCAGGAAACCGGTGCGACGCCAGTCACGGGCTGGACCGCCGTTAACCCGAACTGTCCGACCGACAAAGGCATGCTGGTTTTTGCCGGTGGACAACCGACGACTAGCTTCGAGGTTCGTGAAGTGACCTCCGGTGCCGTAGTGCAAACCGGTATCAATGGCGCGAATCCCACCTCACTGACCTTGGCGGGCGGAAGCTATGCCATTACCCAGTTACCCGTCTCGACAAGTTGTACCTCATCGACCATTCTAACCATTACGGTTCCGGCGGGCTTGCAGTTTAACGTTCAATATACCAAAGTAACCTGTGCACCGGGTGGCGTTGCCAACACCGACGGGACGATCTCGGTCATTCAGATCCGGGGCGGTACGGAACCCCATTCGACTACGGTAACCAACGCCCAGAATCAGGTGATGACGGCAACGTCGGTGGGCATCTATGAAAACCTCGCTGCGGGCGTCTATAAAGTTCAGATTTACGATGCCAACGGGTGCTCCGGCTCGGAAAGCCTGTTCGTGACGGTCCCGAACTGTACGCAAATCTGTCCGGATTACCAGATCAGCACCCACGTAGTGGATCCGAATTGCGGTACGTCCGACGGCCGGGCTGTGGCCCAATTGGGTGAATTTACTGAAGATGAAGTGGATTACCTGTGGAGCAATGGCTACTCCGGTATCAACGCTAACGGACTTTCATCGGGCGTTTACTCGGTAACCGCTACCATTCTGACGGGGACTTTTACGGGTTGCGTTTACGAGAAAACAGTCAATGTCAACGACATCGGCGGTCCGGTTTTTGAAAAACGGACCATCAATCCCTCAAGCTGTGCCGGATCAACAGGTTCCGTATCGTTCAGCATCGTGAGTGGTGACGGTCCTTATGTCCTATCGTGGACAGGGCCGACAACCAGTTCCGTTTCCATTCCGAATACAACTCCCGGTTTTGCGCGGACCATCTCGGGTCTGGCTGCGGGTAATTATATCTTCACGCTGGTGAGCACGGGTTCAACCTGTAAAAGCACCCAGGATGTGACCATTCCGGTTTCTTCGAGCGGAGTGCTGAACCTGACCGCAACACCGGTATTGGCAACGAGCTGCGGAGCGCAGGATGGTCAGATCAACCTGACGGTGACGCCGACCGCCAGCTATGTCTTCACGGTGAATGGAGCAGTTTATACGTCGGCTACGGCAGGATCATTCCCGATCACGAATCTTCCGGCTGGTATTTATACCGTGGCGGCTTCGGCGACCAATGGTTGTACGGCCGAACGAACCGTTATCGTTGGCGAAACAGGCGCTCCAGCCGTCACGGGATGGACTTCGCAAAGCGCCACCTGTCCGACGGACAACGGGACGCTTGTCTTTGCGGGTGGTCAGGCCGCCAGTGTGACCTATCGCGTACTAGTGGGTGCGGGCGGTACAGTGGTAGCGACCGTTCAGGGCGATGCCCCAAATACGGTAGATGTCCCCAAGGGTGTTTACTACATCGAAAGAACCGAGACGATTGGCAGCAATGTCTGTACCTCGATCCAGAGTTTCACGGTTGCCGGACCGAACGGCATGGACTTCAATATCCAGTACACGCCGGAAAGCTGCGGACCGGGTGGTACGGGTAACGGTGATGGCTCTTTGTCGATTATTCAGATCAACGGCGGGACGCCGAATTATAACGTACAGCTAACTAAACTGACCACGGGTGCTGTCGTAGCGGGTACGGGTACCGCGTTCAGTAACCTGGCCGGAGGTGATTATAAGATTGATGTAACCGACAGCCGGGGTTGTCCGGCCAACGATGGCGCTCTGGTAACGGTACCGCCCTGCCAGCAGAAATGTCCTCCGTTGGCGTTCAATAAAGTTGTGACCGACAACAAATGCGGGGAAGTCATCGGTTCAGCCGAAGCGACTTTATTGAATGTGCCCGCCGGTGGCGTTGTCACGTACCTCTGGAGCAACGGCCAAAACGGGCAGACCGCTACCGCCCTGACTTCCGGCGTATATGCCGTAACGGCTACGATTGCCCTGGATAACACGATCTATGCGGGTTGTATGTACGTGGATACTGTCAACGTCAACGACGTTGGTGGGCCGATTGCTACGCCGATTACGACCACAGGTGCCAGTTGTACCTCCGCCAATGGTTCCGTGGTATTGAATATTCAACCGGCTCCGGGCCAGACGGGTGGGCCATTTACCATTGCGTATACTGGACCCACGACAGGGAGCTTACCGGCTCCAAATCCCGGTCCGTTTAATGTCCCAAATCTAAAAGCGGGTAGCTATGTGTTCACAGTAACGGATGCCATCACGAGTTGTAAATCCGTGGTGGATGTGATTGTGCCGACCCGAACTCCGAATGGGTTTAACCTGACAGTCGTACCCAAGAACGTGAGTGCCTGTGGTGCCCAGGACGGTAATTTGAAGATCACCGTTTCGGGTGGAGTACCGGGTTACGTATACCGAATCAATGGATACATCGAAGGGACCAGTACACAACCGACGTTTACCAGAGCGGGTTTACCCGCCGGGATTTATACTGTGGAAGTGACGGATGGCAACGGCTGCGTAGTTCGCAGAGAAAACGTGCTGATCAACGAAACAGGCAGTACGCCGGTAGCAGGCTGGACCAAAACGGACGCGTTGTGTCCGGATAATACCGGTGCTCTGCAATTTGCAGGCAATGGCCTATCAACGGATGAATATGTCGTGACCATATCAGGAACGGCTACAGAGATTGGTCGTACGCCAGGTGATACTCCCATTACATTTACGGTTCAGGGCGGTACGTATTTAATTACCAAAACCACCTCAACCTCTTGTACATCCCAAACGACTATTACAGTGAATCAGCCGAATGGGTTTGATTTCAATATCCAGCCAACCCAACCGACTTGTCTTTCTTTGGGCGGTCTGATGGTTGTGCAACCTTCGGGCGGTACGACGCCGTATTCTTATACGATTGCCGGTCCCACTGGTGTGGTCTCCAGTTCGGTAGCGACTGGATTGATGGCTGGAAGCTACACGGTAACGGTGGGCGATAGCCGGGGTTGCCAGTTCAGTAAAGTACAGGTCCTGACCACCGGATCAAACCTGACCGTAACGGCGTCTGCTACACCGGCCATCGTCTGTGTGGGTCAGACCATCAGCCTGAGTGCGACGGTTCCGACCAGCAGCACGGGCTTGACCTTTGCGTGGAGTGGGCCAGACGGTTTCACCGGCTCCGGACAAACCACAACGACGGTAGCGACCAGCAGTGGCAGTTACACTGTGACGGTAACCGACCCGGCCGGTTGTACGGCCTGGGCTTCCACTACTGTAACGGTTGGTGCAACGCCCACCGTGGCCGCAACCCCATCGACGGTTTGCGTCGGTGAAACCGTAACCTTGAACACAACGGCGGGCGGTACCAGTTATGCCTGGCGTGGACCGAATTTCTCGACGGTGACCACGGTTCCAACGGTTTCGATTCTGAATGCTCAACTAACCGATGCCGGTATTTATTCGGTAACCATTACGGGCGGCAATGGCTGTACGGGAGTTGGTTCAACAACGGTAACGGTTAACGCGCCACCGAGTGTGACCGCTTTGGCAAGTAGCCAGACCGTTTGCGTGGGCGGTAGTCTGGTCCTGACCGCAGCGACCAGTCCCGTCGGCAGCTATACCTATACCTGGAGTGGCCCCAATGGTTTCGTGGGAACGGGTGCTATCGTAACCATCAGCAATGCCTTGCAAACCCATAGCGGCAGCTATTCTGTCGTAGTAACGAACGCCAATGGCTGTAGCGCATCGGCGGTAACGACCCAACCGGTAACGGTAACCATTTGTTGCCAGGATTTCACGCTGGACAAAATTGTTTTCAACGCCAACTGCGGTCAGGCGAATGGCGAAGCCACGGTCACGGCCAATGGCGGTACACCGGACTACACCTACCTGTGGAGCAACGGCAGCACGGGTAGCCACGTAACGGGTCTGTTGGCCGGAAGTTACACGGTCACAGTAAGCGATGCCGTGGGTTGCAGCAGCAGCCTGGTGGTGGACGTCAGCAATGTGGAAGGGCCCCAGTTGACAGTGGTGTCGAGTGGTTCGGCGACCTGTCTGGCGGCTGACGGAGTGGCCAGTGTGACGGCCACGGGCGGAGACGGGGCGTTGCGCTACGTATGGAACACGGGCGCGACGGGCGCGACCCTGAGTGGGGTAGTCGCCGGCGTATACAGTGTGACGGTGACGGACGGCAAAGGCTGTATCGATATTGAAGAAGTGACGATTGACCGGAGTCCGGGCAGTCTGACAATGGTGGTCGCCAGCACCCCTTCAACCTGTGGTCAGGCCACGGGGACGGTGAGTGTGACCGCCAGCGGCAGCAGCGGCTACCGGTATTTGTGGAATACAGGAGTGACGACAAGCAATCTGAATACGCTGGTAGCTGGCGTATACAGTGTGACGGTGGTCGATGGCAATGGCTGTTCGGTCAACGGCAGTGTGACAGTCGAGGATGCAACCGGGCCGCAGGTGATAGCCAATGCGACAGCGGTGTTGTGCAGCGGTGGTTCGACGGGGATGGCGAGTGTGACGGCGACGGGGGGCACGGGTGTGCTGAGCTACCTGTGGAGCACGGGAGCCACGACGACCAGCGTCTCGAGCCTGGCGGCCGGTGAATACACGGTATGGGTGCGCGATGTCACCGGATGTGTGGGCGTCGATACGGTCGTCGTTACGGAACCGGAGCCATTGGATATTAGGCTGTCACCCAGTGTGATAGCCTGTGGCAGTACGACGGGCGATATCGTGCTGGTGAGCAGCCAGGGGGGGATCGGGCCGCACCGGTATACGTGGAGCAATGGCAGTACGAGCGGTAGCTTGCTGGCGGTGCAAGCCGGTCCTTACAGTCTGACGGTCACCGATGCCGTGGGTTGTACCGTTACGGGTAGTACTACGCTGGATTTGCCGGTGGATTGCTGTGAGGAACGGACAATCGACCTGGCGGGCGTCAACCCGCAGTGTGGTCAGTCCAACGGTACGATCACGGCAATCTTGTCGGGTACGGTTTCGCCCGGTACGACCCAGACGATCGTTTGGCGCAACCTGACGACGGGTAGTGTGGTAGCCACCAACACGACGCTTGCCACGGGTCTGCCTGCGGGCAGCTACAGTGTAAGTCTGACGCTGACCAACGGGTCGGTGGTCTGCTCCTACAGTGCGGTGACCTCACTGAGCGACGTGGGCAGTGCCTCGATCGTGGTAGCCTCGACTACCCCGAGTGGTTGTGCCGTGAACAATGGTACGGCTACTTTGCAAATCACGGGCGCACCGTCGTTCACGGTGAGCTACGCAGGGGCAAGCACGGGTAGTGTCGTGAGTGCCACGGGTGCGGTGAGTCTGACGGGTCTGGCAGCAGGTCAGTACAGTGTGACGGTCAGGGATGCCAGTGGGTGTACCTCGACCGAAGATTTTGTCATCGAGCCAGCGGGGGCAGTAAGTCTGCAACCGGTAGCGGTGGCCACACCGGCTTCATGTACGGGTGTGGATGGCAGTGTGACGGTCACCTGGACGGCGTTGGCGGGCGTGAGCAGCTACAGTGTAACAGTGGGTAGCCAGTCCACAGTAGTGACGGGTACGAATGCAACTTTCAATGGTCTGGCGGGTGGCAGCTATGCGGTGAGCGTGTCAGTAGCGGGTAACGTAACCTGCGGCATTTCGACGACGAGTGTGACCGTACCGGTGACGGGCGGTCCTGCCTTGGCGGTGACGACGCTACAGCCCTTGTGTTCAGAGGATCTGGGTGTGATCAGTGTGGTCAACCCGGTAGTGGGCGTGACCTACAGTTTATATGCATTGGGCGGAGCCCAGTTACAAAGTGGAAACAGCTACACGGTTAGCTCCGGGGATTACGAAGTCCGGGCGGTTTCGGCCACGGGGTGTATCAGCAGTACCGTGGTGAGTTTGACCCAGCCCCAGGGTCTGGTATTTAACGTGTCGGTAACGAATGGAGAATGTGGTCAGCCGGGCAGTCTGACGGTTGATAATCTGAATCCGCCGAATCTGACAGCCAGAGTTTTTGGTGCCGGAGGAGAAGTGGGTAACCTGACGAGCCTGCTGGCGGGTAGCTACACGGTGGTGGTTAGTGATGCCAACGGCTGTACGGCCAGTCAGGTGGTCTCGGTGACCACGGGTACAGGGGCACCCGTTTTGAGTATAATAGCAACGAATGCCAATTGTGGCCAGGCCAATGGGGAAATAACCGTGACGGCCAGTCCGGCGGGTAATTATACCTATCTGTGGAGCAACGGCAGCACGGGCAGTCGCGTAACGGGGCTGTTAGCCAATAGTTACACCGTCGTAGTAACGGATGCCGCCGGTTGCCAGAGCAGCACGGTAGTCGCCATCAGCAACGTGGAAGGGCCCCAGTTGACAGTGGTGTCAAGTGGTTCGGCGACCTGTCTGGCGGCTGACGGGGTGGCCAGTGTGACAGCCACGGGCGGAGACGGCGTGTTGCGCTATGTATGGAGCACGGGCGCGACGGGTACGACCCTGAGTGGGGTAGTCGCTGGCATATACAGTGTGACGGTCACCGACAACAAAGGCTGTATCGATATCGAAGAGGTGACCATCGGCACGAGTCCGGGCAGTCTGACAGCGGTGGTGGCCAGCACGAACTCCGCTTGTGGTCAGGCCACAGGCAGTGTGAGTGTGACCGCCAGCGGCAGCAGCGGCTACCGGTACTTGTGGAATACAGGAGCGACGACCAACAGTCTAAATAACCAGGTGGCGGGTGTGTACAGTGTGACAGTAACGGATGCCAACGGGTGCTGGGTAGCGGATAGTGAGACGATCAACGACATAGGGGGACCGAGCATCACAGCCAGTGTGACGGCGGTTCAGTGTGGTGGAGGTGCAACGGGTATAGCCAGTGTGGTAGTGACGGGGGGAACTCCGACTTATACCTACTTGTGGAGCAACGGCATGACCACCAGCAGCATTGACAATCTGGTGGCGGGTACCTACACCGTGGACGTCACCGATGCCAACGGGTGTGTATCAAGCACGGCGGTATCGGTCACACAGCCAGCGGGTCTGTCGGTGGAATTATCGCCGAGTACGTTGGTGTGCGGTAGTACGACGGGCGATATTGTAATGACGAGCATCGTGGGTGGTACATCACCGTACCGGTATTTATGGAGCAATGGCATGACGAGCAGCAGTTTGCTGGCCGTAGCCACGGGGGCGTACAGTCTGACCGTGACCGATGATAACGGCTGTGTAGCCACCGGTCAGGCTCCCCTGGAAGCGCCCGATTGTTGTGTAGTACCGGCCCTGACGGTAACGGGTCCGGTGTGTGACACGGCCACGGGGACGTATAGTGTTGGTTTCTCGACGAGTGCAGGCTCGAGTGTGACGGCCACTGCCGGAGTGCTCAACCTGACGACGAATAGAATTACGGACATCACGCTGGGCACGAGTGTGACGGTGGTGGCCAGCAACGGCTGCGGGGTGACGCGGGAGATCGTAACGGGTCCCGTGAGTTGTCCGACGACCCGGGAATGTAACAGCATTGCACTGAGTGTAGGCCAGGGTGTGTGTGTGGACGGGGTGACCTACATCGCCAGTGTGACGGTGAGCGGGGGCGCGAGTCTGACGGTTTTGGGAGCGACGAGCTTCAGTAACGGAGTGATCACGGCCGCTGTGGGCACGAATGTGACGGTGCTGGCGGGTCTGTCGGGTTGCGAGACCAAGCGTCAGGAACTCGTCAGTCCGGCGAGTTGTACGGTG